>JABSSL010000090.1 GCA_013214355.1 Saprospiraceae bacterium | reverse complement strand
TGGAGGAGTTCCACTGTTTGATGAAGCCGTATCTTCCCCAAGAACGGATTTAGTCCGTTCCTCCGAAGAAGAAATATATGATTTCATTATTGCGGATCTTCAATTCGCTGGTGACAACCTCCCTAATCCAGGAGATGAGGCTGCGCAGGGTCGCATCACCAAAGGAGCAGCTAGGCATTTACTCAGTGAAGTTTACAATTCTGTGGGGCGCTACGATGATGCCATTGCCATGGCTACTTCCGTAATTAATGATTTCGGCTATGCCCTGATGAGAGACCGTTTTGGGTCTCGTTTTAACGACAATGATCCGGTGTTGATAGATACTACCGATTCCAGAGGAAATGTTTACAATGATTTATTCCTATTCGGTAATCATAACCTTCCGGAGAATACCGAAGATATATGGGTACTTCAGAATGAACCGATCACACTGGTGAACACGATTGACGGACGGTATCCAGGAGAACGCGCCTTTGGACCTGCTTATCACCGTTTAGGTACTGGTCCAGATGGTATCAGAGCCATCCAAGGGCCTAATTTTCCGCTATTTATGCCGCAGTTTGGGCGTCCGGTGGCTTGGGCAAAGTTAACGAACTACGCTGCCTACGACATCTGGAGAAGCGATTGGACCAATGACATCCGAAATTCCAATCATAGTATTTTCAGAACTTGGAGATACAACAACCCAGAATCAAAATGGAATGGCAGACTAATTCGTCCGGCAGTGGACTGGTACGAGCGCGAAGACAACTCGGACCCTGAGTCACCTTTGGTGTTGGATGGTAATGGTAATCCCATCAACCGAAAAAGTGATGCCACGATTCGGAATGATACCATTCAATACCTTTGGCCATACTACATGAAAACTGCCGCTCCCAATCAACATTTTAGCCAGCTAAACCGAGAAGGAGGTGGATTCAGCAATAATGATGTCTATGGCATGCGCTTAGCTGAAACCTACTTATTAAGAGCAGAAGCTCACCTGAGAAAAGGTGACCTAGCTAGTGCAGCAGCTGACATTAATATTGTAAGAGAACGATCCAGCGCCAAACCAATCACTGGAAATGAGGTAAGCCTAGACTATCTGCTTGATGAGCGGGTACGGGAGCTATATGCCGAAGAATGGAGGTTGGTTACTTTGATGCGACTCAGAGAAGTAGATGGTGTCAATGTATTTGTGGATCGAACGCGGAGATTTTACGACAATGATCAAGCTATTGGTGGATTTGGGGCAGGTATCCAGGATCACAATAGGCTGTATCCGATACCACAGTCCGAAATTGATCTGAATATTGATGGTGTACTGGAGCAAAATCCAGGTTACAACTAGTCCGATCTAAGTTTTCTAATCACCATTAAGTTCGAAGTACCTTCCGAAATTTGGTTTCGATCAATGACGGGAGGTGCTTCTCTACCCAAATCGATACTCTAGCAGCACATTATCGTGCCAATGACCATCGCGCATGGCAATTCTCTCTCGGATGCCTACCTCGCGGAATCCTAGATTCTTATGTAGTTGAATACTAGCTTCATTCTGAGCAAAAATGGCAGATTGCAGGGTCCAAAAGCCTCGATTAGGTGCTTCGTCGATGACTTTCTTCATTAGTGCTTTTCCGAATCCTTTTCCACGCGCCTGTTTTCCTACATAGACACTAATCTCTGCCACTCCGCGATAAACCCAACGTTTGGAAAAGGGAGTCAAAGCAATCCATGCCTGCAAAAGTCCTTCCTCCGCCATCCCCCATCGGCAGGGTGCCAGGTACTTTCGATCCCAGATCTCCCAACTAGCAGGTGCCTCCGTTTCGAAGGTAGCCATGCCGGTAGCCAATCCTTCTTCGTATATGCTTTTTATCAAGGGCCAATCCGCCGAGGATAAGGGTCTGAGATTCATAACTATTCTTGCTTTAACACAAGGGCAGGGTTTTGCATCGCCGTTCTCCAAGATTGGTAGCTCATCGTTAAACAAGCCATCAATAGGGCAAGGATACCTGATAACGCAAAGACCCACCATTCCAAATCCACCCGATAAGAGAAGCTCGACAACCATTGTTGCGCAAAATAGATGGTCACTGGAATAGCCAAGACAATGGCGATCAGGACCCATCTAAGTAGATCTTTTACCAGCAATACAATTACACCGAGTACTGAGGCACCGAGTACCTTGCGAATACTAACCTCCTTTGTTCTACTCTCAAATACCAAGAGTGAAAGCCCGAATAAACCTAGGGCTGCCACGATTCCACCGAGTATGGTAAAGGCCAATCCCACACGGCGAAAATCTACGTCGCCACGATATTGCTTTTGATAGTGATCTTTCAAGTCAAAATGAGCAAAAACAGATTCCGGAAAAGCTTCCTGATATGCTTCATAAACGAAGCTCAAGAATGCCGGGTTGGAAGGCTTTGTAAGATCTAAAATAAAGTAACCATCTTCAGTTGGATTTCTAAAGAGGTCATATATAATCGGCATCTTATCATGATGCAAAGAACGATGATGATGATCTTCTACTACTGCAACGACTCTATGCTCCGTATCATAATAGTTGATCTTTTGATTGAGTATCTGCGTTGGGTCTTTGAATCCTAGTAATTCCATGGCACTGGCATTCACCACCAGGTTGCGTTCTTCAGTGGGGCGGGTACGTGGATCAATACCAGCAATAATCGGCAGTTCAAAAGCATGGAAGAAGCCATGATCGACTGTATAGCGAGCAAAAATCGTTGTCTTGGATTCGCCTCCTATTTCCACCCCTTGCAACACCTCCAAGGCATTCCCGGGGATTTCACGACTAAAGGTCATTTGTTCTACCTCGGGACGAGATTCGAGTTGGGATTTGAATTGGGTGTAATATGGACTCAGGTCGTTGTAATTTTTGGTCCCAAGGGGCGCCAGCAGTACTAGTTTATCCTCTAATGCTATTCCCGGATCTTGATCTAACATGAAAACAGTTTGTTGGTAGACCACCAAGGTTCCGGCTAGCAGACTGATAATGATCATAAACTGTAGGGTGGTTAAGCCCTTTTGCAACCTGCCACCAAGTCCGGCTACACTAACATTTTGTCCCAAACTAAAGGCTGGCTTTAAACTAGACAAAAGTGCGGCAGGCACACCAATAGTCATACCAATCCCCACTGCCCCAACCAAGAGGAGAGATATACCAGGATTTCCCCACAAGAAATCCTTCCATTCTAGCGGTGCGGTCGCTAGTGGGAAGTAGGACTCCAAGACAGGCATCCCTAGGTTTGCCAGTAGCAGGCCAACGCCAATGCCCAGTACGGCAAGAATACCAGATTCTACAATCAATTGTCCCGCCACTTGCCTCCGGTTCGCTCCGACTACCTTTCTCACTCCTAAATGCTTCAAGTGGGCAAGGGTTTTAGCGGTATAAATATTAAAGAAATTAATCCAGGCTAGTAACTGAATCAGCAAAGCCACCCCTAACAAAATCCAAAGGCTTCTTCCATTGCCGGAAGGTCCTAATTCGAATTGAAGATCACTGTAAAGATGGATATCCGCTAGGGCTTGCAACTCAAAACGATGAGTAAGTTCCGGCTTGCCATAGCGTTCATTCACTTCTTCATTGAAGTTAGCAGCAATTTGCTGCGGATCTGCGCCCTCTTTCAATCTAACATAAGCATAGACATGGGGATACTCCCAATGTTGATCACTATAAATGTCAAGCCCCATCTGCTGCACCGTAGACAAGGATGATAATAGGCCAAATTGAAAATGAGATTGAGCGGGAGGTTGACGAAAGACACCTGCAACGGTAAAGTTTCTGCGTCCTTCAAATACAACCTCTTGCCCAATCGGGTCCTCAGTGCCAAACAAGGCCGTAGCATGCTGCTCTGACAACCATAAGGTATTAGGTGCGGCTAGGCCTTCAGAAGGGTCTCCGGCTAACCATTCAAAGCTGAATACTTCAAAGAAATTGGGATCAACAAAGAAAAAATCTCGATCTCGTATCGCTTTTCCTTTATGCTGAAAAACCACATCGTTAGCGATCCAACGACCTAAACGAACATAATCAAGCACTTCCGGGAATTGCTCCTGCAAAGACACCGCACTTCCAGCAACGGTCATAGCACTACGTTGTACATTGCTTTGATCCGTGATTTGGTGGTGATTCAATCGATACATCTGCTCGGCATTCGCATGGAATCGATCAAACTCCCAATGATAATTTACATATCGAATCAGCCAGATACTAGCAGCAATACTAATACCGAGGCCACCTATCATCAGAAGACTTAGGGCCTTGTTTTGCCAAACTCGTCTAATCGCTAAACGTAAGAAGTGATAAATCATGATAAGGTCTTATTGCACTTTTCGACAAACATATATGCCTGTCCTTAAAGTAGCAATTCTCCTCTATATCTAATTTGTAAAAGAAATGTAAATGCCGGATAGCTGCGCTCTTTACGGATAAAAACCGAGAGCGATAAGAGCCCGATTAAGGCAACTGTCTTCACTAAGTAGTGTGACAAAAGTAGTCGTGAAATTTTAGGGAGCGAATTTCGAGGCCAGGTGAGGCAGTAAAATCGAGCATAGCCGTAGGCTACGTGAGAATTTTACTAACGAAGCATGGTCTCGAAAGACGCAGCTAAAAATTAGGAATATCTATTGTCGCACTACTTAACAGCATCCACCTGAACCACAACTTTCCCCTTCTGTGACCATTTCCAAAACTTCCAAAGCTGGTTTGCAAACCGGGGCTGGAGCTTTTAGCTGGAAGGTCAAGAGATTGTCTGCCTCGACCATTTTGTCTATGGCATAGACTGAGGTTCTCAATTCCTGTGTTCCCCATTCGAAGAAAATCGGGCTATCTGGCTTCAAGGGTTTCATTCGCTCCACGATATCGAAGATCTTCAAAGCCTTGTCCGTTGACATATGGCGGTCTGCTACTTCTCCGTCCTTAATCCAAAGTTGGACAATGGTTTGATCGTAGCTGTCTGGGCGTCCACCACAATCGACAGATTCTACGTGAACATTTTTGATCTCAGTGATGTGGTAAGCCTTCGGTACAAATTGGGCCGTAGCGTACTCAAATCTCAATTCTGTATCCGGGGCTGCTTTCAATTGGTCTAGAAAGGCGGAAACTGTCAAGCTCATAACTTAATCGTTTTTTTACGATGATTAAAGGTAAGAAGAAAGCGACGATAGGTCGCTATTATTTCGAAGCTAATCAGCAATCGGCTAGCAACAGGGGGCTGCCTTGCGGAAAAACTGACTAAACAAAACTTCAATCTCACTCCAGGCCTCCTTATCAATACAATAGCAGGTTTTCACTCCTTCTATCTCCCCCTTGATCACTCCGACCTCTTTCAAGGCCTTTAAATGTTGTGAGACGGTAGACTGGGACAAAGGCAGAACTTCTACAATATCCCCACAAATGCAAGCATCCACCTTAAGCAGATACTCCAGAATGGCTATGCGAGCCGGATGGCCCAGTGCCTTTGCCAGACCCGCAATTCGGTTCTGTTCGGGTGTAAAAAGTTCTTTCTTGTTTCCCATTTTGTTATTTAATCGTAAAAATACGATAAAGACTCATACCTGTCAAGTCCAATCGCAAAAATAATTTAATCTTCCTCATCTTCTGGCGCCAAGCGAACCACTAATCCTTCCATCTCATCTACCAGTTGCAACTGGCAACCTAGTCTAGAATTATCTTCTACGAAGAAGGCCTGGTCCAACATATCTTCTTCGTCTTCCGTCATCTCCTTCAATTCATGATCTGACTCGATATACATATGGCATGTTGAACACAAAGCCATCCCGCCGCAGGTACCTTTCACGGGTAACTCATAGGCTTTGCAAAGCTCCATCATGTTCATATTCATATCCGTAGGAGCCTCCAATTCGTGTGACTCGCCTTTTCGATCAATCACGGTAATCTTAATCATTATCGATACTTTATGGTGAAGGCAGCAAATTTAGACTTACCTCGGAATAAAAAAAGTTTTTTGGCGATAATTTTCAACTTACTTATTGTTATCAGACAAGTGGCTGTCCTTTCATCTAGTCAAGCGCCGCCTCTAAGTCCGGCTCCTCCTGCTTATTCTTATTGATCAACTGCAAAAATCTTTCCTCATTTTGATAGCGATCATAAGGTTCCTCCGTTTTTATTCGTTCAAAGTCGTACCCCCTGTCTACAGCCATTTCAAGTGCTTCGTAGAACTTCTCATGATCACCCATGTAGGCATAAGTCTCCGCTAGTGTGGTATACGGGATGGCGTTTAACGGATCTACTTCAATGGCAAGATTGACATGTACTAAGGCTGAATCGTACTGTTCTAAGCCATATTCGCACATGGCTAGAACATTGTAAGAACTTAATAACTGATTGGACCAATTTTCAACATTTCTATCGGACAGCAATAACTTAACTTTTCTCTTGGTGGATCGAACGCAAGATTCGTTATCTCCCGTATTGAAGTAAAAGTTTGTGACTTGTGTAAGCGCCATCAGATTACTCGGAGCAATTTCTAGTGCTAACTCCGCCATCTGCTGAGCACTGTCTGGCTCATTTTTGTAGAAGTAGTAGGCTGAATAGGCCAGATATTTATCTCCCCCCTCCTTCATTTCATCTCCTGTCTTTTTCATGAGACGAACAGCACCAATTGTATCCTGCATTTGTGAGAACTTCATTCCAGCCCAATTCCCATTCCACCATAGTGTATGCTCAGGATCTGAGGCCGAAGCTTTCGCGAAATAAGTTTCAGCCTTCGCAAATTCCTTCATATTCCGGTAGCACATAGCAATCCCATTGTAATAGCTGGCCACTTTTGGGTGGCCTTGGTTTGCTCGTTCAAATAGCGGGATTGCTGCTTCATAATTCTTTTGTCGTAGCTCGGTCCAAGCCCAGTTGGCATAAGCTAGGCGGAAACCACGTTGATATTCGATCGATTTCTGGAATTTCTCGCAGGCCTCTTCAGGACGATCCAGGGTGTTGAGGATGTTGCCCCATGCCAGATAGCCCCAAGCCGCTTCGTCTGGCTTATTAGCAATGAGGTCCATGATTAATTCTAAGGACTTATCCATCTCCTTCTTCTTGTAATGATATACAGAGAGGCGATAAGGGTCTAACAAGCCAATGACGACCTTTGCTGCCTCATGCATCAAGTGCTGCAAGGCTTCTTCTCGTTTCCCTTCTTCATAAGTAAAAGAAAAGTGTTTGGACTGATGTCCAGTAATCCTTAAGGTAAGTTCCAGTTCTTGATCAATATCTGTGAGTTCACCACCGATTGCACGCCGCTCTTTACCAAAAATTTCCTTGAGAAAGTAGGTGATAGAATTCACGGTAAGTCCAATCCCCATCACCTGGAAGTTGAGGTCGGGCTGTATGCCACTTTGAACCTCGGTAGGTCGTTCTTTGACGCTGGCGATGAAATCATCTACTGCTTGTACCTCATCCATGAGCTTGTTCGCAAAAACAACCCCATTTAAACCAGCGTCAGCATAACCTTTAGGAACATGAAAGGCTTCTACTGCATAGTTCTCATTATGCATCCCTCGGTACAAGAAAAGAGCCAATGCTAATACCAAAAAGAAAACGAGAACTCGCCAACCGACCTGAAAAACGAGATTGCCGATCCGTAATACATTTTTCCACCTGATTTTCGATCGTTTTTTGCTCATACTTGTCCCGTTAGTGTAAACTAAAGATAATTGCTGCCTTACAAAAGGGCAAGTGGTTCACAGCATTATGAGACCAGCAGGCAATTCTACCCCTTAAAGGTGCACATTCCAAAGATTAACAGCAGTTTAAGAAATTAAAAGAATGGGCTTTATGATCCTTTAAAAAGCCCGAATATTGTAAATTTAGGCCATTCGCCAGGCTTAGCCATCAACTATAGTTTGCAGTTAAGCTGACAACTGCTAAGATCAGAACCAACTGAATACCTGTATAATACCTATGATTATGCCCCATAACACTACCTTTAAATTAGGCATCGCCATGGCCGGGGCGGTGAGCGCTGGTGCTTACACTGCCGGAGTCATGGATTATCTGCTAGAAACCTTAGATCGTTGGGAACGGGCTAAGCAGGAGAATTTGAATGCCATACGAAAGCACGGCAGCGTAGAAGAAGCTACAGCTGCAGGCGCCTACGATCCCAGCATCCCCATGCATACAGTAAGACTAGAAGTTATTGGTGGTGCCTCCGCGGGAGGTATGACATCCTGTATCACTACCCTAGCACTGTTTGAAGGTTTTACATTCGTTGATAAAGATAATCCACAAGGGAAAGGTAATCGCTTGTTTGATACTTGGGTCAACTTGAATGACCAGGGCAATAGTAAGACCCTAGCGCAGATGTGCGAAACGGGGGACCTAGCGACTGGAGTCATTCCCTCCCTGCTAAATTCTGCAGCTATTGATGGCATTGCCGATAAAGCCAATGAAATCAAAGTCAACCGCTCTAACAAGCATGATTCAGCCGACTGGCCTAGCTACATTGCTAAAGATCTTGAACTCATCATGACCATTTGTAGCCTGCGGGGCGTACCCTTGGAGATCAATTTTGGTAGCGCTTTGACAGAAAAAAGTGCGGAGAGTCAGCAAGCGCAGAAAGGGGCTCCAGCTCACAGGATGTACATGCACAAGGGCATTGCTCACTTCACCATCGATCCCGCCCCCCTTGTCAACAAGGATCACCTAATTCCACTTGATCCTAATAATGCAAAAGACAAGCAATTCGCGATAGAATGCGCCAAGGCCACCGGAGCCTTCCCGGTAGGTCTCAAGGCTCGCCCTATCCCACATCCAGATCTACCAGAATACATCACACAACGGAAATACATTGCGGCACACATACGTCGAATGTTTGAGAGTCAGGAGATCAATATCAATTGGGATAAGATCCCAGAAAAGTTTGAATTTACAGCAGTAGATGGAGGGACGATCAATAATGAACCTTTTGGAGAGGTACTGCGGGTATTGGAAGAGCGAGCCTCTAAAGCAGCTGATGATAAGACCCAAGAACATGCCTTGATGATGATCGATCCCTTTCCCAATTTTGCGGAGGAAGCGACGGCACTGCAAACAAATTACATTCTAAAGACTATCTCGGAGATTGTTCCAAATCTACTCTCGGCAATACGTCGGCAGGCGATGGTAAAGGAGAGCGATATTTCCAAGAGTTTCGTCCGAAAGGATAACATGCGCTATCTGATTTTCCCAGTCCGAAGGGCCTTAAGGTGGGACGATGAAAAGCAGACCGAAACGCCGCAAAAGGATGACTATCCGATTGCCTGTGGAGGCTTGGGTGGATTCAGCGGCTTTTTCAAACGGGAGTTTCGTGAGCATGATTTCTTCCTAGGTAGAAAGAATTGCCAAAGCTTTTTGCGCAAACACTTTTCTGTTCCCTTTGATGAAGTAACAGATAAAAACACCGGGGAACTGGTCTTCCCCATCTTCAGCGATTGGCAGGAAGGAGATGAGAAGTTCCAGCGCTTTCACTACATCAAGGATGATCAGGCACACCTTCCCATCATTCCCGATCTTAGAATATACGATGCCTGTTCCAAGAAGGAAGAGGAAAATGGGCATCTAGATAATCCGATCCAGTTTGAGGATATCAAGATCACCGCTGAAGAGCTCAAGGAGTTGAGAAGGCCATTTCGCCGAAGAGTTAGTGCCTTGCTCTGGGCTGTGCTCAAAAAGAACCTATTCGGAGGAGGAGGTAACCCTAGCGAACCAGAAGCCCATTCAGACAAGTACGCCCGTCGCTACGTCCGGAAGTATCTGAGTAATCCTTGGCTAGTCCGTATTCTAGGCTATCTGATCACCTTCCTTGTGCTAGTCGTGGGCTTAGTCATATCACCCGTCCTGATTCCCATTCTAGTTTTTCTATGGTATTACGTTGTCACGAAAGTGACGAATTCTATCTTCGAAGCCATTGTGGAGGATTTTAAGATGCGGGATTTGATGGCGGATACCTAGGAGTTAATCGGTAGCAAATAATCAATGTAAATTGGTGTTGTTGCATGAACATATTACTGATATTAAAATCACTTTTTGAGAAAATATCATCTATCGATTCCGCTAGACAGGTTTGGTCAGAGCCTGTCCTTACCTTTGAAAATAGATACATCGAAGCTATCCATATATTTTCCCCAAGCCGTTGCAGGTGTTTTCACCTGCGACATATCCGGGTTGATCAAGGCATCCAGGAGAGATGGTGGTGGGAAACACCATCCATCGGCTGGGGAGATCAAGGAGGTGAGTAAATGGGTAATCCCAAACTCTGGCAGGTGCCTAGTGCCAGATAGAGCAAACACGGACCAGAGCAAACGGCCCATGTGGGTGCCTGCTAGCCAGATATTATTTTACTCAAGCCTCCCAAATAAAAATTGTTCACGCAACAACGCTATATAAATATGGATTTCCCTGAAAAAATACCCATTACTAGAGTAGAAGAATACCATACCAGTCACATTGGACTATATGAGGGCGACAAGCAGTTTTGGTGCTATCAAACCTTTGTACAAGATTCAGAAGGCCTTGCTGAAGGAGCAAGCTGGGAAAAGTATCGAAGGGAATATGTAGTATTATTTCTTTTTGATCAAGAAGGGAACCTTGAAAAAGCACAATGGGAGTTTGCTGGTACAACAGATTTCATACAATTTGATACGGAAGCGAAAATAGAAGAAATGACTTCGAGACTAAGAGGAGTCACATTTGGTGACATTGAAATCAAGCCATTTAAAGTAGAAATTGATGGATATCAGTTTGGCTTGATTCCGAACCAAGAAGCAGAGATGATTGAACTGCAGCCTGGTAGTACCATTGCCTTTTCGGAACCTTGGGATGGAGAGTATTATACCTAAAATTATAGAACAAGTTTGCATCATAATAATTTGCTGATTGATCAATAGCTATCGGAACACTCACCTTGGCATTGGGTATGATTTCAAGTCATTTTCGCTCTATGATCAGAATGGCTTAGCATGATTCTCTCATCAACAGTACTTCGTGATGTAAGTGAAACCTAAGTGTCAAATATTAGCACAAAGCCCCTAATTCATTGATGGTTCGTCATAGAATCGTAAATTTCAATAATATCTGAAATATTTGAAAGGGTTCCGGTAAACTAAATCTAGCTCAATTGTTTACTACAGCGTTTATATTTATCAACAAGAGAGCTTCTAAGATGACGACAAGCGATTTCCATGCTGAATTCAACAGTCTATCTAGTGGACTGAGAAAATTTGCGTTTTACCTAACCAACAATGTGGATGATGCAAAAGATCTATTCCAGGAAACAGCCTATGTAGCCTTTAAAAACCGAGAAAAATTCAAGATAGGTAGCAATTTTAGAGGCTGGTTCATGACCATCATGAGAAATACCTTTATCAATGGATACCGAAAAAAGGTAAGGGCAAGTGTAATTTTTGATTCAAAAAATAACCAGCTATCCTTGATTGATCTTGGCCCGACCGTGAGCAATCAGTGTGATTCAAATATTATGATGTCAGAGTTGCTGGGAATGGTGGATCAGCTGGAGGAGAGGTTAGGAATTCCTTTCCTGATGCATTACGAAGGGTATAAGTACAGTGAGATAGCTGATCAATTAGGCTTGCCATTAGGTACGATCAAGAGCAGAATTTTTCAGGCACGCCAGATCCTGAGAGAGGGTATTCTGGACAAATATGAATATCGCACTGATATTTGGCCAGAACTTAGGTAAGTCGGTGAAGGTGGGACCACGTTTTGGTAGTTTACTCCACAACCTAGCCCCCCAATTTATCATCAAACCTTCTTAACTACTATCTACTTACTTAGGTAAGCCGAATACATCCAAACCAACTTTTCCTGCTCTCTAATATAATCACTCATCTGGGCATTGGTCCCTTCGTCACTTATCACAGCGGAAAGATCCAATATTTGTCTCTGTTTCGTCAATAGAATTTTAAAAGCAGTCAATATTTCCTCTATGGCTTTGTTACCATCATTTACTTCATTGCTTTCCGGGATTACAGCATGCTGTAAATAGCCCGTGAATTTATGTCCTGGTGTTTGTCCTAGTGTTAGGATTCTTTCGGCTACCTCATCTATCTTCTGGAACAGATCATTATAAAGCTCCTCAAACTTTACATGTAGCTCGAAAAACTTATCTCCTTTAATGTTCCAATGATATCCTCGGGCATTTTGATAAAAGATAGAATAGTTAGCTAGTAGATCATTTAATAAACTCGCCAATTCCTCACTCTTCATGAGATCTAATCCGATGCGATTTAAGACTTCCATTTTACTTTAGGTATTTACAGGTCAATGAATAGGAATACAAAGCATTTTAGATTTCTTAGCATGCACTCCCCTTTCTACCGCGGAAGCTGACATTTGCCGCATATTTCCTCTTCAAGGAGAGTTAGTTGCCAAGAATTATGGTGAAACAGGATTTTTTTATGTTTTGTTCAATATTTTCTGAAAATAAAATACTAATCATAATCTACTGATTAACAGCTATAAAAAATAAAGATAGATCTTTTTTTATCAGAAAACAGACATTTTCTGCCAATCAAAAGTCATTTTGTTTAACTTTTTTGTTATTTTTGTTAAACAAACAATAAATCAGAAACTAGATTATGGCAAGTTTAGAATTCAGTAGTCGCTTAAACGAAATGACTTCAGCTCTAGAAAATTTTGCCTACACTTTGACAAAGGATGTAGAAGAGGCAAAGGATCTATATCAAGAAACGGCCTTCCGAGCCATCAAGAATTGGGAAAAGTTCAGACCTGAGACTAATTTCAAAGCTTGGTTATTTACCATCATGAAAAACATCTTCATCAACAACTATCGAAAAAAGGTTAAGGCCAATACGATTGTTGATTCCACAGATAACCTACATTACATCAATTCTGGCTCCACTGTTATTGTCAATGAGGGAGATTCCAATATTATGATGAAAGAGTTGATGGCAATGATGAATACGCTCAATGACAGTATTCGGCTCCCGTTTTTGATGTACTATCGTGGCTATAAGTACCAGGAAATAGCTGAACATTTCGACCTACCGCTGGGAACCGTCAAGAGTAGAATTTTCTTTGCAAGAAAAGAGCTTAAAGACCTGATCAACAAGCGTTACCACAATATCAGCTTGCGCAGGACGAGCTAGTTCTTGTCAAAGGTAGAGGGATCTCTTTGAATGAGACGCTCAGTAACGGATTGCCGGTAGGATCTAGCCATTGGAACCTTCGTTTTGTCGCTTAGTACCAATTGCATGCGTTCAATTTTTCGAACGGCGGACAGGTCTACTACATAAGATTTGTGTGTACGGACAAAGGCAGTCTGAGGGACGGTACCAAGGAAGTGCTGCAAGGTCATTCGGGTAACGACCTTCTGACTACCTTGATGAATAAAGAGCAGGTTTCCATCGGAGCGGACAAAGAGAATATCTTGAAAGTCAACCCGCACCCAGTCATGACCATCCTTCACAAACATAAAGGAATCATTAGAATTTGTCTGTTCAGGGATAGTCTGAGTCAGGGCACGTTTGCAGGCATCGGCGAAGCGAGTAAACAAAATGGGCTTAAGCAAGTAATCCAAAGCTTGTAATTCAAATCCCTCCAGGGCATAAGATTCATAAGCAGTGGTAAATATGAAACGGGCAGAGGCTAGTCCGTTCATGGTCCGCATGAAATCAGTGCCACGCATTTCAGGCATTTCTATATCCAGGAAGATTAGGTCTACGGAATTATTTTGCAGCCAAGCGATAGCTTTTAACGGATTAACAAAGGTTTTTTCCAGCGACAGGAAAGGAAGTTTCTCGGCATGCTTGGCAATAACGGCCAAGGCAGGCGCTTCATCATCTATGGCTATGGCTTTCAATATCATGCGGATAAGCTTAAAGGAAACTTCAAATAAAGTCGGTAAATCTCAGGTGTTCGTTCTTCTTCCAAAAGATAATTATTTTGGTATAGACGCTCCAAGCGTTGATGGGTATTGCTAATTCCCGTACCACTTCCCCCAGTACGTGGCTTTGGAGCTTGACCATTGGCAATTTCCAGATGTAGGTAGTCGTCCTCTACCTTGAGTTCTATCTGCAAGAAAAAATCCGGGCCATCATACACTCCATGCACAAATGCATTTTCCACAAACGGGATGATCAGCAAGGGCGGAAGCCAATACGCTCGGGGTTCATCAGTCATATTTATTTGCACAGCTTGCTGCTGAGCGGGTGTGAGTCGAGCCTGCTGCAAATGAATGTATCGTCGCAAAAAATCGACTTCTTCATGGAGCGTAACCCGCGGTTGTTTAGCGTGCTTAAAGGAAAAGCGCAGCAAACCAGACAACTCCGCGATTAAGGTAGCTAGTTGGTCTTGATCCTGTTGTAGTGCCTCACTGTAGATGGTGTTTAGCGTATTGAACAAGAAGTGGGGGTGTAGTTGTGCCCGCAGGTTATGTAATTCTGCTTCCATCTTATCCTGTTCTAATTCTGCCCGTTTTCGCCGACTTTCCGGTTGATCGATGGCCAGGGTCAGGGCAGCAATTAACAAGGTACAAAGCAAGCTTACAAACCAATTCTCAATAATGATCTCCGTTGCATACCCATTTAAGTTCTGAAAAAACTCAAATAATATCCACCAGAGAATCAAGAGCCAGCTGGAATAGGCCCAACGCAATCGGGTTGGCCGACCAACTAACTTACGATAGAGTAGCCGATGATTGAGCCAGGCAGCACCTAATATCACCGCGAGTAGGAATACATACCCTAGCAGCCACCGTATAAAGCCGGGCAAGTCCGCATCTCCTTCAGCTCCATATGGTGCCAGTCCCTGTTGCCATCGATAAATCCAGTACCCAAGCAGCAACAGACTGACAGTCGCAAAAAGGTAGCGGGAAGCTTTATTCCAGTAAGCGGATTGCACGTACATCAAACTTAAGTTTAGATTTGAGTCTATCGAAATCTTCTTGCTCTCGTTCCTGTAAAAAGAGCGCTGTGCCCAGGAAGTCATATTCGATGACTCCCTCAATATAGTAAACCTGACCTGCCTCCACTTTCAGCTGATATTTCTTCTCATAAATGAGCCAAGTTGGCCGGCCGTTCGTCCGGATTTCATAGTTGCCGGCGGGAAGGTTTAGCCAAAAATAACTCGCAGCTCTGAAGTTAGAGAGCAATCGCGTTTTATCTACCCAACATTCAAAACGTCCATTGTAAAACTCGGCCTTGCGGTAGAAGTAGATCGTGGCATACGTTCCCTCCTTGTCCACCCCGCTAGTATCCTCTTGTCCGTTGAGGAGGACAGGGAATAGTAAGCCCAACGAAATGACTAGTAGTACAATTCTCATTTCCGTTATTGATCTTAATAAAGGAAAAAGTGGTACAAGCTACTAATGTAGAAATATTGCCCGGTATCCCGGGGAACATTGAGGGCTTGACCGGGATCTACGGACCATGATTTCGCATTGAAGCCACTAACAAAGCCTAGCTTGACTTCCAGGTCGGTACTCCACCATCTGGGTCTAGGGTAAGATAGTTTAAGCTGTATCGTTAGATGGAGGGCCCCTTGCTGATGAATGAAGGCAGGCCAGCTTCTAACTCCCTCTGGTACATCTATGTTGGCCGTGGTAAAGTCAAAGTCTTGCGGGCGCCGCTCCACTATTTCTCCTCTGTTTTGTAGCCAGGAAAAACCAGCATGAAAAATAAGACTCCGGTATCGCTTCTCCCAAAATCGATAGCCCAGTAGGAGGTGTACCGCAAACTGCCTTTCCTGAAGCGATAAGGTATGTCCATTAGAAGATAAATTTACCTCTTCTAAGTCATCATCAAAGGTACGATCAAAACTTAGCTCAAGATGGTAACGATCCCCAAGGCGAAACCCGGCACCGAAGGTCAAAACTTGGTCCAAAAAGAAATTGTCAAACCCCTGATCGGAATAGAAGCTACGCATTTGCCGATACCCGCTAGTTACTCTGCTGGAAAAGCCGACTGCGGCATAATGCCTTAAAACATTTACGTCCGGTCTCGTATTATTGCTTGTATCCGGAATGGGCGTTAATAATTGCGCTTGGGTTGTCGGTAAGTATATGACCCCAGCTATCAATAAGAGTAGTAGATGAATCTTCATAAAATTGTTGTTTTGCATTGTAATAATAATGCAAAATGGAGTCCAGCAGCAAGTCGATATGTTGAGTGGTATGACTTATGTGATCACTGGATCAATTGGCGTGATTTGCAATTTTACGATACTTGAAGATGCGCTACTATCCTTTTACAGAAAGGGGAATCCCAAAATGATAAAAGGCCTTTTGGATGGTTTAAAGTGACAGGCTCAATAACAAACAAGCTGCTACCCGGGTAATCCAGGAACCCAGACAGCAGCTCGGCTATTTATTGGATATATTGGACAAATATTCTTTAGCAGCTTACCGATATCTTCTAGTCAATCTAGAAGCCCACATGCTCCACAATTTCAAGTCCATAACCATCTAGGCCTACCAATTTGCGGCGAGAATTGGTGAGGAGGCGAATCTTGGATAAGCCGATATCTCTCAAGATTTGTGAGCCAATGCCGATGTCTTTTTGCTCAGAGTCCATGTACCGCTTTAGGAAAGGATTTAGTTTTTCTCCTTTACCTTGCTGTTCGTTCAGCGCTTCGATGGTCTTCGTGATTAAATCCTCCTCTTCATCATAGCGGAGTAGCAGAATGGCTCCTTTACCCTCTTTGGCAATGATATCCATGGTTTTGTGGAGCTCCTTGGAGCTTCCTTTAATCAGATGAGCAAATAATTCTCCTGTGTTGGACCCCGCATGAACCCGCACCAGTACGGGTTCCCCTTCTTCCCATTCACCTTTCCGGATAACCAAGTGTGTTCTTGGACTATTTAGTTCTTTGTAGGCTATAAATTCGAATCTTCCAAAATTAGTGTCAATTTCTGCACTCGCCTCTTTTTTCACTAAACTCGTCATCTTCAGGCGATAAGCCACCAAGTCCTTAATGGTGATAAGCTTTAGATCAAAGCGCTCGGCGATTTCCAAGAGTTGAGGCAAACGTGCCATCGTACCATCAGGATTCAAGATTTCAATTAAGACACCAGCTGGAGAGAAGCCCGCCATTACTGCTAGGTCGATAGCTGCTTCCGTATGTCCTGTTCTTCTCAAAACCCCACCATCCTTCGCGATCAAGGGAAAAATATGTCCCGGACGGGCATAGTCATCCGGTTGGGTATCTGGATCTACTAAAGCCTGTATGCTGGTAGCACGATCATAAGCAGAGATTCCAGTGGTACAACCCTTATGCTTGTAATCAATAGAAACGGTAAAAGCCGTTTGGTGCATATCTGTGTTGTGTGAAACCATCCGCGATAGTTTCAACTCATCTGCACGACTCTCAGTAATGGGTGCACAGATAAGACCACGTCCGTGAGTGGCCATAAAGTTGACAATTTCCGGAGTCACGCACTCTGCTGCGCAAATGAAATCACCTTCGTTTTCTCGATCTTCATCATCTACAACGATGATAATCTTTCCGGCCTTGATATCCTCAATGGCTTCATCAATCGTATTCAATTTTGGTAGGATTTGCATATCCGTATTCTGCTCTGTTGCCATGGTTTTATTTTTTGCTAGGTAGCACAAAAAACGGAAATCGTTTCGGCTTCCTCAAGTTTAGATCGATAGAAATTTTAGACAGACTGGTGTTGGTATCGCAAAGTCTGTGCCTGTTTCCGATAGATCACCCGTTTCAGCATCCACTTTGAACACCAATATGTTCCCAGAGTTCTGATTAGCCGCCAAGAGATATTTGCCGCTGGGCGAAATTTCAAAGTCTCTGGGAAAATTACCACCTGTGTGAACTACCTTCTTAAAGCTCAGTTCTCCAGTTTGCTCGTTGATTTCGAAAATGGCGATACTATTTTCTTCCTCCGTGCTTCCCCGATTGGAAGCATATAAAAACTTGCCATTTGGATGCACCTTGATCGCCGCCGGATAAGATACGCCTTCGGAATCTTCTGCAAGTGTGGATATAATCTGCTTACGTGTAAAAGCCGCTGTCAAGGATTCATATTCAAAAACCTCAACGCTGTGATTTAGTTCATTTAGCACGTATATCCGTTTAGCGGTCGGATGAAAATCTAAATGTCGAGGACCGGCTCCAGGAGTCGTCGCGGTACGTGCTACCTCATTCAGTTCCTGCTGGCCTTCGTTCCATTGATAATGGACAATCTGATCAATTCCCAGATCCACAGCTAAAAATCCATCGCTACTCCCAGGGAAAGGATAAACCATATGAGCATGGGGACTGCCTTGCCTGCCTTCGTTTGGTCCTTTCCCCTCGTGCTGAGCAGTGGCGATTGACTTTCCTAGAGCTCCTACCTCATCGATTGGCAATACAGCCACATTGCCATCTACATAGTTGGCCACCACTACATGTTCCTGATCAGAGAGTACCGTCAAGTGACAAGGAGCGTCTCCCATCGCCGAAACATTACTTAATGCCTGATAGAAGCGATTTACAGGATCTATAGCAATAGCGCTGACCTGGCCCAGAACCTCCTCAGAACCATCCGCTAGTTCGTTGGCTGCATAGAGGAATTTTCCATTGGGGTGAATGGTAATATAGGAGGGGTTGGGTAAACTTTCGATGGTATCTAGCAGACTAAGACTCCCCGTCTCCTCTTCCCACTGCAATACATAAATCCCTTTGGCCTTACCGTCTACGTGTCCCTCTTTACGTGTGTAAGTACCTACAAATACAAACTGCTCTTCCATAACTTTTTCGTTTTCAACCGTAGTTTCCCCTTCCTTTTCAGGGGTAGATTCACAGCTCCCAAACAGTAAGCTGAGTAGTAGCATTAAGGATAAACAAGGCTTCATCATAATGTTGGTTTGTTGATTTCAGTCCCTGGCCTCAAATTGAAGATTGGCAAGGTGAATAGTTGAAGAAACAAAATTACCGTTTTATTCCTAGAGATGGCGGAGACTGCATCGGAAAAGTAACAGTCTATGAACACTAAGTCAAGCTGTGGGTTCCTATGCATAAATATTAGTAAATTAGCTAAGTTCTTTCAGCTCATTATCCAATATTTCTTAAACTGTATATCCATGCCAGCCTACTCCCTGCAAATTAACGGGAAGACCCACAAGGTTAATACCGAAGCTTCCACTCCATTACTCTGGGTATTAAGAGAGCATCTAGCACTAAGCGGAACCAAATTTGGTTGTGGCCTGGGGCAATGTGGTGCCTGTACCGTACATCTTGATGGCTCTCCCATGCGGTCATGTACTCTTCCCATCTCAAGTCTGCAAGAAAATCAAGAGATCACCACCATTGAAGGGTTGTCCCCCAATGGAAAACATCCTTTGCAGGAAGCCTGGATCGAGGAACAGGTCCCCCAATGTGGGTATTGCCAATCCGGACAGATCATGCAGGCTGCTGCTCTATTAGATCAGAATAGTCAGCCTACTAGAGAGGAGATTATAAGTCATATGAACGGCAACCTTTGTCGCTGTGGGACTTATACCCGAATCGTAAAGGCGATACAACGAGCAGCTGACGCAAATACCTAAGCCAGGAATTAGCTGCACTCTGGATTCTATCTCGTTTCTGTTCTAAAATCTAGCATCAATGGAAAAATCCTCAAACAATATATCTCGGCGAAACTTCATCGCTGCCGCCGGCGGAGTCACCTTGGCTATCACTGCGTATGCACTCTATCCTACACTTTCGGGAAGTAAAAAGGAAATAGACCCCAGTGATTTAGCGGAAGAAAAAGTAAATGCCTGGGTTCACTTAAGAAATGACGGACAAATAACAATCTATAACCCTGCTGCCGAAATGGGTCAAGGTTCCATGACCGCCCTACCCGTTATTTTGGCAGAAGAACTGGATGCGGATTGGGACAAAGTCAAAATTGAAACAGCTCCGATCAATGTGGAGACCTATGGGTTCAAGGCATTTGGTAACCGAAAAGTCATGATCAACGTAGGAAGCCGTACGGTCATGGGCTATTATGATGCCTTACGGCAGGCTGGAGCACAAGCACGCTACATTTTACTGCATAGTGTAGCTCAGCATTGGTCCGTTCCGATCCAAGAGCTTAACACAGCGCCAAGCTTGGTGCAACATGAAGCCTCGGGCAGAGAAATTAGCTATGGTGAGATTGTGGACATCTTGCAGGAACCAGAAAATATACCTGAGATCCCATCCTCAGATCTCAAATCCCCGGATGAGTTCCGGCTGATTGGAAAGGTCCTGCCTCGCTATGATGTCCCTGCTAAGGTAGATGGCAGTGCTCAGTTCGCTATCGATATCCAGGTTCCGGATATGCATTATGGAGTGCTTGAAAGAGGGAAAGTACACGGGGCAAAGCCGAGTCTGACCAATGCAGCAGAAATACAAAGTTTGGAAGGTATTATAGCCATTGTTCCCTTTAGCTATGGCGTAGGGGTAGTGGCCACCACACTTGAAAAAGCCTTAGCTGCCAAGGCCAAGCTGGCCATTGATTGGGATCGAAATGTAACCGCGCAAGGGCACGATTCACAGAGCGACTTGGAAGGCTATCAGCAATTGGCAGATGCCTCCTCCGATGGAAAAGTGATGCATAAGGTTGGCGATGTTAAGGCAGCCATGCGGAAAGGCATTAAGAAGTACACTGCCACCTACAAAAATGACTACATATACCATGCCCAGATGGAACCTCTAAACGCTATCGCATCCGTTGCTGCTGACGGGCAATCCGCGGAAATATGGGCGGGGACCCAAAATCCAGGTAGCATTGCACCTACGGTAGCCAAGGAACTAGGCATCGAAGCTGATCAAGTAAAATTGAATCTTTGCTATCTAGGAGGAGGCCTTGGCCGCAGAAGTACAAGCGACTACATCGTAGAATCCGTTAAACTCTCGCAGGCGACGGGAAAACCCGTAAAACTAATGTGGACCCGTGAGGACGATTTACAGTATGGGATGTACCGACCTCTATCATTGCAAAAACTAGAAGCTGCTACGGATGCCAATGGTCAGATCATTGCCCTTAATCACTGCATTGTAGGAGATGGTTCAAATCTATTAGCTAGCGGAGCCAAAAACGCATTCTACAACATCCCAAATCAAGCGGTAGATCTGCGTTTAACCCAAAAGGGTATCCGAATCAAACACTGGCGCGCGGTAGGTCATGGACCAAATAAGTTTGCGATCGAATCATTTATAGATGAAATTGCAGCAGACCAAGGAAAGGATCCACTGGATATTCGGCGTGCGCTGATGAAGGATTCCCCCAAAGCACTAGCTACCTTAGAAAAGGCAGCAGAAATGGCCAATTGGAATACTCCTCCAGCTCCGGGTAGAGCTCGTGGCATCGCCTTCGGGGAGCGCAGTGGAGCACTATGTACCGGTATCTGCGAAATCTCCGTAGAAGAGGATAGCGGAAAAATCCGGGTACACCACTTTTGGTCTGCGGTAGATGCAGGAACCATTGTCCAGCCCGACAATGTAGTAGCCCAAATGGAAGGAGGAATTATCATGGGAATGAGTAGCGTCTTTTGTGAGCAATTGACTATTAAGAATGGCGAAATTCAACAGTCTAACTTCCATGATTACCCCATACTCAGAATCGAAGATGCCCCTGAAAGCATCGAAATAGCCATGATGCCCTCCACCGATTCACCCAAAGGAATCGGGGAAGCCAGCACACCAATCGTAGCGGGAGCCATTGCTAATGCCTTCGCTACCCTAACGGGAAAACGACTCAGACACCTCCCCTTCTCACCAAGCCGCGTTAAAAGGGTGCTTGAAGCCTAAGGTGCACCTCAAATAAGTGCTTGCAGTCAAAAGATAAGCCCTCCTAGTCGTTGCGGGAGGGCTTATCTCTATTTGGACTACTTCTAAATTTTGAAATGTTTAAACCTATTGCTCAATGTCTCCTTATACTATTATTATTGTTGTAAACAAATGTCGTCGACAACAAGCTTGAACTTCTTATGAGTATCAATCAGGAGATTAAACAAGAGAGATTTGAAAGCGAACATCATAAAATGCTCGTCAATCTCTTGTTTTCAGCTGATTGGGTTTCGCATCAGATCAAAGAGGTATTGGACCAATATGGCCTCACGCATGTGCAGTATAATGTACTGCGCATCTTAAAGGGATCAAAAGGAGAACCAATGACAGCTGGAGCCATCAAAGAAGTTCTGCTATTTCGCAGTACTGACCTAACTAGATTGATTGACCGCTTAGAGAAGAAAGAATTGGTGAAGCGTGGAGTTTGTCAGGAAAATCGTAGGAAGGTAGATATCAGTATTAGTGCGAGGGGGCTGGCATTGCTAGGCAAAATTAGTCCAGCAATAAGCGCTGGAACCAATGGCTATTTCAGCAAAAGTCTTTCTGTGGAGGAAGCACAAACATTTAATGCCCTCTTGGACAAACTTAGGAAGTAATAAGGATGTAGTAGTCTACATCTCGGAATCATATTAACCATCACATCAAAAAAACAGAAATGGATAAGCCTACAATTGCTGGAAAAGCACCGCTACCTGTAGAATTGGAAGCAGGAAAAACGTACGCCTGGTGCTCCTGTGGAGAATCTAGCAGTCAACCATTTTGCGACGGATCTCACAAAGGATCTTCCTTCACACCACAAGTGTTTGTAGCTGAAGAATCAAAAACGGCCTACTTCTGCACTTGCAAGCATACCAGTAATCCTGGATTCTGTGACGGAACGCACAAAGGGCTGTAAAGAGTAAGAACATCATCTAACTATCTGATTCGGGGATAAGATCTAAGTTGATCTTATCCTCGTCTTTTTTATTCCTAATTCAAGGTTAGTACTGTCCTAAAATCGATCTGCGGAAGCTTCTTTCCAAACCAACTTCCAGTCAGCCGGCACCGACTCTTCCTTAAGCAAGCAGCCTTTCTCTAAATAGGGAAATAATTGATCATATCTACGTATTTCATTAAGACTTACCCTTCTGAAGATATGACTCCGGTTGATTTGTTCTGGTTTTTCCAAGCCGGCGGCAGCCATCAATTCCACAAAACTTTCCACTGTTTCCTTGTGGTAATTGGCCACTCGCACTTTTTTATCTTCCACTGCCAATCCTGCCACCAATTCTGGATTTTGTGTAGCAACGCCCGTCGGACATTTATTGGTATTGCACTCCAAAGCCTGAATACACCCTAAAGCCAACATCATGGCTCGAGCAGTGTAGGTAGCATCCGCACCAATGGCTAAGGCTCGAAATAAGTGAAAGCCCGTGATGATCTTGCCTGAAGCAAAGACCTTAATATCTTTCTTCAAATCAAACCCCTCCAGTGTATCTATGGCGAAGGCCAAACCTTCTCGGAAAGGCATCCCTACAGAATTCGAGAACTCTAATGGAGCAGCTCCGGTTCCCCCTTCCCCTCCATCTACCGCGATAAAGTCCGGACGAAGACCCGTCTTGATTATTGCTTTGCAGATGCTGACAAATTCACTTCTACGACCAATACACAGCTTAAATCCTACGGGCTTACCTCCGGATAATTCTCGCATCTGGGAAAGTAGCTTGAGTAATCCTTCTGGAGTCTTGAAGGCCTTATGGTAAGGAGGAGATAGAACATCAGTTCCGGGTTTAACGCCTCTAATTTTGGCTATCTCTTCCGTATTCTTCTTAGCTGGCAAAATCCCTCCATGCCCTGGCTTTGCTCCTTGTGAAAGTTTTAGCTCAATCATCTTCACATGAGGATGCGATGCTGTTTCTTTAAATCGCTCCGGTGAAAAATTTCCATCATCTGCTCTGGCACCAAAGTACCCCGTCCCTATCTGATAGATGAGATCGCCTCCCGGATCTTTGTGGTAGGGACTTACCCCTCCTTCTCCGGTATTATGTGCAAACCCTCCAATTTTCGCTCCACCACTCAAGGAACTAATCGCATTCTTACTCAAAGAACCAAAACTCATGGCTGAGACGTTGAAGAGGCTAGCAGAATAGGGCTGTTCGCAAAGCCCCTCTCCCACTGTCGTCCGGGGATCGTGATCCAACTGATGGGCATCCAGTGCTCCAATACTATGATTCATCCACTCGTAGCCTTCTTCGTAGACATCTAGCTGGGTTCCAAATGGTGTAGTGTCCAATACCTTCTTAGCCCGTTGATATACAACCGATCGAAAAATTCTACTGATGGGAGCGCCATTGGTATCTGATTCGATGAAGTATTGATACAACTTAGGGCGAAGATCTTCCATTACGTAGCGCCCTCTACCAAAAATGGGAAAGTTACGCATGATGGCGTGTTGGTGTTGGGTCATATCGTATAGTCCCAAGAGAATTATGGGCCCTAGAATGAGCATAATCCACCATATTGGCGGCCAAAGAAAATAACCGACGGCAGCTACAACGAGAACGGATATCAGAGAAAAAGCCAAGAATTCATTTCGCATACGGGAATTTTTAGAAACGCTTTGGGGTGAAATTAGATAAAATTATGGTTTACGTGCTCGATCCAAAAATCGATACAACTTGTACAGATCAAAAGCGACTAGGGAGGGTTTAGCGGAATGCAATTGACGTCCTATGGGCTTCTGCAGGGGAGCTAATAACCAATACACAAGCTCATGTATACGCCATTGCCGCAATCGACGAAAAATACGGAGCAATTTGATTTCTTTCCACCAGGAACTCTGGGTTCCCATTAGCTTATGTAGTCGGTGCAAGTTATCGATACCTTCCAGCGTCTTTTCAAGAAATACGGAGGAAGATTCCAAGCCCACATGGATAACGGGATTGTCTATATGCTGTATCGTTATGTCTAGTTTTTGTAGCTCCCAACCAAATAGGGTATCCTCATGCCCATACCCCTGCAGTGCTTCGTTGAATTGGATATCCTCAAAAATACTGCGCGAGATTAAGAAATTATTGGTCATGAATGAACTATTTGGAGCTAGCCTGCGGCTTTCAGCACCTTGGCTCTCCTTCATGGAACCATACAACCAATGTAGCTGAAGGCTTGGATCATCTGGTTGCTCCGGATACCACCTCCCCCCACAAATTACTTGTCTTGCAGGCTCACCCTGCCAATGCTCTGCGTACCGCCTTAGGAAATGATCATCTGGCAAAGCCGCATCACAGTCCAGAAACAAAATATATTGGAATGAAGCTGCTTTGGCCAAGCCATTCCTGATTATTGACCTTCCTCGATTCTGCTCCCATTCAACGTATCGCAAATGAGGATCAAGGCCATGCAGTTGTCTATTTACCTTCTTGTAAGCCTCAGAAGATCCGTCTTCCCATACCAATATTTCAAAATCACAAGGCAGCTGTTTGGCCTGTGAAAGCAAGGCAGTCACAAAGGGTACAACTGGGTAATTATATACGGGAATGCAAATGGAAAGCATAGGCAGCAAGGTAAAATCTTACGGCTAAGAATCCAAAAAAACTATTCTTACCTTTGCTCGCCGTGAACGCGATACCCCAAAAGAGTGGGCGTTCAATAATAAATTTCGAAGAAAAGTAGTTTCAATTGAAACTGAAAGTTTCGAAACTTGTTATAAATTTGTATTTACTAATAATGAAGCATATGGATCAGTCCGCCTTGAATGTCCTATTGAATGATAAATCGTTGAGTACTCCATTACGCAATATCGTGCAAAAAGTGCAAAATGGAGATCGCCTCAATACAGAAGATGGAGTGCTACTTTTTGAAGAAGCGCCCCTTGGTTACCTGGCCACACTCGCAAACTATATCAGAGAGTCCAAGCATGGTGATCGTACCTACTTCAATCGTAACTTCCATGTTGAGCCAACTAATATCTGCCTATACACTTGCACCTTTTGTTCTTATTCTCGATTGATTAAGAAACGAGAGGAAGGTTGGGAGTACAGTATGGAGGATATTATGGATATCATCAAGAAATATGATGATCAGCCTGTAACCGAGGTTCATATCGTTGGTGGGGTATTACCTCAATATGATGTGCCCTTTTATGCCGAACTTTTCCGCCAAATTAAGGCCCACCGGCCAGAATTGCACATCAAAGCGCTGACTCCAGTTGAGTATCACTATATCTTCAAAAAAGCCAAAATCTCCTACGAGGAGGGCATGCTGCAGATGAAAGAAGCAGGTTTGGACTCCATGCCAGGTGGCGGAGCTGAGATCTTCCATCCAGAGATTCGAGATCAAATTGCTGGTGGTAAGTGTTCAGGTGAACAGTGGCTCCGCATTCATGAAATCTGGCATGAATTAGGGCACCGATCCAATGCGACCATGCTGTATGGCCATATAGAGAGCTATTACCACAGGGTTCATCATATGGATCTTCTCCGCGAATTGCAAGATAAAACCGGAGGATTCCAGACCTTTATTCCACTAAAATTCCGCAATAAAGACAATCAAATGTCCCATGTGCCGGAAAGCACCATTATTGAAGACTTGAAGAATTACGCGGTAAGTAGAATATACCTAGATAATTTTGATCATATCAAAGCCTATTGGCCTATGATAAGCCGACAGACAGCTCAAATGTCTTTGGCCTATGGAGTAGATGATATCGACGGCACCATAGATGATACCACCAAGATTTACACCATGGCGGGATCAGAAGAACAAAGTCCTGCTATGAGTACCAAAGACTTGGTCAAATTGATTAGGCAAGTGGATCGACATCCCATCGAAAGAGATACGCTTTACAATGTGGTCACGGATTTCAAAGACCATGTATTTGAGGATGACAATCAGTATAAAGGTTACCTATCACTACCTGTCATAAACAAATAGGTGGGCCACTTAGATCAAAAGTGAATAATCAACAAAGAGAAAAAATATCTACCCCCAAATCATATGAGTAACAAGAAGGTCTTCATTGTTAGACACGGAGAAACGGATTTCAATCGGCAAGGAATTGTCCAGGGTCAAGGAGTAGATACGTCTTTAAATGCACTGGGGAAGGAACAAGCCTTGGCTTTCTATCGCCACTACTCCCATCTTAATTTTGAGGCGGTACTGACCTCCAAGTTACAGCGGACTCACCAGACCATGGCCCATTTTATCAATAAAGGAATTCAGTGGGAGCAGTTCGCAGAGATCAATGAAATCAGTTGGGGCATCCACGAAGGTAAGAAAGGAGAACCCAGTATGCGAGAGTCTTACAGAGAACTGATGGCTCATTGGAATAGTGGAAATTTGGATGCAAGAATTCCAGAGGGAGAAAGTGCAGCGGAACTAGGAGCGCGAGTCGAGCAATTTGTACAGCATTTGCGGCAACGTGAAGAGTCTTTGCTCTTAGTATGCGCGCACGGTCGCACCATGCGTGCCTTAATCTGCTTGCTAAAAGACGTGCCTTTAACAGAAATGAATAGATTTCATCACAGCAATACCGGTTTGTGGCAGGTCCAACAAGAGAATATCCAATTTAACTTTTTGGCAGAAAATGATACATCACATTTGACGGCCTTCCAAGTAGAAGGGCTGTAATAGAGAAGCCTATGAGTAAGATTCAAATCACTGCAGTAAGCTACCTGAATACGAAGCCGCTCCTCTATGGCTTGTTCAAGAGTGATATTGCTAAGGATATTGACTTGCAATTGGATATTCCTTCGGAATGTGCCAGGAAATTACAGCAAGGAGAAGTAGATCTGGGCCTCGTGCCCGTAGCTACTATCCCCGAAATTCCAAATGCTGAAATTATCTCCGATTATTGTATTGGCACAGAAGGGGCGGTGAAGACCGTAGGCATATTTTCACGCCAACCTTTATCCAAACTCACAAAAATTTACCTCGACTTTCATTCTAGAACTTCAGTAGAATTGGCCAAGATTCTGGTAAGGCAACATTGGCAGCTTAACCCGACATTTATCCACGCCACGGAAGGTTATATTGATGATATCCAAGGTTCTACCGGAGGGGTAATCATTGGTGACCGGACCATGGGGCTACACGAACAATTCCCTTATTTCTACGATTTAGGAAAAGCTTGGATGGACTTCACGGGGCTTCCCTTCGTCTTCGCGGCTTGGGTGAGTCGTCGGCCCTTACCCAAAGACTTCGTTGATCGTTTCAATCAGGCCTTGCGGATGGGAATTGATGCCATCCCAGAATTGACCTATATCCTGCCGCAACCGGGCTCTGGTTTTGACCTCAAAGAATACTTCACGCAATACATTAGCTACGAATTAGATACTTCAAAAAAAGAGGCGCTGAAGTTGTTCCTCCAGCATTTAAAAGCCCAGAAAGAAACGGGCTCCTCTGCATATAGTCTCTTAGGTTAAACATTTGCCTGGCATAGGTGTTTTTTTGTATAAATTCAAGCAATGAATACAAATCATAAAGAAGAGATCGCCACTTTAGGTGGAGGATGTTTTTGGTGTGTGGAAGCAGTGGTACAAAGGCTACAAGGAGTAAATAAAGTGGTATCGGGCTACGCCGGAGGCACTGCTGAAAATGCCAACTACAAAGCGGTATGTTCTGGAACTACTAAGCATGTTGAAGTAGTACAAGTGCACTTTGATCCAACAGTAATAAGCTATGCTGAGATACTAGAGGTATTTTGGAGCGCCCATGATCCAACCACACTCAATCGACAGGGAAATGATGTTGGTCCGCAATATCGTTCGGCCATTTTCTATCATGACGATACACAGAAACAGATTGCGGAAGAATCCATTCAGCAGGTAGCGCCAAAGCTTTGGTCTAATCCAATCGTGACAGAATTAAGTCCGCTAGAGAAGTTTTATCAAGCAGAGGATTACCATCTGAATTACTACAACAATGTGGGCAACCGCAACCCCTATTGCACCTTCGTCATCACACCGAAAGTGAAGAAGCTACAAAAGGAATTTTCACATAAACTCAAAGAAGCCTAATTTTCGTTCCTGCGAGACACCTAAAAATGGTCAGCGACTTAAGACTTCCCTACTAGTCTTAGGCCCAAGCTTAAGTCCCTGGCCATTAGATCTTTCCATTCTATAGAGAACTATTTCTAGTCTACTATTTACCATCCTTACCGTCCATAGATAGCGACTTGCTTAGCAATTGTCTAGCGTGAATTTAGCGTTCACATAGCTACCACTTTCCAATTTTTTTCTTTTATTTGTTCACTCAAGACCTTCCAGCTGAAGGCAGTTCCTACCAAATAATTTTTCAGATATACTGCGATTAGGCCAAAAATCGAAATTTTAGTTATTTTCACCACCAAAGGCCATACATTATTATGAAATTTGCTGTTTTTAAAGAAGAAATCGACAGGCGTGTCGCCGTCGTTCCCTCGACCATTCCTAAACTCAAGGATTTGGGCTTGGAGATCTTAATTGAAGCTGGTGCAGGCCAAGAGGCTTTGTATTCTGATGCAGAGTATGAAGAAAAAGGCGCGCAGGTGAAAAGCAGGTCGGAATTGCTCAAAGAGGCGGAGATTGCCGTAAGTATTCATCCCCTAGCAGAGGCCGAAATGAAGAGCCTGGCGAAGGATACTTTGGTCATTTCTCAATTCCAACCCTTCGCTGATGCAGACATCACCGGCAAGCTCAAAGAGCTGGGTCTTCGTGCCTTTAGTCTGGACATGATTCCTCGGACTACCTTGGCGCAATCTATGGATGTTCTTTCTTCCATGGCTTCTATTGCAGGTTACAAAGCTATCCTGGAAGCTGCCTCTCTCTTACCTCGGTACTTTCCCATGATGATTACGGCGGCGGGGAGCATTAAGCCCTCCAAAGTCCTAGTGCTTGGAGCAGGAGTTGCTGGTCTGCAAGCCATCGCCACAGCCAGGCGTTTGGGTGCGCAGGTAGAAGCCTTTGATACCCGTAGTGCAGCCAAAGAGGAAGTACTAAGTTTGGGGGCCAAGTTTGTGGAAGTCGAAGGTGCGGTGGAAGATAAGGGAGCTGGAGGTTATGGTGTGCAGCAGAGTGAAGAGTTTATCAAACGCCAGCGGGCTGAAGTACAAGCTCGTGCCATGAAGTCTGATGTGATTGTAACTACGGCTCAGGTAAGAGGGCGTAAAGCACCTATCCTTGTTCCTAAGGAAACGGTTGAAAAGATGAAACCAGGTTCGGTCATCGTTGACCTAGCTTCCTCTACTGGGGGAAACTGTGAGCTAACGGAAGACTTGAAAGTCATCCAACATAATGGGGTGTACATCCAAGGTAATTCCAGTTTAGCCTCATTGATGCCACAGGATGCTAGCTTCCTATACAGCAATAACCTCCTCAACTTTGCGAAGGTGTGGATGAAGGAGAACCAGCTCAACTTGGACATGGAGAATGAAATCATTGCATCAGCCTTAATTACAGCCGATAAGCCTGCTTAATCTGCTGAAACGATACAATAACATGGATACTATCTATCAATTCTTTAACGAAAACCTACTGCTGATCTACCTATTGATCTTCACGATCATTTTGGGTTTTGAGGTAATTTCTAAAGTACCTACCGTACTGCATACACCGCTGATGTCAGGAGCTAATGCAATCAGTGGAGTGGTTATTATTGGAGCCATCCTATTAATCAGACAGGCTGAACCCGATGACTATTTGACCCTAAGCTTGGGTTTCCTCGGGGTAGTGCTGGGTATGGTTAATGTAGCCGGTGGTTTTGCGGTGACGGACCGTATGTTAGAAATGTTCAAAAAGAAAAAAGCAAAAAAATAAGAAATGGCAATCGATTTTTTTATCAATCTAGCCTATCTGCTAGGAGCAGTAGGTTTTGTCTGGGGCTTGCGCCTTTTGAGTTCTCCAGACACCGCCCGAAGAGGTAATATATATGCCGGGGTTGGAATGGGGCTTGCTATCATTGCCGCTTTGGTAGCTCCTCTTGAGGGCGCCAATAACAACTATGGTTGGATCATCGGCGGTATTGCCGTAGGGGCTGTAGCTGGTGGTATTTCTGCTAGAAGAATTCAAATGACCGCGATGCCACAGATGGTCTCGATCTTCAATGGATTGGGAGGTGCGTGTGCGGTGGTATTGGCTATGGTCGAATTAGTAAATATGTCAAATCCAACAGCCGGGGGCATTGGCATTGCTTTGCTAACCTTACTAATCGGCGGAGTAGCTTTTACCGGTAGTTTACTCGCTTTCGCAAAATTACAAGGTCTAGTCTGGGACAGCACGATTACCCTACCGAAACATAACATCATCAATATGGTCTTGTTGGTTGGTACTTTGGTGGTTGGTGTTTTGCTCTACTTGCAAGGAGCAGAGATGAGCCTAGGGCTACTACTTACCTTCTTGGGCTTAACCTTGGTATATGGATTTTCTTTTGTAGCGCCGATCGGCGGTGCAGATATGCCGGTAGTGATTTCCCTATTGAACTCATTTACCGGACTTTCGGCTGCTGCGGCAGGTTTGATATACGGTAACCAATTGATGTTGGTGGGCGGTATTCTGGTCGGAGCTTCTGGGACAATCTTGACCGTTCTAATGTGCGAAGCCATGAACCGTTCCCTCTTGAATGTTTTGGTGGGTGGTTTCGGAGGTGGCGGCAGCAGTGCCGCGAAAGGTACCGGTGATCAGGTAGCCAAAGAAGTGACGATCAATGACGCAGCTATTCAACTGTACTACTCACAATCTGTCATGATTGTACCGGGTTACGGATTGGCTGTTGCACAGGCACAGAAGGTGTGTAAAGAGGTGGATGATTTGTTGGAAGCCAATGGAGTGGATGTAAAGTATGCCATTCACCCGGTAGCGGGTCGTATGCCTGGGCACATGAACGTACTATTGGCGGAGGCCGATGTGCCTTACCCTAAACTACTGGACTTGGATGATGCTAACGACGCGCTACCTAACACGGATATCGTAGTAGTTGTGGGTGCCAACGATGTGGTAAATCCATCTGCTTTAGATGATCCAGGTAGTCCAATCTATGGTATGCCCGTACTAAATGTATGGGAAGCCAAGCACGTGATTGTCTTGAAACGAAGTATGAGTCCGGGATACGCAGGTATCCAAAATCCACTGTTCTTCCACGATAAGAATAGAATGTTGTTTGGAGATGCCAAGGACTCTTTGGGCAAAGTCGTCAGTGAACTAAAGAACCTATAAGTTAGGACCTAGAAGTAAGACGACTTTATCAATATACCTTATAGAAGTTGTTCAAGAATGTCTGCTGAGTCGAAATGGAGATGATTTTTGGCTCAATTGAGGCTTTTTTAGAGTCGCATAGCAGCGCTACGTGGCGATAAAAAACCGAAGAGTGAGTCGAAAAGCACTTCATCGCGGCCAGTGAGACATTTTTAGACAACTTCTTACAATAAAAGGGGTATCGAAACGAATTCGATACCCCTTTTTATTTATCACCATTCAACTATTCATTGAACGGTATCTTACTTCGATTTACTTCTTGTCGTCTACTTCTTCGTATTCGACATCTGTTACATCTTCAGCATCATTTCCACTGGCTCCAGCTCCTGCACCACCTGCATCTGCGGTCGCATCAGGTCCTGCACCACCTGCATTCGCTCCTGCTTCCTGAGTGGCTTGGTAAATTTCTTGGCTAGCTGCCTGCCATGCGGTATTCAGCGCTGCACTTGCACTATCGATCTTATCAAGATCTTGCGCTTTGTGCGCTTCTTTCAGGTCATTCAAAGCTGCTTCGATCGGTCCTTTCTTATCTTCAGGGACTTTATCTCCGAATTCCTTCAACTGCTTTTCTGTCTGGAAGATCAAAGAATCCGCTGTATTGATCTTGTCAACTCTTTCGCGAGCTTGCTTATCCGTATCTGCATTAGCAGCGGCTTCTGCCTTCATTTTTTCGATTTCCTCTTTGGACAATCCAGTAGAAGCTTCAATTCTGATATTTTGCTCTTTACCTGTACCCTTATCTTTTGCGGAAACGCTCAAGATCCCATTGGCATCGATATCGAAAGTAACTTCGATTTGAGGCATACCTCTTGGTGAAGGTGGAATTCCGTCTAAGATAAATCGACCGACTGAGCGGTTATCTGTTGCCATTGGACGTTCTCCTTGTAGGATATGAATCTCTACCGAAGGCTGATTGTCCGCAGCCGTGGAATAAGTCTTCGCTTTCTTCGTAGGAATAGTTGAGTTCGCTTCGATTACCACATCATACACACCACCCATCGTCTCGATACCTAGAGAAAGAGGAGTAACGTCTAGTAGCAATACATCCTGTACATCTCCACTCAATACACCACCTTGGATCGAAGCACCTACAGCTACCACCTCATCAGGGTTTACCCCTTTATTAGGCTTTTTACCGAAGAACTCCTCAACCGCTGTTTGGATACGAGGGATACGAGTTGAACCCCCTACTAGGATGATTTCGTCGATTTCACTCTTTTCTAACCCTGCATCTTTCAATGCCTCTTGGCAAGGAATCAAGGTGCGTTCTACCAAGCTATCTGCCAATTGTTCGAACTTAGCACGAGACAATTTTACAACCAAGTGCTTAGGCACACCGTCTACAGCTGTGATATAGGGTAGATTTACTTCTGTTTCCGTTGAAGATGACAATTCGATCTTAGCTTTCTCCGCTGCATCTTTCAAACGTTGAAGTGCCATTGGATCTTTACGAAGATCCATTCCTTCTTGATCTTTGAATGTATCTGCCAACCAGTCGATAATGATATGATCAAAGTCATCTCCACCTAGGTGTGTATCACCATTAGTAGACTTTACTTCGAAAACGCCATCTCCTAGCTCAAGGATAGAAATATCAAATGTACCACCACCCAAGTCAAATACAGCGATAGTCATATCTTTATTGCGCTTATCCAAACCGTAAGCCAATGCTGCTGCCGTAGGTTCATTGATAATACGCTTGATCGTCAAGCCTGCAATTTCACCAGCTTCCTTCGTTGCTTGGCGTTGAGAGTCATTAAAGTACGCAGGTACTGTCACGACTGCCTCTGTCACCTCTTGCCCCAAAAAGTCTTCTGCTACTTTCTTCATTTTCTGAAGTACCATAGCTGAAATCTCTTGTGGCGTGTACAAGCGACCCTCGATATCCACTCTCACTGTGTCATTATCTCCCTTTACGGCCTTGTACGCGATTCGCCCTACATCACTTGAAACCTCAGAAAAGCGCGTTCCCATAAAACGCTTAATAGATGAGATTGTACGCGTTGGATTGGTAATGGCCTGGCGCTTGGCAGGGTCACCGATCTTCCTTTCACCATTGTCCATAAAGGCAACAACAGAAGGTGTAGTTCTTCTACCCTCGTCATTGGGAATCACCACCGGTTCATTCCCCTCCATCACAGCTACACAGGAGTTCGTTGTACCCAGGTCAATACCTATAATTTTACCCATGTTATGTTGTATTTTTAGTTAGTTCAAAACGGATTATACGCTTAACCCTATAGCAAGCGATATGCCAATTCAATTTCACTACTTTTTGGGTGACAAAACGGCCCTTTAGGCCAAATTGGCCTGACAATACTTTCGAAATGGCAGAAAAGGGGTGACAAAACGGCAGAGAAAGGCATTATTGAAATCCTAAATCGCGCGTAAACACGCCATTCTGTAAACTATCCAGAGATACTGGACCGAGGGATAAGCCTTCTCGAATAGACGTGGCTTTAGAGGAGAATATTCCTCTTCCCTCCGATAGATTAGTGTAAATCGGCACTTCATTGGCGCTCGTAATCCCTAAATTCGCTTGACCAATTTTAGTCAACTCCAAAAATTCTTCTCCTGCTCCGACAACTTGGATATCAATGCCGTCAAAAACCCTAAATCCAGCGGAGAGAACCGGTAAAGCTGATCCAAGGAATTGGAAAAAATCGCCGGATCGAAGAAAATAACTCACCCGGATACTCTCATTTTCTCGTTCAATGGAACGACTCAAAATAAATTCCAGTGTTTTGGGTAGTAAATTACTGGTCTGATTTGGATCCGATTCTCGATAATGTAGCAAAAAGCGTAGATCGAAGAGACGCGCCGCAGGAGAAACCTCCCAGCCAAGGCGCAACTCTGTATTGTAAGCCCCAAAATTAACTGGATCCCGAGGTAGATTTTCTAGTAGTTCAAGGTCGCCGATAACCGTCGTCTCCGCTGTAACAGGTTCCAAATTGTCTCCCCTTTCAATCACCAAACGTACCTCGTCTTCTGATTTTAGATTTATCGCAGATTTTGCAATCTTATATAAGATATTGGGGGCCGTCGCAAAGGGACCCTCTATGCGGGTATAGCCTTCTAGATTGCCATCTACCCTGTCCATCAGGAATCGCTCCCCTGTATTTATTTTTTCCAATGCGATAGTAACACTAGGATCATAATAAAGAGAATCAGCAAGCTGGGCAATCTCCAAGGCATTTCCTCCGGGTTCGAGAAAAGCTTTCTCCACTCGGATATAATGAGCCGTATCCTGAGTAGATAGGAATCCGTAAACGATAGGGATATCTTTCCATTCTGCTTCAATATCAAAATCCGTAGAACAACTCAAAGCACAGAGCATTACTCCGGTGATCGGAATAAGTTTTGTAAGAGGAAAGAGGAAACCCTTGAATTTAATTTTCACTTTCAACATCTGATTTCTGGATAAAAGTCAATTGGCTGCCAAACAAACGCCGCAATATGGGATAAAATTACGCCCAAAGGTACTAGAATATCTCAAGGCTATTTCCTCCTTTTGAGTCAGCTACCAGACTGGTCCAAGCAAAACAAAAGTAGCAGCCCTTTTCCATCCTCTGTCAGATTTTGATAACTTACAGCCGTTGAAACAATAGACAATAAAGAATGGGATGTGGGCTTCTCAGGTTTTCTCATAAACAAAAGCATGGATACCGCATTCTATTGTAAATTAGCGACAGAGACACCTACCAATCCCATCAGACATATATTTGTAATTCACAAATTACATTTTCCAGATCTTATAGATTACTAATTACCAGAAGACTATGTCAGTTCACAAGAAAGAGATAAAGCGCATTACGACGCATGTATTACAAGCCATGAAGGCCAGAGGAGAAAAGATAGCTATGCTCACCGGCTATGATTACTCGATGGCTAGGATACTTGACGCTGCTGGAATCGATATTATTTTGGTGGGAGATTCGGCTTCCAATGTGATGGCTGGTCATGAAACCACGCTACCCATCACTTTAGATCAAATGATCTACCACGCCTCCTCGGTAATCCGTGCGGTTAAACGAGCCTTGGTGGTAGTAGACCTTCCTTTTGGACATTACCAAGGGAATTCCAAGGTGGCCCTAGAATCCACTATTCGAATCATGAAAGAAGCAGGAGCCCATGCGGTGAAGTTGGAAGGCGGAAGCGAAATTGCAGAATCGGTAAAACGTATCCTATCTGCGGGTGTACCAGTGATGGGTCACCTCGGTTTGATTCCCCAATCTATTTATAAGTTTGGCACCTACACGGTAAGAGCTAAGGAGGAGGAAGAAGCCAAAAAACTGATTGAAGATGCGCTTTTACTGGAAGAATTGGGCTGTTTTGGAATAGTCCTAGAAAAGATTCCGGCTGAACTAACTAAGGAAGTTTCTTCTCGCCTAACCATTCCTACCATTGGGATTGGTGGCGGACAACATGCCGATGGGCAGGTACTGGTAACCCATGATATGCTAGGTATCACAAAGGACTTTAAACCGAGATTTCTTCGCAGATACTTGGAACTATTCGAAACCATCCAAAATGCCGTTGGGGATTATATCACGGATGTCAAAGCCGGAGATTTCCCTAACGAAAATGAGCAGTACTAGTCAATCAGCCTAAACCTCCATATGAAAAAAGGAAACTTTAAGCGCATAGCTGTTCTCTTGCTCGTTGTATTCACCATCCTCGCCTGGTGGACCTATCATAGATACCTAACCGGAGCCCGCGTACCTGCGGACCTCAAAGAATATGTGGTCCAAATCCCCACTGGCTCTTCCTTCCAAGAAGTGGCCACGCTGTTGGAAGAAAAAGGAATATTGAAAGAACCGAAACTCTTTGAAGTATTAGCAGAACGCATGAATTACATCAAGAGTCCGATGCGTGCGGGGCAATATGAGGTAAAGCCGGGGTGGAATACTGTGCAATTAATCCGCCATTTGAGGGGGGGGAAACAAGCGCCGGTGAAAGTAGTATTGACCACCGAGCGCATGACAGAGAACGTAGCTGCCAAAGTAGCCCGATTTATTGAAGCTGATTCTTTGGAGATCTGGCAGCTGTTTCAAAATAAAGATTACCTACAAGAAATTGGATATACGGAGGAGACCTTGATGAGCCTTTTCATTCCCAACACTTACGAAGTATTCTGGAACACCAGTCCAAAAAGCTTTATGGACCGGATGATCAAGGAGCACGAGCGCTTTTGGAAGCAAAAAAGTAGATTGGCCAAGGCCAAAGCCATTGGGTTGGAACCTTGGGAAGTATATACCTTAGCCTCCATAGTCGAAAAGGAAACCTATAAAAACCAAGAAAAACCTAAAATGGCAGGGGTGTACCTCAACCGTTTAGAACAAGATATTTTGTTACAGGCTGATCCTACCTCGGTTTTTGCCAGAAGAGATTTCAACACCAGGCGTGTAACTAACTACCATACGAAATTCGATTCCCCTTACAACACCTATAAGTATAAAGGCTTGCCGCCTGGCCCCATTGCCATGAGTTCAATAAATAGTATAGATGCAGTCTTGGAAGCAGAGGATCACGAGTATCTATTCTTCTGTGCCAAAGGAGATGGCTCCGGCTTACATAATTTTGCCAAGACGCTATCTGCACATAATCAGAATGCTGCTACTTATCGTGCTAATTTGCGAAAGCGAGGTTTGAGGTAAGGTTGGCTATTAATTGGTAGCTCCATCTGAGCGTCTGAAACCAATGGATTTTTTGTTGAATAGAAAATCGCTCTTATCCATTTTCAAGCCCTTCACATCCTCAAGGGTAAGAATATTTGGTGGATTCTTATCTCTGTCTTCCGGAGAGAGAGCCGCCAGTCGTAAATTGTGCGCCTTGATGGCTTCAAGTACAATAGATCTTACTGAACGCGCATTTCCGAAATACTTATCCCTAAACTTATACGTATAGGTGAGATACTCTTGTAAATATTCTTCTGCTTCAGGTGTAGGAATAATTTGTTCTTCGGAAAACATCAGAAGAGCTATACGATACAGTTCCTGTGGCTCGTAATCGTCAAACTTCAAGATCTTGTCGAAACGGGAGCTCAAACCAGGATTGGCTTTCAAGAAAGACTCCATGTTATCCGGATAACCCGCCACAAAAACAAAGAACTGTCCTCGATGATCTTCCATTCGCTTTAGTAGCGTCTGAATGGCTTCATCTCCAAAGTCACCATGCGCCCCAATCGATCGCTGGGTAAGGGCATACGCTTCATCAATGAATAGGACTCCGCCCATAGCCTCATCAATCTTCTCGGCCGTTTTGATCGCCGTCTGCCCCACAAAGCCTGCCACTAAACCCTGACGGTCTGTTTCTAGCATATGGCCACGCTCTAGAATACCTAAAGCTTTATATATTTTCGTGAGAATACGAGCCACGGTGGTTTTACCCGTACCTGGATTCCCAATAAAGACGGTATGCAAGTAAAAACTTCCAAGTACGTCCCGACTAGTTTCTCGGTAGTATCTGACCAGGCGAACCATCTCATTGATCTGGGCCTTCACTCTAGCCATGCCGATTAGGCGGTTGAGCTCGTTAAGGGACTCCTCTAGTAATTGCTCATCCACCGGAATATTAGGTAATTCCCGGCGTTCCTTTGGCTGAACTTTTTCTACATCATGTAGCTCAATCAACGATAGATTCTCTTTATCCAATTCGCGAGGATTCTCATGCCCCATCACCCGTAAACCTAATGATATCTTAGACTTTTCTATTAGATCGTAGACAAAACGAGCATTTCCAAAAGTTCGATCTCTTGTTCGATAGGCATTGAGGATGTATTCATCCAGTCTTGCCTTGGAATCGGGGGTTAGAATAACCTCTTTTTCCGTACAGGCATAATCTGCAATCTCAGATAACTCCTGAGGTAGATAGTCATCAAACTCGAAGTATAGTTTGAAGCGAGACTTTAAACCTGGATTAGAGTTCAGAAAATTCTTCATTTCCTTCGGGTACCCTGCCACTATAACGGCTAGGTCACCAGGACCATTAGACATTTCCTTGACTAGTATCTCGATCACTTCTCGCCCAAAATCCTTAGAATCATCATTGGATCGAGCCAAGGAATAGGCCTCATCAATAAAAAGCACTCCTCCCCTAGCCTTTTCGATTGCTTCTTTTACCTTCGGTGCAGTTTGCCCAATGTACTCACCTACCAAATCTACTCTATCCACTTCATGGACATGCCCTTTGCTAAGCAGTCCCATCTTTTTGTACAGCCGCCCCATCATGCTGCCCACCGTCGTTTTACCAGTACCGGGATTACCTATGAACACCGAATGTACATTGATCTCTTCTTTCTCCTCAAAACCTTTCTCCTTGCGCAATTGAAGAAACTGGATGTACTTAGCGTGGTCTCGGACTTGAGCTTTGATAGCATTTAACCCAATGAGCGCATCCATCTTCGACATCAACTCCTCAAAGGTTTGCGGAATATCCTCAACCGGGTTTAATACCACCGGAGTCGTACGGCTCGGTAATAGTACACCACTGACTCCCTCTACGAAATCTTCGCTTATTTTGAAGGGAATAACCGCCAACAATTTATCCATAAACACCACCTCAGCAGTATAGCGATCCATCCGCCAAGATCCCTTGACATTAGAGCCCCAACCCGCAGTGATCTTAATGAGATTATCCTTCTTCTCTACCCGCTGCAGTCGAATTACCTGCCCTTTTAATTCCCGAGCATCATTATAGAATTTGGTAAAAAGTTCACAATGCCAAGACTTATCCGGCATGAGGTTGCGGAGGATGATCTCTACGTATATATAGCGTGTTTCTTCGCAGCTAAATTCCTTATAGTAAGTGCGTTCTTCCTCAATCAAGTCATCGTAAGGTCCTTCATACAGCTTGAGGGATTCTACTGCTAAGTAGGGATTTACCTCTGCAGTGGCGGGTTGCCCCGCATCTTCAACGTAAAAGTATTTGGAGGCTACTTTTTCTCCTTCGATATAGGCTTCCCAGAAGTAAGTCCCTTTTTTCCAAAAGGCCCCTTCGGTCTTATTGCCCCATCCTTCTCGGATGTAAACTATGTTATCGTATTTGCTAACTTTTCTTCTGAGGGGTAAAAGACAAAGCTCTTTCTTGCCTTTCTTTAGTGTGAAGCATCTCAATTCTACCTCGATTTCCCAATCTTCAACATCAAAGAGCTTATTATAGAAAGATAATTCTGCGTAGATATAGGTGGCTTCATACCGATCAAAGACCTGTCGATATTTCTTTTTGTTATCTGCCAGCCACTCTGTAGAAGCGTATACTTTTAACTCCTTAAACTTGTAGTTCTTAGTACCCGATTGAGGGAACTCAACTGCCATATCTGATCTCCTTAGCTATTGTTTACAATGATCTGAAAAGTCCTATCGTGAACGCTGCCTAATAAATATACGAAGGAGCCCGCAATTTGGTACATTTTTTTGAAAAAGATACCCTTAAGCCTTTTTTTTTGTGCCCTGGTTTAAGTAAAGAAGGATTTAAATCCGGAAACGTCAGGAAGGAATCAAAATTCTACCCTAATAAAAAAAGGCGCCAGAGCATTGAAGCCCCAGGCACCTTAAAACCACCTATCTATTCTTTGATTGCTTTATTTCTTATTGGCCAAACAATGAAAGGTGACCAATGTTTAGTTTTTTCTTGTATTTTAAAGCCGTTTTTTCAGTAATGATAAAAACCTGACATTTTAACGATAAAGCAAACCGGGTTTCAAAATATAAGGTGCAAATAATTGAATCACCTACCCGGTTAAATAAATGACATAGAGCGCGCAGGCCCTAGGAAAACAACAATCGATTTTATCTATTAGCAAGGATGCTTGTATGATGGTGAAGGAAGCAAGACCTTAACTAACGCAGAACGCCGCTACTAGTTGTTATCGATTTTCCGAATCGGCATGACATAAGCGACTAATACCCATGGCCAACATAAGCATACAACTCCCTACCCTCATTCAAGACGTTGTCGTAGACGGCATGCCGCAGTACTACCTAAGGCCCCTATTTGCCCCTTATCCCTTTGTCACCCATCGTAGGTATAACTTGGCCATTACGCAGTACCAAAAGGAGGTGAAGCTATCTTTCAAAGGTCTTAGCCTTAACCGCGATACGATGGACCGGGTGCTTTGGTATCTGTTCTCTCCCATTATTCACTATCAGAAATTACCCGTTGCTTTCACTCTTTCCGGAGAATACATTCAGGGAGACATTAGTATGATCCGCTTTAATTTGAAGGATTATACCTTTATCGGTTTTCCTGCTTTGAACAATTACCTGTTCATGATCAAGACGGAAAAGCGTAGCGCGGAGGAATATCAGCGAGAAGCAACAGATCGGGTAAAGAAGTTGATGAAGCTCTTTAAACAGGATCTTGGAAAAGAATTTGATGCTTCCCAATATTTTGCGGGTAAAAAAGAGTTCATCACCAAAATTCCAGTCAATATTCGAGTAGGACAAAGTCCTTTTAAATTTGACCGGAGGCAAGATGATTGGTTCTTTTCCCGCTTGAGTCATCACGAGGAATTTGACGGTGCAACCGAAATTGAAAAGATTGGGCATGATCTAAATGCACGTTATCCTAGCGAATTAAATCGAGCCTACTTTCAAGAAGAGTTGGTAGATCACCTATACACGATTCTTTTTCGTAAGACTCACACCTCTCTCGCAATCGTTGGCCCTCCCGGAGTTGGAAAATCTACGGCAATTCAAGAAACGCTCTATAGATACCTAAGCGACTACTACGAAAAACGCAAAGGGAGGGCACAAAGACTTTGGCACATTGATCCCAATCGGGTTATTTCAGGTATGATGATAGTTGGGATGTGGCAAAAGCGAATGGAGGCTATTATTCAGTACCTTCGTAAACCAGAAGAACGATCTAAAAAAGGCGACAAACTAATTGTCACGAATCCAGTGGCACTCCTACGCATCGGAAAATCTGCCAACAATAACATGACGCTGGCAGATGTCTTTAAGCCCTATCTGGAAAAAAGGGAACTGCAGATGATCATTCTCGCCAGCCCCGAAGAATGGAAGGTCTTACAAGAACAAGATCGTCGCTTCAGTGATCTATTCCAACTGATCAGGGTCCGGGAACCCGATTCACTAACCGCAACGAAGATAATCCTACAGCAGCGTAAACATTTGGAGTTTGAGAACGGAGTTAGCATTACCATCAAGGCCATTCACCAGCTGCTAGACATTCAACGCAACTACCTCAAAAACAAACCGTTGCCGGGCAGTGTAATGGATTTACTGAAACAAATTGCTGCCAAATATCGCTATGGTCAGGTAGACGCCCCTGAAGTGAGAGAAGAGTTCAACGCTTACAGTGGCCTGCGTGAGCAGATCTTTGATACGGGGACAGTCATTGAGGACAACGAGATCGATCAAATCTTTGCTCGGGAGCTCGTCGGACAACCTAAGGCCGTAAAAGCCTTAGCTGATGTAGTACATCTGCTCAAGGCTAAGCTCAATAACAGCAATGAACCCATTTGTTCCCTGTTGTTTGTGGGGCCAACCGGTGTAGGAAAAACGCATGCAGCAAAAGTACTGTCAGAATATCTGACCGGGAATGAGCAACACCTCATTCGCTTCGATATGAATGAGTTTATCGACGAAGGAGCTGCCCAGCGACTGATCGGCGACTATTCCAATCCTGAGGGCCAGCTGACCAGCGAGATCCGATATCGAACCTTTGGTATTTTGCTATTGGATGAAATTGAAAAAGCTCATCCTAAGGTTCATGATCTACTGCTGCAAGTCCTAGATGCTGGGCGATTGACTGATAGCCTAGGCCGGACCGTAGATTTTAGTAATATCATCATTATTATGACCTCCAATTTAGGGGCCGAGGAAGTCAATCGTCAGCTGGGTTTTGGCCAGAAGGGGGCACAGGATGAATCTATCATCTTACGTTCAATTGAAGCGCATTTCCGACCCGAGTTTGTGAATCGGATCAAGAAGATCGTCTTTTTCAATCCACTCCAACCGGATCATATATTAGGAATAGCTCAATTACAGATCAGGGAGTTGTTGCAGCGAGACGGCTTCGTACGCCGAACTACCATTCTTAACATCTCTCAATCTGCCCTAGAATACGTAGCGCACAGAGGTTTTCACGCCAGAATGGGTGGAAGAGCGCTAAAGCGGCAGATTGAACGGGACTTAACTTCTCTATCTGCTGAACAGCTAATTTCCTCCTACAATAGCAATCCAATTCTTTTTGATATTGATCTCAAGGATGGTCATCTTCATCCTGATATCAATAACCTGGAGTTTGTACAATCAATCGATGATGATTGGCTTCCACCTTTACCTAAAGAAGGAGGAGGAGTTCGCTTTTACTCCAACTTACTGCATCGAATTGAAAAGCTAGAGCAAGACATCAATGATCTAGAAAAATACCTCCCTCCAAGTCAAGACCCAATGATCATTATCGGTGACGGGCAATTGGATTGGCAGTACTACGGCTTTAAAACGAAAGTCAGCGAAACCAAGGAACTGATTCAGAACATGATGCTCGGCTTCAGCGACAAATATTTTATCGAAAGCCCCGCTAATCCACTCCGGCTGAAACCCGCTGTAAAACCTAGAAAAGATTGGTCAAAAGGGGTTCGAGAGAATTTCAAAGATCGGCTCTTCCAGAAGGAGGCCCTGCAAGAGATCAGCGAGGCTTACCAATATGCGACTGCTCAATTTGACAACCTCAAATCGGAATTCATCAATAATTATCTAACGGTCTGCTTCCTATTGATATGTGGCAAAGGATTTTTGCGAAGAGAGACCGAGCGGATAACGATGCACTTTGAGTCCTGCATAACGGGCTTAGGGGAAGCGGAGACGGCTACCCTCTGCAAATTGTATGCACGCCTGCTTAGCTTGCTGGATATTCATTATGAGATGAATGAAGACAAAACAAAGATTCATGCAGAAGGCTACTCCCTGGTAGATCTCTTCCGGGCAGAGGAAGGTATTCAACTGTTCTATGTAGCTCATCAGAACCCTCTCCCCATTCGGATGTGGATAGAGAAAGAGCAACGGCCGATTTCTAGTACCGCAAGTTATCAAGTAATCCGTATTTTTGACGGCTCAAATACCATGACAGATTTAAGATCTGGATTTTCTAATGCGGTAAATATCACTCCAGAGGAATTCAAGTTGTTGATCTACGCCGGTTTATCCCTGGAGCTAAAGGAAATAGTGTAATAACCTATGAATCAGTTGGAGACATTTAGAGGTATTAAGACTTTCATCTTCGATGTGGATGGAGTAATGACCAATAGCCAGGTGATCGTCCTGGAAGACGGTAAGTTGATTCGTACTATGAGCATCCGGGATGGTTTTGCCTTGAAAATGGCGGTAAAAGCCGGATACAAGGTAGCTATCATCACTGGTGGAAAATCTGAAGGTGTGGTTAAGCGGCTTAAGGCTTTAGGCGTGATGGACATCTATAGCGGGTATCAAGACAAGTTGGAGGCATACGAAGAATTGATTTATACTTACGAATTGAATGAAGAGCATATTCTATATATGGGCGATGATGTACCAGATTACCCCGTGATGCGGCGGGTTGGATTTCCTACTTGCCCTAGTAATGCTGTACCAGAGATCATAGAATTAGCTCAGTATATTTCTCCTTACGAAGGCGGCGCAGGATGCGTCCGGGATGTGATCGAGAAAGTACTCAAGTTGAATGGAAAATGGCCGATTAAATCTGGTTTTGAAGAAGAAGAATGAATAGTTTACCACCATTAGCTTTCCAAGCGTTCAAAGGCTTGGAACAAGTGATGTAAAAGGAGCTACATGCCATTATTGAACTTAATACGTTGGCCAAACCTGGTGATCGTTGCCTTGACACAGGTACTGATCTATAATTGGGTGTTGCTACCCAGTTTTGTGCAATACAACATTCAGCGCTCTCTGGATCAAAATCATTTCTTCCTACTCTGCATCGTCACCATCCTACTTAGTGCCGGTGGATATATCATCAATGATATCTACGATCGAGATATTGATAAAATCGATAAGCCCGAGCGTGTAATCATTGGGAAAGAAATGGACTTGTCAACGGCTTATTGGCTCTACTTTGTTATTCATCTCATTGGTTTCTTGCTATCCCTGTACTTGGCCTTTGTGGTGGAGAAGCCTGGATACGTGGGCTTGTTCCCGCTGGCCAGCACGGGCTTATATGTCTACTCCAGATGGCTGAAGCGCATGCCGCTCTGGGGAAACCTCCTAGTCGCTTTGTATTGTAGTGGCGTAGCGGGCATTATTTGGTTTGCGGAAAGAGTAGCCTTTGCCGAGTTAGCCATTGCTGAACGGACCTATCAAAAGATAGGCGCTATTTTAATTACCTACTTGGTCTTTGCTTTTCTAACCACGCTTTTTCGGGAGTTGATCAAAGACATGGAGGATATTGAAGGGGACTCTCGTGGAGGATTTCGCACGGCGCCCATTGTTTGGGGCATGAACCGCTGCCGCCAAGTGGTTAGTGTTATTGGTGTAATCATACTGCTTTTCCTGTTAGCCTCGGGCTGGTTTTTCTGGCAAAAACTTGAATCGCCAACTTCTGGGGTCGTGTTGATAGTGATGTCTCTACCCATGTGCTTACTATTGTACAAGCTCGTCCAAGCCCGCGAAAAGCGCCAATTTCACCAGCTCAGTCAATGGTCAAAGCTCTTGATGCTTAGTGGCATCTTGATCTTATTCTTATTGGAAATCTAAGTGTACTTGCATGCAACAAAGAAATCTTATCCTCGCCTCAAAATCTCCTCGCAGAAAGCAGCTTTTGGAAATGGCTGGCATTCCCTTTGCGATCCGCACAAAAGATGTGGAAGAGGACTATCCAGAAGAATTGGCGGTGATGGAGGTAGCACCTTATCTAGCCAAAAAAAAGGCGAATGCTTGCCAGGATTTCTTGCAAGGAGATGATATTTTGCTGTCAGCCGATAGTGTCGTCATCCAAGCCGGAGTCATCTATGGTAAACCCAAAGATCGGGCGGACGCTAAAAGTATCCTGTCCATCTTATCCGGACAAATGCATACCGTGGTTACAGGAGTTTGTCTGCTCTCAAAAGATAAGGAAAGCGTATTTGCTGGGTATTCGCGCGTATTCTTTGATGAACTCAGTGAAGCAGAAATTGAATACTACATCGACACCTATAAACCCTACGACAAGGCTGGAGCTTATGCTATTCAAGAGTGGATTGGTCTTTGCAAGATCAATAAGATTGAAGGAACTTACGCCAACATTATGGGGCTTCCTGTAGATTTAGTGTATAAGGAATTACAGAATTTCTAGAAAGGCGTAGTTATCAAGAATTTTCGGCCTAGAATTAGCGACTGAGATCCCATACCCAGTGTCCTTCGCTATCAAAATAACCGATTTTATCTCCTTGCTCTACCCGGAAGAGGCCTTTGCCAGCGTAGCTAATGAATTCAAAGTCTGGTTCTACAATTAGTTCCCCTTTAAGATTAATTAGCCCGTTGAAGCCTTCAATGCGGACCTTCGCATAACCGTTTTCAAATTGATCAATTCGACCATATTTCGGAGGAATAACTTCAATCCCTTTTTGATTGATAATCCCCCAACGATCCTTGATCTGCACGACTGCTACGCCATGCTGAAACTCCCTGGCTTTTTGGTAATAACCGTTGTATAGATCGGACTTTTCGGTGATGTAGTAAAACCGAAATTTATTGTCACGAACCAAACCTCGCCCATCTCGGAAGCCCTCCAAACGGTCGATGCCAGGCTCCAGGATAAATTGGCCAGATGGATCAATCAAACCGCCATTCCTCAGACCACCTCGATACACTACCGCACGGTTTCCGGCAAAATCTTGACAGCGTGAGAATTCAAAGGGAATCTTTAGTTCACCCCTACCGGATATATAGCCACATTTCCCGTCCTTATAAGCCGCAGCAAAACCATAGCTGAAGTCTGACAGCTTGCTGTATTCACAAGGAACTACCAGCTTTCCCAGCACATCAATGAAACCGTAATTCGCCCGGTGTTTCACTTTGGCCAAGCCTTCGCTGAAATCAGAGATTTGCAAATAATCCAAATTGGTAATCTTTTGCCCTTTACGATTGATCAAACCGTAGCGAATTCTATTATTTCCATATCGAACCTTCGCCACACCAAATGGGGTAAAAGCAGCAATTTGTGTATATCTACTGGGACGTAAAATGAAATCTCCATTGCGATCGATCAAGCCATATTTGCCGTCTACCACTACTCTAGCAATCCCTTGTTGAAAGTCAAAAGCTCGATCAAAATTTGCGGGTACAATAAAGGCTTCTTCCTCATTGATGAAACCTACCTTGTTTCGCGAATACACCCAAGCTAGTTCATCTTTGAAGGAACCGGCTCTTCGATATTTGAAGTCAATTACGACCTCTCCCAATCGATCAATGAAGCCCCATTTATTCCCCAACTTCGCAGCAGCCTTACCATCACTAAATTTCTTTACCTCCTGAAACCGGCAAGGAATTACCTCTACCCCATCTGCGTTTACGAAGCCCCATAAATCATTCCGTTTAACCGCCAGACGCCCCTCCGAAAACTGTCCCAACTCATCGTAAGTGGCACTTACGCGCAACTGTCCCAAAGTATCGATTAAGCCGTACTTCGGCTCTTCGACATATACTTTAATAATCTTGTTATCAGTATTTTCTAAAAATTGAACTCCATCATATTGACAGGCTACCAATTCTTTGCCCGTATTCTCCATTAAGCCCCACTTCTGTTCACACTGTACAATCCCTACCTCATTCACCATATCCTGGGCAAAAGTATACTGTGGATTAACTACTATTTTGGCAGAGGTATCTATATATCCCCATTCGCATTCATGACAAACCAATACGGCTTCTTGCCGGAACATCTGGTCATACTTGGTATAGTCTACCATAGAACTACTGACCATGATATCAGAGAGAAAATGATTCAAGCGATCCAATCCGTAGGTCTGCTTCATGCTACCGGAAATACGCCCTCGCCGGCTCATTCGAGCTACCCCCTCTTGAAAGGGTCCAATAAAGGCATAGTCATCCGCTACCACTCTACCTGTTTGATCCAACAAGCCAAACTTACCTCCTGCAAAAAGACATCTGGCGAGTGGATGGCCCGCTCGGAAATCATCAAACTCAACATTCCAGAAGTTCATTTCAGAGATCAAAAGGCCCACCTCATTTTTCACTAATCCATAAACCATGTCAAAGCGATAGGTAGTACGCTCAAATTCATAGCGCAGATCTTTTTTGATCCCGACAATCGTAAAGCCCAGATCTCGCTCTACCTTTACATAGTGGAATTTAGGTTCGATCTGAATTTCTCCTGTGGCTAGCCTTCTAAGTCCCCAACGATCGACTTCTGGCGAATAAAACCATTCAAACTCATCCAGTAAAAAATCATTAAGATCCCCTTGTCCTAGAAACTCTAGCCCAGCCTTTGCCTTTATCTTTACGGTGAAGTGATTGCTGAAATTACTATTGTCAACTAAGTGTCCATCTTTATCAAATTCAAAGATAGTTAGGGCTTCATCTGCTCCTCCAGTCTCCTTTTTTACATAAGCTTTCGCTTTTCTATCTTCCAAGACGATTCGATCAAATACCGGCGTCACTACTTCCTCTCCATCATAATTAACCACCCCAAATTTACCATTGTCTTTCACCAAGCCAACCTTCGAGCGAAGGGGCGCGATATAGTCATACTTAAGTTCAATTATCGGGCTTCCACTTTTTGCCACCACGCCCCATTCTCCACCACGATTCACCCGGAAATAATCGGCCCCATAAGTCTGTATTTCATCGTACTGAATGGGTAAGATTGGACTCCCACATTGATCAATCAAGCCCAATTGTCGCTTACGCTTAACAATTAGGAGTTGCCTAGTTAATGGATAAAAATCATCAAAATACCCCTTGGTTATAATTCGTCGACAGGGCAATGAATAGACAAAGGATTTACTATCTGCGATTAGCTTAATGAAGCGAGGTGATAATCGTTCAAAGGAGTCAAAACGTGGAGCAATTTGCTCCAAACCATTGGCATTTACCGCTCCCCACTGACTACCCTTTCGATAAAAAATTAGGCTATCACTGAAGAAGCGAATTTCCGAAGCCAAATTCGGTAGTACTTGTTGGCCTTGCTGATCAAAGACTCCCAACTCATTGGACTTTCGGGTCACAAAGTATTTTTCCTCAATGGATATCTCATCAAAATCGGCTTGTAGCAACTCTTTACCTTTTCGGTTTACGATTCCCCACTTATCCTTCTTGGTGTAGGCCAAATACTCATCTGACCAAATTTCAACTCTATCGTAGCCTTTGGGTAAAATGACTTGTCCTTTCAGATTAAGTACCAACCACTCCCCATGATCCATCACCGCTATCATCGTTGAGTCCAATACTTTAAGATCGTCGTATTTGGGGAGGACCACCTCTTTCCCGGCTTCATTCAATAGTCCAACACGGCCGGCTCGTTGCATTACCGCGTAACCATATTTCTTGAACTCTCCAATAGCATCATAGTTGGCATTTAAAACCATTTTGCCATCCGCATCAATTAACCCCCACTTTTTATTGATCTTAACAGGAAAATGTGCTTGAGCCTGCAGGGCGCAGCTTATAGATAAGAGAATAGGAAGAATGCCTAACAAGCGCTTCAACGAAACCGGGAGTTGTTTTCGGTACATACCTCTATTTAACGTAGAATTCTATAATAAATTATAGTAATCTCAAGCAGCTGAAATGCGCAGGCTGACCGAAAATCCCTAACATCGCATCAAACAATTACGGGAATGGTTTTTCTCCCTTTTTCGCATTTCTTGGTAAAGCAAAATCTCAGGATCGATATTGAAATATCGCTTTAGCATCATCATATCAAGAACCCGACTATACTGTTATGACTACAAAAATCTTACAAATAGCGGAATTCCATATATTACTATAATGCCTCCCTTTCCATAAAGTTACAAAACAAAGGCATTTTTGTGATTTCCCCAAGGACAGGCGACAAATTTAACGCCGCCTTAAGGGGATTGTCCGGCTTCTTTTAAGATAAGGTAGGTATTTGCAATGGATTGGTCATTCAGCGAAGAGAAAGCTACCGTCCACTTGCCATCCTTTCTGGTGATGTTTCAGGAGAGTAAGTTCTTGAACGGCAAAAGTGCGCAGGTAGGATTGTGTTGAAAAGTAAGCCCAGGCAGTCTGAAAAACGTCTTCTACTAAGTCCCTGAAGGCAATGGTCATGTGCGGATGAAAACCAAACGGGCCTTTGTGTTCAATCCCGAGATGTTGAGCTATCTCTGTCTTTAGTTGTACCTGCATTTGCTGAAGCAGCAATTCCGCATTCACATCGACAAATATCACTCGGGGAGCAAAGCAGTCGAAATTCTCTAGCGTCAGGGCTATAGTCGATGGGGAAAACGTGAACCCTTCCAAGAAGCGAATCAACTTGTCCCTTTCGGAACTGGCCCAACGGAAGGGAGGAATCAGAGTAATATGAGGGGGAGAGCGCAAAGCATGCTTGCTATTGAATTCGGTTGCGGCGTACTCCTTAAAAGCGGTGACCTCTTCCTGGATTTCCGCTGGAGGAAGGACTGCGATGAAAAATAGATCAGTTTGTTTAGACATTATAGCTCTTCAGCTAAGAAGTCCTCCTTAGCCCGTTGCTTGCGTTGGGAAAAATAGTAAATTATCATCCCTAAACCACCGAACAAAAAGATCATCGCAAAATAAGCCGTTTCCGCAGGTACTCCACCTTCTTCTAGCCCCCAACCCGCTACCAAACCTAATCCAAAAGCAGCAAATAATATTCCAACTTTCAGTACTCGGTTGGACTCTGTCTTTTGCATCTGCACCTTATACTGCATCGGGTCCTTTCCCTGCTGGATCATTGCCATTCTTTCTCGATGTCTAGAGGTATAAAACATATAAACGAAGAAGGAGAGTGATCCGAAAGTACAAATAATGGCCAATATGGGGACCAGGGATTCAAGCATGCTCATCTTTCTTTTTTTATTCCTCTGACGAGGCCATTCGAAATCAGGTTACAAACTGCGACATTTTTCTGAATTTTTCCAAAAAACCAGTAGAATCTTCACTGGTTTGGTATCCAACATAGGGGAATTAATGACTTCTAAACATCTTACAATTGTGGGAGTATTTCGTGCTAGTCTTTGCTAATACCCAAAATTTGTATTTTGCATTACCGGAAAAAGGTACAGATTTGGACTGCAAGCACAACTCCTGCCAGAACTCAAGCTAAATTCGTCCCAGCGGGATAACTTTATGGAGGAGTTCGTAACCTAAAACCTTTGATCGACGTCATAGCTAAACTTTATGCACGCTAAGGAAGCGGATCAACAACTTGTTGGAGAGGTATTGAGGGGGAATCAGGCTGCTTTTCGACAACTCGTCGAAAGGTACAAGGACTATGTATTTACGGTCTGTTTTCGGGTGTTGCAGCAGCGGGAAGAGGCAGAGGAAGCTTCACAGGACGTCTTCATCAAAGTGTATAAAACCTTGGGAAGCTTCGAGCAGAAGTCAAAGTTCAGTACTTGGTTGTATACCGTAGCCTATCGGACCGCTTTAGACAAAGTGAGAACTCGAAAGAAAGGAAATATTTCGATTGATCAAGAGGATTCTTATCTACAGATCCCAGACAAAGAAAACCGAGGAGCTGAACAAATGATAAACACAGAATTATTAAAAACTCAACTCCTCAAGGCCATCCGCCAGCTGAAGCCACAGGATGCAGCAGTGGTGACGCTCTTTTACTTAAAGGAGAAAAGTATTAAAGAAATAGTCGAAATTACGGGCTTGACAACCACCAATGTAAAAACAAAACTGCACCGGACAAGAGAAACTTTGAAGAAACACTTGCAAAAACAATTAGGTAAGGAGATCAAAGATAACCTACTTTGATATGGAAGAAAATGATCTAATTTGGCGCTTTATTGATGGGGACTGCGATGAAGCAGAAACCAAAGCCTTATTGCAACGCATAGAGGATGACCCCGAATTCAAGCAAGCTGTAGAGGAGCGACGACAGTTAGATGAGGCTTTCGGATCATTAGAATTAGAACAGCCCTCCATGCGTTTTACCACAAACGTGATGGAGCATCTACCCATGCTCTATCAACAATTGCCCACTCAGCACCTGCTCGGCCCTGCTTGGGTTAAAGCCTTTTGGAGCGGATTAACCTTTCTGATGCTTGGAACTATCGGGCTAGGCTTTTTCTCGCCAGAAGCAGCTACAACTTCGAGTGGTAGTTTCTCACCAGAAAGCATTGATATTAGTAAGCTTCTCTTCCTACCTTACAAGACTGCCATCATTCTATTGTCCATTAGCATTACCTCAATTTTCTTGGTCTTGCTAGACAAACAATTATCTAAGAGGCGAAAGAAGACTGCTTAATTATTCAAGCTACCTCGATAAATCTGTTTTAGATTAGTCTCTGTTGAAAGTCATCCGCTCACCCATCTTTGACTCATTAAATTGTCCCTTGTGATAAGCTAGGTGACCGCTTACAATGGTCGAGTCCACCTGTCCTGTAAACTCATGTCCTTCAAAAGGTGACCAACCACACTTGTAGTGGATATTTGATTTTTCTACAGTCCATTTTTTGTTCGGGTCTACAATCGCGATATCTGCCCAGTACCCTTCCCGTAGATAGCCTCTTTCCTCCAATTGGAAACAAATGGCCGGCGCGTGGCTCATTTTTTCTACAATTTTTTCAAGGCTAATTTTACCTTTTTGATAGAATTCTAGCATCACGTTTAAGCTATGCTGAACCAAGGGTACTCCAGAAGGTGCCTTAAAATAGCTTTGTTGTTTTTCTTCCCAGGTATGCGGAGCATGATCTGTGGCGATTATATCTAAGCGATTATCTAACAAAGCAGGGAGCAAGGCAGAATGGTGTTCCGCTCCCTTCACCGCAGGGTTACATTTGATCTGTGTACCTAAAGTCTCATATTGCGCTGCATTGAAATACAGATGGTGTACACACACCTCCGAAGTAATTCTTTTTTGAGCTAAGGGCGTAACATTGTCGAATAGGGCTAATTCATCCCGGGTCGAGATATGCAAAATGTGTAAGCGCGTATTGTGTCGCTTGGCCAAGTCAATGGCCATAGAGGAAGAAAGCAAACACCCTTCAGCATTTCTAATCTCAGGATGACAAGCAATCGGAACATCCTCCCCGTATTTTTCTCGATACAGCGCTGCATTTTTTCTGATTGTGGCTTCATCCTCACAATGCGTAGCGATCAAGATGGGTACCTGAGCAAAAAGTTGATCCAAGGTCGTCGGCTCATCCACCAGCATATTTCCCGTACTCGAGCCCATAAAAATCTTAACGCCGCAGACTCGATTTCCATCCGTACGCAACACTTCTTCTAAATTGTCATTGGTAGCGCCCATAAAAAAGCTATAGTTGGCCAATGACTTTTGCGCAGCTGCTTGATATTTCTCTTCTAACTTATCCTGCGTTACCGCAGGTGGTTTGGTATTCGGCATTTCCATGTAGGAAGTGGTACCGCCTGCTACCGCCGCCTTGGGTTCCGTATATAGATCCGCCTTATGGGTCAAACCAGGCTCACGAAAGTGAACTTGATCATCAATAATTCCAGGAAGTACAAACTTCCCTTCAGCCTTGATCTCGCGATCTGCACTTTTGTTAATTTGGCTCCCGATCTCTGCGATCCGTCCATTTTCGATGTAGACGTCAGCAGTGAAGATCTTACCTTCATTTACCAATTGTCCTCCTTTGATGATGATGCGCTCCATACCAATTTAAGTTTGGGCCGAAAATAGGAAAAGGCTTCCGCTTCGAAAAATCACAAACAAATAATTAGTTTTGCAGCCAAATTTAGTTAGTCCTACATCAGAAACATCGTATAAGAATAGCTAAGGTATGAGCAATAGAAAGAAACTTGGAATTCTAGGAGGTGGTCAGTTAGGTAAAATGCTCGCCATGGCCGCCGGTCCGTGGCATTATCCAATTCATATGCTGGATGAATCTACCGCATTTCCAGCAGGCCCTTATAGCATGGGATTCACTGAGGGAAGTTTTAAAGCGTATGATGCAGTACTCGCCTTTGGGAGACAAATGGATGTGGTGAGTATAGAAATTGAACATGTGAATACCGAAGCCTTGGAGCAACTGGAAAAAGAGGGTATTACTGTCCATCCCGCTCCAAGAGCCTTGAAAATCATTAAGGACAAAGGGCTACAGAAGCAATTCTATTCAAAACATGGTATTCCAACCTCCAGCTATCAGCTTTTTGATACAGAGGCGGAACTAAGAGCGGCGATCAAGAGCGGAAAATTAGCTTTCCCCTTCGTTCAAAAGTCCCGGACAGCAGGTTATGACGGTAAAGGTGTAGCCTTGATCAAAGATGAATCTTCCCTGTCAAAGCTCCTGCCCGGCGCTAGTCTGATCGAGGAACTTGTAGATATCCAGAAAGAGCTTTCAGTTGTAGCTGCTAGAAATGAGCGGGGAGAAATTGCCACCTTCCCCTTGGTAGAAATGGAATTCAATGAAGAAGCCAACCTCGTCGAATTCTTACTTTGCCCTGCTCGAGTTGCTTCTGAGGTTGAAGCAGAAGCGGATCAACTAGCAAGAAAAGTCATAGAGGCCTTCGATATCTGCGGGCTTCTAGCCGTTGAGCTTTTCTGGACAAAATCCGGTGATATTCTCGTCAATGAGGTAGCGCCTAGACCGCATAATAGCGGCCATCACACCATAGAAAGTTGCTTGACCTCCCAATTCCAGCAGCACCTTAGAGGAGTACTCAATCTGCCACTAGGCAGTACGAAAGCCACCTCCCCTGCCGTTATGTTAAACCTCCTTGGTGAACCGGGACATACCGGTCCTGCCTACTATCAAGGTTTTGAGGATTGTTTAGCTATTGACGGGGTATACATCCACCTATATGGGAAAGCAATCACTAAACCTTTCCGAAAGATGGGGCATATTACCGTATTGGGTGAGCGTGTGGAAGATGCCATTGCTAAAGCCATGAAGGTGAAAGGGATGTTGAAGGTTATCAGCCAATCCTCATGATTGACCAATACAAGACGATAGCAGAGCCTGCCTACGGCGAATTCCGAGACCGAGGTAGCAAATTCTTGGCCTATGCCTTTCCTGCTTACACAGCCGAAGAATGGCAGGCAAGCTTGCTGCAAGTTAAAAAGGAGCACCCGAAGGGAAGACATCATTGCTATGCCTATCGACTGGGTGTCGACAAAAACAATTTCCGAGCCAACGATGACGGAGAACCTAGTGGTACAGCCGGCCGACCGATCCTTGGCCAAATCGATAGCTTTGAGTTGACTAATGTGATCGTTATTGTGGTGCGGTATTTTGGAGGGACGCTCCTGGGCACATCAGGCCTAATTAATGCATACAAAGTCAGTACTGCGGCCGCTTTAGAGGAGGCTGACATCATAACCAGATTGGTCGAAGATATCTACAGATTGGAGTTCGATTACAGCTTAATGAGTTCAGTAATGAATGCTGTTAAAAAACTAAAACTGGACGTAATTAAACAAGAGTTTACCGAAGCCGGATTATTGGAAATCGCCATCAGGCAGAGTGAGGTGGAAGATATTCTGCTGAAATTGAAAGCACAGATCAAACAAGTAAGTTTGGAGGAGGCAGCAGGGATTGAATCGATTGAGGGCTTGGAGGTGAATCTAGCCTACACGCGGTGATAATGGATAATCCATTATGCATGCAACATGGATCTGGATCACTAAAACTCCAATAAATAACGTTGTAAGAATAGAATAACCGTCTGAGTGAAGTAATCTCGGTTTCTTTTTTTCTTGAAGCCATGCCCTTCATCCTTAGCTAATAGATACCAAGCCTCTCCCCCATTACTCCGGATAGCATCTAGCATTTGTTCCGCTTCACTGGCTGGCACACGAGGATCATTCTGCCCCTGCACAATAAAAATGGGCTTATTGATTTTGTGCGCATTGGTAGTGGGCGAGATCTTTTCTAAATGTTCGCGCATATCGGGATCTCTTTCATCTCCATACTCTACCCTCCTCAGGCGGCGACGATAGGATTTAGTGTTCTTAAGGAAAGTAATGAAATTACTGATCCCCACAATGTCAATCCCACAGCGGAGTCGGTGATTAAAATGCGCCATAGAAGCCAGCACCATATAACCTCCGTAGGATCCGCCCATCACAGCGATGCGCTCGTGGTCCAACTCTTTTTGATCTTCAATCCAATCAATCAATTTGCCGATATCATGAACAGAATCCTCTCGCTTATATCCATTATCCAAAGCTAAGAAAGCTTTTCCGTAGCCCGATGATCCACGCACATTGGGCGCAATGATCGCCACACCCAGTTCTTGCAGGTAAAACTGAAAGATTGGGGAAAAGAAGGGTCGAAATTGACTTTCTGGTCCCCCATGGATATACACTAAGACCGGATATCTGTCTTTATGCACCGGTGGTTTGAAGTAAAAAGCAGAGATCGTCCTTTTTTGTCCATCCACCTCATCAAAGGTGGGATAATTAATTAGTCGTGGAGCTACCAAACGATCGGAGGATAGATCTCCCATTTCGCTAAAAGTCCACTGCTGTAAGCTACTACTTAGCACATCCCATACAAAAACATCGGAAGGAGCCGTAGCTGTATTTAACGAGAAAGCCAGTTGGGTAGTCCGTGGATGCCAGTTCAAACCGGAGATCAGTCCTTGCGGAATTTCCTCAACTCGGCTAATGCTAAAATCCTCCGTATTCATGATATACAGCGAACTGTAGCCTTCTTCATTTACGGTAAAAGCTAGGGATGCCCCATCACTAGATAAGCTTAAAGACTCTATATCCCATTGTAAATCAGCAAATAATGGTTTTCTTTCTCCACTTGTCCAGTCCCAGCAATACAGCTGAAGAAATTGACTGCTTACGTTACAGGTGTAAAAAAGACAATTTGAATGCTTGGACCAAATAGCATATCGACAACTGATCTGTTCCTGGTCTGGATAAGCAGCAATCAGTTTGTCTTGCTCTACATCAAAAATATACAATTGACTATCCTCGATAGATATATATCGAATGAGAGCGAGATAACGATCATCCTTGGACCAACTCAATGGATACCAATATCCTTCTTTTCTAAATAAAACCCGGTCAGCCTTGTCTTCACCAGGGAAACATAGCACAGGGTTCATATCTACCCCATTCTCAGCCGTGGTGGTGTAGACCAGACAGTCTCCCCGATTGCTCCATAAAGGGTAATCACTCTTGGATTCACCATCGGTAAGTAAATCATAGCTGCTGTTATCAATATCAAAAAGATAAAGTTGAAAGGCTTCATCTCCACCTTTATCCTTGGAGAAAATAAATTGATTACCAGCAGATTGTGGGCGAACCTTGGCATTAACGATGGGTTCGGAAAAAAAGGTAAGTTGCTGCATAGCAGCTCCCGGATACCGGACAGCATGGATCTGGGCACTATCTTCAGAGCGCGTACTGATTAGGAGCCCCTCCTCTTCATCCAGCCAATCTAAGAACTGGGCTTCCTTGGTGTTGCGGTACTCCTCTAATCTTTCTTTTACTTTCAACGGAATCTCGGGGATGCCTTCTGTCACTAGGTTTCCCATCTTCCGCTTTTCCATCTTAACCGTCATTGGGCATTAACGTTTAATTATTCATGGTTCTGGCTCAATCTTTCTACCGGGCAAAAACTTGATCCAGAACTTTATTCTTTGACAAGTTTGATGTTTTGGTGTAAACGTCCTGTAAAAAGTTGTAATATATATATACCTTTTGCTAATTCATACACTGGAAGTTCTTTTTTATCCCAATTTCCCGGCAAATCTCTCCATTTTCCAGCAATTATTTCTCTTCCATCGACAGAAATTACTCTAAAGTTACTGGGCTGAGTTGTAGGATCTTGAATCTCCACTACTATATTTTCTTGAAATGGGTTGGGATAAACCCTAGCCAAATCCTCTCTATAAACTTCTTCATTTGATGAGACACAGTTAGGGAAATTCGGGTCATAAGTCACCATTTGACTAAAAGTAGCAAAACAGCCCGTTTCTTCATCGGTTACTACCAAAGTGTAAGTGGCAGAACTGTCAACACAGAATACTAAACCGTCTGCCCCTGGTATCATTGCTCCATCTGCTTGCCAAGCAACACTACTACTCTCTGGCAAATCTTCTGGCTGAAAAACACTTAGCAAGTTGTTTTCCACCTCAAATGCTATCCCGCTAGGTACCATCCCAAAGCTAGCAGATACAGGTAGCGATTCACTCGAACAACCTTCTGGCGATATATATCTGGCCCAATAGGTTCCATTTTCACTGATTTTTAAAGTAGCCTCCGTCTCCTCAAACAGAGAAGTACTATCTTGCACCCACTGTAAGCCATCCTGATAATTTAGTACCATGGCTTCAATCGTATCTCCTTCACACAAAGGAAACTGCTCCTCTAAAACTAAATCAGGAGCTTCCGGTTGTGCAAAAACAAATACGGTATCCTTTGAGTTTATCGTTTCTACCGGATGTGTAATGGTAAGGGTTACTTTTAGGTCATCTCCATCAGTCAAGCTGCCTTCAGTATTCTGCGTAAAATTCACTATCCCACAAACATCATCAGCACCACCGATCCCACTGTCATCATCCGTAACACGAAGGCTATAATTACCAATATCTTCAATCGGTTGTAACAACTCAAATGTCAAGGGCAGGGTGGCATTCGTAATAATATCAGAAGTGTAAACTGTTGTACCGTCAGGTTCTATGACATCGATCTTGAGATCAGGACGTCCCCCTAAAATATCGTTACAAGTGGTTTCTTCGATGAGCACTTTAGTCAAAAAGAAGCCAGCTGTATCAATGACTGCTTCGTAATTAACTTCGTAAATTCCAGGCTCATCATAAGTCAAAGGCATTGGGTTTTCTTCTTCACTGACTAGACCATTGCCAAAATCCCATCGATAGGAAAACCCTTCAACTTCATTGGAAGGAATCGTATTGATAAAAGTAACATCAAGCTCGCCGCATCCTACATTATTGATCATTCTGAAACCATCCGTAGCCGTTACACCAGGCTGGATCAATAGGGTAAAGGAAAAAGATGTACGACGCGAAATGATGACCACCTGGGCATCAAGTACTACTTCGACATTATATAAACCAGGGATCAATGGCGTGCCACAAATTTTCACACAACCATCCGTTTCTTCGCTGGTATCAAATTCCCTTTGATTCGCTTCCCAACTTAAGCCAGGTGGCAAATTACTAACGGATACTATCTCAAAACTTGAAATCGCCAGATTGGGTGGAGTTGTACTATCAATAGAAGCAACCGGTGTGGTAGTTCTGGGTAAGCGGAAGCTTAGATCTTGATCGTAATAAATATTAGCTTGACCAGCCGGTGCATCACTTAGAAAGAGCGTGTCCTCAGCTAAATCCACGGGCAAGTTGATGGCACAACCTGGACAACCATTTTGAGCTTTTAGATTTACGGCAAGCCAAACCAGAGAGAGAAATAGTAAAGATTTTTTCATAAAAACAATAAACTGGGAAATGAGAACAGACGCCTAATGTGAATTAGGCGTCTGTCCATGAGATTTTATGTAAGTGTCTGACAATCATCCATAAGGATGAAAGAGCTTAGCGTCTGATCATCATTTTTTGACTCGTTCGAGCCCGGCCATCACTTAATGTATAGATATACATCCCTTCTGCCAAGTGGCTCGCATCAAAGTTAAATTGATTCGTACCAGCGATCACATCGACGGGTTGATAATGCAGCTGCCGGCCTAACATATCTGAGACCGTCAGCAAAAACTGCCCGCTTTCCATAGATTCTATGACAATTTCTGTGAATCCCGAGGTCGGATTAGGTCGATTATACATCCGCGCTACCCGATCACTTAGGTCATTATTATCCGCTAGTAAGAATTCACAATCTGGGGTATCCGGCGTAGCCTTTACACACAGAAAGTAGTTACCTGGAAATAAAGTACTAGGAAAATTGAAAGGTACCGCAGCAATGGTAGTCCGAACTACCGTGGTGACACCGACATCATAAACAGTGCTACCATCTCCAGCCTCGTCCATCGTAGGCGTTCCGAAGACCAGCACACAGCCGATTGAATCTTTCTCAAAGACACAGTTCGGAGGATTACAAACATAATCCATAGATGCTGGCAAATTGCTCAACGCACCTTCGGTAGCCAAATCGATGGAAGTTACATCAAAGGCCCCCAAACCGCTCACCTCAAAAGTTGCGGGAGTAGCGAAAGTCAGAACAAATTCGAATGGTTGTCCAACAATGGCAGCAGTGTCAATACCACCAGTTGGATTGGTCTCGGCAATATATGGCAGCGGGTCAATCAAAAAACCTTCTGGAAGTCCCGTTGTATCCGGATCACAAGTTTGTGCATTTATTGCACCTAATCCTAAAATAAAAACAAAGAAGAGTAAAAATTTTTGCTTCATATCTGTAGGCGATTTTGAGTGGCGAGTTAGTGTGGATAAGATGCGGCAACAAATTTAAAGTTTAGCACTGTGTAGTCACCGAGCTTCAATTTGCTCCCGATTTATGCAAGTTTATCCGCAGGACAACAGCGCCAATTTTTAGTGATTCAAAGTGATTATATAATAGGTAGTTACCAGGCCAGAACCCAATGGTGGCGGGTGCTTTCCTCTGCAACTGCTTTGCCTTTACATCTATCGCAAGATATAATATCTCTTGTTTTTAGATGACATTATTGACAATAATAATTCGTGCAAAGTTAGCGGTTTACCGACAATCTGTAGTTGAAAATTATTTTTTAACACTTCTTAGACTGAGGTTCGTCAGCCAACTTACAAGTCGATTCTCTTTTCTCAACATGGTATGCACACAACATAAGCACCTGTCTATCAGAAAAATGTAATTTTTACGGAAGGATAGGATTGACGGATTCCTGTACAGCATATTTTTTTCTGTTGGCCAGAAAGTCCAGCTTGATACTAACTTTCACGCTATCTATTTTCCAGAAATGTGCTACATTTGCTGCGTAGAACACCTTTCCTAAGACCACATACTCGACTTTACAATAGTCAATAGCAGCACTCATTTCTTCAAGCTACCCATCTGAGCATAATTCATTGTTAATTCCAAAACAAACTCCGGAATATATGAACAGAAGGCATCTATTCACCATCCCGTTCTTGTTAATGGGAGGGATTTTAATGGGGCAACAATTAGCAACGCTCACAGGACAAATTACGGATAATGCAACGCAAGAACCACTCATCGCAGCCACCATTCAAATAGGTCAAAAGGGAACGCTGACGGATTTCGATGGCAATTATTCGATCACCATCAACGAAGGAACACACCAACTTACCGTCCGCTATGTAGGTTACGAAACGACCACCCAAACTATCGAGCTAAAAGCGGGTGAAAACTTATCCATTAATCTTGGACTTGAGCCACAGACCAATCTGCTGCAAACAGCAACCGTTACCACCGGAAAATTTGATAAGCCTTTGGGTGAGGTAACAGTATCATTGGAAGTCTTACAACCTGATCTTATTCAAAGCACCAACAAGCCGGCCCTGGACGATGCACTACAAAAAGTGCCAGGTGTAACCGTAATCGATGGTCAGGCTAATATCAGAGGAGGATCTGGTTTCTCTCAAGGTGCAGGAAGTAGGGTTCTTTTGTTGGTGGATGACATTCCTATCCTCAATGCAGATGCTGGGTTTCCCAATTGGGATGATGTACCTGTGGAAAGCATCGAGCAAATAGAAGTGGTGAAAGGAGCCGCCTCGGCGCTATATGGCTCGGCAGCATTGAATGGGATAGTAAATGTCCGTACAACTTTCCCGAGTCTTGAGCCTGAAACGAAAGCATCCATTGCCTATACGAACTATTTTTCGCCGAAAGACAAACGGCTTAAATGGTGGGATTCCGCTCCCTACCATCTGATTGCCAGTCTTTCCCATAAGCAGAAATTTAACAAGTTTGATCTGGTCCTCGGCGGGTTTTACAACAAGGAAGAAAGTTTCAACAAGGACACTTATAATCGCTATGGCCGCTTTAATATTGGTACGCGTTATCGAGTTAGCGATCGCTTATCATTCGGTGTAAATGCCAATATAAACGCCGGGGAATCTGCTGCCTTCTCTTACTGGTCAGCTGACACCTCTGCCTACATTGGTAATGCCGGTACTGCAACTGCCCGAGATCGGGTACGCTACAATATTGATCCTTACTTGGTATACTTCGAAAAAAACGGAGCGAAGCATCGAGTGCTCACGCGTTACCATGAGGTCAACAATAATAACGATAATAACCAATCCAATTACTCCTACACGCTGTATGGAGAATACCAGTATCAGAAGCGATTTCAGGCAGCCAATTTAGTCATGACAGGTGGTTTTGTAGGGAGAGCTACCCGAGTAGAAGCCGAATTATACGGTGATACCACCTTCACTTCACAAAACTTAGCTGCCTATTTACAATTTGACAAGAAATTCTTTAACCGACTCAATGTCTCTCTCGGATTTCGCTACGAAGATAATGTGCTGAATAACCCCGGTTTCAGCTATACCGATGGGGTCTTCCTCAATGGTGTGGTAGATCCTTCTGAGGAACGTGAATCCAAGCCAGTGCTTCGGTTGGGGTTGAATTATCAGCTGGCGGATTTCACCTACATCCGGGGATCTTGGGGTCAAGGTTATCGTTTCCCTACCATTGCTGAAAAGTTCATCTTCACGAATGCCGGATTTCCTGTGGTACCCAATCCTACTCTAGGATCAGAAACAGGATGGTCAGCTGAATTGGGGATCAAGCAAGGGTTTCGCTTAGGCGGCTTTGAAGGCTTTGTGGACTTGGCTGCTTTTACCATGAAGTACGAGGATATGATTGAATTTAACATCAATAGCCAACTGGCCTTCAATGCTGTCAACATTGGTGGTACTGATATCTCTGGGGCGGAGATCTCCATTGCCGGAAAGGGCAATCTATTCGGGGCCCCCACCACCATTCTAGCCGGTTATACCTACGTCGATCCCAGGTTTGATGAATTTGATCCCACCCCTTTGCCAGCAGACGGTGGAACATTGGCGCAACGCAATGCTAATAACTCTTCCAGTTCTGACAATATCTTGAAATACAGATCCAAGCATACGATCAAGTTTGACCTGGAAACGCAAATCAAGCAGTTCAATATTGGATTGGAGAGCTTTTATAACAGTAGGTTAGAAGCCATTGATGCCATCTTCTTCCTGATCGTTCCAGGCCTAGTAGAATTCCGAGAAAGGATAGGCAACGGTTTTTGGCGCCATAATATTAGAGCCGCTTATCGTTTCAATGAAGACTTCAAAGCCTCGATTATCCTCGGGAATGTGACCAATATTGCCTACAACTTCCGACCAGGTCTCTTGGAAGAACCACGCAATTTGACAGTCCGCTTGGATTACAAATTTTAACTGACATTTTGTCACATTAGTACTGAAAATTGATTACTTTTGCACCCCAATTGGGTGTAGCTTTGATAAAAAACCTTCTTCGACAGGTCCAGTGGGCAATCATAAAATGAGATGAAATGACGACCAGAGAAAGTGTTGAATTTCATTTGTGAGTAGCCGCAAACATCAGATTAGTCGAAGCAGAAAAAAAGAGTGCATCCGGAACCATTTGGGATTCAGATGCACTCTTTTTTTGAAGTAGATGCATTGAGTTGATCAAATTAGCAAAGTATGTACAACGACAATCCGACCCTTACGGGCATTAAGAAGGAGATAGACGAAAGCAAGCAAGGAGAAGTGTTCTTCCAGGAGGCTGGGCTGCCAGGTGCTGCTACAAATCAGAAGCATTTCTATATAGAGAGCTATGGCTGTCAGATGAATTTTAGTGATAGTGAAATTGTAGCATCTATTCTTGCGGAAGTTGGGTTTCAGCCTACTCGCAATATGGAGGTGGCTGACCTGATTATGATTAATACGTGTTCCATTAGAGAAAAGGCTGAAGATACCGTTCGGAAAAGGCTAAGGGTGTTTGATAAAGTGAAACAGCAGAGACCAGGTACATTGGTTGGAGTGCTAGGATGCATGGCGGAGCGACTGAAGAGTAAGTTTTTGGAACAGGAAAAACTGGTGGATCTAGTCGTTGGCCCCGATGCCTACCGGGATCTACCCAACTTGGTATCCAATGCGGAAGAAGGGGATAAAGGTGTAAATGTCTTTTTATCTCGTGAAGAAACCTATGCAGACATTAGCCCACTGAGATTGGGTAGCAATGGTGTTTCGGCATTTATTTCTATCATGCGTGGTTGCGATAACATGTGTTCTTTTTGCGTGGTGCCCTTTACCCGTGGTAGAGAGCGAAGTCGCAATGCATTCAGTATTGTGGCGGAAGCAACCGATCTATATGAAAAGGGATATAGAGAAGTGACTCTTTTGGGACAAAACGTAGATTCCTACAAATGGGAAAACCCTGAAACCCAGGAAGTGGTCAGTTTTGCGGACCTCCTGGCACAAGTGGCGAATGTACACCCAGATCTTCGCATACGATTCTCTACCTCTCATCCAAAAGATATCACCGATGAGGTGTTGTACACGATGGCTAAGTACGAGAATATCTGCAACTACATTCACCTTCCGGTACAATCTGGAAATAGCCGTGTACTAGAGCTGATGAACCGGACCTACGATCGAGAATGGTATATCAAGAAGATCAACCGGATCTACGAAATAATTCCAGATTGCGCGATTTCCTCCGATATCATTGCTGGTTTCTGCTCAGAAACGGAGGCGGAGCATCAGGATACCTTGAGTATGATCGAATTTGCTGGCTATAGTATGTCCTATATGTTCTTCTATTCTGAACGTCCAGGAACCATGGCCGCAAGAAAATACGAAGACGATATTCCGCTCGAAACCAAGAAGAGACGTCTACAAGAGATCATTCAATTACAGACTAAGGTTTCGCAGGCGCATAATCAACGTGACATTGGGAAAACCTTCAAAGTACTTATTGAGGGAACCTCCAAAAAATCCGATCAGGATTTCAAAGGCAGAAATTCCCAGAACAAGACGATTGTCTTTCCAAAAGTATCTGGTTACCAAGCTGGAGATTATGTACAGGTTACCGTGAATAAGGCGACTAGTGCTACGCTGATTGGAGAGATGGTCACCGAATAGAAATTTTAGAGAAACCGCAACGCTCTTTATTATTCGTCAAAAACCATTTATGGAAAAGCTACAGTCCGTTAAACAAAGATATGGCATCATTGGTCGATCTCCTCTGCTGGATCGAGCTTTAGGTACGGCGGTACGAGTAGCTAAGACGGATCTCTCTGTATTGATTACAGGCGAAAGTGGAACGGGCAAAGAGGCGTTCTCACGGATCATACATGAAAATAGTGCTCGCAAGCACAATAAATTTATCGCAATCAATTGTGGAGCCATTCCTGAAGGCACCATTAACTCCGAGCTATTTGGCCATGAAAAAGGCGCTTTTACTGGAGCCACCGGTGAACGTAAAGGCTATTTTGAAACCTACAATGGTGGCACTATTTTCCTGGATGAGATTGGAGAAATGCCTGCTGAAACACAGGCGGCTCTACTAAGGATTTTGGAAGCGGGAGAATTCATTAGAGTGGGATCTTCCAAGCCGCAGAAGACAGATGTCCGCATCGTGGCAGCTACCAATGTAAAGCTGCAAGAAGCCATTAGAAAAGGAAAATTTAGAGAGGATCTTTATTTCCGATTGAATACCGTTCCCATCCACCTCCCCTCTTTGCGAGAACGACCAGAAGACATTTACATGCTCTTCCGAAAATTTGCGGTGGATTTTGCCGAAACCTACCGCACTCCTCCCGTGCAACTCGATGAGCGTGCCCGCCTGTTTTTAGAATCCTATCGATGGCCAGGTAATATTAGAGAGTTGAAAAACGTAGCAGAACAGGTATCGGTGCTGTCTGAAGAACGGATGGTCAGTGCGGAACATATGCTGGAATTGATTCCTAACTTGCTGAAGCGCAATCTACCGATGATTCATGAAAGTGAAGATCTCAGCGAGGGAAATCTGAAGGAGAGAGAAATCCTGTACAAAGTGCTCTTCGAGATGAAAAAGGATCTGACAGATCTCAAGGATCTAGTTTTTGAGATTATCAGAGATAATAACTTACAGGTTCCTGACGTCTCTCCGATACGAGGGATTGGAGCTTCAGTTAGTCGTAGGGATGAAATCCCTCGCTACTCGACCAGCGCTGTAGAAGACTTACTAGACGAATACAAGCCTGCCCCCGCTGCGCCCCCTGTTCGTTCTGAGGAAAAACTCAAGCCCATAATCTTAGATGAAAGCGCTGAGGAGCAGTACCAGGACCTTGTAGTAGTAGACGACAATCTTTCCCTGGTTGAAAATGAAAAAGAGCTCATTCGCCGTGCTTTGAAAAAGCATGATGGTAAGCGAAAGGAAGCAGCCCAGGATCTAGAAATCTCAGAGCGTACCTTGTACCGAAAGATTAAAGAGTATAACCTTTAGTCCGGCTGATCGCCAGGTGATACCCCTAATAGAAGGTTAAACTTGTTAAAGCGATTTGGTAAAGAGATGCCTTAAAACTTACCTTTGATCATGACTACATTTAGATATACGTTGCTAGCTTTGCTGATCTGCATCCTCAGTGCTTCCTGCTATACCTTCTCTGGAATCAGCATTGGCGACAATGTGAAGACCTTTTATGTCATTCGATTTAAGGATAATGCTCCCAATGCGCCTCCTACGCTCGCACAAACCTTAACCTTTGCCCTTGATCAAAAGGTGAGAACAGAAGCGCGCCTGGTAGAAAACCAGGTAACTCCTGACATCGAATTTATCGGCACCCTCGTGGACTTTAGAGTCACCTCAGAGGCGCCACGAGCTAACGAAACTACGGCTCTTAACCGCTTGACGGTCACGACAGCCGTGGAATATATCAACAATGTAGAAACTGATAAAGGTTGGAAGAAAAACTTCTCCCATTTTTTTGATTTCCCGAGCACAACAGATCTCAGTTCTGTCCAGGAAGCAGCTTTAGATGAAATTGTGAATCAGATCATGGAATACATCTTCAACGAAGCCTTTGCAGATTGGTAGGACCGGGCGCTAACCCGTCCGTCTATTCCTAAGAAATTGTAGGCAAATCCGCTGTTCTGGCCATCCCGTTTTACGATTCCTTTCTCCCGCTCTTAACCTTGCCGTAACATTGACTTACGGGTTCTTGACAATACTTCTGCTCACCTTTTTGAATTCCGCAAAAATCCGTTACTTTTGCTGGCGAAAATTCAAACCCATCCTACATGAACTTACATGAATATCAAGGTAAAGAATTGCTAAAGAGTTACGGCGTTACCATTCAGGAAGGTAAAGTCGCAACAACTGTAGAGGAGGCTCTAGATGCCTTCAAGTCCCTGCAAGAAGAAACGGGTACCGAAATGGCAGTGGTGAAAGCCCAGATCCATGCTGGTGGTCGTGGTAAAGGTGGTGGAGTGAAATTGGCCAAAAACTTGGACGATCTCAAAGAACATGCGGGTAACATCATCGGCATGATGTTGAAAACACCCCAGACGCCAGGCGGTATGGAAGGCCCTGGGAAACTAGTACGCAAGGTCCTTGTTGCTCAGGATGTTTATGCACCTGACTTTGATGCTTGCAAGGAATACTACATCTCCATCCTGATGGATAGAGAAAAGAAACGCAATGTGATCATTCACTCTACCGAGGGTGGTATGGACATTGAAGAGGTAGCTGAAAAGACGCCAGAACTTGTACATAAAGAATATATCGATCCACAGTTGGGACTACTGCCTTTCCAGGCTCGTAAGGTAGCTTTCAATTTAGGATTGAGCGGTAAAGCATTCAAAGAGATGGTAAGATTCATCACGAAGCTATACAAAGCTTTCGTCGGATCCGATGCTTCTCTTTTTGAAATCAACCCTTGCCTTAAGGATGGCGAAGATCGAATTATCGCAGTGGACTGCAAAGTTTCTTTGGATGATAATTCCCTGTTCCGTCACAAAGACTTGGCGGAGCTAAGAGATACCGATGAAGAAGATCCAACAGAAGTTGAAGCCAAGAGCTACGGTTTGAATTACGTGAATCTTGATGGTAATGTAGGATGTATGGTAAATGGTGCTGGTTTGGCCATGGCCACCATGGATATTATCAAACTTTCTGGTGGTGAGCCTGCAAACTTCTTAGATGTTGGGGGTACAGCTGATGCTGCCCGCGTTGAACAAGCTTTCCGCATCATTCTACGTGACCCTGCAGTAAAAGCGATCTTGATTAATATTTTTGGTGGTATTGTGCGTTGCGATCGCGTTGCTCAAGGGGTGGTTGACGCTTATAAGAACATCGGCGATATTAGCGTTCCGATCATCGTGAGATTGCAAGGAACCAATGCGGATCTAGCTAAAACCATCATTGACGAATCGGGTCTTTCCGTACACTCTGCTATCTTGCTACAAGAGGCAGCTGACCTAGTGAAAGAGGTTTTGCAATAGAGAAGTAAATTTTCAGATCTTTGATCTGAATTAGCATATAAGAACCCGATTTTTGGACTGGCCAGAAATCGGGTTCTTTATTTTAAGCGGGTAGATGAGCAGGTACAAAACCCTCAATCTTATCCAAAAGACCTTTTAATTCCGTTGTAGTACTTAGTGGGTTGGCTAGCGTGGTTCTCAGCCACAACTCCTCCCCTAGCCAAGTCTTGACGATATAGAATTCTCCATCTTCCAAAATAGACTGACGGAGTCGATCATTTAGCTGATTTTGCTCCTTCTTCGATATTCCTTCTTGCTGATATCTGAAGCAAACAATATTGCACTCAGGTTCTACTGCCAATTCGAAGGCTGGATGATCTTTGATCATTTGAGCAAAGGCTTGACTGAGGTCTACCACTGCCGTAACGGCCTCGTCCCAAAGTTTCACCCCATACTGGCTGAGGGTAATGAAAGCCTTTAAGCCTAACATTAACTTGGTGCATTCAAAAGTTCTTTTAGCAAAGTTGAACCATTCCGGATCGGCTTGCTCAAAAAGGTAATCTGCTCTTTGGCTAAAAGTTTGATAGCTATGCTTCCCGTCCTTGAAAATCAAAGCGGTGGTAATGGAAGGCGTAAGCAACATCTTATGAAAATCCATCGCTACGGAATCAGCTAATTCTATTCCCTTTACCCGATCCTTGTACTTCCCGGAGAAGGCCAAGGCAGCTCCATGCGCGCCATCCACGTGAAACCAAAGATCGTGCTGCTGACAAAACTTGGCAATCGCCCTTAAGTCATCGAAGGAGCCAGTGGCCGTACTACAGGCACTTCCTACCACCGCGATTACTTGCACGCCCGCATCGCTGGCCTCTTGATATAGCCGCTGTAATTGATCAGTCTTCATTTGATAGCGATCATTAACGGGTACCTTGATGATCCCTTTTTCGCCCCATCCCATGATCTTCGCGGCTCGGTCTACGCAATAATGGGCTGCTTCTGATACCATTAGCGCCAGGGGTTGATCATGCCCATCGGTCCATACATTTTGTTGCGCTTTGATGCTTCTAGCCGCGAGCAAGGCCGTGGTATTGGCTAGCGTTCCACCGGAGGTAATGAAACCATCCGCTGCATCAGAAAACCCCATGTATTGACTCACCTTTTTTACAGCTAAATGTTCCATCGTAGATCCTGGGACCCCCATCTCGTAGACCCCCATGCCATTGTTCATCCAATCACTCACCAGCCCTGCCAAAGCGGTGATTGGAATCGGGGGACTAATTTGATGTCCCATATACTTAGGATGATGCAAATGCACTCCTTCTTTGAGCGTATCGACCAGAATTTGCAGGCTTGAAACGCTTCCAGCCTGGTCCACGGCAGCGCTCCAGCGCTCCCTAGCCTCCTCAGGTTTGATCCATGGGTTGGCAGGAATTTCCTCGGCCCCTGCCTGGCATTTTGCCAGATAATCTGCCAGCTCATCAATTAATTGATACCCCATGCTCCGGAAAGCTTCCGGATCATAAGCGGCTTGCAACAAACTTGTTTTTGTCATTATCGAGGTCGTTGAATGGTTCCGATCCCATTGTCAGCCAAGGAGCCGAGATATAGTTGCCCCTCGTATTCTTGGACATTCGTAATTAGGGCGAACTTCCCTCTGGGATCTTGTAAGTTGTATACGATTTGTGCCCGTTCATTAATACCTAGAACGAAGCTATATCGTTCCGGAGCGGGCTGTAAAGCTTCAGGTAGGCGAGCCAAGATCTTTCTTTGTAAAGGCTTCACCATCAATTTATCCAATTGAGGATTCCTAGGCGAGACTAAAGTTAGCCAAAAGACGCCCCGAGAACCACGGGAAATACCATCCGGAAATCCTGGCAGATTTTGAATAAAAACATCATTTTGTCCAGCGCGATTCCCCTTCAACCAGTATCGCCGTACCCTGTAAGCCCCCGTCTCCACCACCAACACAAAAGATTGATCTGCGGCCACTGCGACCCCATTGGCAAAGTAGAGATCATCCAATAGGAGTTTGGTCTCTTGTGAAACAGGATCATATTCCATCAGCCTACCATTAGGCCGATGTTCTAGAATGTCGAGTTTATAATCATGCAGTTGGAAGCGGTGTGAGGCATCTGAGAAGTAAATCTTACCATCTCTGCCCACCTCAACATCATCCGTTATCCCAAAGGCTACTTCATTGTGGGAACTGACTAACACGGTGGATTCGCCCGTCGGATTTATGGAGATCAAGCCTTTATCCGCATCCGCCACCAGGAGGTTCCCCAAAAAATCAAAGTGCATCCCCAAGGGCCGACCTCCCGTATCAAAAAAGAGTTCTGGTTCCTCTTTGCGCCCATCAAAGCGAATGATCTCACCGGTAACACTCGAGCCATACAATCTGCCTTGATTGTCAATAGCCACATCTTCGCAGGCCCTGCATTGATCTTCATACAGGACCAAAAGGCGGCTTAGATTGTTATTTACTTCGTATTTACCTTCGAGAGCGGGAGCACGTGGTGGCCTCCAGGAGACTGGATCGACTTGAACGGGAAAGAAAAACAGATATCCTAACAACAGTAGCAGGGCTGTTCCCAGCCCCAGCAGTAAACGAAATTTCATACCGGAGATTTAGTGAATGCAAAGCTCCTCCTTTCATGAAGCTATCTCAAAATGTCTGCGGAATGGGTAGAGTTAGGATTACCTCAGGGCTTTTCTGCCGCTAAAGCAACACATGAATAATTTGAGGTGAAAAACATTTCTTGATCACCAGAGAGATACTTTCAGATAGCCTCTAGATCCCCTTTTCCAGTAAAAGTAATATTTTTTGAAAAAAAACTTCTGCGGGGTGTACCTTTTCAGAATGCTCGCATTATGGTAGTAAAATCAACCGAATAATAAATGAGACGATAAGCTAGGTTCTCATCATAGCAATTTTGGGCTAAAAAATGTACATTTGATGTTTTCAAAACTTCAATTAAGCCGAAGCCATATAAAAAACGTAGGCATGAGTATGTCTAAGAAGTCTGTTTCCGTGGAGCATATGCAGGAAGAGTGGCTTGAAGTACAGGCAGCCCAACGTGACCCCGCGCGTTTCCGTCCGCTTTACAACCGCTATTACGAACCCATCTTTCGCTTTATTTTTAGAAGAACCAACCAGGAAGAACTTACCGCTGATATCTGCTCACAAGTATTCCTTAAAGCCCTACAAAGGATAAATTCCTATTCCTACAAAGGAGTACCCTTTTCTGCTTGGCTCTACCGCATTGCCAGCAATGAAGTAGCCCAACACTATCGTGCCACGCAGAAAAACAGAGTCGTCAGCATGGAGGAAAGTTCTTTTACAGATATGATTGACGAACTAGACGAACAGGACACAGAAGGATTGAGACAACAGCTACTAGCGACACTGGACACACTAAAGGAGGGGGATCTGCAACTAATTGAACTCCGTTTTTTTGAGCAACGTTCCTTTCGGGAAGTGGCTGAAATAACGGGAATTACGGAAAACAATGCAAAGGTGAGAACATACCGGATTTTGGAACGAATGAAAAAGAAGATTGCTAATTCATCACGAGAAAATTAAGCATTATGTCATTTACTAGCGAAAACATGGCTTTCTTTTTTCCATCCTATCATTTTAAGGATCAGGCCTTCTTTTTCTTCCAAAAATCATTCCGATGAAGAAAAACTACAAAATAGTAATCAATCCAAAACAGCCCAGTCAGGAGCAGATAGCCGGACACATGGACTTTGATGCCCTACTGGACCAATTGGAGGCTAATAAAGGCCAGCGGAACACTGGGCGAATTAGACGGCTCTACTATTATGGAGGTGCAGCCGCTGCAGCGATCGCCCTGCTCCTGGTACTTTGGGGTATTAATCCTGCTGATTATGAGCAACAACAGCAAGCTTATTTTGAGGAACAACCTTATATAATGCCTCCTTTCGCCGATGTTGAACCTACTTTTACTAGTTACAAAGTAGATGTTAATCAAGGCGGTGTGTATGAATACGCAAGTGGTTCTAGATTAGTCGTCCCTGCTGCAGCTTTTATGGACGATCGTGGTAAATTAATTACAGGTGAGGTGGAGATCCGTTATCGTGAAATGCATGATTATGTGGACTTCTTCCTTTCTGGCATTCCTATGGTATACGATTCAGCCAATGTACGCTACACATTGGAATCCGCCGGCATGATAGAGATCTATGCTGAGCAAAATGGCAAGAGAGTAAATATGGCTCCCGGGAAACACATCGACGTATCCTTGGTGTCCCAAATTGATGTACCTGATATCAATGTCCCTCCTAGTTACAATATCTATCAATTGGATACCGCTGCTCGTAAGTGGGTGTACCAAGATATTGACCAACTAGAGATCATTGATGATGTATTGCCAACCGTTAATCCACAAGATCCTGCCTATTCAGCACTCAATACATATAAAGAATCACTAGCTGCACTCGATGCAGAAAAAGAGAAAAACGAAGCGACCCTAAATTCGCGTTTCCCTCAACCCATTGCTCCTGTCAAGCCACAAAAAGCTAGAAGTGGACAGCCCACTTTCTCCATAGACCCAGAGGGCTTTGTCATCTCTTTAGACGAACAGAGCATTCCGGCATCAGAAAGACAGGAGCTCAGGACGCAGATTGATAACATCATTTGGGAGGTTTCGCCAAAGAATGTAGATTTTGATACCCGATCCCTGCAAGTCGAGTGGGAAGGAGCTCGATTAAGAAAATTGCAAGCCTGGGAATACGAAATCACTTACTTCAGTGGCACTACAGAAGTTCCTATGATCATCAATCGCGTTCTTACGGGGGAAGGCTTCAATCAAGCGCTCAGCAATTATGAAGCTGAATTAACAGCCTATCAGGAAGCCATGATAGCCTACGAAGCCAGCATTTCGGATGAAAAGGCTAAACTTCTAGCTGATTACCGGGAAGCCAAACAAAAGCTTCGCTTAGCATTAGAGGAAGAGCTCTTCGCAGGGCGGCATTCATCAGACGACGATCCATTGGCCTACGCTATGCAGAAACGCAAAGTTCGTAATCAATTCCGAGCCACCGGATTTGGTATTTGGAATTGCGATCGTCCTGTCGCTCCTTTAGAGCAAACGGTAAAAGCCAAGTTTGTGGATACCGATGGTAAGCCCTTAGATAATCTTCCTGCTTACTTGGTAGATAAAACACGGAATACTGTGGTCCGCTTCCTAGCAACGAGAAACACGCCTATTGCATATAATACTCTTTCGGACAACATGCTCTGGATTGTAACGGCCGACCAGAAAATAGCGCTGGTTCGTCCCGAACAATTCAAAGCCGTCCCAGAGGGTGCATCCAAACACATCTTCGAGGCAGAGGTTCTAAAGGCCAACACCAAAGAAGAACAGGAAATAAGAAGGATGCTAAAATTTTAAATCAAACTATTTCCCGCATTTTGATCATTCAAGATGCGGGATTTTTCTTTTGTCCTATCCTCAACCTGATCCACCTCATCTAAGATGTTACTTCCAGGTCTACAACTGTCTCCTCTCGACTAAAACCCGACAATTCGCTCTCCACATCCATGTTTACGGCAACTTGATCTAAAAAAAAATCGTTTTTAGTCTGTCGCTAGCTATATTCGTGACCAGAAAATTACCGCTTGATGCGGAGTGAAGCCCCAATATTTAACCGTGGTCTTTTGATATAAATTCAACCATCACTCCGCGCTTTAAACACAAATAGATGAAACAGTTTTTTAAGTTCTTCTTTGCTTCTTGTTTAGGATTTATTGTGGGGAGCATCATTCTGAGTCTGCTTTCCATCGCTATCTTTAGTTCTATCGCCGCTAAAGGTAGCCAACCCGAACCCATCAGTGCCAATTCGGTCTTGCACCTAACCTTTAGTCAACCCATTCCAGAACAAACCAACAATGTCGAGGCCGCTCCCTTGGATCTCGAAAATCAAAAGGTATTAGGTCTCCACGATTATATACATGCTTTAGAAGTTGCCGCAGAAGACGATAAAATCAAGGCTATATTTCTAGAGATGTCGTCGGTCCCAGTCAACTTTGCAAGCTCGGACCTATTACGGGATGCCCTACAAGCATGCAGAGATCAAGGTAAATTTGTCATTGCTTATTCCAAGTACTACACGCAAGGTGGCTATTATCTAGCTTCGGTGGCGGATCGTGTGCATGTAGGACCATTAGGAGCCATCGATTTCAGAGGTTTCTCCGCTTCGGTAGGATTTTACAAGGATATGCTGGATCGCTTGGGCATCAAGATGCAAGTGCTCTATGCCGGTAAGTTTAAAGGTGCTACAGAGCCTTATCGAAGAAATGATTTGTCTGAAGAGAATAAGTTACAAATCCGAGAATTCATTAATCACCTCTATGACCATTACGTTGAGCAAGTGGGTGAGTCAAGAAATATCAGTCCTGCTGAGCTGAAAAAGATTGCCAACGAATACAGTGCTAATGATCCGGAAAAGGCCCTCGCATTAGGACTCATTGACGGCATTGGTTACCGAGATAATGCCGTTAGTGAATTGAAAGATGCCATTGGCTTAAGCGAGGACGATAAAGTCAAATTGGTGAGTATCCAGAATTACTACAGCAGCAATCCACCAAAACTGAACCTTGGTGCTAAAGGTAAAATAGCAGTCGTTTATGCGGAAGGCACCATTTTAGATGGATCTGGTTCTCCTGGTTCTACTGGAGATACTAAATACGTGAAGATCATTGACAAGCTGCGCAAGGACAGCAAAGTAAAAGCGGTGGTATTACGAGTAAACTCTCCAGGTGGCTCGGCCATGGCTTCTGAAAATATGTGGCGCTCTCTTAGTCTCCTAAAAGAAGCGGGCAAGCCCGTAGTTGTTTCTATGGGTGATTATGCGGCCTCCGGCGGATACTATATTTCTTGTATGGCAGACAGTATTCTTGCCCAGGAAAATACCATTACCGGTTCAATCGGCGTATTCAGCCTGATCCCTAGTACACAGAAGCTTTTCAATGAGAAAATGGGTATCCATTTTGATACAGTAAAAACGGGGCAATTCTCTTTGGGACTGAATACCATTTATGACATGTCTCCAGAAGAACGAGCTTTGTACCAGAGTCAAACCAATCGACTGTATGATATCTTCATCAAGCGGGTAAGCGATGGGCGTAATATCCCGGAAGCTACTGTGAGAAATATTGCTGAGGGTCGCGTTTGGACTGGTACGGCGGCCTTGGAGATCGGTCTAGTAGATCGGATTGGTGACCTGGAAGATGCCATCAAAGTGGCGGCCAACATGAGTGAGCTAGACGATTACAGAATTTCCACCTACCCGAAAATCAAAGAGCCTCTATTGCAACTAATTGAGGAGCTTACCGGTACGGGAGATACAGAAGCCATCCAAGATCAATTTGTACGCACTAAGATGGGTGACATGTATCCTTACTACAAGCAAATTAAGGAGATTACTACTGTGAAAGGTGCTCAGGCTAGATTACCGCTGGTGGTTCCTTTCCGATAGGATATAGTTTTTTACATTTGGGATGTGAAAATTAAATTCAGCTCCCAACAATTAGGCGTAGCCATCCTCCTTTTCGGGATTGTTCTACGCCTAATTGTTTTTGGGCAGCATCGTTCCCTTTTTATTGATGAAGCCAGCCTTGCTCGTAATATTATAGAGAAGGATTTCCTCGCCTTTTTCCAGGTATTGGACTATGACCAATACGCTCCTCCTTTTTTCCTTTGTATTTCAAAAACCTTTACCCTGCTTTTGGGTGCCCATGAATGGGCACTACGCATTTGGCCACTGCTTGCTGGAATACTCAGTCTTTGGTTATTGCTCCAAATCAGTAGACAGCTGCAATTGACAAGTTTGGCCTCACTGATTCCAGTTACCTGGATGGTCCTCTCTGCCTTGTTCGTTCGATATCACACGGAAGTAAAACAGTATAGCAGTGATGCTATGATAGCACTCCTACTGATTTATATGCTCTTACGCAGCGGGCTACATCAGGAGGATTCAAAAATCGACACTCTCCCTTCTTCCTTTTATTTGGCAGGGGGCGTGATCGGGAGCTTGGCTTGTTGGTTTTCTATGTCCAGTGTTTTTGTGTTATTTGGTATCGGTATTTTTGTAGCATTGAAATTTTGGAAAGCGGGAGCTCATCGTCAACTATTACTTTGGTTCCTGGTCTTGGGCAGTTGGTTAATCAGCTTTGGGATGTACTATCTGCTCATCCTGCGATTCGACTTGGACAAAGATGCTTTGCTCGATTATCATAGCCAATTTTCTTTTCCGACAAACTGGTTTGAAGTAGCGGGATGGCAACAAGCAGGTGGTGTGTTAAAATCTATTTTACGCTCCACTTTTGGTTTCACCTTTCTGGCTTATCTACTTGGGGGGTTAGGGCTCTTTATTGGCCTGATTCGCTTATACCAGCATTCTAGATATCTACTTTTGCTTCTAGGCTTACCGATTCTAAGCTCCTGGGTAGCTTCGGCATTTGGCCTGTATTCTTTGATTCCTAGGCTAACCTTGTTTTTCATCCCTTTCCTCTATTTGATATTTGCCTTTGCCTTTCAAGGGTTGGAGGAAAAATCCTTTACGGTTCAAGGTAGAACCTGGCGTGCCCGCTATCTTCTTTGGGTCCCCGTTCTATTGCTACTCCCGCTCCAGAAGGGGCAAGAATACCTTTGGGCTCCATTACAAATTGAAGAGCTAAGGCCAACTTTGGAGCAGTTAGGTAGAGTGATTGAACCCACCACCCTCATCTACATCAACAATGAGGCTGTTCCAGCCTTTAGTTTTTATCAAGATTTACATGAGTTTAGCCCCTACCTAAAAGAGGTTGAACCCCACCTAGCCGCTTGGGACGAATACCCAGCTGCTTGGTTAGCGCAATTGCCTACCGATACAGAAGAGGTCTGGCTCTTGTACAGTCATTTAATTTCGGCCTACTCCAAAGAAAAAATGAGGGCAGATCTACGGGGAATTCCTGATGCTTGGCAAGCAGGTGAACAACTTCAGGAAGAAGGGGTTGTTGCCATCCAGTATCTCAGAAAAAATGATTGATCCATTTCCTAGATTTTATGCTAAAGTCTGGCTAAATTCGGGTCTTCTTACTGATCCAAGAAGCTATTTGAATTTAACGATGTGGTTTTGTTATGGCTCTTTTTCCGCCACTTGTCGGCTTTTTTTCGTCACATAGCGCTGCTATTTTCCTCAAAAAGAGCCTCAATTGGCAAAAAAATAGGCCTATAACAAACTCCAAAAGCCGAATTCAATCAGCTTCTAAGAGCTAAGCCACTACAGTTTTAGCAATTGAACATTCCGGAATACTATCCTTCCACATAGCCAATTAATGCGGACGTATGTCCTAAAAAATTTATGTCATGAAGATCACCTATTACGGCCATGCCAGTTTTTTGATTGAAACACAAGGAAAGTCTCTTGTCATTGATCCTTTCATTAGCCCCAATGAGTTGGCCAAAGCGATTGATATAGATAGCATTCCTGCTGATTATATCTTGGTTACGCACGGACACGCAGATCATGTAGCGGATGTAGAAAGTATCGCAAAACGTACTGGTGCGACCGTAATCTCTAACTACGAAGTGGTAAGCTGGTTTGGTCAAAAGGAGCTCAAAGGGCATCCCTTGAATCATGGAGGTAAAGCCACATTCGATTTCGGTACGGCTAAATATGTAAATGCAGTTCACACCAGCAGTTTACCAGATGGAAGCAATGGTGGAGATCCGGGGGGATTCGTAGTTTGGAATGAAGAAACCTCCTTTTATATCGCTGGGGATACAGCCTTAACCCTAGATATGAAGTTGATCCCCATGACCTGCCCTAAATTGCAATTCGCCATTTTGCCGATAGGAGACAATTTCACTATGGGTTATGAAGATGCGGCGATTGCGGCTGAATTCATTGAATGCGACACGATCATTGGCTGTCATTTCGATACGTTCGGATACATCAAAATAGATCACGAAGCGGCGAAAAAAGCTTTTGCGGATAAAGGAAAAGCATTAATTTTGCCGACCATCGGTGAAGAAGTTCACCTTTAATCTTTATCAGACATCTACATTACAAGGGGAACGGGTTCAAGGCTTCACCAAATGAACAGGCTTACATCCGTTCCAATATAGATTATCAACCTTAAATTCAATCATGGGAAAAGTCATTGCGATTGCAAATCAAAAAGGAGGAGTTGGCAAAACTACGACCACCATCAACCTGGCCGCGAGCCTGGCGATTTTGGAAAAGAAGATCCTAATCATTGATGCGGATCCACAGTCCAATGCCTCTTCCGGTGTCGGTGCACTCCCACACGAAATTGACACCACGATCTACGATTGCCTAATCAATGGTCTAGACCCGTACGAGGCCATTTACGAAACGGATACGCCAAATCTACATGTCATGCCTTCTAGTATTGATTTGGTGGGGGCAGAATTGGAGTTGGCCGTTGTGGAAGAAAGGGAATACGTACTCAAAAAGCTGGTGGATCAGGTTAGAGAGGACTATGACTATATCTTCTTTGATTGCCTGCCTTCTCTCGGGATCATTACCCTGAATGCCTTGACGGCAGCAGATTCCGTTTTGGTGCCTGTGCAGTGCGAATATTTTGCCCTGGAAGGGTTGGCGAAGCTCCAGCAAACGATTTCTCTTGTGCAAGGTAAATTAAACCCAGATTTGGAGATCGAAGGGATTTTGCTTTCTATGTATGATCGCCGGTTACGTCTAGGTAATGTAGTAGTTGCCAAAGTGAGAGAGATCTTCGGCGAAAAGGTATTCGATACTATTATCCACCGTAATTCTAAGATCGGAGAAGCGCCGAACTTGCATATGCCCGTTGTAATGGTCAATGCTGCTAGCAAGGGTAGCATCAACTTTTTGAATTTAGCCAAAGAATTTTTAGATAAAAACAATGACTTGATCGCGAAGGCAGCTAGCTAATTTGCCGCCCCGATCACCCCAAAACAACCATATAAATAGACTTAAATAGGGAGACAATGGCAAAAAAAATAAGAAAGGTAGGCGCTACTAAGGCAGACCTAGGATCTGGTTTGGATGCGCTTTTTACCAAAAAATTGGACAAGGACATTGAGGAAAATCCGGCAAAGGTGGTGAAGGGGCTTGCCAATAATTTTGCCATGATTCCATTAGAGCATATAGAACGCAACGCAGACCAGCCCCGCAAGGAATTTGATGAAAAGGCATTGGCAGAATTGTCTGAGTCTTTAAAAGTCCACGGACTCATCCAACCCATTACCGTCCGCCGATTAGATCCAAAAACATACCAGATTATTTCTGGGGAACGTCGTTGGCGAGCCGCCAAATTAGCTCAACTAAAAGAAGTTCCTGCCTATATCCGAATCGCCAATGACCAAACCTTGATGGAAATGGCGTTGATCGAAAATATCCAGCGGGAAAACCTGAACGCCTTTGAAATTGCCTATTCCTACTACCGTCTAAAGGACGAATTTAGTCTGACTGATCACCAATTGGCCACTAGGGTGGGTAAAAAGCGAAGTACCATTACGAATTACCTGGGCATTTTGGATTTGGATTTAGACGTGATTAAGGCTATCAAGACAGACGAGATTTCTCTGGGCCATGCCAAGGCCATTAAGGGAGTTAAGGATAAACTGCTACAGAAGCAAGTACTCGGAAAGATCATTGATGATGAGCTTTCGGTGAGAGCGGCGGAGGAGTTGGTCAAACAGTATCAGACGGCACCAGCTCCCAAAAAGAAGACGGCTTCGAAAAAGCGTAGCACCTACGATTACCGAGCTGTACAAGATGATTTCAGAGCATTTTTTGGTTCCAAAGGAATCAAATTAGAAGTAGATGATAAAGAAAAAGGAGTAGGTAAAATCGTGATTCCTTTCAAAAATATGGAAGAGCTCAATCACTTCTTCAAATGTATCGAGCAGGGCTAATGGTTAATGAAAAGCCAATCTCCCCTACTTTGATCATCAATTTCAAGTCTGCGACGTTACTATAGTATAAATAAAGCTGTATGCGACTTCGATTTCTCTTCATCAATTTATTTCTACTACCCTGTCTCCTCTTTTCGCAAGAGGTAGATAGCCTGGAACAGGTCACTCCTGATCCGACCGTTGTGGATAGCTTGGAGCAAGTTGATATCAAAGTCAAGTCCAAATTCATTCCCAAACCCAATCGCACCTTACTCTGGTCGCTGCTTCCAGCAGGCGGCCAAATCTATAATCGCCGCTGGTGGAAGGTTCCTCTTGTTTATGGTGCTTTTGTGGGCTTGGGGATTGCAATTGATTACAATCAAAATCTTTATCGGGATCTTCGGGATGCTTATCTCCTGGCGTTGAATGATGAGCCTCATCAATTTAGTGGGACCACCATTGATAGCCCCAATGCCCTGCGGAATCTTCGGGATTCATTTGATAAAAATACGCAAACGGCTTACGTCGGCTTGGTACTGCTGTACGCCCTACAATCCATGGAAGCCTACGTAGATTCTCATTTGCGTTCTTTTGATGTGGACGATGATCTAAGTTTTAAAATTAAGCCTTCTGTAGACGTGAATGGATTGACGGGGCAGCCGGTCATGGGGATCGGTATAAGCATTCCGCTTGGACGTTGAGGCCTAAGCGAGCAACACTTCCGAAGTGGATT
>JABSSL010000009.1 GCA_013214355.1 Saprospiraceae bacterium | reverse complement strand
CCGATCAGGGATTCACCTGAGTCATCTACCACCTTTCCTGTAACAGTCTTTTGTGCCATGGTGAAACCCACGACAAAAAGCATCAGTCCGAAAACTAGTGAGATTTTTTTCATGCTTTTTAATTTAAATTTGATGAAAACAATAGTCCGCGGCGAATCAAACAAGCAATCTTCCGGACTAGCTAATTAAATCGCGATGCGGCTTTATTTTTTAAGTCTTAATCCCTATATCTCATAAGGCCCTAAGGAGCATGGTAGAGGCGCTTTAGAAAGGGAATTCGAAAGCACCCCTCGATCGTTGCTTTGATAGGATCCTACCCATCCTAAATCATCAAAGGAATAGGCGTATTCATCTCGGACCGTACATGTACGGATGTAAAATCATAGGTTAATGTGGCAAAAAAATATTGATCGGCTTTGTATTGTTAGTAAAACAGGCTTGGTTTCCGTGATCAGGCTCAGTCCTTTACTGTCTGGTACTTGGATTGCAACTGAGCCAATTGTGTGTTTAACTCTTCAAAACGTATATAGACATCCTCACCAGGCAATTGATCTGCTTGATCAATTAGTCCTGCTAAATACTCAATTTGGCTAATCAGCATTGGCTGTGTATAGCGTCCATGTGCTCGGACTAGCAGAGCTTGTAGTGCCTCCAACTTTTGCCGTGATTCGGGTTTGGAAGTACGACTTAGGTCCGCCTCAATTTTGGCTGCCAATAGCCTTGAACTAGAAAGAAGGGCTCTTACTTTGAGATTGAGGGCTTCTTGTCGTTTAAGATCATCTCTGGTAATCCCGATCTGCCCCAACCTAGGATCCATAAGAAGCTCTACGCTTTGTTCCACTACTTGGCCTTTGGTCACCAGACGTAGTAGATAGGTTCCAGGGCTGACCATTGGTCCGTTCTGGAATTTACTTTCGCTACTCTTTTCCCAAGCTCCAAAATGTCTCATATCCCACCTCATTCGGTGCAAACCTGAACTTTCTGCAAGTCCCCCGTGGCGACTGTGTAGGCTTCGATTAGTGCTCATATCAAAGGTAGATGCAAGCGATTCCTTTGTGGCACTGCCCCGAAAGCGTTGGACCACTACCCCTTTGTCATTCAGCACCTCTAACATTAAGGTAGAATCATGATCTTCCGGTAAATAGTAGTCAATAACTACCGACGGCTCTGGATAGTTGGGGAAGGTAGAAATGGCATCGTCACTTGACAGATTTGGGTAGCGATATCGGACTGTATTCTTGGGTTTGAATAAATAGGCTTTGCTCAGATCAGGCTCATCTAACTGCTGATGTAAACTACTGATATTGTCCAAAATCCAAAAGGAACGGCCCATGGTGGACAGGACAAGGTCTTCCCGATGCAGCTTAATATCCGTAACAGGGGTTATTGGTAAATTTTGTTGGAAGCTTTGCCACCTTTGACCATCATCAAAAGAAATAAAAACGCCAAACTCTGTTCCGGCATACAGCAGCCCTGGGTGAATAGGGTCTTCGCGAACGACTCTCGTAGGATAATCCGCAGGAATACCGTTTTGACCAGTGGTCAGCAAAGACCAGGAGGCCCCGTAATCCGTTGTTTTATAGATATAGGGTTGCCAATCTCCCAATTGATACCTCAAGACGGAGATATAAGCTTTTCCGGGATCATGAGGAGAAGGTTCAACACAATCTACTCGGCCACCAGGAGGCAAGGTAGGTGGAGTCACATTCTTCCAGGTTTGGCCAGCATCTTTGGTGACATGAACTGGTCCATCATTCGCTCCCACCCAAATCACACCTTCCTTAATCTTGGACTCGCGAATCGCATAAATAGTACTATAAAATTCTTCTCCCGTAATATCCCGTGAGATTGGCGAACCAGAAATCACTTGCTTATCTGCTTCGCAAGCGGTCAGATCTGGTGAGATTATTTGCCAATTCTTTCCTTCATCCTCCGAACGATGCACATACTGTGAGGTATGATAGATCACATCCGGATCGTGCGGGGAGACATGAATCGGAGAGACGCGTTGGAATCGAAAGCTGAGGTCTTTCGGATTATGGCCATACATGTAGCTACCGCCAACGGAATATTGTCGTTCTTGTCCCGTTAATTTGTCGTAGACACTGAAACGACCTTTGCAATTAGAGTACACTATATTTGGGTTTCCAGGTTTCGGAACGGCAGGCCCAGTCTCACAGCCACCAGTATCCATAATAAAACCAGCACTACCTAGTTGATGGGTTCTTGGGGGTAGACTAGGTACCGCAATTGTAGTATAGTTATCCTGCTGCCCAGCATACAGCCAGTAGGGGTATTGATCATCGATTTCTACCTGATACAATTCCGCGGTGGGTTGATTGAATTGAGTCGACCAGGTTTTACCGCCATTGTGCGTGACATTAGCTCCGCCATCATTGGCTTGGATAAACAATTGTGGATTCTCAGGATTAATCCACATATCGTGACTATCGGCGTGTGGTGGCTTTAGCTTGGACCAGGTCTGACCACCATCTATCGACTTGAAATATCGTTTACCACATACATAGACGATATTCGGGTTCAAGGGATCGGCATCGACATTTGTGTAATAGAAAGCCCGATGCAACAAGTCATGTTCATTGGATACATGTTCAAAACTATCACCGCCATCTTCGGATCTATACAAACCAGTTGCTGTGCCATCTGCTTCTACCAGGGCATATAAAAGATCCGGTTGTGCTGGACTAACAGCTAAGTCAATCTTTCCCTTCAGGCCTGGAAGGCCGTGATCTATTTTCTCCCAATGATGTCCGCCATCGACGGAACGATAAATCCCATTTTCCTCCCCTCCACTAATGATGGTCCAGGGTTTGCGTTCAGCCCGCCAAGCCGTCGCATAAATCACATTCGGATTCCCCGGTTTAAACTCCAAGTCAGCAAAACCTGTGGTGTCGGATAAATACAGCACTTTTTCCCAATGTTCTCCTCCATCCGTAGTACGAAATACACCGCGTTCTTCATTAGCTTGGAAGGCTTGACCGATGGCTGCCACAAATACAACTTGTGGATTCTCAGGATGTATTTCTATGGCCCCAATATGCCCGGTTTGTGTCAGCCCCAGATGCTTCCAACTATGGCCAGCATCCTCAGACTTATACAGGCCTTTCCCGCTAATCACATTGCTTCGCAAGCCATCAGAACCAGTTCCAACAAAAATGATATCGGGATTTGATTGAACCACTCTTATCGCACCTACGGAGGGGCTGTCAAAATAACCGTCAGAGATATTGAACCAACTCGTCCCATAGTCCTCCGTTTTCCACACCCCTCCACCAGTGGTGCCCATGTAGAAAGTACTGGGTTGCTTGGCTATTCCAGCCACAGCAGTCACTCTGCCACCACGGGCAGGGCCGACACATCGATACTCCATAGCAGAAAGATCAGGAGCCTGGCCGAAGCCTTGAGTTTCGCCGCGGGTAAAGGCCAACAGAAGAATACAGATATACCCGATAGGAATTCTCAAGTGAAACATGGCATTTGGTATTTAGGGCTTGGCATTTTGGCCCTTAGTTCTTTGGAGCCACTTGAAACTTTTTTCTAATAGATGCGGCAGATAATCAGTGAAATTATCTCGGGTAAGTGGGAAATACTCGTCCACTTGAGCAGGGTTCCCCTCTAGAATCTCACCATTCGGTCGAATGGTATGTCCAATGGACCACATGAATTCCATTACAGGCTTTCCAGATATCGGAAAACGTAGGGTTTCCTCCCATTCCCAGGTGTTGCTATATCCCCCGCTCGGCATGCCGATCGAATGTCCCAAATCATTGTCGTGGACCATGGCCGAAAACTGATCAAGGTGTGATCCACCCCAAGGGCCGAACAAGCAGACCAGTCGCCCAGTAAAGTGTTTTTCTGCTGGACGAAGGTATCCATCGGAATATTTAGGCAGGTGAGCGTTTTTAAAGGGTACATTGTTGGAGTATTCCTGCCCACTAGCCAAGCCCTGAACCACATCATTGTTGAGCCAATCAATCACCCAAGCTCCATCGATGACGGATTCTGGTACACCATTATCATTGATATTTCTTTCCACATATCGCTCGTTCATTTCATGGACAAAGTCCAGAGTGATATCACTAAGTTTCAGATTTCCAAAGGTGGTTTTAAAGGGTTTCGATACCAGTTTCTGTAGTACATAGGCTCCTCGGCTGCCGCCTCTGCTCCCCGTGGCGTCAATAATGATGTCCCAGTCCAGCAAATTTTTTTCGCCGGCGTACTCCACCAGGTAATCCATGTCTTCAATCAGGTTCTCTCGGAATCCATACCACCATAGCAGCAGGACCTTTTTTGATGGATCTTTCGGCAGATACAAATGAAAGGACTGCTTTTTAAAGGCCAACTCAAAATCGGGATAATTGCGGGCGTGATCATGCTTCCATTCCAGATCTTCTTCTTCTAGATAGGGTAAGGAGACGAAGTAGCGATTGCCTGCTTTATCTTCCAACTGCAATTCCAGTTTTTCCTTATAAAATGAAGCTGGCAAATAATCATTGTCTAGATTGGGTAGTTCATGTGCCATCCGACGCCAAAGGTTATTTTTAGAGGAATAGCGCAAGTAGGGCTCCGCTCGCTCAAAATATTCCGGGAAAGGCATACCATTTACGGCCAAAAGCTTATCGCCAAGTGAGATTTGTTGCTTTCCAGTAACAAAAGAAGCCGTCTGTTCCGTCAGGTTGGAAACAAAGAGAAAGTAATTATCGGGATTCCCATAATCCGGGAGAAATTGAATAGGAGCCGTTTTCGAATCCAAGGAAGACAACCGCAAACCATCCTCCACCTGTCGGACACGCAAGTGTCTGTCTTTTCGGGCTGCGCTCAGCTTTTGAAGGGCGAAGTACAGTTCCTGATCCGTTTTGGCATTGACGACCTCCGCTCTGCAAGCTTGCATCGCTGCTTTTACATTTACTCCCAAAACCTTTTCCTTGACTGGAGAAAAAGCTTCCCGTTCCAATGTCTTCTGATATATGTAGTCGAATAGGGCAGCCCTATCCTCCGCAGTGCTAACATTTTGTGCGATTAAATTCACCCCCAACATGAAGAACAACAGTGAACTGATTACGACTCTCATAACTCGCTTTTTTAAGAAAATGACTTCTTCCTTTATTGTTTTGAAAATGACCACTTGCCTTCCATACGTGATACCAGGATGGTACCTACCAAATCTCCCATACAGTTGACGGTGGTATTACCCATATCAATCAATCGATAAATGCCTCCAACGATAGCAACAATCTCCAATGGCAGATGGAAGGCCTGAGCAAAGATCATAGCGATGACTAGCCCTCCGCCTGGAATACCGGAAGAGCCCTCGCTTAAGACCAAACCTACCAGGACAATCTGGATCAATTCCAAAGTTTCAAAATGGATGCCAGCAGCTTGGGCGGAGAAGATCAGAATCCCCGTCAACATGATGGAGGTTCCGTCTTTGTTAAATTGCGCACCTAGCGGTAAGGTAAATGTGTAAATGCTCTCCGGTAGTTTCAGTCGCTTTCCAGCGATATCCAATGCAACTACCAGACTGGCTAGACTACTACAGGTAGCCACGGTCGTGGCATACAACGGGGTCGTTTGATTCAAAAACCAACTAGCAGAAGTCTTTCCGATCCCTTGTAGAAGTAGTAGGTAGAAGACCACCATGAGTAATTGTGCAAGGTAGATTCCTCCAATAAACTTCGCCAAGGGGCCAATGACTTTAGAGCCGTAGGTGCCAGCCGTATAAGCGGCTAGAGCTCCAAGACAAATAGGCGCTAGATACATAATAAGATCAACCATCTTACGCATGAGCTCAGCCAACATTTGATAGGCTTTCTCTATCTGATCCTTTTTTTCCATTGGCATCATCAATGTCACTATGCCCAATATGACAGCAAAAATCACAATCTGTATCAGATTACCTTCTGCAAAAGAACGGAAGATATTTTGAGGAATCATCTCCATAAAAAGTTCCCCTAACTTGGGCATAACCCCAATATTTTCTGGGACTTCTTCAGTCAAGGTCATCCCTACTCCTGCCTTTAACCAGGACATAACAGCTATACCAAGTGACATGGCCATCGTCGTGGTGATTAGATAAAAGCCTAATACCTTCACACCGATTTTCCCAAAAGTATGTACATCTCCCATGGCCGTCAGGCCAGCTAAGAGGTTAAAGAAGACCAAAGGGATAGCCGCCATTAGCAAGAGCTTAATAAAGACATCTCCTAAAAACTTGATCGCCTCCGCCTTTTCTCCAATTAACATGCCTACTCCCACTCCGATGACCATCCAGATCAATATTCTCGTAGCCAAAGGGATAGCAAAATAGGGCTTGAGCCAATGTCGCAACTTAGGATATTTTAGGTTCAACTAAATATTTGACAACCTGGGGGTCTGAGGAACAATTTCTACAAACACTCCTTAAAGTTTTTCTACAAACGTCTTTATTCTAAAGATGCCATCTTCCATTTCCTGCCAGGATTTAACGCAAGTAATTCTAATATGTCCTTCACCGATAGAGCCAAAAGAGACACCTGGTATCACAGCTACCCCCATTTCTTCCAGCAATCTTTTACAAAAAACCTCAGACGGAATGCCTAAGGCACTAATATCTGTCCAAGCATAGAAGGCACCTTGTGGCATACTTGTGGACAGTCCAGGAGTTTCGTTCAGTGTTTGCGTGGCAAACCGGCACTTCTCTTGCCACTCTTGCCAATAACTTGTGACTTCTGCTCGGGGAGGCTCCCCAAATGCCACAGCTGCCCCCGCCTGTACAAAGGCATTGCAACTGGTAATCAAATGTTGCTGCAGTTTCTCCATATAGCTAATGATAGTTGGGGAAGCATAAATGAACCCAACTCGCCACCCCCCCATCGCAAAGCTTTTCGTCAGTCCCATTACGGTGATGGTACGCTCGCGCATTCCTGGCAAGGAAGCCAAATTCAAATGCGTATTTCCATCCCAAATCATGCGTTCATACACTTCATCCGTGATCACATAGAGATTGTACTTAATTGCTACATCAGCGATCAGTTGTAAATCCTCCCGTGAATGTACCACGCCGGTCGGATTGTGAGGAGAGTTAAATAAGATAGCCTTGGTTTTGGATGTGATACTGGCCTCCAACTCTGCTTTATCCCAACGAAATTGGTTTTCTGGCCGAATCGGCACCGGCACTGATATACCTCCGGAATAAGCAATCAACTGATGATAGCTAACGAAGCAGGGGTTTTCTACAATCACTTCATCCCCCGGATTCAGTAGCGACAGCAAAGCGATAGTCAATCCCTGCTTGACGCCCATCGTCGCAATAATCTCTCGTTCAGGGTCTGCTATGATCTTATTGTCACGCTCAAGTTTGTTGGCGCAGGCTGATCGGAATAAGGTGGTGCCCTTAGCCATCGTTTGATGAGTATCGCCACTTTTCATGGCTTCCACTGCCGCTTCCACGATATAAGATGGCGTATCTTCTGTTGCTCTCCCCGCCGAGAAATCGACCACTTGCTGACTAGCCTCTCTCAGACGAGTAACTTGATCAGCAATCCCCACCGTTGAAGACAGTTTTGATAGTCGTACTTTTTCTGATAAGTCTAATAACATTTCAAATAATTTTGCCATTACAGGTGACTCTCTACCATGCTCTTCAGTGAATCGAAAGCGACGATCAACAAGGAATAAACCAACTTATGTACAATGCTCCTGCTTAATGCCACGGTTTCTTCAAAACAGCAAATAGCCTCCAATTTCGCTTAGGCTGGGAAGAAACACCAGGGCAAATATTTGAATGAAGTTGTAGATTTCAATGTTTAACTCACTGCAAATAAATTATTTAAAAAATTTTCTGAATTTTTCAGAAATATTCTGTAAATAAGCATGTTCTATCTCCTACTTTAATAATCCATGTACTTGCATGAATAACAGAACAGCAGCTGAAGTTATAAACAAAATTCTTCAGTACCTAAAGGCTAATAAAATCAGTCAGAAATCTGCGGGCAATAGGATCAACTATACTTCCCTGAGCAAAGCCAAAGACCCAATCAAATATCCACAATTGGTCATTGAAAAGATGACCCGGGTGGAAGTAGTGAAAGCCTTAATGGAAGAGTTTGGCTTGGCTTATGATCAGGATACAGGCCAGATTAGCACGCTTCATATCAAGGATACTCCCAAAGTTAGGGATGTCATGCACTATATCATGTACTACTACTCCTTTGCAAGAGCGACAATCGGACTAGCTTGGATACAAGTAATTGATAAGAAAAGGGTATTAATCGACTATCGAGTAGAGGAGCATTGGGAGGGCAACTTTGAAGTCATTGAGAATTACACCTTTATTTCAGCAGAAAAGCGAGGCATTACTACGCCCGTCAGGAAGCTAATTTGCCTTTTTTCTGGAACGATGAAATATGGTCGTCCGATATTGTTAGGTACTTATAGTACGGTAAAACGAGACGGCGTACCTGCTGCAGGTAAAATTGTGCTGGAAAGATATCCCGATCGAGAATCTGTTCTAAATAGATTCAATCAAGAGGCTGACCCAAGAATTACCAGATACCTGATGGATTCGGTCTTTACGACCCTGACCTTTACCCCAAATAGCCTTGATGATCTCCCTCATAATCATCAAATTCCAGGTTTGAATGGGGAATACATAGTAGGCTTTGCTTCGGATCAAGCAACTGATTCCTCCAGCATGCAACTCAATATCATGGATCACCAAAAGGCCGAATTAGAGGTAAATTCCTTGCACTACAAGGGATCAATCGATATCCTAGATATTCTAAACTTTAGAATAGAACTCCGCGATCCTCCTTCTAGAATGCTGAATAAACCTGTCTATTTCTTCTTCTTTCTTCGACTTCAAGAAAAAGCAACACACATCGGTTTTGTGGGTACCTGTATTAGTAATTACTGGAGTAAATACTTGGAGACCTATCCTTGTGAGATCTATTCTACCGTAACATGAGCAGTCTCCAAGGTAGATCTTTAAAATTCTAATTCAATCTTCGATATTTAGATGGGCTCATCCCTGTCCTGGCTTTAAATAGTCTATTAAAACTTTGTGGGTATTCAAATCCAAGGCTATACGCTATTTCACTAATCGATTGATTGGCACCTAGCAGTTTTGTCTTAGCCTTTTCAATCACATAATCGCGGATATGATCTTTGGCACTTCGGCCAGTCTCCATTTTGATGAGGTCTCCTAGGTAGTTGGAAGACATGGCTAATGCTTCAGCACAATACTGAACAGAAAGTACGCCCATCTCTTCGGCCTTCCCCGATTGATAGTAGTTTTTTACTACATGTTCAAATTTTGAGATCAAGTCTTTATGCCAATTGCTTCGCGTATAAAACTGGCGATCGTAATACCGATTGCTATATTTCAGAATCATTTCAATATTGGCTATTATGATCTCCTGACTATGCTTGTCAATATTCTTCTGGTATTCTTCTTCAATTTTCTTAACCAAATCTGTCAGTGATCTTTTTTCATCATCAGAAAGATGTAGTGCCTCGTGCACTTCATAATTGAAAAAAGAGTATTCTTCGATGGCTTGACCCAATTCAGATTTTCGGATTAAGTCTGGATGAAAAATCAACGTCCAACCTTTGCCCACCTCCACGACTTCACTCTTTTCTACCTTGGCGGTCTGGTTAGGCTTGAGAAATGTGAGTGTACCTTCCTGAAAATCGTAGGCATTTCTTCCATAACTAAAACTGCCTGCTATACCGGTCTTAAGGCTGATCTGAAAGAGGTTACAAGCGTACTTCACATCACCATAGTCGAAACTGGTCATGCGTTCATCAATCGGCAAAACCGTTACTAGAGGATGCTTGGGTTTTGTAAAGCCAAATAGTTCGTGTACTTCTGCGATACCCTTTATTCGTAGAATTTCCTTCATCGCATTTCTTTGTTTCTAGATAGTTTCACTGCGATCATACCAAATAGGATGGCAAAAGTTAAATGCCCATCCCCCCCGGCGATATACATGCTTGCCTGATGTGCGGGAGAAAGGCAGGAATAGGTGGCCAATAGGTTAAAAATCAAAAAGGCTACGCTACAAGCTTGTCTCAGTACTAGATTATCCTTCAAGAAAGCCCAGAAGGACAGGATGGCCAAGCCGATGATCGCATTGCCGAAGCTCTTGACGTAGAACATCGCCGGCTCGCGAATGATGTCCGCTTGTCCATGAATATCGGCAATCGAAGCTGGTGACGAAAAGTGGACAATAATCCCAACGCTAATCTCCATCAGGGCAAAAAATAGAAACACGTATCTCCAAGCTTTCATAGGAATGGGTTTAAAGCGATTCGACGCGATTCTTGATGGCTTCATTCAAGCGTTGGTAAGCTGCTTGGACTGGCTTAGGATTCCAAAAATTGACCCAAACCCCACCATAGTCCTCATGAATGGTCAATTTTGTGCCACTTTCAGAGGGTTCAAGTATGTACTTGTGGTCAAAGGTTAGAACGAAGGGCAATCCGCCACCTTGGTTGAGCAGTTGATTCGGGATAATCCGTTTTACTTTCGAAGGAATTTCGCTCACATTTTCGGCATCTTGTGTGAACTGGTACAATACCTTTTGGCCTTCTTTGACTTCCCCTTCCAATAATTTCATCACCGGGTTCCATTCTTCATAATTGTCGGTATCTATCAGGACGCCCCACACCTTATCTGGTGCAGCATTGATGAGGATTTCATGATGTACAGATTTGTTGCCCAACAAATACAGGATGGCCAATCCAGCTAGAATGATCAGTGTAATTGTCATGAATCTTGATTTAAGCATAGGTTTGTTTTTACAGTAACATGCCAGAGGAGTTTTTCGAGGAGCCTATTTAAACTTGGTCCACCATTCTTCTTGCATTACTGAAGATATTTGCCTCAACTCCCCTAAGGCAGGGATAGCATAGTCCAATTGGTTTTCAATGGCAGCTTCCATAAAAACATTGGCCGGCTCTTGCCAGGTATGCTGATAGGACAAGGCGAAACCCGCCCAATGGACAGGCATGGCTTTCTTGACACCGGCATCCATAGCTGCCTGTACTGCCTCCTCGGGGAACAGGTGAATTGGATGCCAATCGTCGTTATACTGCCCACATTCCATAAAGGCAAAGTCAAAAGGCCCTTCCTTGCGGCCCACCTCTTTAAAATGTTTGCCGTAGCCCCCATCGCCGCTGAACCAAATCTTTTCTTTAGTTGATTTTAAGGCCCATCCTCCCCACAAGGTTTTAAATCTATCTGTCAGCCCTCTTCCGGAGAAATGCCTTGTAGGAGTGAAAGTGATATTTATATTTTCGAAATCACGGACAGTCCACCAATCAAACTCCGTTATCGAATCAGCTTTTACCCCCCAACTGACGAGATGGCGCTTTACGCCCAAGGCTACAAAGTACCGCTTGGTTTTTTGTTTGAGTTTTTGAATGCTGGAATAGTCCAAATGGTCATAATGATCATGGGTAATCAGCATCAAGTCAATTTCGGGAAAGTCATCAATTAGATCCAAGGTATTTTCAGAAAACCGCTTCGTCGGGATCGGAGCAATAGGAGAAGTATCTGGGCCTAACATAGGATCGATCAATAGCGTCTTTCCTTGCATCCGCAACAGAACTACCGAATGCCCATACCAGATGAACTTGCATTCCTCCGAAGGTGCTATAAACGCGGCCCGGTCAAAGGGTTGTATGGGCAAGGGCCTCTGTGGCTGGCGGATGCTACGGTTAGTCAACTGTTTATAGATCACTCTTGGGAAATCAAACAGGTTGCCTCCCAAGGTGGTGTGTTCCAAATTTTGGAAACAACCGTCCCTCCAGTTATCGGATTGCTCGTACTGCGCCTTTAGTTGCTTGCTTACACTACCCCCAAATTGTCGAAAGAAATCACTCATTAGAAGGACTAATTTGGAATTAACATGGCTTCCATTTGATCGATAAATTCCTGCTGATTCATAGAATTTTTCATCCCTAATAACATCTTCGCATCAGCACCAACTACGTTATGAACGGGCATCTCATTAACCGTGGCACAAGTATAAATCAAGTCAGCTACTTCCTGAGGATCGGCTACTTCTCCACCTTGCTCCCTCATCTGTTGGGCTAAGGCTTGAAAATGGGCACCCACCTTTTGGGCAAAAGCTCTAGTTTCGTCATCCCCGTTTTCAAAGTTATTATCAGTGTTTGCACTAAAATTAGTACCAAAAGCTCCCGGGGCAATGGCTCTAATCTTTACATTGAAAGGCTTGTATTCATGGGCTAGTGCTTGTGTAAATCCTTCTACTGCATATTTGGAAGCAGAATAAGTGGAACTTAGGGGCAACCCAAGATAACCTGCCATTGAAGTTACATTAATGATGCTACCGTTCCTCCGTTGACGCATGTGAGGAAGTACAGCCCGGCAGCAACGCATCAATCCAAAAACGTTGGTTTCGAACATGGCAAGTGTCTGCTCATCCGTAAATTGCTCCAACATGGCATGCCCTCCATACCCAGCATTGTTAACCAATACATCAATGGCTCCATATTTTTCAATGCCTTGCTGAACAGTGGCATCAATACTAGCTTGATCGGTAACATCAAGTCGAGTAACCCATATATTTTCCAACTGAGTAAGTTCGGTTTCTTTTTGCGGAGATCGCATGGTAGCAATAACGTTCCACCCTTTTGCCTGAAAGGTCTTAGCCGCTAATTTGCCAAAACCTGAACTACATCCTGTGATCAATACTGTTTTGCTCATGATTATTTCTTTTTTCTATAAAATGATACCACAAAGTTAGTCCTTAGCCACGTCCAAGTCTTATCCATTTTACCGAAATCCTTATCCAATTTACGGTTGAGTTTATTACGAACGAGGGTCTTCTAATGCCGCTTTCAAGGCGTTGACTCTGCTAAGCATTGCTGCTTTGGTAATGCTGCTATCCTTGTTCAGATCAAAGGCATGAATGGTACCTTTGGTTATATTCAATTCTGCGCTGACGCCTGCTGCTACTAACTTTTTAGCATAGGCAATCCCTTCATCTCGCAATACGTCAAACTCACAAGGTTCGATGTAGGCGGGCGGAAGATTTGCGAAATCTTCAGTATCCAGAGGCGAGGCATAAGGCGGAACGTCTTCATGCCCGGCGAGATACTTTTGCCAGCTTATTTTTGCATTTGTCGCTCCCCAAACGGGAGCATCAGGCATGTTTACCATCGAGTCAGAATCTAATTTACTACTGGTCACAGGATAGATCAGCATCTGGAAGATAGGCTTGATCAATCCTCGATCTCGCACCATTTGCGAAAGAGAGGCTGTGAGGGCACCTCCGGCGCTTTCCCCTGCTAAGATCAACTGACTAAGATCTACCCCTAGCTGATCGGCAGCATCAATAGTCCATTTAAGACCTTCGTAGCAATCCTCGACGCTAGCGGGGAAAGGGTGGTTAATCGCTACATGATAATGAGGAATAACCACGATACAATTAGCTCGATATGCGTATTCGCTGCAAATATCCATATGGGCAGGTAGGAGGTCCATTAAAAAGCCCCCACCGTGCGAATAATAGATACAAGGCAGGTTGCCACTAGCTTCCTTAGGAGTGAGGACATCTATCCTAAGCTTACGGCCTTCATAACCAGTAGTCGTAAAACTCGACTTATTAATATGCTCATCAGGCTTCTTAAAACGATATTGGGTACCCGCTAGAAAATTCATGAGCTTCAGGCGAATATTACTTGAAACGTCAAGATTGAATTTAGCTAAATCATCAAAATCACTGCTATAAGGATACTTCTTTTCAGCCATTGGTAATGCTGTTTTATTTTTTAGAAAATGCAGCTTTCAAAGCTTCCGTGCGACGACGGAAAGCCTCTTTGGTTATTTCACTTTCAGCTACGATATCGAAACAATGGAAGGTTTCTTTGGTCACATTTAATTCCACCTCGACACCTGCCTCTTGCAGTTTTTTCGCATATAGAATGCCTTCGTCACAGGCAGGACAAAATTCTGAGGGTTCAATGTAAGCAGGAGGCAAATTGCCGAAGGATGTGGTGCTCATGGGGGAAGCATAGACTGGAACTCCGTCCGATTCTTCTAGGTACTTATCCCACATATGTTTCATATTCACAGCATCCCAGAACGGCGTATCGGTGTATTCCCTTGCCGTTCTGGTTTGCATGCTTTGATCTAGAATAGGATAAGTAAGGAGTTGAAAGCAAAGCTCGGGCGATCGCTGCTCATCTCGCCACATTTGAGTCAAAGTGGCAGAAAGGCAGCCTCCTGCACTCTCCCCACCCAGGGCAACGCGATCGGGATCCACATCCAAGTCATCCGCATGCTCAAAAACCCAATTCAAGGCGGCATAGCAATCCTGTAATCCATGGGGGAAAGGATGTTTAATGGCTAGATGATAGTGTGGCATTACAGCGATACAATTCAGTTCAGTCACATAATGAACGCATTGTTTGTAATGGGCCACACCTACATCAAGCATAAATCCTCCCCCGTGTGTAAAGAATAAGCAGGGTAAGCTCCCTTGATGATTTTTTGGATATAGGATTTCAACAGTAAAAGGGATATCATGATACCCTTTGATTTCTACTTTTTTGACCTCAACTGCCCTTTCAGTTCGATCAAAAAAAGTTTGAACGCGCATGAAAGCGTTCGTTGCTCGTAGTTGCAAATTACTGCTGTAGTCCAATCGCATTCCTGCAATGGAATCAAAATCAGGGTGGTAGGGGTATTTTTTCTCCGTGCTCATTCTAGTTACTCTAATTAAGATTTCGGATATAGCTCTTCAACTCTTTCCTTAAGTTCCTGATTAAACTTCTTATAGTTGTCGGCCATTCCGTGCTTTGAAATAAAGTTCATAAATCTACTATGTGAACTATGTTCGCTATGAAATCCATCTTCTTGTCTGAAGAGGGTAGTTCCTCTTCCGGTATCTTCCAGGCTATAAATATGGTGATCTTTAATGGAGCCCATAACTATACCAGACCATCCGAATTTCTTTCCTTCTTCATACTCGGTAATTTCATGTTCAAATTCAACATTCTTTCCAGTAATCGGATTTTTGAAGAAGGCTTTAGAGACCTCCCCTTTACTCAAACCCTCTGGAGAAATTCCTTGTAAGGAAGAACTCCACCTGGGAAGCTTTTCCCAATCTGTGAGCACCGACCAAACCTGCTCAGGGGTAGCATTGATCTCTACCTCCGTAAATACCGTGTTATTTTCATCAATCATGATCACTTTGTTTTTGCAAAATCCTGATTCAATTTCCAAAGAGCATAGCCACTATAAGGTAGTATCGTCCAAAGCGCTACTAAAATCATAGAACCAAACATATCCTTGGACCACCATTGGTGCTCATCCAATGAAGTCATCAATACATTCTCCCGCCATAAGTATCCCGTGACAACTTCCAGCATGCAGGAAACATACAATACAATGGCAAGCGTCCAGTACCATTTATAATTCACAATTTCAGGAGTAGGCTTGTCGTTGTTTCGCCATCGGTTGTACAAGGCAAACATGAGATAGAAGATAAAAACTACAAAATACCAACCGAGAAAATTAGAAATAGGGACACCAAAGAATGACCCTCCTTCTTCCCATACCCACATAGGGCGGTAAGTAGAATTGATTGGATCCGTAAATAAGTCCCATGCTGACATGAAAAAGGAGGCAATAATTGGGACTACCAACCACTCCCAACCTCTAATACTATTATCTCTTTTGCCGATCATTACATCAGCTAGCACCCAGGAGATGTAACCAAAGGAAAAATATCCAGGCATCACGCTTAGCGGGACTTGTCCCAATTTGGTGCCCAATACTTCAGTGTAGTAATAATTTCCGAATGGGAAGCCAGTAGCCACGCTCAGACTCTCAAAAATCCACCCCACACTGAATACCATTAAAAAGAAAATAATCATATCGCGCCAACCATAACGCAATATTCCATGCCAAAAGGAAAATGGAGCAACAATGAGTGCATATCCAAGAGCAAGTATCCAGTGCTCAGTGTAGCCTCTGAAAAAGGCTTGTATAATTTGAATGACAACCAGGATCACCCCGGCATATAGAAATATCCTGTGAGAAGATTTCATTTTGTTTTTGATAAATGTTTAAAAAGTTGGATCTCTTCCAGGTAGGAATCGTACTTAGCCTATTTCCTTAAGCACTCAAGTAATAGGCTAAACAGTAGCAGTTTTTCTACAATCGATATCGATGGTTGTTAGAACCAAAATCCGCTAATTCTGTATATTTTCTTTCGATTTCTTTCTGCAAGACTCGGTTGAACCTTACAAAGTTCTTGGATGGTGCATTGAAGGCTGTTTTACTCAAAGGCCTAGTCATGCCTCCTTCGACTAGGCCAGTCTATATTTACAAATTGTACCTCTAGCTTTTCTTACCGAATGTTCTAATTGAATCTATTATACCATTCAACCATCTGTTCCGGATTTTCTGAGAAATAAGTATATCCTCTGAACCGTTGTGTAGTTCCTTCTATCCAGTACAGCTTCTTATCGCTGACGGGGATGGCATCATACACGGCCTGTACGTCTTCTTCCGCATAGGTGAAGGAGTCCTCCCGAACCTGAGAGACGAAAGTAGGCATCTTCACAAACTGCGCATCTTCGATGGGAGAAGCATCCGTAATACTAAATCCGTATAATTTGCGGTACGTATCCTCAAAGGCCTCATAGCCTTTTTTGCCCAGTCTCATGTTCTTACAAAGTCTTCTCACCAAGGCATCTCCTGAAATAGGCTGAATGAGCATCATGGATTTGATGTCTTCAAACAATTCGGGCTGCTTTCGCATAGCAACCAAGGTAGAATTCCCACCTAAGCACATGCTATGCAGGTGAATATCCATGTCTTTGGTGTCCGGTCTCGTTTTTACATAATTTAAAGAACCGATCACGTCTTTATATTCGAAGTATTTCGGGTTGTAGGCACCGTTTTGTCCAGGGGAACTAAAGCCATGTCCACGAAGATCGTAGGCCAAAACATTATAACCTGCCTCTACCAAGGCCTTATACTTTGGTAAAAAATTCACTTCAAAGCCTCCGGCACCTTTCCAAGGTCTTATATGACCTGCATACCCGTATCGATTGCCTGGTGAAAAGTGGTTACAGACAACGATCTTCTTGGAAGGCTTTTTTGACGGAATGTACCATCCCTCCAACGTCAAGCCATCTGCTGATTGAAAGGATACATCTTCGTATTTCATTCCGTATTCTTCCGGTCTTCTAAGCACAGGTGATCGTCTTGTAAGTGATATCGCAGGTACAATTCTGCGCATGAGCATTTTAGCAATCATGATTTACTTTTTTTTGATACTAATTCTGGAATAATAGCTGTGGGCAATTGGTTCTGGAATAAGGGTAATTAACCTCACTCATTCCAGAAACCAATTTGAAGTTGAATCTTTATATCGGGTTATTTCATGTGGGCATCAAACCATTCGACCATTTCTTCAGGGTTTTCGGAGAAGTAGTTGTATCCCTTAAAGCGCAATGGTGTCCCTTCCATGTAAAGAATTTTCTTGTCTTCAACTGGGGCGAGATCGTACATCTCCTGTACATCGGTCCAGCGGGAATTCGCATCGTCTCTTACCTGGAAGAAGAAGGTGGGAATAGTCAGGTTTTTGAATTTGGGGACGATATTGTGATCTGCTACCGTAAGCCCGGTGATCCCATTATAGATGGGTTCGAAGGCTTCAATCGCATCTGCTTCTCCAATACCCATTTGCCCAGCCTGTCTTTCGATAGTAGTTTGTCCTTTTAAAGGAGCTATGCAAAGCAAGCATTTAATATCGGCAAAGGCATCCGGTTGCTTATCCATGGCATTTAGGGTAGCATTCGCCCCCATACACATACTGGATAGTCCAATTTCAGCCGATTCTATTTTGGATTTGGCGAATTCAATTGAAGCCAGTACTTCCTGCCATTCATAATAACCTACACCAGATATTTTGCTTTCACTATCGCCACTTTCTCCATGACTGCGGAGATCATAGGCCAATACATTATATCCGGCGTCGTGTAGGGCTTTGTAACGAGGTAAAAAGTTAACCTCAAAGCCACCGGCAAAACCTAAACCTTCCATATGGCCGGCAAAACCATAGCGATTACCTGGTGAAAAGTGATTACTGATAATAATTTTATCAGAATCAGCGGGAATAAACCAGCCGTTGATGGTAACTCCATCTCCAGTGGTAAAAGATATTTCCTCAAAGTCTAAGCCATAATCTTTGGGTGTTCTAAGAATAGGCGTTCGAGGGGGCATAGAGAGGCCCTGTGCAAGTGCTGTCAGCATTTGCGTTTGCTGTTCATTAACCATTTTATTCTATTTTTTGGGAAAAATTATTAAGTAGAACTGATTTAAACTTATTCATCTGGACTGTGATCTAAAGCCTTGTATCTCCTGGACTTCAGCTGTTTTTCGTCCCAGACCTTACAGGTATGAAACCTGCCTGGCTAGCGTCAGCAGACAGGCTCAAAAAGAGCTTCGCCAGCAAATCCAATGCTTTGATCTCGTCTGCAGACAATAAATTTGAATCAGTTCATATACTTATCAAACCAGTATAGAACCTTTTCCGGGTTTCTGGTTAAATAGTCATACCCAGCTGCACGTTTGGTACCGATACCGGAAACCCATAGCATATCTTTTTCAACGGTCAGATCATTGTAGTATTCGTCAATGGATTCCTTCGTCAAGAATTCATCTTTATCATTTTGCATTACTAGGGTAGGAACAGGAATTTTGGGGACATCATTTTTGAATGACTTTGCCGTCATATCAAACCCGACACGTTTGCTGTTTTCTTTATTGACCCAATTGTTTAGGAAACCCGGCAAACCAAAAGACTTCATGAAGTCTTCGTATCGCATCGGCTGGATAGCCACCATGGCTTTTATATTATACTTTTGCAAATTACCAGCGCCAAAGGCATAGGTGGAGGCAGCCGCTCCCATGCAAATACTCAATAGCCCAATTTGTGCATTCTGATAAGTTGGGTGGTTGGCGACATAATCCACTGCTGCCACCACATCCTGGGCTTCATCTGGTCCCCAAGAACACCAACCACTCGTGTTAGGATCACTATCTCCATGGCTTCTGAAATCATACATCAGTACGGAGTAGCCTTTATCTACCAGGTATTTTACATGCTTTAAGAAAGAGATATTCTCTTTCCACATTTTTACCATTCCCTTACCCTCAGGCGTATAGCCAGAACGGGAAGACTGTACACCAAAATGAGATTGCACGATGATTTTATCCGTACCGCCCTTGATCAACCAGCCTTTAAGGTTTACACCATCAGCAGTCTTGAATTGGACATCTTCATAATCCAATCCGTAATCCTTTGGATTGTCGAAGACAGGAGCGATACCTCCTTTAACGATCATATTTGACAAGAAACCAGTTACCATGTTGATGAAGTTTTGAATTGATAATGAGTGCTAGATAAGGCCATAAATTTGATAGTAAGCTATTCCATGCGCTTCATATTTACGATTGCATTACCGAACATAAGATTGAGATTTTAAGTCGATTAATTATATAGCAAAGTTATGATGATCAGTATCATGAATCTTATCCATTTTACTCCATTACTGATCCAAATTACTGATTGGGGAAAAATGCTAGTGATCAACGCCTTAGGAAGAATAGCCATTTGGGCAATTCCTTGCAAGCGTTAGCGGACTTTTTCTATACCACAAGTACTATCTATTTTGAAGGAAACACCTGTCTAATCTACTAAAAAAGCCTTCTCACCTACGCTGATTTCCATGGCCATCCATCTTAGACCTGGATTTTTGCTCCTTATTTGCTCGTTTCTTGTGACTAAACTTTATTTTCCAGTCTCTAAGGATACAGAAATGGAAGATATGGAGCAATTGGAACAAGAGATCCCAACATTGGAATCCCGCTTATCTAAGATCGTCGAGGAAGTCTGGCAAGCCTCTAGATCCGAACTCTTCATCCAAGCCTTGGCCACGGAAGCAAATGAGATATTTGAGCTGATAGCCACTAAAGGAGAGGAGAGTTTTAAATTCCTATCGGACCCTCCATCTAAGGAGAACCGACACTTACTTCCTCATTATATCAACAACTATGCTTGGGCAGCAGTAGCCAAGTCCTTTATGGTTTTCTGGCGAGACACCCTCTTTGAGTTCAAAAAAGGGTACATCCTGGTCAATAATGGGGAGTTTGAAGAGGAGGCATTGCAAGATTTGCGGGCCAGCGCCAAGAAGACGGCTGAACAAGCTACGCAAGACCTCTTGGCTTACATAGAGCAGGAGACAGCGAGAATCAAGAAGGGTAAAGGAACCCTAGAAAAGCAAATTGCTACTTGGGCCCTACAGCACAACCCATGGCCTACCTACAAAGCTCAATTGCAGGAAATACCAAAACAATGTCAGGAACTACTGCAACAGTTCGAAAGTCTGAACCAAACCTCTGCCCAGTTTCAAGAAGTTCGGCAGCTGATTGAACATACACTTCTAGGTTGCCAACAAGGTTTTGAAGAGGCTCGACAATTAGCAGAAAGTAATATTCTGTTCATCGAAGAAAATTTAGACCAGAACCTCAGGCGTATTGCCCCCCATCTCAAGGAGCAAGAAGAGGTCATTGAGCCGCAAAATTATGCAGGAGATTTTGGCATGGAGCTGGATGAAAAGCTCGGTGCTTTGGAAGAAAAAATGATGGTTCCTTTCCAGCCGATTGGAGGTATCCTGCAATACAAAGAGATAAACTTCCAACGATCCACCCGCGCCTGGTTGGAATCTGAAATTCTGCCTTTACTATATGAAGTCTGGGAGCTAAGTGCCAACATTAAGAACAACCTAAAGATGTCATTCGTCAACATTAGAAACCGCGTGTTACTGTTGGCCAATGAACAAGGCGAGGTTCCCCAACGAGCCATGGAGAATGAAGGAATCACGGTGCCTTTAGAGGGTTTCTTGCAAGAAACTAGTGGATGGCAGTCAGATATGCAGCAGTTGGAGAATTTGATTCGAGAGCGCTTAGCGCAAGACTTCAAGCTCACCGCAATATACAATCAGAAGCAGGGCTTCCTTCCCATCCCTTTACAATCTACCCTCAAGCAATTTCGACTCAACCAAAATGAAGTTTGGCAAAGAGCTAACCACTGGGTGAGACAAAAACTCAGTGTGATTCAACGCTTCAAAACGGCGATTGAGCAGGAGGAATCCTTAAGTACTTCCGAAAAGATCGTCCGGCTAATTGAAAGCCGAAAAGGAGATGATGCCAACCAACAATACAATAGTATTTTTCTGACCAAAGGCTATATCGGAGAATCTTTTTGGGTCGGCAGAGCGCAGGAGCTTCAGCATATGGAAAAGCTGATTGAGCAATGGAAAGCAGGCTTTCGCGGTTCGGTCCTACTGAGTGGACGTCGTTTCTCCGGCAAATCGCTATTCGGGGAGCTGGTTGCGAATCGCTATTTCCCTCAAAACACCATCCGGCTAGCACCAAATTCCGTCATTCACGTTAAGGGCCGGCGCTTCACCACTTCCTTTGATCTAGGAGAGGCCTTGGATTTCATCCAAAAATACACCCTCAATAGCCCGATGCTGGTTTGGATTGACGATTTGGAGGTTTGGGGCGATGCCAACTTCTGGCTTAATCAAAACCTGAGAAAGCTTTATCAGCGTATTGATAGTTACTCCCGGCGACTATTCTTCCTGGTGGGAACCAGTCAATGGAAGAAAGCACAATTAGATTTGGTACATGATGTGAGTCGGGTATTTCAAGCTAATATCCAATTGGATCGCATGAGTCAGGACGAAATCCGCGAAGCGATACTGATACGTCACGGAGCCACACATAAGATCTTGGTGCAAGAAGATGGGGAAGAAGTTAATGCCCAGCAGTTCAAAAAAATGGTCAATCGAACGATCAAATTGGCGCGAAACAATGTAGGAGAAGCCTTGAATCTCTGGGCTTTGTCGACCCAAAAAGTCGATGACGATCGAGTAATCAGATCTGCTTTAAGCAATTATATTTTACCAGACTTCATCACCCCGGAGAATGCCCTCCTCCTTCGCACCTTGACCATTGAAAAGCGGATGAATGAATACCGTCTACGTAAACAGTTTGGTCCTGCCTTTAAGGAAAAATATAGCGGCATTTTACAGCGCCTGATTAGTGTGGGGCTGTTGATTCGACATATCGATGGTTGGTTGGAGATCAATGATCTAGTAGCCAATGACATCGGCGTTTTATTAGAACAGAAAAAATACCTTTTGGGGTAAGTTAATATTACTATGGATCCATCTCTACTCAATCAATTTAGTTGGACAGGCTTCCTCACCTTAAGTATTGGGCTGCTGGCTTTATACTTCATACTGCAGGCAGCCTACCGACTCTCCAAGCGCACCAGTATTCTCGGGCGCTGGCAAGGGCGCGTTATAGATAGGATAAGACAAACTTTGCTCATCTATGAACCCATCGCTCTTTTCCTCTTAGTAGGAGCTTTCATTTTGATCAATCCCACTTTACATGGTATCCTCATAGCTTTTCTGCTACTAACTGGCTTTTCACATCTCAGGAATTACATTAGCGGTCGTATAATTCTATTCGAAACTCCCAATCTTCGTGGTAAGCGTTTACGAACGGGAGGAGTAGAAGGGATTGTGGCACAAGCGGGTCGACTTGGCTTGCAAGTGGAGACGAATGAAGGATTACATAGCCTTTATTACGCTCAAATCCAGGCCAACGGATATACACTATTGGCAGGAGAAGAGATTGGAGGGGTATTTCAGTTGTACATTGAGGGCCAAGGAGAAGAAAAAACGGTCAAGAATCCAGTACACCTGCTCGATCAATTGGCAACGGCCCCCTACGTAGACTGGAATCATAAGCCCGAGCTATTGCATACCTACACGGAACGCGAGGGCGTGCAAGTTCGCATTTGGGTCCAAGAAGAAAGTCACCTCTACGATCTTTTATCCCTAATCAAAGAGTGGGGATATCAACCCAGCTTGACTAGCAAATAGGTCATCGCAAATCAAATTGAAAACGAGATTTAAAACTGTCTGAACAATTCAACTTATATGGAAATCATTACTTCCTATAATTTAATCATAGAAGCTTCGGTGATCATTATCCTCTCCTTCTTCTTTGGGGAGGTAGCTCGCAAGACCAATATCCCCTCCGTCTTGATGCTCATTGTATTGGGTATTATTCTAAAATTTGCCTTGGATGCCGTGGGAGGCGGGAGTATCAATTTCTTTCCAATACTGGAAGTGCTGGGGATAGTGGGTTTGATTATGATTGTACTCGAAGCGGCCCTGGAGTTAGAGCTAAAACCAGAAAAATACTTACCGATTGCGAAGGCCTTAGGGATAGCACTGATTGGCCTCTTGGCTTCCACCTGGGTAGCTGCGTTAATCTTGCATGAGTTTATTGAAGGCATGAGTATGAAGGCAGCCTGGTTGTACGCTACTCCCCTTTCCATTCTATCCAGTGCCATTATTATTCCAAGTGTAACCGGCTTGAACGATCAGAAAAGGGAGTTTCATATCTACGAAAGTACCTTCTCTGACATTCTGGGAATCATGGTATTCTACTTCCTCACGGGGCAATTGGATGCAGCAGAACACTCCTCTGGTTTATTAGGATTTGGTGGAAATATTCTTTTGACGATTGTCATCTCGCTCGTGGCCAGTTATATGATCGTGGTAATTTTCCAAAACATCAAGAGCCATACCAAGTTATTCTTGCTCATTGCCGTGCTACTCTTACTTTATGCAGTGGGTAAAAAAATGCATCTCTCCTCACTGATCATCATTCTCATCTTTGGCTTGTTAATCGCCAACATGAAGCTCTTTTTCCGTGGGCCATTAAGTCGCTGGCTCAACTTCAAAGAGGCGCAACATATCTACGATGGACTGCACATCATCACGATGGAAACGGCCTTTGTGGTACGTACTTTTTTCTTCGTAATTTTTGGTTTGACTATATCTCTAGCCTCTCTGGCTAGCGTAACGGTGGCCATTGTAAGTCTTCTGATCATTCTTTCCATTTATGTCATTCGTTTCATCATACTGCGAGTCTTTATTGGGAAGGATATCTTGCCACAGGTATTCGTAGCCCCACGTGGTCTAATTACGATTCTACTGTTTTATAACATCCCAAAGGAGGCAGAGGTAGCTGGATTTGAAGCCGGTATTCTTTTATTCATCATTATAGCTACCAGTATCATCATGACCATAGCTATGGTATATGATAAAAGACGAAGCAGTGAGGCCATTCGCAAGGCACAAGCTGACCCAGTGGGTACGGAAAGATGGAAAGCGCCTAGTATTTCTGAAGTAGGAAAAACTTCAGAACCTTAATTCAGAGAGTGTTCTTGCGGAAGATTCCTTACTTTTACGGGATCGAAAAGAATCTTCTATGAACAGAATTATCGGACTTTTAGTCCTCGGCTTAGGCTTCAGCCTATCTAACTGTGGTGGTAACGCAGAACTCACCCAGGGATCCATTGAGCAAACCACTTGGCAATTGATCAAGATGCCTACAAAAATGCCAAAAGAAACTAGCTTTAAAATCGCTTTTGAGGCTGGCACCTTGGTAGGAAAAGGCCCTTGTAATCGCTATCATGCTACCTATTACGCCAGCGAAGGAACGTTTAGCATTTCCGGAGGCATTGGGCGTACCCAGGAGGACTGTCCAGCGAGTGGCCCCTTGGAAAAGGATTTCTACAACTACCTACACAGTACGAACACTATTGGGTATAAAGGAGAGCAGTTAGTGATGCGATCCTCTTACGGAGATATGGTATTTGAGGCGCTCCCGTTCACCACCAGTCTAGATTAGTCCTCAGCAAAACCCTAGCCATGATCAAACCAAATTTCAAAGAGATACCTCTGCAAACCCGCTTGGCTGATGTTACCAAAGATGCGCAGAGCTGGGATACGCCGGAACAAATCCCGATCAAAGCCCGCTTCGACTCCAAAGATATCGCCGGGGCAGAACACTTAGATTTTGTCTCAGGCATCCCCCCCTATCTTAGAGGTCCTTATAGCTCCATGTATACGGTACGCCCCTGGACGATTCGGCAGTACGCAGGTTTCTCTACGGCGGAAGAAAGCAATGCATTTTACCGCAGGAACTTAGCTCAAGGGCAGAAAGGACTCTCGGTGGCTTTTGATTTGGCGACCCACCGCGGATATGACTCTGATCACGAACGGGTGAAGGGAGATGTAGGAAAAGCAGGAGTAGCCATCGATACAGTCGAAGACATGAAGACCCTCTTCGACGGAATTCCGTTAGATCGGATGTCCGTTTCGATGACGATGAACGGAGCCGTTATTCCGGTTATGGCCTTCTTCATTGTAGCCGCCGAAGAACAGGGTGTAGATAAGGTACAACTGAGTGGCACCATCCAGAATGATATCCTTAAGGAATTCATGGTGCGCAACACTTATATCTATCCTCCAGCTCCATCTATGCGTATTATTGCCGATATTTTTGCCTATACGGCACAGCATATGCCCAAGTTTAACTCGATCAGTATTAGCGGTTATCATATGCACGAAGCAGGCGCTACTGCTGATCTAGAGTTGGCTTATACCTTGGCTGATGGACTAGAATATATCCGAACTGGCCTCAATGCGGGTTTACAAATTGACGATTTTGCACCACGTCTTTCCTTCTTCTGGGGCATTGGCATGAATCATTTCATGGAGATCGCCAAGATGCGCGCGGGAAGGCTATTATGGGCCAAGATTGTCAAGCAGTTTGATCCACAGAATCCGAAGTCGATGGCCTTGCGGACGCATTGCCAAACTTCTGGTTGGAGTTTAACCGAACAAGATCCATTCAATAATATAGCTCGTACTTGTATCGAAGCGCTAGCCGCCACGATGGGAGGTACACAATCACTCCACACCAATTCCTTGGACGAAGCGATTGCATTACCTACTGACTTTTCCGCAAAAATTGCCCGGGATACGCAAATATTCCTGCAACAGGAAACGGGCATCACCAAAGCCGTTGACCCTTGGGCTGGCTCTTATTACGTAGAATATCTTACCCAGCAGTTAGCAGAAAGAGCTTGGGCGTTGATCCAGGAGGTAGAGGAACTTGGAGGTATGACCCGAGCCATTGAAGAAGGTTTACCAAAGATGCGAATTGAAGAGGCCGCTGCTCGCAAGCAGGCCAGAATCGACAGTGGAAAAGATCGAATTATTGGTGTAAACATCTTCCCTCCAGCCGACTCTGCCCCAATTGATATTCTAGAAGTGGACAATACTGCCGTCCGCGAGGCTCAAGTTCGAAGCATTCAAGAGATCAAGGCCAAACGGGATCAGCAAAAAGTTGAACAGGCATTAGCTCAGCTAGAAGAGATCGCCGGTAGTGGATCGGGCAATCTATTGGCAGCGGCAGTAGAAGCAGCTCGACATAGAGCTACCTTAGGAGAGATCTCCATGGCCATGGAAAATGCTTTTGGTCGGTACGTAGCTACCACTCGATCAATTTCCGGGGTGTACGCAAGCGAGATAAGTATGGATGAAGATTTCAAACAAACGCAAGCTCTTGCGGATCAGTTCGCCCAGCTAGCAGGACGCCGTCCACGAATTATGATTGCCAAACTCGGGCAAGATGGGCATGATAGAGGAGCCAAGATCATTGCTACCAGCTTCGCGGACCTAGGTTTCGACGTAGATATCGGGCCCCTCTTTCAGACGCCCGAGGAGGCTGCCCGACAGGCCGCTGAAAACGATGTACACATCCTGGGAATTTCATCCTTAGCAGCAGGACATAAGACGCTAGTACCCGCTACCATCGATGCTTTGGCAGCTTTGGGGCGTGAAGACATTATGGTGATTGTAGGCGGTGTGATCCCGCATCAAGATTACGAATTCTTGTATGAAAAAGGAGTAGCGGGTGTATTTGGACCAGGCACCAAGATTGCCATGGCTGCCAAACAAATTCTACAAGTTTTACTGGACGAGATTAGCTAGTGGATCTATTTTCCCAGATGATCGATAATCGCTTGGGTAGCTTCCTGCGTAGAAGCACTCCCGCCCAGATCCCTTGTGAGTATTTTGCCTTCTGCGGTAGTCTTCTCAATGGCATTCACCATTAGTTGAGCTGCCTCTTCCTCTCCTAAATGTTCTAGCATCATAGCGCCCGTCCAGATGCAGGCAATAGGGTTAGCAATGCCCTTCCCGGCAATATCTGGCGCGCTACCATGGACGGGTTCAAACATACTTGGAAATTCCTTTTCTGGATTGATGTTGGCGCCGGGAGCAATGCCCATACCCCCTACCACTGCCGGCCCTAGGTCAGATAAGATATCTCCAAACAAATTACTAGCTACCACCACATCAAACCAATCCGGATGCTGGACAAAATGTGCGGCGAGGATATCGATGTGAAACTGATCTCTTTCCACCTTCGGGAACTCCCCTCCGATCGCCGCAAAGCGTTCGTCCCAGTAGGGCATGGTGTGAATGATGCCATTAGATTTGGTAGCACTAGTTAGTTTTTGACGTCGTCTGTTGGCGAGGCTGAAGGCGAAGCGCATGACGCGATCGACACCCCGGCGGGTGAATACACTTTCTTGGACTACTACCTCATGGGGTGTACCTTCGTGTAATCTACCACCGATAGAAGAATATTCTCCTTCATTATTTTCCCGAACAATGTAAAAATCAATTTCTCCTGGTTCAGCTAATGGGGAGCGAATCCCCTCCAGTAGTCGGACGGGTCTTAGATTGACGTATTGCTGAAAGCCGCGTCGGATGGGAATCAATAACCCCCAGAGGGATACGTGATCTGGCACGCCAGGATACCCCACCGCCCCCAGGAATATTCCATCAGAATCACGTAAGCGATCGAGGCCATCCTCGGGCATCATTTGGCTATGATCCTTATAGTATTCACAAGAGTATTCGAAGTTTTGATAGGATAATTGGAAGCCGCATAAACTGGCTACGGCATTTAGTACTTCTACCGAAGCAGGTATTACTTCTTTGCCAATCCCATCTCCTGGAACTGTAGCTATATGATAGGTATTCATAAATCTTTTGGATTAGAAAAAGTTAAGTAATGCCTCTAGCGTTTCATCGGGAGCTTCTTCGGGCAAATAGTGCCCACAGGGAAGACCTTTCCCCTCGACTTGGCCCGCCCACTTCTTCCATTCAGCGATCACATCATATTTATGTCCGACAAAGCCCTTATCTCCCCAAAGGCAAAGCAGAGGGCATTGAATCTTCCTCCCTTGATCTATATCCTTTTGGTCATGCTCTAGATCAATTGAAGCAGAGGCGCGATAGTCTTCGCAACTGGCATGAATGGTTTCTGGTGTAAAACAGCGATGGTATTCGGCTAGGGCTTCAGGGGTGAAAGCGGAGCCATCCCGTCCCCATTGTCCAAATTTCTTCCCTAAGTAATAGGCTGGATCAGCACCTATCATCTTTTCTGGCAAATCGAAAGCTTGGATTAGAAAAAACCAGTGGTAGTAGGCCGTAGCAAATTCCATGTCCGTAGTTTTGTACATGGTATAGGTAGGAGCTATGTCCAACACCGCTAACTTCTGAATAGCCTCCGGATGATCGAGGGACATTCTATGCCCTACCCTACCGCCTCGGTCATGCCCGGCCAGTAGAAATTGCTCAAAACCCAAATATCGCATCAGCTCTATCTGATCCTTCCCCATTGCTCTCTTAGAATAGGGACTATGTTGTGCATCCGTTGGAGGCTTGGAGCTATCGCCATAAGCTCTCATATCGCTGGCCACTACAGTGAATCGCTCTGCCAAGGCCGGCGCAATCTTATGCCACATCACGTGGGTTTGTGGATAACCATGTAGTAATAGGAGCGGCGGCCCTGAACCTGCCATGGCATAGCGAATCGAGATCTCGCCGAGCTGAACCGTGGCCTTATGAAACTGATCTAACATGAGGAGTACCTTTTGGTCTCCGACAAGTTAACAAGAAGAAAATGGAAAAGGAAAAGGAAGTGTGATTGGGTGGGAGCTGGGTCAATCTACAAGCTTAAGGGTATAAAAGGTAAAAGGAGGCAGATTGACCCAGTTTAGTACTTGCTTTAGAGTTGATCTACGTAAGACGACGACAATAATTTACCGGAGAGGAAATACAAACACGCAACGCGACACGGCACGAGACCGCTTAAGGATGTAAAACCGCTCTCATATATTCAAGCTATACAACTTCCAGATAGCTCTCTGTATTTAGCGTACGAATATTATTGATGACCTCTGGTTTGACATGTGGCGTAAAAAGTGATGCTGATTTTCGATCATCATGAATCTCCATTTGCATCTCTTTTGCCAAAGCTTTTGCCAGATCACCAATTCTTCTAGCATAGGCTTCCGACTTCCCCTTCGCAATAAAATGATCCACTACTCCTGTACGAATCGTTTCATATTTATCAATCAGTAGGAGCATTTGTTTCTGGGTTTTACCCCCCACACTTTTACCTATCATCTTCATGCGCTCACGTAGATTACTAGCTGAATAGCCCAGCAATTCTGAGCGATGCTTCCACCAATTGGTAGCGTTCCCGCCATTGCGCTTTTCGTATAGTTTCAGATGTTCCTTTTCGGAAGCTTCCTGACAGGACATTAGACTCATAGCTTTTGCTAACTCCAATGCGGTGAGGATCTGATCTTGATTCAGCAAAACTGAAGTCTCTTCTTCATCTTCCAATGAGAAGAGCCACTTGGCGTACTTTCGTTTCACCTTACTCTTTGAATTTAAGGTGATCAGTTTCGCCAACTCCACAGATATATAGAAATCGGATAGTATTGGATTGTCTTTGATCTTCCTGGGGGCAAAATCTGTCATTCGAACCGGCTTGCGAATTCCATCTCTGAATTCGTAAATCTCATTAAGCCATCGTCTGACATTCGTGGAATAGTGATGATCTTGTAGTTGCAAGGCCTTATGTAAGTTAGTTGCTGTAACTACTTTTGTTCCTTTTTTGCTAACTAAGATTTGTAGTTCCATCTTTATGATTATATGATTACACTACAAAAATACATTTTTTGTTTTAAAAAACAAATTATTAAAACAAAATGTGATAAATAATCAAGGAACAAGAAACAACCTACAAATCACTATATAACTGCACATTACGCAACAAACCAAAGTACTATACACTGTAAAGAGCAGTAAAAACTGCGTATTTCAACATGTCTAGCCTATTTAGCACTTCAATAAGTTAGCGTTTTTTGTTTAAAAAATCAACAAAAAACATAAATTTGTTTTATTCAAAAAAGATACATTTTTTCACTTTTTTAATTATATCTCATCATTAGGAAGTGAAAACAGGAGATAGGCAAAGAGTCATATAGGTACGACCTGGATGCAGATAGAACATTGGCCAAGTACTTGTAGATTGTTTGGGTCCGTGTTCATATCTAGTCCCAACTAAATGGTCTATTGCAACACCTAGCTCAATAGCAACGATCAATTGGATTGCAAACGACTCGCTTCCTGTAGTATCTGGTTTAAGCGAGCGTTGCCGGCTTGCAGCTGTAAACCTCTTTGGCTAATTTGAATGGCATTACCATATTGGCCGGCAGTCAGATATACGGAGGCTAGGTCTTGTAAGAGTTGTAGGTTGCTCGGCGCAATCTGAATACCGTAGTTTAGGTATTGTAAGGCCAAAGGATAATTTCGTTGTTCTTCTGCCAGCAGTTGAAAACCTGCCCGGTGGTAAAATTGAGCTAGCTTATTTCGATCCGCTTGTCCATTAAGATAGGCCATATACTGATCCAAAAAAACCACATGTCGAGCCCTCAGTAGATAGTAAAACTCATCCAGTAACCTATCCAGATTACCATCCATTTGATAGAGTCCGGCTACCAAGCCGCCCTTACAGGTGACCGCATCACTATAGGTAGGATAAATTTCCAACGCCCGATTGACATAGGGTAAGGCTTCCTCATACAGTTGCTTTCTTTGGGTTTGATCATTGGTTTGTAAGCCCGCTTGATAAAGGGAATAAGCCATATAGCTATTGGCACGAGCACTATTGGTGGAAACCTTAATTGCGGCTCTATTTAAACTCATCTCGTCTTTCCAGGCAGGAATTCGAGTCCAGGATTTAATGGTAAAACCAAATATAAAAAGACCTAGTAAAGTCCAGCTGAGCGGTTTCATCCCATTGAATTTTGCCAGTGCCTTTGGCAACAATTCCCATACTAAATAAGCCAAAAAGACGGCAGCTCCTACGGAAGGCATATACAAAAAACGCTCGTTCATTGGAGCTCCTACCGGAAAAACAATATTCGAAACTATAGATAAGGTCAAGATGTAATAGGCAATAGACCAAGATAGGATGGGTCGTTGCTTCCACTGCCTAATCATGATCCAAACCAGTCCGAGATAAAGGGCTAGAGAGACCAGCGCTCTGGCATCCAACCAATTAATGATCGGAACTTGATAAGGATAATAATCATGTGTCAATGGATGTGGAAAAAACAGAAGCTTCACATACTGTCCCAAAGTATACATGATCGTAGCATACTTTTCACCGAAGGTGGTGCCGTAAAAGGGATTATTCATAATACCTGTTACCTCCTGTCCACTCCCCAACAGGTAACCGATCACGCTGACCCTAATACCGAGATATATTATGAAGGTGAGCATCAGCGGCCCAGTAACCCGAACTAGTTCCTTGAGCGAAGCTCCGCGAAATAAGAATAGCGTCAATGGAATGACAGCGATAAAGGTTAAAGCATTCTCCTTCGCCATGAGCGCCAGGAAGAAACTAACCGCAGCTAGTACTAGAGCAATGAATTTTCTATAGTCTATGTACCTAATGGAGTAGTATAGCGTTGCCAAAGCAAATAGCAGCGCTAAAATCTCGTCCCGCCCCTTAATATTAGCGACTACCTCTGTATGTACGGGATGCAGCACAAACAAAAGGCTGGCCCAAAACGGAACCCCTTGCCACCACTTCGTTCCTTTCGCCGAGAGGAATTGAGACAGTACGCGAAAAAGTAAAAGGCCACTCAGCGCATAGAATAGCATATTCAAGAAATGGCTCCACTTTGGAGATGCCCCCCAGATTCCATATTCTACCGCAAAGGTGGCAAGAGAAAGCGGTCTATACCTCGCTCCTACAATCAAATCTTGCTGCTCCCCCAGAAAACCCACCATACTTTCCTTTCCGAAAATACCGCCCAAGCCTTGCATCCCTTGCTGTACAAACTTATTCTCAGACAGCACGATCTTATCGTCTAACACATAGCCAAAAGACAGGGTAGTAGCATACAATACCAAAGGGATCACAAATAAGATCAGAGCAGGCTGCCAGTGAGCGCCCCAAAAGGAATTTATCTGCTTCTGGGCAGGTTTGCTCCCTATCGATTTTTTGTTAGCCGATTTCTTAGACTTGGACTTAGTCGGCTTCTTCTTCATGCTTATTAGTATTTGGCGGGAATTTACTACTTTCTTTTCGCCTCGCTTAGTAACTTCAGTACATTACGTGCTGGAGCCCTGGTTACTTTTAGGTTGAGAACCTTTACCAGCGGGAATCATGAGTGGAGCGAAAGCCTATTGGGATAGCAGCTGATCCCTTCTGTCCTGACCATCACATTTCTTAACGAGGGAGCCATCCTAGGAGAAGTGGGAGGCTCAGTTTGCCAACCATAGTTGTGCATGGCATTACCAATGATGCCATAGGTTTATCTGGTACTACTTCCTTTGTGGAAGCACTAACTTCCTATCATCAGCTTACACGAACGATTCCGTTTGCGCTCATTGCCATTATTCTCTGGAGAAGACCAGGTGCAGGCTTAAACGGGGAAAAGACCCTGTAAACCTAGTTTTACAACACCACCCCGTCCCCCATCTCGATGATCCGGTCGGTCTTCTTAGCAAAGTCAATGTCGTGCGTCACCACTAACAAAGACATATCTTGCTCATGACTCAATCGCCTGAGTATATTGAAAACATTGTCTGAATTCTTACTATCCAAATTCCCTGTGGGTTCATCTCCCATAATAATCCGGGGATCATTAATCAAGGCTCTGGCAATGGAAACCCGCTGCTTTTGTCCACCTGAAATCTGGGAAGCTTTTTTGTGGGCTTGTTCCACGACACCCAACATATCTAACTTTTCCAGGGCCTTCGCTTTAATGGTAGGCTCACTCGCTTTTCCCAGTTTTAAGGCCGGAAGCATTACGTTTTTTAAGACTGTAAATTCTGGCAGTAAGTAGTGGAATTGAAATACAAAACCAATTTTCTCATTCCGAATGCGGGCTAGGTCCATTCTGGTCAACTGTGACATCTTTTCTCCATCTATAAACAGCTCGCCTTCATAGTCCGTGTCCATAGTCGAGAGGATATATAGAAGGGTGGATTTGCCACAGCCAGATTTCCCCATGATAGAAACAAATTCTCCGTTCTGTAATTGGATGGAGATATCCTTCAGCACATGAAATTTGACCGGATCTAAAAAGTACTTATTAACTTTTTTGGTCTCTAAAATAGCTTGCATAGGTTCTACTATTGTCCTCTAATAATCTCCACTGGATCTATTCGCTGCGCCTTCCTAGCCGGCAGATAGCCCGCGAGAAAAGTAGCGACAAGTGCAAATGCAATTCCGGTGATATAATAAAGCGGATCGTAATTGATGGGATAGGTTTTAATCGTAGGTAGCGCTTCTGTGACAAAGGGGATATTATCGATGAGGACTGCCCCTCCATAGCCAATCGCTAGCCCTAATGCCCCTCCTACTAAGCCGATGATCAGGGCTTGTATAATGAAAATATACATGACATCTCTACCCGTAAAGCCAGTGGCCTTTAGGATGGCAATATCATTCATTTTTTCGTAGATGAACATATTGAGAATATTATAGATCCCAAATCCAGCCACGATCAGGAGCGTGATTGAAACGGCATATGAGATTAAGGTCCGAATATCCGAGCCAGTGTCAAATTGAGCATTGGCCGTTTTGATATCTAAGGCTCTAATTGGATAGATTTTCTCAATCATCTGGGACATTGGGCTCGCATCATTCATGTCATGTAATTTCACGTGAATTCGGGTAATATAATTGCTACCCATACCCAGAATTTGTTGGGCCATTTTCAAACTTACGTAGCTCTGCACGTCATCTACTTCTGCTAGGCCACTTTGAAAAATGCCTCCTATCAATAAGGAGTAGGTCGTCCCATTGGTGCTCATCACTTGTAATCTATCCCCTACCGTCAGACTAAGTTTCTTGGCTACCCCTGCTCCCAAGAGTACAGTATTCTTATTTCTGAGTAGACTGTTCTCATCTCCCTCCACGATATAATCCGTGAAGTTGAAGAGCCGGACCTCTTCACCCACTTCGATACCATTAAGCACTCCATTTAAATTATTGGAACCAGCTCGATAAAACACTTTGCAAGTCGTCTGCGGTGTGGCTCCATCCACTTTATCATTTCCCCTTAGCTCGGTAAGGATGGGAAGAGCATTGTGAATCCGCTCTAGTTGAGCTTTCGGTTTGACGGAATGAATAAATTTCTGAATTCCTGGATTCGATTGGTATCTGACAACGGGCTGCAATGCAGTAGGTTCAGACTTGTTGAATAATTGAATATGCGGCGTCCTGTTTAGTACTAGGCCATCCAGTAGCTGATTGAGTCCCGTCATAAATCCCATCATAATGATGAAAGTCCCTATCCCAAAGGTAACGCCTAGCGCAGCTACCAGCGTCTGCTTAAACTTGGATAGGAGATGGGTCTTAGCGATGTCTAGTACGAGGCGAAAACCATTCATTGTGGATCTGGTTTTAGGATCACGGTGGAGGAATCAATCCCCGAAAGGATTTCCACGAATTCCATATTCTTTACGCCTGTTTTCACCTGCACCTCCCCCGCTGTTGTCAATACACGATTTCCGTCTAACAGATATTCTGTAGGAATGATCAAGGCCTGCTGTCTTTGATCCGCGATAATGCTGGCTTCCCCGGAAAGCCCATGGTAAAGTTTTTCTGGGGTGCGGATAAACTGGCTTTCGACCCGAAAGGTCTGTGTCAGTTCATCTTTCATGGGGGAGATTTCGTTCACTTGAGCCGTAAAGACTTCATTAGGATAGGCTTCCAGAGCGATCACCACGGTATCTCCCAGGGATATTCTTGTAATATCTACTTCGTCGATATCCATTTCGATCAAAAAACTATCGGCGCTGCCAATCTCTGCGAATTGTTCTTGTGGACTAATTAGTTCGCCTATCTCTTTATGAATTCGATACACCCGACCGTCCATTTTTGCAGCTATGGTGAAGTCAGAAACCTGCTCCCTTTCCGCAGCTACAAGGCTTACTGCCTTTCGGTAGTTATTTTCCAAACTCCTTTGTGACTGGGAATGGTTATATTCCAGTACCCTCAGCTGACTCAGGGTGGCTTGATAGGTACGGCTGGCCCGATCCAGGTCAATCTTTTTCCCGATATTTTGATTCCAAAGTCGTTGCTGGCGGGCTAGGTTGATCGAGTCTAAAGCTAACTGCTGCCGCACAGATTCTATTTCCGTCTCAATATTTCTCAGCAGATTGTTTTTTCCTAAAAAATTAGCCTTGGCTTCTCCAAGGTTGATTTGCGCATTCGTTAAGCGATTTCCAATAGTTGAAGAAATGGACAATTGAAATAGCGCATCTCCTTTTTCCACCAGATCTCCTTCTTTGATAAATATCTCCTCGATGATACCAGAACGAGAAGCTTGGGGGTGATAAGTAGTTTCGGGTCGTATGCTTACTGAAGCATAGACCGCTTCGGTAATATCGCGGACCTGTCCTTTTGTACTTTCTTGGTCAGCTCGATAAGCACAGCTAGTAAGTGTAAAGGCGAAAAGTAAAAACACAATTCTCATGTAGGTTCGTTTTGGCAGAAAAACAAAAGCTTAAAACCTGCCTCCTAGTTAATAGGATTAAGGGAAGAACAGAGTGATTTTTATCACTCTCCTGCCTAAGATTTGATGGCATCATGCTGATTTTTGCATGGGGAATGCTAAGCATGGCGCATTATCCTTTTGCGCTCCTTACCGAGCTCAATCAAAAAGGGTGTATCCTGTGTAAGGACACACCCTATCAAATCAAAAAATATCGTAGAACCTATGCTGATACTGAGGTAATCTCAGACGGCGAATTCCTACCCAATGCAGAATCAGTAAACCATCCGATATCCGCAGTTACAGCATCTACCGAGCAAAACACTTGAGAGATACCCAAGCATTTTGTATCCAGTGTATTGCTATGGATTGGCCTTTACAAATCGGCCAATGAAAGTTCGTTTACCGTTATGCGTGGTGTAAAGCATGTAAATGCCTGGCGTCAATTCAGAAACGTCGACCTGCACACGCTCCGGTGCTTGTTCCACCTGGTTCTGGATAATGGATCGGCTGTTTGCACCTAGTACGTCCAATTGGATCGACTTACCCCAGAAACGTTCCTCCAAATTCACCTCGATGAGGGCTGAACTCGGATTGGGGAAGATCGTTGACACTCTTGGGCTATGGCAAGCTGCGATGTTGAATTGAGCTCCTGCAACATCTAGAGCCGCACAAATCGCACCACCACCCTGCTGCAATAAGCCATTTACATCAAATCCTGTTGTCTGCCCAGGTACCACAATACCTAGGTCTAGCGTAGTGGGATCATATACTAGGGTATGGATGGTGAATCTTCCCGCATGATCTACCGTGAATTCAGGATCACCGCTTACACCTTCAATCACCAAACCTTCACCGGAAGTCAAAACGTACAATACTTCATATCCAGCTGGCACATGAGGAGCCTCATTTTCATCAGCTTTTAATACCGCTTTTCCGCTCAACAGACAAGGATCATTGCTTGGGTGCAAAGTACCTGCTGAAGCTTCACACGCACAGCTCTCGATATCAAAAGGAGCACCCGCTACATCTAAAGAAGCACAGATAGCTCCGCCACCTTGCTCCAACAAGCCATTCACATCAAAACCAGTAGTTACCCCCGGCACCACGATGCTGAGATCCAAGGTATTTGGATTGTACACCAAACTGTGAATCGTATAGCGGCCTGCCGTTTCCACCTTAAATTCTGGAGTAGCAGCAACGCCTTGGATCACCAGGCCTTCGCCTGACGTCAACACATATAACTGCTCATAGCCTGCAGGAATACTTGGTGCATCCGCAATATTCGCTTTCAAGATTACCCCTAGCGTTTGAATACAAGAGGCAACTCGTGGTGTTAAAGTCCCCGCATCAGCCTCACAAACACAAGCACGAATATCAAAAGCGGCGCCGGCCACATCGAGGGCTGCACAGATGTCGCCACCTCCTTGCTGAAGTAGGCCGTTGACATCAAAACCAGTAGTCACTCCCGGCACAACAATACTTAGATCTAAAGTAGATGGATCGTATACCAGTGTATGAATTGTAAAACGTCCTTCACTAGTTACAGTAAACTCTGGGCGAGTATTTACAGCTTCGATCACCAAGCCATCCCCAGAAGTCAGTACATATAGTAAAGAGAATCCGTCTGGTACTACTGGATGGTCGCTAACGGATGCTTTCAAGGTCGCATAACCTTCATCTAAGCATGGATCACCAATAGCATGCAAGGTGCCGGCATCCGCATCACATACACATTCACTAATATGGAAAGGTGCTCCGGCTACATCGAGCGCTGCGCAAATGTCGCCACCTCCTTGCTCCAGTAGGCCATTCACATCGAAACCTGTAGTTATACCTGGCACTACAATTCCGAGATCCAAAGTGGATGGATCGTATACCAATGTATGAATCGTAAAGCGTCCTTCTGCATCTACTGTAAATTCAGGCGTTGAATTGACAGCCTCAATGACTAGTCCTTCTCCAGACGTTAGTACATAGATAACCTCATAGCCATTAGGTACATTTGGATGTCGATCTTGCTGTGCTTTTAAGGTAGCACTACCTTCGTTCAAGCAAGGATCATTAACCGCTTCTAGGGTACCTGCTTTTGCCAAACAACCACAGTCATCTACCATAAATACCGCGCCAGCTACATCAAGCGAAGCACAGATATCACCACCGCCTTGCTCTAAGAGACCATTCACATCAAAACCTGTAGTCACACCCGGTACTACGATGCCAAGATCTAGAGTGGCAGGGTCGTATACTAGGGAATGAATCGTGTAACGTCCTTCTGTGTCTACCCGGAACTCAGGTTCTGCGGAAACATCCTGGATTACTAAGCCTTCTCCAGAAGTCAATACATACAGCTGCGTAAATCCTGCTGGAATAGTCGGCTGATCATTAATGGCAGCTTTGATCTTTACGCCTAATGTCTGAATACAAGGATCATTTAGTGGATGGAGTGTACCTGCATCCGCTTCACAAACGCAATCGCTCACATGGAATGGTGCCCCTGCGACATCTAAGGCACCACAGATATCTCCGCCACCTTGCCTCAATAGTCCATTCACATCAAAGCCAGTCGTTTGTCCAGGCACAACAATGCCGAGATCCAAGGTATTCGGATCATATACCAAAGTATGGATGGTGTACCTTCCTTCGTCAGTAACTGTAAATTCTGGAGTTGTATTTACGCCTTGAATCACCAATTCGTCGCCAGAGGTCAATACATACAGCACCTCAAAGCCAGCCGGCACACGTGGATGCCTTACAGGATGAGCAACTAGAGTAGCTCCGTCTGTATCTAAACACGCTCCTGCTTCCGCCTCTAGACGACCTGCATGTGCATCGCAAGGACAGTTGCCAGCAAAGAACACTGCGCCAGCTACGTCTAGAGAAGCGCAAATGGGCCCACCTCCTTGTTGTAGTAATCTATTTAGTAGAATAGCACTAGTTCTACCTAGCTGCACAATACCTAAACTCAAAGTCTGAGGATTGTAAACTAGCGAATGAATCGTAAAACGGCCACTGCCGTCGATATCGAAGCTAGGCGTAGAACTCACTGCTTCAATGATGAGGTTATCACCAGATGTTAACACATATACCTGACGATAGCCATTAGGAATAAAGGCTGGCTCAACGACATCAGCAGTAATCGTACTTTCACCGCTTGGCAAGCAGGTATCTCCCGTAGGAGCTAAGGTGCCTGCATTGGCTGCACAACCACAATCCGTCACATCAAAGGCTGCACCAGCCACATCCAAAGCAGCACAGATGTCCCCACCGCCTTGCTGCAGTAGACCATTTACATCAAAACCAGTCGTTTCGCCTGGTACGACGATTCCAAGATCCAATGTTTCAGGGTTGTACACCAAGGTATGGATGGTATATCTACCAGTATCCGTCACATTGAAGAGTGGTTGTAGATTCACGCCTTGAATGACTAGTCCATCACCAGACGTTAGGACATAAATGACTTGATATCCTACTGGTACATTGGGACGATCAATATCTACGGCGCGAAGTCTAGCTCTACCAGAATCCAAACATGGATCCCCAATCGCCGTCAATGCTCCCGCGCTAGCTTCACAAGCACAAGTTTCTACCGTGAAAGGCGCACCCGCTACATCAAGAGCCGCACAAATATCACCACCGCCTTGCTCTAGCAAGCCATTCACATCAAAACCGGTAGTCTCGCCTGGTACAACGATTCCAAGATCCAAAGTAGTAGGATCATACACTAAAGTGTGGATCGTGTAGACTCCTTGCGTATCTACAGTAAACTCTGGACTTTCACTTACATTCTGAATAACCAGACCATCGCCGGCTGTCAGCACATAGATCAAGCTAAATCCTTCCGGAATCATTGGGTTTTCATCCACTACGGCTGTCAATGTCGCACTACCGCCATCAATACAAGTATTAATGCTTGGCATCAAGGTTCCAGCAGTTGCTTCACAAGGACAATCGACTACATCGAAAGCAGCACCCGCTACATCCAATGAACCACATATGTCCCCGCCACCTTGCTTCAATAGTCCATTTACATCAAAACCAGTTGTTTCACCAGGAACGACGATACTCAAATCCAAAGTATTGGGATCATATACCAACGTATGGATGGTATACAAACCAGTTTGGTCTACAATAAAGCTTGGATCGTTGCTGACATTTTGGATTACTAGTCCATCGCCACTGGTCAGTACATAAAGAATTTCAAATCCGTCTGGGGCAGTTGGGCGCACCTCTGGGAAGGCTCTAATTTTTGCCCCATCAGCATCAAGGCACTCCTGTACGAAAGTCCGGAGCGAACCAGCGTCGGCATCGCAAGGGCATTCTGCCACATCAAAGCTGGCGCCAGCTACATCAAGAGCAGCACAAATATCACCGCCCCCTTGTACAAGTAGGCCGTTGACATCAAAACCAGTTGTTTGGCCCGGCACCACTATTCCAAGATCGAGGGTGTTGGGATCATAAACCAAAGTATGAATGGTAAACTTACCTTCCACGTCAACGTCAAATTCAGGTGTTGCGTTAACGGCTTGGATAACCAATTCATCACCGCTAGTTAGTACATAAATCAATTCGTATCCTACAGGAATTACAGGATCTTCCGTGATACTAGCTGTCAAATTAGCATTACCTCCTTCCAGGCAAGCATCATTAGCAGCTAATGCACCACTACGTGCTTCGCATAGTAATTCGTTGCAGCTCGCAAACTCGAATCGAGCACCAGCTACGTCCAGGGAGGCACAGATGTCTCCTCCTCCTTGTTCAAGTAGTCCATTTACATCAAATCCGGTAGTTTCGCCTGGAACTACAATGCCCAGGTCTAGGGTGTTGGGATCGTACACCAGCGTGTGGATAGTATAAATACCTTCCACTGGTACAGAGAAAGTTGGAGTCGCATTAACTCCTTCAATGACTAGGCCTTCGCCTGAAGTCAATACGTAGATTGTTTGAAAGCCATCAGGGATGACAGCATCTTCTTGTGGGGTGGCATTAAGTACCACCTCATTGTCACCAAAGCAGAGTTTAGGGCTTGAGAGCGTGCCCGCTTGGGCATCACAAGTGAGTTGTTCATTAGCTAAGGCCTGTCCAGGTAGCACCCCAAAAAACAGGGTACATAGCAGGAACAACATGCCTCCGATTTGGGAGAAAGGAAAGCGTGAAACTTTTTTGTTCATATGCTAACAATTTAGTGACCAATAAGGCGATAACTCCAAATCGTTAGTATTTGATCAAAATTCAGCGCGGAATTAGAACTTTTGTTAATGGATTGTCATAAGGTAGAATTGGGAAGAAAAGAATCGCTTTTTGACAACTGATTGTCAAACACTTAGAAAGGAGTGAGAATTATGTAAGGTATTATACAAAACAAATACATGCGCTTTACTCTACCTAATATATGCTGCAACTTCAAAGACTGATGCATTAAAAAACCCGGAACCATCTGCTTGACGGCCCCGGGAAATAACTTTGATGTCCTTATAACAAAGTTTGCAAATTTAATGCAGGTTGTGATTTATTCTGTCGGCTGTAACAGCGCTGCTTTTACCCAGCCCGTTCGATCGCCTAGTTTAACTTTCCACCAGAATTTGCTCGTTTCTTCCAGCACTAGTACCTGATCGCCTTCCGCCAGTCGCTTAATTACTCCTGATTTGGAGGTTGCTTCCTCTCTTAAGCTGGTCTTTTGAGTGATCGAGAAAAGTCCTCTTGCTTGTTCTTCTGGCTCCTCAATTTCATCCTCAAAGCCATCCTCGGCGCTAGCTACATCATTCTCCCCTTCATAAGGTTGTTCTTCGTAAGATGGAGAAGTATTGACCGCTACCGGGCGTGCGGGACTATCCATGACCGGTTTAGGAATCATCATAAAGTCCTTATTCAAAGTCGTTTCTGTGGCTCTGAATTGGTAGATCTCTTTCTGGTAGCCAAAGTTCTCTACATGCATTTCGTGTGTCCCAGGTTGTGCAAATAGCACGATGTCAAATGATCCTTCTGGATAGCGGCTAGTGTGAATGAGTTCACGGAAGCCATCTCCGTTAATCTTGTAGATATCTACATATGCTGCATTCAAGGAACGACCGTCCGTTGCGTTTCTTGTTGTACCTCTAAACACAAAATAACCATCAAAGTTTGTAGGCTTCCCACCTTGAATGGTATCCGCATTAATCAGGTTGTTAATTTCAGCTATCCTTTCTTCCTCTTCTTGACGTTGGGCTTCTTCTAATTCTTCGGCAATTCTTTGTTCTTCGCGCTTCTCCTCATAACCTCTTCCAAACATAATGTTAAGCCCCATTCTAGCATTAGTAGCCTGAGTAGTGCCTGGGCTTACTAAGCCGAAAACATTATCTGTGGAAAAATAGCCTTGCAAAGGACCTAAGTCTATGGTTAAGCCAAGTCCCAGGTTGAGAAAAGAGTTATTAAATACCGTATAAGCGGCACCAGCATTCAACCATTTGAGTACTTTCATCTGGTAAGAAAAGGCGGCTCCGATGTCCACTCTATTTGGATAAATTCGAGTATTAGCCACAACACCAAAGTATTGCTCGGGCATCACCTGGTATTTCAATCCAGCGTAAATATCTCCAGTCAAACGAGTGGTGTACGATGGCAAACGACCTTCCGCCATAGTAGCTAGATCATCTCCTACCGTCTCAATGTAATCCATCAAGAAAGTATCTAGTTGGGTAGGTAGGATCATCGGATCTTCAATAGTCGCGGATGTCAATTCGCTATTCCACTTCAGCAAACCAAAATTAGAAGCAGAAGCAGATAGCTCTAGATTTTCATTTACCTTATACTGTAGTCCTAGATCAACGCTAGCGCCATAGTTTCCTGCCACATACAATGGAAATCTTCTTTCGTTTTGAAAGCGGTAGATACCTGCTCCCATCACATAGATATTACCTTCTACATTGTAGCCAGGCTCACTAGTACTACTCCCTCCTTCAAAAGAAGAGAAGATCAGACCATTATTAGTAGAATAAACATTTTCTAGGCCAGCTAGTAGGCGTACCCGCACCCCTACATTCCACTTATCGTTGAACTCTCTGGCATACCCTAACGCTAAAGAACGATAGTGAGAGCCTTGAAACATCAATTCCCGTAGATCATACAGTCCACCTTGTGAGATGACCATATCTTGATCATCAGCCAAGAGGCCAATGGTACCGAAAGGGTACACGATGCTTGTTTCAACATGATCGGAAAGGCTACCGTAAAAGAAGTGCTTACCTAGGCGAATGCCGGCAGATAAGATCTCGATCTCACCACCACCTCCAACAAAGTTGTTGTCGTTTACTTCCATCAGTGCCATTCGATAATTCAAACGGCGGCTTCCTGTGATGGCATTCTTTACCCCCGCCTGGCGGTAAGAAAAGCCATTATTGCTAGCTCCAAAACCAATAGAAGAAAGAAATGGAGTACCAATGATAAATTTTGCATTTGGGATGAAGGCGGGATTCATTTGACTTCGCTGCATAACGTCAGCAAAGTGATAGAAGTTAAGGTCTCTTTGTGCGTCAAGTGTAGTAGTCCCAACTAGAGAACACAATAGTGCTCCCAAAACAGCAAGTCTCATCTTATTGAATGACGAAATGAGCCCTGTGTTTCCCCTTTTGAAAGTTGGATTGTTGTTCATGAGAAATCGGCTTTAAAGATGAATAAATACGTGCTTAGTGTGTGTGCTCGCATAAGAACACAGTGTTTATGATGAATTAAAGTGAATTGCCGTCTGTACTTTGGTGTAGGTATGTAATATTAAGCCGAGGAATAGTTGATCAACAGATCAACGATACCAAATGTCTGTTTTGGACAAACAGTGAACTGGGATAAGGGGGGGATGGAGTTTAAAAAAACTTGAAACTTACTAAAAGAAAAAACTCGTGTAGTCTTGAAAGTAGATTTGCTATAACTGGACCTACAACAGAAAGGAAATAAAACATGAAGATTTTTCTGCCGGAGGACACTTGCGCAGTATATACGCAGCAAAAATTAAAAGGATGCAATATTGAAAAAAATAATAATCTCTATTTACATCCTGGGCTTAGGGGGAGAGAAAACAATTTTTCTACAAAAAACGGTAGGTATACATTAGGAGGGAATAAACATCTACCTGATATACACCTATAACGTTTTCATTATATGAATAATTGTTTCATATCTACTTTTTCTCGCACGATGCTTTCTACTTTCTCGATAGGAACCCTTTCCTGCTTTAAGCTATCACGCTCACGTATTGTCACAGTGTTGTCTTCCAATGACTCAAAATCCACGGTCACACAGTAAGGTGTACCGATAGCATCTTGTCTTCGATACAATTTACCAATGCTACCCGTGTCATCGTATTGGCAATTGAAGGAGAATCTCAATTGATTGAAGATCTCTTTTGCCTTAGATACTAGTCCTTCTTCATTTCGTTTCAATGGGAGTACGGCGACCTTCACCGGTGCGATAGCGGGGTGAAGTTTAAGTACGTCCCGAGTACTGGTTTTTCCTCCTGCACCGGTTACTTCTTCTTCCACCAGTGCATGACTCATTGTAGCTAGGAACATCCGATCACAACCGATCGAAGTTTCCAAAACATAAGGTACGTAACTTTCATTGGTTTGCGGATCAAAGTATTGCAATTTCTTTCCAGACAAATCTTGATGGCTGCTCAAGTCAAAGTCCGTGCGAGAGTGAATACCTTCTAGCTCCTTGAAACCAAATGGAAAGTTGAACTGAATATCTACGGCAGCATTTGCGTAGTGTGCTAAGTTGTCGTGATCATGAAAACGAAGTTTCTCTGCAGGATGTCCCAATGCTTTGTGCCACTTCAAGCGGGTTTCCTTCCAGTAGTTGTACCATTCCATTTCAGTACCTGGCGGGATGAAAAATTGCATTTCCATCTGCTCGAATTCCCGCATGCGGAAAATGAACTGTCTCGCTACAATTTCGTTTCGGAAGGCCTTACCAATTTGAGCAATGCCGAAAGGCAACTTTTGGCGGGTCGTTTTTTGAACATTCAAGAAGTTCACAAAAATACCCTGTGCTGTTTCGGGTCGTAGGTACAATTTACCTTCCTCTCCGGCGATATTACCCAATTGAGTAGAAAACATCAAATTGAACTGACGCACATCTGTCCAATTTCTGGAACCACTTTCTGGGCATGCGATTTCCAACTCTACAATCAGATTCTTCAAGCCTTCCATATCCTCCTCACTCATTGCCGTAGCCAAACGCTTAGCGATGGTATCCATCTTCTCCTGATTCGCTAGTACTCGAGGGTTGGTAGAACGGAATTGTGCTTCGTCAAAGGAATCACCAAATCGCTTTTTGGCTTTGGTAATCTCTTTATTGATCTTGGCTTCGATCTTGTCCATATAGTCTTCCACCAAAACATCCGCCCGATAACGCTTTTTGCTATCCTTATTATCGATCAAAGGATCATTAAAGGCATCCACGTGCCCTGAAGCTTTCCAAGTTTTGGGGTGCATGAAGATAGCCGCATCGATACCGACAATGTTTTCATGCATTTGTACCATGGCTCGCCACCAGTAATCCTTCAGATTATTCTTTAGCTCTACACCGTAGGGACCGTAGTCATAAACTGCGCCTAGTCCGTCATAGATTTCACTTGATTGATAAATGAAACCGTACTCCTTACAATGTGCCACTAATTTTTTAAACTGAATATTTTGCTCAGCCATGATTACTCTTGTTTTGGATACAAATTTTGAATAAGATCAACACACACTTACCCCTTTTCAGTTCCCACAAAACGCACTTGCACGTGCTACTTTTTTCAATAAGGCTGCAAAGATCGGAATTTTTTAGAATTATTAATGCTGATCTGTAATAAAGGAGGAGAGAACTGCCACTAATAAGGAGTAAGGCGAGAACATCCAGAAAGGTCAGCTTGGACAGCAGGTAGCGCTTGAGGTGCGGATTTATAATACAGAACGCAGATCCCGACTTGGTCCGATACCTTTGTATTGTGTCTGATGGGAAATATAACAAGTGTTAACTCCTTTAAGACACTGTTAGCAAACTATAACAGTATGGTGTGCAACCGATCTTAAAAAAAGTCCGTCCTGTACATAGGGGGATATAAAAATTAAAACATCCTATTACTGAATGATCGATCGAAACACTCTTACGTACACCCCAAAATTCACCTAATTCCAGACCATCATTCAAAACTGTAGAAACATGAGAACGTATAGAATCAGAAATCACCAAAGTAAGCAACTTAATAACATGCAAATCCTAGCCCGATTGGCATTGATCACTCTATTTTTTCTATTGGTCTCTATGGCCAAGGTTCGTGCACAAGAAAGTACGGGTCTTTTCCCCTTCGATGGCATATCTGTATTTGGCAACTTTGAGGTAGTACTAGAAGCAGGAGCTGAGGAAAAGGCTACGATCTACAGCAGCCGAGTTCCGGAAGATGACATCAACATTTTCGTAAAAAAGGGAGTGCTCAAAATTCAGATGAAGACCTCCAAGCAGTTTAACAATGAGCAAGTTAAAATAGTAGTCACCTACAAGAAACTCCGTAGAATTAGAGCCTCCGCGGGGGCGCAAATCTATTCTGACCAAATCATTACGGCAGATTACCTATACTTAAAGGCGGCCTCGGGGGGTAGAGTAGAAATGGATTTGGAGGTGGAAGACCTAGAGGCTCACGTTAAAGAAGGAGGTACCCTTGAGTTAGAAGGTTATTCCAAGACGCAACGTATTGGAGCCAGTACGGGTGGGAAATTCGATGGCTTCCATCTGGAAGGCGAGCGAGTGTACGCCAAAGCAGGAACCGGTGGTACCATTATTGCCACCGCTACACAAAGCATTGACGCTTCCGCTAACACGGGCGGAAGAATTGAGTACCGAGGTAACCCGAAGGCAAAGAACACCCGTAATGTATTCGGTGAAATCCGTAAGATTTAATACCCGATTGTATTCCTAAGCGGTGTGACAATTGTAAGGATCGAGGACAATTCTGTCCTTGCCCCTTACAATGTCCATCACAGCTTCCCTCTTCCCTCTCCTCCCCTACTTCCTCTCTTATCAAGCTAAGCATTTTAAAATCTCCATCTTTACGGTTGACAAGCCAAGCAGGTTTATGTATACTGCGCCTTATTTGTCGATTTTGGAAATTACCGACTGATGAGGAACATACCTAAACCCACATCTGAGGAGTACCCTGCCTACTCTCACATATACATGGACTTAATGGCCGATGATGGCCGTGTTCTAGAACACCTATGGAACAATTTTTTGGCAGTTAAAACACTAGTTTCCCAACTCACAGACGACCAACTTCTCTATCGTTATGCCAAGGGCAAATGGACGATAAAAGAAATTCTCGTACACTTGATTGATGATGAAAGGATATATACTTACCGTGCACTTCGTTTTGCACGAAACGATCGGACAGATCTTCCAGGATTTGATCAAGACAAGTATACGTCCTATTCCTTTGCCAATGAAAGAAGTCTTGCAAGTATCTTAGCAGAATATGAAGTGGTCCGTAAAGCCACCTTACAACTCTATGAGCACCTCCCTGAAGAAGCTTTGATACGGGGAGGAACAGCTGATGGCCCCGAAAATTACCGCAGCGTTCGCGCCTTGATCTATCACCTGGCTGGACATGAACTTCGACATCTGAATATCATTAAGGAAAAATATCTATCCAATTAAAGCCTACCCATGGAAATTCGATCACTCCACCAAACGCCTCTGAGAGCTATAGTAGACTGCCTGCTCATTGCCTTTGAGGATTATTTTGTGCCGATGCCCAGCGATGTTAATTATTGGGCAGATCGCTTCAAGGGAGCGAGAGTAGACTTAGCACTTTCTTACGGTGCTTTCGAAGGGGAACGCCTGGTGGGATTCATCATTCACGGAATAGATACTTACAAAGGTCAACTCACCGCTTTCAACACTGGCACTGGAGTGATTCCAGCCTTTCGAAGCCGGAAGATTGTAGACCAAATCTATGCCTATAGCATTCCCAAACTGCGAGCACAAGGAATTACCCAATGTGCATTAGAGGTGATTCAGGATAATCATCGAGCGATTCGAGTCTATGAAAGAATAGGCTTCTCCATCACTCGAAATTTCCTCTGTTTCAGGGGAAGGTTGCAACAGGAATTAGAAGACGTAGAGGTCACGCCAGCATCTTTCGAGCAAGTCCAATGTCTACGCACAGATCATCAATTGTACTCTTGGGATAATGTCAATGCCGCTATCCAAACCGCTGGTTCCATCTACACGACCTATCTGGTCAAGAGTGGTGAAAAGGACATTGGTTTTTTTACCGTGAACCCTAAAAATGGCTACCTGGCTCAATATGAAGCTAGTCCAGAAGAATTCCCCAGTTTATTAGCGGGCATACAAGGAGTTCATCCAGATGTAAGAATCAACAACGTAGATCAAGAACGAGCTGAGATGATCCTTTTCTTTTTATCGGCTGGACTAGACAATCATATCGATCAGTACGAGATGGTGATGCAAATTTAGAGCGGGAATAGCTCTGCCGGCATACTGTTCCGTTCACTTTCAGCTTTGCTTTACCATAGCATACCTATACTTCCACCTCCCAGTTTATTCTTTCGCAGCTGCTAATTTTCTTGGATGTGGTCGCTCATTTTCCACATAATATTTAAACTCTTCTACTATTTCAGCAGATGCTTTCCCTACTTTCTTACCCACGACGGGGCTCATTACAAAGCCCAGTAAGCCCTTCGTTGTCAAACTAAAATCGACATCTAGTTGGGTTTGGGTTTCGCTGATCTTAACGAGTTTCCAGCTTCCAATCGCACTTTTAGCTATGGGAGGTACGCCCTTAGAAATGTGGTAAGTGAGGCTATACGTGGCTGGATCAAAAGCATCCAACTCCTGCCAATTATCACCACTTTCGGTCAGGGTAGCTCGATGTCGGTAAGACAGCCCTGGAAGTTTCGGAACTCCTCCAGCTTTTGAGGCTATAAAGTTGGTAGCCCAAAGATGAGGTTCGGTGAATTGATTGCCCAGCACCTCCCAGACTTCATCAACAGGTTTCTGTATGATCGCCTCCTCCTTGAACTGTAAAGTTCGAGCGGCAAAAACCTGTACAAGAATAAGTGAAATTGCGAAAATTACGATGGATGCCAACATGGTTTTGTTCTTCATGATTTCTGATTATTAAATGATTGCGCATATTGGAAGGAAGAACATGGTAAGTGTGACAAAATCTATTGAAAAAACAATTGAAAAGCATAATGCCTTTCCCTATAAATAACTACTAATCAGACACTTAAATGCTTATTTTTTTCAGAAACTATTTTAATATCCCATTCTCAACCACTGATATACTCCTTTATTCTCGGGGACAGTTCATGTCCGAATGAGCTTGATAAATGATTAACAGGGATAGTGGCAGAAGCAAAGTATGACAGCGGTCACAGATGTCCGAAGGTAACGGCTCTGTCTTTTAAGCCCAATCGTACGAGCGCTCGCATTCTGGGCCAAGAAGCAGATTTTCAGACAAACCCATCCTGGAAATGTCGAATCTGGCCTTGCATTGAGGCCTATTAGTTTTGTATTTTTCCCCTTCAGTGCCGTCCTATTCTGGCGGGTATAAATAGACGCAGCCTTACATGCTTTTTAACTTTAATGAATTAAGTTCCATCCTTCTCATTTTCTTTTTCCATGGGGTGGTATATGCCTGCTTGTTGTTGTGGAGAAGTTGGCAATTCCGGTATAAGGCTAGTCGTCTTTTGGCCCTATTTATACTGCTATGCTGTCTATATATTTGCCCGTGGATGTTGGGGCACGCAGGCTGGTATGCTCGACAGCCTTACCAGGATACGATGTTTTACATTCCCTTCCAGCAATTATTTTTCCTAGGACCCATCATTTACTTTTATATCCAGAGCCTAGTCAATCAGTCGTTTAGCTTCCGGAAGCGCGATCTGTGGCATTTCTTACCGGGTACACTCTATCTAGTGTACAGCTTGGTGGTCTTTATCACAGATAAGTGGATATATGGCGAATACTATTTCTATGCTGATGGACGAGACAAGGATTTGGCTCCTTGGTACCAGGTTTCAGGACTTATTTCCATGATCCTATATCTTCTTGTTAGCATACGCTATTATTTTACCTATAAAGCCTTAGCCTATAATACCTTGAGTTTTGCTGAGAGCGTGCAATTCAAATGGATACGCAATTTCTTGATTGCTTTTTTGCTAATGCAAATCGCTCGTTTGGCATTTATGGTCGTTTATCCAGAGTGGGGTGATTTTCCGCAAAAATGGTGGTACTACTTTCTCTTTTCCTTACTGTTCTACTATGTCTCTGTAGCAGGCTACGCGAATACCATACAGGCCGTTTTACCCTTTAGTCTTTCCATCATGGATGGATCGGCTACGCTATTACCGCCTCCAACCCACACTAGCCCTAATGATCAAAAGTCCGCATCTATTACTATCCCAGTTGCATCAGATATTGATATCCAGCCCTGGAAGAACAAAGTAGAACAACTCATTCAACAAGAACAGTTATTCAGAGACCCCAAGCTATCCCTCACTGACCTCGCCCAACGCTTAGACACCAATAGTCGGGTCATCTCAAAGACGATCAACCAAGGTTTTGAGATGAACTTTAATGATTACATCAACTTCCATCGGGTGGAAGCCGTGAAGGAGGCCATCCGAAAGGGGGCGACTAAGAATCTCACCTTGCTGGCTATAGCTCTAGATTGTGGCTTCAATTCCAAAACTACTTTCAATCGTGCCTTTAAAAAGCACACTGGCACATCCCCCAAAAACTTCCTACAGTCTTCTACTTCAACGGAATGGCGTGAAGGAGCAGATTCCTTGCTGGTAAGCTCCAAATCATGATTTGGAGCGCTCAACCCATTGGTATTATTCACCTTTATCTCAACAACAAATCACCCGGCTACTGGAATAATTACATTCCTGTGGCTTCTAAGTAGTTTAAAAACATGAATGCATTAGTAAAACACCAGTATCTATTTCCTATCCTCTTTTTAGCGCTTATTACAGCACTTCCTTCCAACACCCAATCGCTACAGGAATCGCAGAAAGCCGAATTAGACGCCTTGGTTCTACAGCAATCCGCAGGATTGGCACCTGGTCTGGCAGTTGGTATTATTAAGGATGGTAGGATTGTCTATGAAGAATATCATGGCTACGCCGAACTTAACCACCAGATTCCCATTGATCCAAGAACTCGATTTAACATCGCTTCCAATGCCAAGCAGTTTACGGCCTTGTGTGCCCTAAAGCTGATCAAGGAAGGAAAACTAAAGCTCAAGGAAGATATCCGCAAATACCTCCCTGAATTGTACAAGGATTATCAAGGGCAAATTACGATCGAGCAACTCATCAACCACAGCAGTGGGATACGAGATATCTACAATCTGCTGGGGATAAAAGGAACAACATGGTGGGCAACTACCGGTTTGAATAATGGAGATATGCTTGAGTTGCTAGAGCAACAATCGGCCTTAAATTTTGAGCCAGGTAGTCAGTCCCTGTACAGTAATAGCAATTACATCCTGTTGACGGAAATTATTGGCAGAGTCGTGGGGCAATCCTTTGCCAGATATGCGAAAGAATTATTCGAAAATTTAGGTATGCCCAACACCGAATTTGCCACGAATTATATGAACCAAATGCCAAATAAATCCCGCCCATACGCCAATTGGGGAACTTGGAAGGAATATCCCAGTATTACAGATATCCACGGAGATGGAGGGCTTTTTTCCACCTTGAGAGACCAAATGCGATGGGAACAAATAGTGCAAGGGATGGACAATGACGCCTTAACCCGCGAACTTGTGGACAAAAGTCAAGCCCCCATTCCCGGAGCGGCTGTTCAGTCCTACGGCTATGGCTTAGAGTTCAGTACATTCAAAGGAATACCTTACACCTATCATGATGGATCTACGGGTGCATACAATGCCTCTGTTCATCGTTTCCCTGATCAAAAACTGAGCATACTAGTCCTATCAAACAATGGCCAAGTAGCTCCGAATTACCTAGCCAAACGGTGTGCCAACATCCTCATTCCACCAGATCAATTTCGTACCATTGAGTATCCACAAAGGCCCAAGGAGCTCTCTGCTAAGCCCGAGACCGCTGACCTTCTTGGATATTACAAAAACCCGGAAGGAGACCTGATTCGTTTCCTGGAGGAAGGGGGAAATCTAGCTTGGAAAATAGGACAAAACCGCCCCTTCCCCTTCCAGCATGTTGAGGGCAATTTATACGAGATGACCGAAAACACTCAGTTACGAATTTCCTTTCACCTGATGAATGAAGATGAACCCCATATGATCGTTTACTATCCCGGGGCTGAACCACGCTATCACAAAAAATTACTCCCAGTCGAGGAACCCGAAAGCTACTTCCAAGCAATTAATGGAGCCTATTACAGTGAGGAAGTAGATGTACAAGTACAACTGGAATTTCAGGGCGATAAAAACTATGATATCATCAACGATGGTGACCGTTCTCAAGCTCTAATGTTAGAGAAGGACGTTCTACGCCTGCAAGGTTATGTGGTAGAAATCCAGAGAAATGATCAGGGTCAGGTCCAGGGTATTCATGTAAACGACAACCGTATTCGCAGACTCAATTTCGATCGAAAGTAAGATCATTCTTTTAGGAGGGAGGTATTGCATCTTAAAGTGTGAATACTGAAATTGCTCGAATCTTAAAACAAGCAAAATTCAGTAAATGAAATCACCCGACAACTATAAAAATGGGAAAGTAGTGGCGCTGAGTAAAAGCAGCACTCATAGCATGCAAAAGTTCAATACCTCCCAAATCAAATTACTCAAAGGCCTAGGCGTGGAAGGAGATGCTCACCTCGGCGAAACCGTCAAGCACCGCTCCCGCGTAGCCAAAGACCCTACCCAGCCCAATTTGCGGCAGGTGCACTTAATTCATCAAGAGCTTCATCAAGAATTAGCCAACAAGGGATTTGAAGTGACACCTGGTTTAATGGGTGAAAATATTACTACAGAAGGGATCGATCTTTTAGGACTGCCTACCGACACCATTCTAACCATCGGCAAAAGTGCAACCGTCCAAATCACAGGCTTGCGGAATCCTTGCCATCAATTGGATGGGATTCAAAAAGGATTGATGAAGGCAGTATTGGATAGAGATGCGGAAGGTAAGCTAGTACGCAAAGCGGGAATTATGGGCATCGTGTTGGCTGATGGGCAGATTGAGGTAGGTGATGTGATTAGGGTACAGCTTCCCGTGGAACCTCATAAACCTTTGCAAAGAGTTTAGTAAGACAGGAGCTCAGAAATTTTAGGTGAATTGACATATCATTAACAAAAGATATGTGTAGATAGTGATATATTTCAAATATCATTTCTCTCCTAAAACTTAACATGATGTCCTCTAAACCAAGCGCTCTCGTGTTGCTGCTGTTTCTATCTTTGACGAACGTATATAGTCAGGTAAAATACACACTCAAGACGGCTGATAGCCTCTATAAATCCCAATCCTACGCTGCCAGTGCCATCGCTTATGCGGCTCTGATTACGGAAGCTCAATCAGATGTCAGCACATTGTACAAGGCGGCAGTGGCAAATGCTCAAATTCAGCAGGCTGAACAAGCGGTTAATTACCTAAGACAGGCGATGGATAAGGGCTATGATGATGCCTATCTGTCGGAGACGCGCTTTGATTTCAACTTCTACCCTATTCAACACACTACTGCTTGGAAGAAATTCTACGCACAAGCAACTAGCTATCTTGACGAACAAGCTGCCAAGATCAAATACCCCACGTACCGAGCAGAGCTATTGGATCTATGGCGAACGGACCAACTGTATCGCCGCATGATCTTTGGCCGATTTGGCGGAAGACCGAGCAATGAGCTAGCCGCGGCGACTGAAGCCGTTGATCGATTCAACGCTAAGCGGATGCAGCAAATCATAGAGGAAATAGGCTGGCCAGATGTTGAAAAAGTAGGACGCGATGGAGCACACGCCGCCTGGTACATCGTACAGCATGCCGTTTTTAATCCGGTATTGATGCGAAAGAGTCTGCAATTAATGGAGAAAGCCCTTGAGCGAGGGCTTATCGATGGTATTGATTACGCCTATCTATATGATAGATTTCAAGCCGTGAGTTACTTAGGTCCCCAGCAGTATGGTATTGTACGAAGAGTTGTGATTGAGGATGAGCACCTGGTGAATGAACGGCGGAAGGCCATCGGATTTACAGAAACGCTGGAAGAATACCTTGGGGGATATACCATCCGAACGAAAGCGCAATATGTAGCGTTACAAGATTCTCTAGCCCAGCAGTACCAAGCAAATATTAGGCAAGGGGCAGCTCAACTTACAGCAGGTGACTACCAGCAAGCCAGTAGATATTATGGGAAGGCCATGAAATGCTTCGGCTTCATTCAGATACAGGATATCTACGATTGTGCTAGGGTTTATAGTTTACTCGATACCAGAAGATCACGATTTAGCGCCATACAAAAAATCAGATCATTAGCTGCAAGAGGATTTCAGGATGTAGAAAAGATCAAAAGTGATCCAGCCTTCAAGAATTTGTTAGAGGAGAAGAACTTTAAGGAAATATGTGAATTTATGGCCGGGCAGTAAAGAGAAAATTGAGTAGCAAGACAAGTAAAGATCTAAATCTAAACTTCTATTTGGCCAAAATGTTTTAGTTTGCACGTGGCAGATAAACCCTTCTCTGGGAATCTTTGCGGTCCCGTCTGGTCAGCCGGACAGGTCTATCTAGCTAGCTTGACTGGTCACGCTTTAGATAGGGAATTGCGCCCAAAGGCAGCAAGGCCTGTAGTTAAAGGGTTGACTCTAAAGCACAAAAATTGTCTGAGACCCAGATAAACTTGAATGACATGGAAGATCCAATCATAGATAGCGACTTTTTTTCTGATGAACAACCATCGATCGAACAGGCGCAATTAGCCACCTTTTGGCAGCGCCTAGGTGCTCAGTTGGTAGACTTTATGATCTTGTTTCCGATCATGGTACTGAGCTTATACAATACATTGAACATCAAGAATCTGGGTATCATGCTACTGCTCACCACCGCATCTGCCCTTTACAAACCCTACTTCGAATGGAAAAGGAGTGCGACATTTGGAAAAAGCTTCCTCGGCATAAAACTCGTAGATGAGCATCTGAATGACATTTCCATTGACCAGGCATTTAAGCGGTATTTCCCCTGGGCGATAAGCTTTATTTTCTCGCTAGTGTCGAACATTTATCTGTTCTTTTCTCCTGAATTTCCAGAGGTAACCGATTTCATGCAAATTGGCTATGTAGTCCAAAAGGCTCCCTTGGCCGGTTTGAGTAATTTTTATGGTTTCGTCTTCATCGTTCTGGTGGGTAGTCTGGTTTTTGATATTAAAAAACAAGGTATGCATGACAAGCTGGCGGGCACCTTTTGCATTGTGGATCAATAAATACCTTTTCGGCTGTCCTACCAATAGGGAACTAATGCGCCAAGGCAGAAGTTGGATAAGCATTGATAGATAGAGCCGATCTCAACCCTTTTTCAAAGAAATAATGCTTTGGAAGAGTCCCCAACAGCTTGAGGTATGGTTTTGAGATACGCTTGATAAAGCCTTGGCATGAACTACAAACTCGATCAGATACCCTTTTTCCAGCAACTTTCGGATAGTCAAACCATTCTCCTAGCTGGAGCGGGTGGTGGTTTTGATATCTTCTGTGGGATTCCACTTTATCTAAACCTAGTAAAACAAGGTAAAAAGGTAATCATTAGCAATTTTGCCTTTACCTGGTTGAGCCGTACGACTGCCCATCAGGTTTACCCTTATTGTTATGAAATTCAGGCAAAAGACCAAGATCTTTCTGGCAGAAACTACTTTCCGGAGAAATACCTCAAGGCGTGGCTCCAGATTCAGGGCTACGATGCCAAGGTGTACGGCTTTGAACGTACCGGGGTAGCACCACTCCGGGATGCCTATCATTATCTCATCAAAACACATGAAATAGATACGGTACTACTTATAGATGGAGGAACCGATAGTCTCATGTTTGGTGATGAGGAAGGTCTAGGCACACCCCAGGAAGATATTTGTTCTATGGCTGCGGTATACCGTACCGGAATCAAAAAGCAATTTCTAGTCAATTTAGGTTTTGGGGTGGATCACTTTCACGGAGTTTCTCATTTTCGGTTTCTAGAAAACGTAGCCAAGCTATCTGAAACCGGGGCTTACCTTGGCCTTTTCCAATTACTGAGAGAGATGGAGGAAGGCCAGCTCTACGCCAATGCTGTAGAATATGCCAACCAACGCATGCCCGGCATGGAAAGCATTGTCTCAAATTCCATCATCAGTGCCTTAGACGGAGAATACGGAGACTACCATCGGACCCAAAGAACCACTGGTAGTCACCTCTGGATTAACCCTTTAATGACCATTTACTGGGCCTTCAATCTAAGGAAGTTGGTCCCCCAGATAAAGTATTACCATCAGATTAAGCACACCAATACACTGGCAGAGTTTAATGCTAAACTATCCGCCTACCGATCAGCACTAAAAGAATATCGCCGTAGCCAGCAGATTCCAATCTAAGTTCAATAGTAGGAAACCATAGGATAGCTCCTCCTACCTATATCTACTTTAGGTCTACCGTATACTAAAGCACATCTACACTACTTGACAATCTTAGTGTTAATTAGCAATTTACTCCTCCAATAGGAGTTTGTATTATGATATCTTATGAAAGGAAGTTGTGAACAGCATGCTGCCACAGCTCCAACTAAATGGACCCGACATGAAATGTAAGAATGTAACCACCTTATGGATAGTGCTCTTACTATCCTTACCCTTCAACATGAATAGTCAGGAATTGGCTCGAAAAGGCTCGCTTGGTGCGCTTCTAGGCCCCGTTTCCAAGGACATTCAATTGCAAACTCAGGCCCCCTCACAAAAAGGCACCTACCTACAACGCGTAATTCCGAACACTACCGCAGCAAGTATTGGATTAAAAGCTGGAGACATTGTGTTCAGAATTAACGAAGAGCCCATTGAAAACACAGCAAAGGCCGTACAATTGGCGAGCACTTTTGTAGCTGATCAGAAGATTAAAGTAGACGTCTGGAGGAAAGGGAAACACCAAACCCTTTCTGGTAGAGTCAAGGGAAAACCTTTTGAAAAATCGGAGGTAGGACAGATCGTATACGATGCTGTACCTTTTGAGGATGGCATGCTGAGATCTATCTTGCACAAACCCAAAGCAGATGGTCATTTCCCATTAGTTGTATTTATGCAAGGCTTTGACTGTGGCTCCATCGATGCTTATTATGACAATGCCGGACCCGTCCGCAGGATGGTAGATGGTCTGGTGGAAAAAGGCTATGCCGTGTATCGGGTAGAGAAACCCGGTGTGGGCGACAGTAATGGTTCCCTAGATTGTGAAAGTATTGACTATGACCAAGAATTAGCTGCTTTTGATACCGCCTTGGGTGAGCTGAAGAAATACAAGTTCATTGACCATGAGAACATCTTCTATTTTGGTCATTCTTTAGGGGGTATAACAGCCCCTATCCTTGCTGCCAAGCACCACCCCAAAGGCGTGATAGTCTATGGAACTGTGCTCAAATCTTGGCATGAATACATGCATGAAGTACATCGGGAGCAAGCCATTAAAAGAGGGGATGATTTTATCCGTTTAGATGCCAACACTAGAGCGGTGGCCCCACTTCTTGCAGAATTTTTCTTGATGAAGAAAAGCCCAACGGAGTTGGCTCAAAATCCGGATTATCTAGCATTGATGCAAAATGGCACTATGGCCTTTGAAAACGACCGCCTCTTTGGACGTCACTATACCTTCTGGCAAAATCTCAACGACCACAATCAAGCGAAAGCCTGGAAAGAGGCCGGCGTACACACATTGGCACTGTATGGCGAATATGATCTTCAAGCCATTAGCGGAGAGGCTGCGAAGAACATTGCCGCATTGGTAAACACCTATCACCCAGGAAAAGGTCAGTATATGATTATTCCTGAAACCGAACATGCCTTCGCCAGGGTACCTTCGATGGAGGAATATATAGAGATGCGTAATTCTGGAGCTTTCAATCGCCAGTACATGACGCAGAATTTCAATAAAGATATTGTGGAGATCCTTTCCGAATGGATGCTCAACCTCCTGCAGGAAAGTTAACTTTTTAGACAATTTCAGTAGATTGCTATTTACAGAGATTTGTCGAAGAACCCATTTACTATGCACCGAAGAACTGCTTTAAAGACTGGCATGGCTGCCACGGCTGGCATGCTCTTGCCTGCCGCCGTAAGCTGCCAAAATCCGATAGATAAAAAACTAGGTATCGCTCTAGTGGGCCTCGGCAATTACAGCACTCGCCAGCTAGCACCCGCGCTACAGCACACCCGCCATTGTGAACTCAAAGGCATCGTCACGGGAACGCCTAGTAAAGCCGAAAAGTGGCAAAAGGACTATGATTTAGACCCAAGTAGTGTCTATAATTATGACACCTTCGATCAGATCGCCAAAAACGATGAGATCGACATCATCTATGTGGTTCTTCCCAACTTTCTGCATGCAGAATACACTATCCGTGCTGCGAAGGCAGGTAAGCATGTGATTTGTGAAAAACCCATGGCCATGTCCGTTGAGGAAGGTCAGCGCATGGTCGATGCCTGCAAAGCCGCAGGCGTACAACTACAAGTCGGCTACCGATTGTATTTCGAGCCCTTCCATCTGGATGCTCACCGGATGGGTCAGGAGCAAGTCTATGGTAAAATCAATCTCATCGAAGCTAGTCTGGGCTTCTCCATGGCCAATCCCGAATCCTGGCGTCTCAACAAGGAGAAAGGAGGCGGTGGCGCGCTCGTGGATCTCGGCTTATATGCCATGCAGGGGGCTAGAATGATGTTGGGTGAACTGCCTACGCACGTGACTGCCCAAGGCTATACGATGCAAAAAGACATATTTAAAGGTATCTACGAGACCGTCAGTTGGCAAATGCATTTCCCCTCTGGTGCTATCTCTAACCACAGTACCTCCTACTCCACCTATGTCGACCGCCTGTACGCTTCCGCTCAACGTGGCTGGGTCGAGCTCAAGCCCGCTTTCAACGCCGTGGGCGCCGCCGGACAAACCAGCGATGGACCGATGCACTTCGCCACCCCACCCTATCAGCAGATTGCCCAAATGGATGAGTTTGCGGAGTCGATTAAAGCGGGGAAACGAAGCATTGCTAAGGGAGAAGAAGGCTTGAAGGATCTCCGGATCATTGAGGCGATTTTCCGGGCTTGTGAGTCCGGGAAGCTAGAAGAGGTGAGGTAGCGGAGCTAAATCCCCAGACTGATATTCGGCGTTTTCACCAACATCCATCCGGGAAACCCAGGAGCCAAGAGGTCGCAGGTGATAACACCTGCAACGGCAGGGGAAAGCGCGGTGGCCCAGTAGATGAAAACACCTGCAAGGAAGAAGGGCAAGATCAACAGTGGAATCTCCCTCCAAGCCGATCTTCGGTGCCTGCCTGGCTTTGACAGCTTATCATCAACATCTCTCCCCAGCCTGCCACGCCCATTTGCTTTTCCAACAAAACATTTGTAAACTGCATAGAATCAATGCTACAGTATATGCAGCAAATCCCGTCCTTGTACATCACGGACAGTGAGTTGGGTGGACGTGGTGTGTTCTCATCCAGTCCTATAGAAAAAGGGTCAATTATTGAAATAGCTCCGGTTTTGGTGATCCCAGGCGCTGAGCGAGATCTCTTGGATAAGACGATTATTCACGATTATTACTTCATCTGGGGCTTACAGGATCAACAGGCAGCCCTAATCCTGGGAAACGGCTCCATCTACAATCACTCCTTTAAGCCCAATGCGGAATATAGGCCAGATTTTGAAGGACAGACCATGAGTTTCTTCGCCCTCATGAAAATTGAGGCCGGGCAAGAAATTACCGTGAATTATAATGGTAGCCCAGATGGGAAAGGTAAATTTTGGTTTCATGAAAGCTAAGGTCGCACTTAGCGAAAGTGAAGCTTAAAGCCTTCGTGACTGGCAATGAAGCCCAAACTCTCGTAGAATCGAATAGCGTCCGGCCTTTTCTTATCAGATGTTAGCTGAAGGACATGCGCACCTCTGGCCTTAGCTCTTGCGATGGCCCAAGTAAAGAACTGCTTACCTAAACCCAAACTTCGTTTGTCCAAACGGATTCTGACCGCTTCAATTTGCGCACGCCAGCCACCTTTATACGTGAGATAAGGTAAAAAGCTCAATTGTAAACAGCCGATCACCTCTCCTTCCATCTCCACCACCATTAATTCATGATTAGGGTCCTGGTCTATAGCCTTGAAGGCATCCCAATAGGCATCAGGCAGTGGGTCTTCGAATTGCTCACGTAAAGCACCTAGTTTATCCGCAGCTAGCATTTCTACGATGAGCGGTACATCTGCCGGTGTGGCAGCCCGAAAGTGCAAGGCTTCTTTCATAGCTAGAAACTACATGTTGCGGAACCAGTCTTGGAAGTATTCTCCCACCACTGGCACAGGATTAGTCTGTTCTTGCGCAGCTCCAACCAAGGCAATGATCCAAAGGACAAAAGCCGCTAAGCTCAAGGCCGCACTGGTCATAGTACTTAATATAAAGAAGAAAAACATATTGCGTACCAGCCAAGCCAACATACTCAGCGCAAAGATCCCAAGTGCTTGTCGGACATGAAAAGAAACGTATCCAGATCCTCGATCTTTATTCCCAATTACGGCAACAATCAATCCGATTGGAGTGATGTAGCTAATGATCCCCAGTAACTTGTCGTCAATACTAGCAAACGGATTATCTGACATCGGTATTAATTTTTAGCAAAATTAAGATTTGGCGGAGGGTTTGATGGATAGCATCGAATACCTCCTCCAAAAGACTCCACTAAATTAAGCAGCCTGTTAAGGGGATGCAACTTAAATCGTCAAATATTTAGATTCCTTCGACCTAAGTCCGCCGAAGGAAACCCCATTACTCGTAATGAAGGCTGTTGATCGGGTTTTCAAAGGCAGCACGTACAGATTGAAAGCTCACCGTCAACCAGGCAATCGTGAGTGCCAAAATACCTGCCACCAAGAATGGGAGGAAGCCCACATCAATTCGATAAATGAAATCGGCAAGCCAGAGAGACATCATGTAGTAGGATACGGGTATAGCCAATCCAAAACCGATTACGACCAGCCAAGTGAACTCTTTAGAAAGTAGCATCACCAGATTATTGATCGATGCGCCAAAGACCTTCCGAATGCCAATCTCCTTACGACGCTGTTCCGCAGTAAAGGCAGAAAGCCCGAAAATCCCTAAACTAGCAATGAAAATTGCTAAGATCGTGCAAGCTACAAACAACTTGAAATAACGCTCTTCTCCTTCGTACAATTGATCAATGCGATCGTCCAAGAAGGTATAATCAAAAGCCTCTTCGGAGCCATATTGTACCCATTTATCTTTTACATAATCAATCGTCGCAGGTGTTCGACTGCCATTGATGCGCAAGGTCATCCAGTTTAACCAGCTTTTGGATATATAGTATACCACTGGCTCTACCTTATTGTACAAAGATTCCATATTAAAGTCTTCCACCACGCCCACAATCTTACCCGTCCGCTTAAGCCATGTCCCATCATTGTACTCACTCGTTTCAAACCATTTGCCGATTGGGTCATCTGCCCAACCAATCATCTTCACCGCTGTTTCATTCAAAATAAAAGCCTCTGTATCATCACTACCAAAGGCATCTGAGAAATCGCGCCCCGCCATAAAATCAGCTTCAATGGTTTTCATAAAATCTTCATCTACCGTCACAATCTTAATACTGGTACGATCCTGTGGACTGGGTTCATACCCCTCTGCTTTAAATCCGAGATTACTACTTAAGCGATTGGTCAAACGCTTATTAGATGCTGTGACACTCAGGATATCCGGATTTTGCTCCAATTGTCCTTTTAAGGATTCATATTGCGGCAAGGAAGGGATAGGAACAAGCAGTAAATTCTCTTTGTTATAGCCGAGATCTTTATTTCTCAGGAAATCCCATTGTTGATAGATCACCAAAGTACCCACAATCAAAACGGTGGATATACAGAACTGGAATACCACTAGTCCTTTCCGAAGCCAGGCGCTGAAAGTACCTTTTTTGACCTTTTCCTGAAATACGCTTACCGCTTCAAAGCTGGATAGGTAAAGCGCTGGATAACTGCCCGCCAAGAGACCAATCAGTAAGGTAATTGCAATGAATATTCCATAAAGATTGGGGATTTTCAGTGGATTTATACTTAGTCCTTTTTCTACAAAAGCATTAAATGCAGGGAGGGATATCCAAACCAATCCAATGGCCAAAAAGAAAGCGATAACGGCTATCAAGGTAGATTCTGAGAGGAATTGCTTTACCAAAGCCCAGCGAGGTGCTCCCAGGGTTTTCCGCACCCCAATTTCTTTCGCCCTTTTGATGGAACGAGCAGTAGATAGATTCATATAATTGATACAAGCGATCAAAATAATGAATAGCGCAATGGCGGATGAGATGTAAATATATCGGATATCGCTATTGGCTCGGATTTCACCTCCTAGATTGGAATGTAAGTGAATGTCGGTCAGTGGTTGCAAATATAGGTTGACACGTTCGGAACGGCCTTCCCCTAGGTTTTTCTCTATAAAATCAGGAAGGCGATCATTAATGGTCTCTGGGTTGGTACCTTCTGGTAGAAGTATATAGGTATATTGAGAACCCTCGCCCCAATTATTCAAGACCAATTGATTGAAAACCTGCTTGCCAGTAGACATGGAAACAAAAAGGTCTACGATCATATGATTATTAGGGGCAAAATCTTCAAAGACGCCGGTAACGCGTAATTCATTGTCCTCATTCCATTGTAGCACTTTCCCGATTGGGTTTTCCGTCCCGAAGTATTTTTCAGCCGTAGATTCCGAGATGGCCACCGTAAAAGGCTCCACCAAGGCTGTCGCACGATCACCTGCCTTCCAAGGGAAATCAAAGACCTCAAACACGTTCTCGTCCACTAAAAACAACTCATCCTCTTGATAATCTTGATTATTGTAAGTGATCAGCCCACCATATGGACTAAAGCGCACCACCGCTTCTAATTCTGGAAAATCTGTTTCTATGGCTGGCGCTAGCCGATAAGAATTAATGGGAGTTTCTATTTCTCGGTCTGTCCCATACCCCCACTGGGTAACGATTCGATAGATATCGTTGGCGCGCGTATGATACTTGTCATAGCTTAGTTCGTCCTTCACAAATAACAGAATCAGTAGGCAGATAGCCAGGCCCATGGCCAAACCAAAAATATTAATGATAGCATATAGCTTCTGGCGGAAAATATTGCGGAAGGCAACCTTAAGGTAGTTGAATAACATGGCAGGTGGTTTTGGTAAAGACAAAGTATCCTCTAGCAAATACAACTTTTTTGATCCAAGGTTGCCTATAACCAGACAAAGTGGCATTTAGGCTTTTAATTCCACAACCAAAACCCTATTATTATAGTCTTACAAAGACAACTCCCGACATTTAGTACAGTCTGTTTTTTGACCGAAATACTTTATATTTGTAAGGACCGTTTTCGTATAAGACTAATTCCTATATACAGCGCAGGCTCGCCAAAACAGGCCCCCGGTGTGGAAGAAGAAATGCTAGACTCTCCAACGAGGAGGTTCGAAATTACTCTGTAGATAGTGTTTGTAAGCATTTCATCCTGTACTGCCAGTCTGAAGCATCACTTGCCTAGAGCTGAAAAACTTAGCGATGAGACAATACACTTCCACTGCCTTCCTATGCCTACTGTTTTGCCTCTTTTGGTCTTGCCAATCCGATCGAATGCCTGCCCCCACTAATGGTCACACCTTAGTTAAGGAGGGGGAAGAAGGGAGCAATGCTGATAAGCGAAATCAGTGGTTGTTAGATATGCACCGAGCAGCCCCGGAGGATAATTGGCTACAAGAAGAATACCTCAATCAGATCGCTCAAGCGCAGCAAAGCAGTCTGGATTGGCGCTCCGGTTGTGATGTAGTTACTTTGGCTGGTGACAAGTTGAGAGGAGAATGGCAGGAACGCGGAAGCCAAAATCAGGCCGGAAGTGTCATTGATACGGAGTACGATCCTGTTACAGACGAAATCTGGCTCATTTCTGCTGGTGGTACCCTTTGGAAAGGTAAATCCGATGGAAGTCGTTGGGAAGTGGTCAACCAAGAGCATGTATTCAGTGAAGGTGCACTTCATTTTGTAACCAATAGAGCAGAACGGCGATTGGTCGCCCTCATCAATAAAGAAATCCACTACTCAGACGATCAAGGTCAATCCTGGAATAGAGCCAATGGCATCCCTAATCGCGACGATTACTGGGGGGGAGCAGAAAATGTGGTAGTGCTAGAGGGGCTAGCTCCTATCATTTTTTTTATTGGAAAACGCAGTTATTGGGATAACATTAGTTTATACCGTTCTACAGATGCTGGTGTGAGTTTCCAAAAGTTACGGACTTTTGAAACCCATCTTCCCGAAGCAGTACACCTTAACCATCCTCACCACAGCGAGTCCGTCTTTTTGGTAGATAATTCGGAGGGCGAACCCAAGTATTCTGAATACACTTCCAGTAGCGGCAACTTTACACTTCTTGAAACCGGAGAATCCTTTTCTTTTGGTGATCAACGAGTTAACCTAGATGGTTGGGCACAAGGCGATTCTCTGCGTCTATATAGTTTTGGGGAAAATGAGGGCGGAGATTTGGGCGTGTTCCTTTCTACGGACCGAGCGCAAAGCTGGTCTTATCAAGGACCATTACCCAAGGAACCTTGGGCGGTAGGTATGTATGTATCTCCCGAGAACCCTGAAGTATTGATGATGGGAGAAGTTGAGTGTTATCGAAGTGTAAACGCAGGAAAGACCTGGTCCAGAATCAATCGCTGGGGAGATTACTATAGCGACGTGGAGCACAAGCTGCATGCAGACATCATGTACTTTGCAGAATATCGCAAAGCGGATGATACGCCCTTCCTGCTCGTTAGTAATCATGGAGGCTTGAGTATCTCGTATGACTACTATGAAACACAGCAAAATATCGGTTTAAGCGGCTTGAATGTCAGTCAATACTATAGCGTAGTCACTGATCCTTTAGATCCTAATTTCGTCTATGCTGGTTCACAAGATCAGGGGTTCCAACGATCTCCCTCCTTTGAAGACGCCGAGGCAGGAAGTGAATATTTTGATCAAATCATATCTGGAGACTATGGCCACTTGACCTTCAGTAAAGGAGGCCAATCACTTTGGGTGGTTTATCCCGAAGGATGGATCACGCAATATGCCAAGCCGCAGGAACAAGGCTATAATGCCTCCTATCAACTTCCAGAAGGCCAACGTTCAGGTCTTTGGATGCCCCCGCTAATGGCAAGCCCTAATCCAGAGGAAGACGCCATTTATATGGCTGGAGGAAGTCTAGAAAATGACGAAGGATCCTACCTGATTAAGTTGACAGCTGAAGGAACCAGAATTGAGGCGGAAACCGGGGATTTCAATTTTAGACTTGAATCTGGTGACGGAGAAATCTCAGCGTTAGCAACTGCGCCCTCAAACCCTGACCACTGGTACGTAGCAACCAATAATGGCCGCTTTTTCTTTTCTAAAGATGCCGGTGAGACTTGGGAACAGTCACTTAATTTCATTGTCCAAGGACAATTCTTTTATGGCCAAGCCATTCACGTTTCCCAGCTAAATGAAAATGTGGTCTACCTAGGTGGTAGTGGATATTCTAACTCAGCAGTTTTTGTCTCCAAAGATGGAGGTGAGAATTTTGTGGCTTTAAACCAGGGTTTGCCAAACACTTTGGTTCTAGGCTTAGCCGCAGACCCTGCTGAGCAATTCCTTTTTGCCGCTACGGAGGCAGGCCCTTATGTTTACATTCAGGAAGAAGAACGCTGGTATCCCATTCGCGCCAATTGCGCGCCGAATCACACCTATTGGTCCGTAGAATATATTCCTTCTTTGGGCACTGCCCGATTCGGAACTTACGGTCGAGGTATCTGGGATTTCACACTAGACCCGATGGTCAATACGCAAGAAGAACTTGCTGTACAAGCGGAACTTAAGGTATTCCCTAATCCAACCAGGGACTGGGTACAAATCTCGATCAGCTCCGAAATCATCCAGTCCACGGATCTTCAGTTGCGACTATTTGCCGCTAACGGGCAGTTAATCCGACAACTGGAAGTAAGAGATGTGAATACCCGACTAGATCTGCAGCCGTTGACACCAGGTACCTATTGGGTGGAATTGACAGATGGGCAAAGACGTTCTACGCGTTCGATTATTCTGGCAGATTAGTATGTAACATTTCTGCAATCATACCTTCTTTCAAGGCATAGGCTGAGACGGTAAACCGTTTGATCTGATAAGTCCGTAGGACATATTGGATCAAACTGCTCGCCACTACGATCATGTCCACTCGATCATTCGGTATCCAATCACTCAGTTCTCTTTCCTGCCAACTCATGCCTTTCAGTTCATTGTACAAAGGAGTAAAGCGACTTGGATCGATTTCCCAGCTTTGAGGGGTATAACTTCCAATAGCGATTTGCTGGGCTATCACATCAAATGTGCCCGCAGCACCTACCAACCATTTAGTAGGCCATGCCTGCAAGGCTGTGGATAAATCGGATAATTGTATGGCTAGAAAATTGGTTAAGGCTTGTATCTCCTTTACTGAGATAGGATCATGCTGATGGAACTCACGAAGCAATACCGCTACTCCAACGGGAAAACTCTGACACCAGAGAACATTATCCCTTTCCGCGATAATAAACTCAACGCTTCCGCCTCCAATGTCCATTACGAGGTAGCGGTCTTGGGTATCAATCAGAGACTGGAAGACCCCCTTCTGAATCAAGGCGGCTTCGCGTCGGCCACTGATAATCTCGATATCCAAGTGCACTTCTGCAGCGGCCCATTTCATCAGATCTGGACCATTTGATGCGGTACGTAAGGCCGCAGTACCAATGACTTTGACTTGCTCAACCTCGTACTGGTCTAATAATTGACGGTAGTATTTTAACGTAGACGTAGCTCTTTGCATCGGGGCCTCTCCTATTCGCTTAATGCCTTCTTCCGCTAACTTAACAAATCGCTTTTCCTTGTACAACTCGGTAAATTGAGTTGTAGTAGCGGTTTCGACAATCAGCAAATGAAAGGTATTGGTCCCCAGATCCAGCACTGCTACTCTAGCCATGCCGATCTATTTCTTTTGCGCTTGAACTTGCTTGAAAATATTGTCATAGAATTGTGTCCCTTGAGGAAGCATCTTATTGGCATAGGCATATTTCCCATCTTCATAGAAAATATAATAGGCACAGCCATTGCTATAAAAGATATCCGCCTCCGCAATATTTTGCCCCTCAGACTGGAAAAACAGCCGGCCTATAGGTTGACAGTTGGGATCAATCCTAGGTACCTCACTGGAAATATGGGCAATGGTTTGTCGGATACTATTTTGCACTTTTTGGCTCATGGAGAAGTTGAGATAGTAGAAAACAAAGTCTACATAATCACACTTTTCCCAAAGCATCTTCACCATATCAGCCTGGATAGAGGGATAGGTAGCAGTGCCCGCATTACTTGATGCACTAGCATTGCTTGGGGGTGTCTCAGCGGCGGGAGTGTTCGTAGGCGTTGAAGTATTTGATTGCTCAGCTTGACCACCTTGGCAGGCCCAAGTCGCCATAGCTAGAAATAATACAAGTATAAATTTATTCATGCTAATTAATTTCAATTCTTTCTTTTACTGATCATAACCAATACAGCATTCGTATACTCACCACTCGGCCAAAGAACGGATCTCCCCCCTCTCTATCTTGGAAGCTAGCTAGGCTTTTAGACCATCGGATGTTTAGCGTCCACTTATCTGTGAAAAAATAACTAGCCCCCAAGATACCGGTAAAAATATTAGACTTATATATTTCCTGGTCGGTAATATCATCACCAATAATGGAAGTTACCTTATAATCAATTATGTTGGAGTAAGAAATACCCGCTTCTGCTTGGACCTTCCAATCGCTGAAACTCAACATAATCGGCGCTTCCACTAGATTGAGATTAATACGATCAAACATGGACAACGGAGAATCTGTTTTTGATCGACTACTCCCTTGCTGAACGTACAACATTTCAATACTCAATTGCCATCGATCCGACAACACCGCCGCTGCTTTCACGCCCGTATTCACACCAATCTTATGAAATCCTCCCAGTCGATCTCCATCAATCTGAGATAGATTAAACCCTCCCACAACTGCGGCTTTAAAAGTCTGGGCTGAAGTGTAAAAACTCACGAAACACAGGAGGATAGCCCAACAAAATTTTCTCATAGTCTTTTCGTTTGTGATTCTCCAACATCTTTTGTGTTCCCGCGTCATTTTTTTAACTAAAAATCTTGTTCCCTCTATCATTTTTTTAGCTAAAAGATGGCATGTCCTATTAGGACAGGAAGGATGGCAAAAATTGTCGAAGATCGTTTATATGGTCGTACTTTGATAGATCCGAACACCTAGCACTATACTTTACTACTAGCTAAGTAAATTATAGCACTGCTTGTTTGTTCTGATTATCGCCCGTAAAAGTAGCCCTTCTAGGGAGATAATTTGAGAAATACTGGGGAACAATGGCTATTTTTGCGAAAAGCTGGCTAAGATGTTCAAATATACCAAGCATACGCTCAAGAAGATGGAAACACTATTTAGCGAAATGGACTATACCATCCGCTATGAAAAAGGAAACTTCAATTCGGGCTACTGTATTGTTGAAAATCGCAAGATGGCGGTAATCAATAAGTTTTTTGATACAGAAGGTCGTATCAATTGCCTATTGGAAATTTTTCAGTTTGTTGTAGACTATCCTGTGGATGATCTCACAGAAGCCTCTGCTAAAGTGTTCAAGCAATTGCAGAAGATGCACAAGAATCAGAAATCCACGGAGGCGGAAGAAGTATTAGAAGAGGAAAAAAGTCAGGAATAACGTTCTATCCATCGCCAGTTCCACCTTTCAAACATGAACCAACACATTCCTACATTTTAATGATTTAAATTCCATTGCTAATCGACTTCAAACTCACGATACTAGGGTCTGGGACTTCCCAAGGTGTCCCCATCATTGGCTGTGATTGTCCTGTTTGTCAATCTACCAATCCCAAGGACAAAAGATTGAGAACTTCTGCCCTCTTGGAAGTAGGGGACCAAAAGCTATCTATAGATTGTGGTCCTGATTTCAGGCAACAAATGCTTCGCGAAAACATCAAGCATCTAGATGGCGTTCTTTTCACGCATGCTCATAATGATCATATAATTGGCTTGGATGATGTTCGCCCCTTTAATTATCGGCAGAAGAAAGATATGCCCGTTTATGCTACAGTGGAAGTCCAACAAGCCTTGATCAAGCGTTTTGATTACGTCTTTGAGACCGACCCCTACCCCGGCGCACCGATGGTGGTGCTAAAAACGATAGAAAATCACCCGTTTGAGGTAGAGGGCACACCGATCCAACCCGTCCAGTACTTGCATGGAAAGCTTTCTGTTTTAGGGTTTCGTATTGGTAACCTAGCTTATCTTACCGATATGAAAACTATATCAGACGAGGAGAAATCGAAACTCAAGAATCTAAAAACCATAGTCATAAATGCGTTGCACTACAAAGCACACCATTCCCACTTAAACCTCGAAGAAGCGCTGGCCCTGATCGAGGAGTTGGCCCCGGAACAAGCCTATCTCACCCATGTGAGTCATCGCATGGGCCTATATGATGAAGTCAATCCGACCTTGCCAGCTGGTGTCGAACTTGCCTACGATGGATTGGTTATCCATGGACAATTCTAAATAACATAAAGTCCTTACTCATGAAACATTTAACTGATATCGTCCTCTTAGGTGATCCCCGTCTCTACGAAGTGTGCGAAGCTGTTAAAAAAGAAGAAGTACCTGCCCTGCAGGAGACCATCAATGATATGGCCAATGTCATTCTAGAGTTTCGCGCTAAATATGGTGCAGGAAGGGCCATTGCGGCCCCACAGCTAGGCGTGATGAAACGTCTGGTGGTGATTAATATAGATCGTCCTATTGCCTTCTTCAACCCAGAATTGTTCGACTGCAGTGAAGAGATGATGGAAATGTGGGATGATTGTATGAGCTTCCCGGACTTACACGTTTGGTTAAAGCGACATCGCTACTGTAAAATGCGTTTTAGGGACGAAAACTGGGAGGAGCAAGTCTGGGACTTAGCCGATGATTTATCAGAATTGCTGCAACACGAATGTGATCACCTGGATGGTGTGCTAGCCACAATGAGAGCAGAAGGGAATAATGCCTTACGGTGGGTAAAGCGAGATTCCTAGATCAACAACTACACCTTCTTCCTACCTCTGAGCAGGTTCTCTGACAATTTTTATGTCGTTAAGTCATTCCTTTACCTAGTCGCAATTCCTGGCCTTAAAACTTGCCTGCCTACCTAAACTGATCACGCCTACCCGTCTGTCGAATCGCCCCCCGAAGATGGACAGGGAAAGGTTGTTCTCTACCGTTTGATCAAATTCTGCTATATTAGACAGTATCTTGCATTCATAGAAAAGCAGTAAAAGTCCCCATTTCCACTGTTTCAAACTCATACCTCCCGCTCTCGTCGGGAACAGGGGAATAATGGGATAGACCTCTATTCAAAATACAAAGAAAACCATGATCTTCATCCAACGCTCCGCTCAACCCGATTGGTTCAAAAGCCCTAAAGTCCAGGAGGTATTTCAGCAACAGAAGGAATTCATGCTGCACGAGCAAAACCAGTATGAAATCCGTACAGGTCGGTTCGATCAAGATCAATTCACCCTCCCCATGGACGAGGGGATGGAAAAGGAATTGGTCCAAGTTTTTAACAACAAATGTCCTTTCTGCGAAAGCCTCGTAGTGGGTACTAATACCGACCACTTTACAGACGATATATCCAAGCAAAGGAGTGACTTGGAAGATCTCATCAATAGAAAGCCCAAAGAAGAGAAATTCGTAAAAGGCATGACGCGCGGCTTCAACAGCTATTATGGTGAGCAAACTAAGGAAGGATTTGAAGCCTATGACATCGGTTTTTTTAGACCGGAGTTGAGGGCCATGAATGCCAACGGTACGGTCAGTCCAGCCCACTATTGGTGGCTAGGTTGGGATTGGAACAATCTCTTCTTGATTTGCCGCTCCTGTTTGACCGCCAAGGAAAACAAGTTTCCAATTGCTGCCTTGAATAGGGCTTCTTTCCACGAGGAGATGGGCCTGCACAATCTTCGTGAAGGCCTGGATAAAGAAGAAGCTTTATTACTCGATCCTTGTCAGCACACTGATTTTCAAACAAGACATATTCTCTTCCGAGATGGAAGAGCCTTAGGAACGGATGAAATGGGACAACAGACGATTGACGTCTTCAAATTAAACCGCCCCAGACTCGTAGCCATCCGGAAGCTCGTTAGTAAAGCCCGGGCAGAGGAAATTGAAGCAATGGCTCAAGGACAGGAGCCCACCCGCAAATTGCTGAGTCCCAGTCACCCTTTTGTGGCCTCCATCCTAGATGAGTGGTGGTTGAATTCTTCGCAGGACTCAAACGCACTAGCACACTGTAGGGCCATCTATGATGGCGACCTACCTGCTTATTTCGAATCCGAAGCCGCTCCCAGTAATTCCTACACCTTTGATCAAGTCACTACTATAGAAAAGGAGCAAGAGGAGGTAGAAAAATCTAAGAATACCTACAACTTAGAAAAGCGGGAAAACTTGGCTGCTTACTTTACAAAATCCCTCTGGATAGAAAAGGTAGTACTGACCAATTTCAAGGCCTTTGAGCATTTACCAGTGGATTTCCCAGACACTAGTAGTCAACTCAATACTCGACAGCTTAAGACGGACACCAGCCGACCTTGGCTGGCACTTCTCGGTGAAAATGGAGTAGGCAAAAGCTCTATTTCTCAGGCCATTGCAATGACCTTGATGGGCAAAAGCAAACTGGAATCCATGGAGTTGAATCTCAATGATTTTATTCGTTTTGGCCAAGCCAAAGCCAAAGTCGAAGTATACCTACTGAATAGAGAAGAGCCTATTGTCTTAGAAATTACTAGAGGGGAGAAAAAAGGCAGCTTTTTCCTAAGTGAAGAAACGCCACAAGTCTTAATGATGGCTTACGGAGCTACTCGCCTACCTAGCGAAGAAGAAATTCTAGGTCAAGATGAACACAGCTTTATCCGCACTAGCAATTTATTTAATCCAAACGCTAAACTCGGAAATGGCTTTGAATGGCTAGGAGATGAGGAACAAGTGCCAGAAGAAATATTTATCCCCTTAAAGGAGGGACTTAGCAATCTGCTACAACTAGAGGATGACCAAGAAATAAAGAGAGATCCACTGACTAAACAATTGATCTTAGAAGAAGATGTAGCAGGGCAAGTAGACAAAAAGAAAACCCCTTTCAAATACTTGAGCAGTGGATATCAAACGGTACTAGCCATCACACTGGACATCATGATGGGAGCCGCCGAACTCCTTAAGAACCTCTCCACCAATGAGGCTAGCGATGCCACTTATTCACTCCTAGATGTCGCAGGTATCGTCATGATCGATGAAATCGGTGTACACTTACATCCTCGTTGGAAGATGCGTATCGTCAAAACGCTGAAGCGAACCTTTCCTAAGATGAGTTTCATTATTACTACTCACGAACCGCTCTGTTTGAGAGGTTTAAAGAAGGGTGAAGTGGCCATTCTTCAACGGGATAAGGACCAAAAAAATAAAATTACGATCCAAACCGAGGGGCTTCCCTCCGTACAACAGTTGAGTATCCAAGAATTGCTTACATCCACTTTTTTTGGCCTTAATTCCATTATGGATCCAGAGGTAGAAAAGAAGTATGATGAATACTATAAGCTTCTAGCTATCGCAGAATTGGGAGATCAAGCAGAAAAGGATGAGCGAGATAAAAAACTTCGGCAACTCAAGGATGAATTAGAAGGAGCCAACCTTAAGTTAGGCAATACCATTACAGAAGAAGTCGAGTACAAATTGATCGAGGATAAGGTGGCATTGGCGAAATCTAAGAAAGATATTTTTGAGCAGATAGAAGATACCGACCGAAAGAAGATTTTAGATACCTGGGATAGGGTATTATCCTCCTCTCCAGATCAATAAAAATAGCGTGCCATGATCCAGATTCCAAAGCCTAAAAAGGAGGATGTCTTAGATACAGATCTACTGAAAAAAGCGCAGGCCGAAGCAGATGCAGCTATCGCCCATTATATTGGTGAGATTAAGCGGTGTAATCAAGCGATTCGCGATAAAATCGAGGCAGATGAACTAACTTTACTAGTAGAGGACCTGAAATTCCACTTCGATTCTAAAGACACTGATACCCAGCAAGCGATTGATGTGGCCATTGATCGCATCAATACTACCCAGAAAGGAGATCAAGCTGCTGGACACATCCAAGAGTATGCCACCCTTTATCCACAACTAAAGCAGGTACAGTCCAATATCAAGAAACTAGCTAGAAAGCTAAAAAAGCAAAATGCAAATCTAGATCTCTTAAGAAGAGCAGAAATCCAAGTGGAAGGGTTAGGTTTAAAATTAAAGGCTTACGGGAAATTTTCCTTCTACAAGAATGACACACTCGTTAGCGAACTACAAAGAAACTTCTTCTTGAAGTGCGCTTACTGCGAGAGCAGCTTCGTGCACGTCTCTCCCGCCGACATAGAGCATTTTCGCCCAAAATCTGCCGTCAAAATTGATGAAAAGACCGGTAAGGAAAAGGTATTGGAACTCAAGCCTGGTTACTATTGGCTGGCCGCAGACTGGGATAATCTATTGCTTTCCTGTATTGACTGTAATCGCCGCCGCAACCAAGACGACATTGATGGCGACGGAGAAACAGCCAGTGGAAAGGCTACAATTTTTCCCTTAGCTGATGAAACAGATCGCGTTAGAGATCATGACACCTGGGATGATATGATCGCCAAAGTACGGCAGGAGGAGAAAAGTCGATTACTACTTAATCCCTGTGTAGATGACCCGGCGGAACATTTGAAGTTTGAGATGCGCTATGATGAGGAAGGGCGAGTGCAAGGCGTATTCGCTGTTGCCTTAAATGATAGTCAAAAAGGGCAAAAATCCATTAATGTCTATGGCCTTAACCGAGCTGGACTGGTATGGGCCAGAACACGTGAAGCGCTTAATCTCCAAAATGACTTCTTTGCATTAATCGTAAGTATCAAAGGATTTCTAAGAATGAGAAAGATGGAAGGAGAATTAAAGGTCCTCCAGCAGGAACTGGGCCATGTAGCTAATCCTAGCGTTCAAAAGCGACTTAAGAAACTGACTCATGAGCTAATCACTGACGCAGAAGAGAATCAACAGAAATCCATGCAAGATATTGAGACGGCCATCAGCCTAATCTTAGAAAAATTACAGGCGGACCAACCTTATCTCGCCATGAAACGGGATCTTATCCAGCACGATATCAAAGAATGGGCTCCAATGAAAGAAATGTTGGACAAAGGCTTAATGAAAGATGAGCACTTGCTTCAAATCTTAGATAAAGTGAAACCCTCCGCTTTGAAAGCTGCCTTGGCTAGAGAGGACGAATCCCCCACTTAGAACTACTATTTCCCTAATCATCGTCCTAAAAACCTCCGTCTTGATACACCAACTAAAAGCTAAACTACCACCTCATGGCTAACACTAGAATCCTACGTGGAAAAGTATATGATAAAACGAGCAATGCTCGATACGTAGATGCGACCATCAAATTTGAACCTATCAAAGGAGTGAGTGGCGAGACTACCTTCATAGATACGGACCGAAACGGGGAATTTGAATTGGACCTTTCCGACGAAAAAAAGTTTCCTGAGGGGGATTATACACTGGCAGTGTATCATGATGATGCAATAATGGAGGGAGACGAACCCACCGTCTCGGTTCCAATGGAAGTAGGTAAAAACTTCCAGAACATCCCAATGCTGAGTAAGGATCAATTTTCCCAATCCGCAGGAATCGGATTTGGAGCAACCTTGGTCATTTTGTTATTGGTCGTCAGTGGCTATTATTCCTATTGGCACATTCAATATCCAGTACCCTTAGATGCACAGGTGGCTAAGCTGGTGGAAATGTTAGAAGAGTATCAAGAGCTGGAAGGAGAGGACAATGTCTTAGGGTCAAATGTTGAGGTATCAGTTGTTCAGGATTCAAGCGGTACTTCTCCTGATTCCATCACCTTTACCGCTACAGCCACCCCTGCCAATCGTTTTGTAATGAATACCTTGGATACCATGCGCATCATTGCTATGAACACCCTAGCGAATGAAAAGCTGGATTCCTCCGATTTCGGCAAGGCTTATGTCTTCCTCATCGACGAAGCACAACGGGCAGCGGAGCGAGGCAAGGAAGCAGAGTTGAAGCTACTCTTAAAGGAGATACGGGAAGAAAGCAGTCAAAAACCCAATAACTTCTTTTGGGATATTTATCCCATGCGAATGCTCGAGATCCTACTTTGGGCCTTATTGGCTACACTGTTACGACTTATCGTCAACACCGGCTACTACCTTTTCCGAAAACGATTCATCAAATCAGGAATCTACCACAGCCTAGGGCTGATCTTTACCGTTCCGATTTTAGCCTTATTGCTTTCCATCGTCTTGTCCTTCATAAAGATCAACATTGCCTTTGGAGAGGCGGAGTTGAATCTAGATCTGACCAATATCTACATTTCCATCTTGGTCGCTACTTTCATTGGCCTTTCTCCATGGAAGGCTTGGGATTATCTTAATGATTTAGCAGACTCCCTCTTCAAGCGCCTGAATTAAACAGATTGATGATCAATTTATAAAGGGTTAGATACTAGAAGAGCGGTGCCGAACTGACGACACCGCTCCTCTTCTCTTTTAAGCCTGATTAAAGGCCTATATGATCTAGCTTGGCATTACCGGGTTTTAGATTCCCAATCGGCAACCATGCGTTCAATTCTAGATTTGGAATTGCGATAGAAGCGATCTTTTTCATCGGCTTTCCCGGCTTCCGCAGCTTTCTTGGCACTTTCGATAGCTGCTTGGTAATCTTCCATAGAAGCTTGGATTCGGGCCTTAATCCACCAATTGCTGGAGTGGCTAAATAGGTTGGTAGATTCCTCGGCGTAAGCCAAAGCCTGCTTTCCGTATTTACTACTTTCTGATAAAAGATCCGCAGCCTGAGCGTAAGTCTTCCAGCGGTCCTCTTCAGAAGTTTGTAGCAGAGCAGAATTCAATTGCGTTTCCAACTGGTTCAGCAAATCTGACTGGAAACGGATATACACTCTGGTGTGTCCCCATCCCAAACGGATGTACCCTTGATCAATTTCTTGTTCAACCACCGTATAGTTGAGTCGCTCCTCGTTCACTTTAGACTCTTGCATACCCACTTCAACACGCAAAGCATCTTGCTCTTTATCATAGGAGTAAGCGCCCCACTGTTCGTTATCTTTGTTGAAAATGGCCATCCATTTCCCCTCCTCTTTCGGGATTAAGAAGAAAGCATATTTCCCTTGCGGCAAAGATTTTCCTTCGACTTTGACGGGAGTAGAAAACTCAATAGTCGTAGCCTCATTGGCCCCTGCTCTCCACAATTGATTGTAGGGTTCCAACTCTCCCCATATTTCTCGCCCCTTTACAGCTGGACTAGAATAAGTGATATTGACCGTTGTATAAGCGATCGTGTAGGATACGCTTGCTCTAGGGCTCTTTCTAGGTAAGTCCATCTGGGCTGTAAGTAGACTCCCGGAGCAAAAGAGAAATAATAATGCCAAAATTGATCTAGTGTTCATTTAACTAATTTTTCGGTTTTGGAACTGATGTTACCCCTATTCATAAAGCTTATCCTGTAAAGGCTTTAATCAGTTCATGATATGTAGATATGTAGAGACTTAGTCGTCTCACGCTAGATTTTCACCGCAAAGAAAATGAAATGCTATCTTGTATAAAAAGGAATGATGAAGAAAAAAGTTGACTCGTCCATCCGGTATTCCCTTCTAAGCTGGCATTTTCCAGCTCTTTTCTTATTTTTGTTCGAAACTTTCTCGCCTGATCTACCTGTCCAATAGTATCCGCTAGCGGAGTGATAGTTAGCTCATCTTTCACCTATATAATTGAACTGAAACATGGCGTCTCCTTTTCACATCCTGTACGTAGATGACGAAGAAGATAACCTCATTGCCTTCAAGGCAGTGTTTCGCCGGCACTTCCAGGTGCATCTGGCGCAAAGTGGACAGGATGCCCTTGCGAAATTAGATCAGCAAAATATCGATTTGATCATCAGCGATCAACGTATGCCCAAGATGACCGGGGTTGAACTTTTGGAACAGGTAAGAGTTCGGTTTCCCGATATCATCCGCATGGTATTAACCGGATACAGTGATGTACAAGCGATCATCGATGCAATTAACAAGGGCAAGATCTATCACTATATCACTAAACCTTGGGATGTAGATGAGCTGAAAATCATCATGGAGAATGCGCTAGAGACGTACATGTTGAAAAAGCAGAACAAGAAATTAGAGGAGGAAAAGACAAGCTTACAGCTCCAAAACGAAAGGATGGAAAAGGAGAATATTCTTTCCCAGTTTTCTATCCTAAAAAATCAAATTAATCCTCACTTCTTGTTCAATAGCATGAACATTCTGGCCGCCCTCATCCCCTCAGCACCTGATAAGGCGGTAGCATTTACCACTCGATTTGCTAAACTGTACCGCAAAGTCTTGGAATTAAGAGATCAATTGATCATTCCGCTTTCCCAGGAACTAGAATTCGTGGATTCCTTTCTTTTTCTCCAAAAGATGCGCTTTGATGAGAGTCTAATTGTCAATTATGACATTGAACCCAGACATCAAGAAAGTTGCCTCCCCCCTTTTGCTTTGCAACTGCTGGTAGAAAATGCCATTAAACACAATATCGTTTCCGAAGATCAGCCGCTTACGATCAATATTTTCACGGAAGAAGACACGCTGCAAGTCGTCAATAATTTGCAGCTGCGAGGTTCCGTAGAAGACTCGACAGGTATTGGGCTAGCCAACCTTCGCGCCCGCTATGAAATGATTGCCAAACAACAGATTTTTAGCGGAGAGGAAGGGGAGCAATACATCACCCGCTTGCCCTTGTTGGTGGAAGAAGAGTAAGCTCACTTCTACATTAAAGAAGGGCTTACTTGGAATTCCGTCCTTTCGCAAAATCACTATTCACTTAGACTACTTTACCATTTTACTGCAGCAATTACCCAATTCACTCCCAAAAGTTGTACATTTCAAGTACTTGCAGATAGTTTTGAAGTATCAATACCTAAGTGGTGATTACGCTGAGTTCTCACCATTCCCTAAATACCCAAACCTTACCCTATTATGAGAGCCATTATTGTAGAAGACGAAAAACACGCCAGAGACAATCTAGAAAAGTTGCTCTTAGAACTGGACCCAGAACTGGATATTCAGGCGAAAATGGATACGGTCAGTAAAACAGTGGACTGGCTGACAAACAATGAAACGGACCTGATCTTCCTCGATATTCACCTTGCGGATGACTTGAGCTTTAAGATTTTTGACAAAATTAAGGTGACGACCCCAATTATCTTTACTACGGCTTACGACCAATATGCCCTGAAAGCTTTCAAAGTCAACAGCGTAGACTATCTGCTCAAGCCTATCGAAAAGGAAGAACTTTCCCAAAGTCTAGATAAATACCGAAGCACACAGGCTCCCCAGCAGGAGTTGAACGTAGAAAAGATCCGAGAGATCATCAATGAGAAAGACAAAGTGTATCAACAGCGCTTTGTAGTTTCTAGACGGGACAAGATTCTCAGTGTCAAAATTGAAGATATCGCCTATTTTGAAGGAGAGGATCGTTATGTCTACCTAAATCGCAAAGACGGGACTAAATATATCATTGATTACAAATTAGCCGATCTAGAGGAGCTGTTGGATCCCAGTATCTTCTTTAGACTCAACCGCAGTTTTATCGCTCATTTTGAGTCGATTGAAAAAATCACGTCCATGTCAAAGAGTAGGGTTAAAGTGGACCTGAAGCCTTCCGCCAGTCGTGATATTGTAGTGAGTTCAGCCAATACAAGAAGCTTTAAAGCTTGGCTTAATAAATAGCAGAGCCATTAGGGTTTAAAGAATAAGGTTGAAAGTTTAAGGGGATTATGTACCAAACCATCTTTTATCGCCCTCCCTTAAACTTTCAACTATAAGCGCTAAGTAGTGTGACAATAGTAATCGTGAGATTTCAGGTGCCAAATTTTATGGCTAGACGAGGCAGAAAAATCGCACCTAGCCGTAGGCTAAGTAAGGCTTTTTCTAACGAAGTATAGGCGTAAAATTTGCAGTTGAAAAACAGGAGTATCTATTGTCGCACTACTTAACTTTTAGTCAATCACCAACGGTACCGCACCTCCAGCCCTAAACCAAATTGTGGTTCGACAAATGGGGTACCCGTAATGATGAAGCTTGGCCCCACACTCCACTCCGGAGCGGGAAGGTATTGCATTCCAAATTCAAAATAATATCCGGGGAAATTAGTACTAGAAGTAGAGCTTGAACTGCTACTCACCTCATCTATCCCCATGCCCGGCCATACAAACCTTTGCTCACTTCTGAAGGAGTTGGCCATCACATTGAAAACACTTAGTCCAATATAAGGCTGGAAGCGTTGTCGGCGATAGAAAGTGTATTGCAAGCCTAGTTCAGCCATAAGATTGGTACTTCGATTGTTGTTGGTGAAATAAGCTACGTTGGGTCTATTAGGGGCTTGATTAAGCAATCTGTTGGAAGTCTTATCATTAATCGTTGCTATCAACAAGCTTCCCTTAACACCAAAACCTTTACCCAAATCTCGATAAAGCGCTAGCCGGTAGAAGTTGAAATTCTGAGAAACATTTCCTCTGACCGTACTATTAACGTCCGCATATAAATCAATTACATTCCCGTCCGACATGGTGTAAGGTGTAGTGAATGCACCTATTATTTCATCGGTGCTATAGAAGAACATGATTCCTTGGTAACTAGCCGGAATGGTTCCAACACCTAGCGCTACTTGCCAACGTCCGCCTACCTTTTCACGCTCCCAAGCATTGATCTCTTCCCCAAGGATCGTCGAACCATAGACCCGTGCCCCCAAGATAGTCTGCATGGTGGTGCTTGCGCTATTGGTCTGCTGCTGGCCAGGTCGTGGATAAGGCTTACGGGCTGATCGCTTTTTAGCATCCGATGGCTGAACAATACTATTGGTAGTCATCGATTGCAAAGTAGTCTCAGTCATCGATTCTTCGCCAATGCGCGGTAAGGCTTGCGCGGGAGTGATAGAGGCTATGCCGCTGGTCTGCATCTGTTCTGTACTAGTTTCTGGAAGTTTGGTTTCTACCAAAGACACTTTCTCCACCTCTACCTCTGGATCTGCCCCAGGCAGTTCCTCTTTGGTTGGCAAGCTTGCAGTAGTTCTTTTCCCCACTTTCTTCGTAGCTGCTACTGCCGGCTTTAAAGCCGAAGAGGTCTTTTTAGTTTTTGTGGAAGTAACAATATTAGAGGTCGTTTCTTCAGTAGTCCCAGGAATGGAGGCTGCTTCAGTAATCGGTTCATTAGCCGAAGCCATGGAGGCCTTGACTTGCTTCTGGGCAGCTTCCTGTGCAGAAGAAATTTCTGGACTAGATTCAGCTTCAATAGACTCAGGTAGCTGGCTGATTACTGGCTCTTCTGCTGGTATCATTAGCGAGAGTGTAATCCCAGCTCCAACTAACAAGGCCATCCCCAGTCTCCACCAAAATGGCAGCCAACGTCTTCTCTTCTTCTGTTCCAAGGCTGTAGCAAGGCGATCCCAGCCAGCCTCCTTAGGTTCGAAATGCCGATCGCGGTGTCCGCTTTCTTTAAAAAAATCGGCTATGTGTTCCATATTATCGCTCATTATGCTTTTGCTTTTTTGTGGCCAATCTCAAAAAAAGGTCCCATCAGTTGCTGCAACTTCTGTTTGGCCTTCGATAAATTTGATTTAGAAGTCCCAATACTTACCCCAAGTTCTTCCGCTATTTCGGCATGGGTATAGCCTTCCATGACGTGTAGGTTAAATACCATTCGGTAAGCTGGTGGAAGGACCTGCAGCAATGTCCAGGCATCTTCTCTACTCAGTCGCCTAATGGCCTCATTTTCTGTTTTATTCACGGTTGGTAAAGGGATCAAGCGGGCCTCCTTCCCGGCCTTGTGGTGTTTCCGGAAGTAATCAATCGCGGATCGGATGATAATCTGTCGAAACCAGGATCTAAAAGGGGCTTCAAAACGAAATTGTTGAATACGATCGAAAACTTTCAGAAACCCATCGTGTAACATCTCTTCTGCTTCCTCCCGATTCTTGGCGTAATGCAGGGCGACGGTCAAGCCATAGCTGTAATAATACTGATATAGCTGCTTTTGGGCCGAGCGCTTCCCTTTGCGGCAATCCTGAATTAATTGTTTCAGTTCTTCTTGTTTTATCGGCATAGCGGTTGGTTAAACCTAATAGCTTTGATTAATAGTATGTTTCCCCTCAATGACTTGTAATCCCAACTTAGGAGGGCGACCTTCGGGAATACAGTCAGATTTTATTTACTAGTCAGGAATTTTCACGTCGCACCTTTATCCGGAAAGCTCCTTTTTTTATTTCCTTCCATTTACTGCCAGGAGCGCGAACGATTCCATCGAATGTACCGATAAGAAAGTCTTCGTCATCCCACTCTTCAATGATCATACTGATGAGTCCACAATATTTGACCTCCTTGGAGGTACCTTGGTTTTCGTAATACTGTAATTCAACCTGACGGCAATAGGTTTCATGAACCCCTTCTTCAAAGATTAGGGGATAATCATCCTGTAGCAATCTACCCTGAGAGACATAAAAATGCATGGCAGTCTTGCCATCCCTACTTTGACGGATCAAATTAAGTTGGTCTAAAGGCAATGGATTGTTAGGATACTCCGCGTAGTAGTATTTGTTCCCGTGAATACAGCCATTGGTAGTAGCCAAGTAGATTTCCTCACCATTCAGTTCGGCTTGAATGTACTGGCCTTCTAAGGTATGCCCGATAGAAACGTAGGATTCCTTTTCGCAGGACATAAGGCTACTTACAACTACCATCCATAAAAATGAGTAAACAAAAGTTTTCATAGCTTTTCTGTTGAAATGTTGATTTACTATCTTGACGGTAGATTTCCTTGGAGGGGTTGCCTTGCCCTAACTTTTCTTTTGAACCTAGCACTTAATACATCAACTCTATTCGTATGAGAAACGCCGTCTACCTATTCGCTTGCTTGCTGCTAGTACTTATCCAAGCTTGTAGTCCTTCAGAAACCACTTCCAGTCCAGCAGAAGAGACTGTGGAGGCTGAAAGAATACCTGAAGCCATTTCTCTAGATGGACGAGACCTTTTCCCTCCACCTGAAACTCCAGCGGGGCAACAGAAAAAAGACAGCCTCCTAGCCATCGCCCAAAGCAACTTCGAGGCGGATCCAAAGGGTCTTGATAACATCATCTGGTTAGGCAGACGGTTAGCCTATTTGAGTAGATACAAAGAAGCGATCAAAGTGTTCACAGAAGGCATGATTGTGCACCCAAATGCGCCTGAGCTCTATCGACATCGGGGACATCGCTATATTTCAACCCGCCAGTTTGATAAGGCTATAGCTGATTTCGAAAAAGCGGCGAGCCTAGCAGAAGGGAGAGACATCGAGATCGAACCTGATGGTTTACCGAATAAGTTAAATATTCCTTTATCGAGTCTCCAGTTCAACATCTGGTATCACTGGGGCTTGGCTTACTACCTAAAAGGAGATTTTGAAAAAGCGGCCCAATTGTATGAGGAATGTATGGAATATTCCATTAATCCCGATCTACTAACCGCCACTACGGATTGGTTATATATGACTTATCGCAGATTGGGAAAAACAGCTGAGGCAGAGAAACTCCTAGTTCCCATTACGGCTGATTTAGAGATCATAGAAAACAGCAGCTATCTAAATCGACTCCTGATGTACAAGGGGGAAAAGTTGCCCACCGATCTGTTAGACCTAAACAATACGGATCCTGAGCAATTATTAAATATAGTTACCCAAGGCTATGGAGTAGGTAATTGGTATTTGTATACCGGAGATGAAGCACAGGCAAAAACGGTATTTGAAAAAATCTTAGCCACTACCTACTGGTCTGCCTTTGGCTACATCGCCACAGAGGCAGATCAAGTCAGACTCGGCACAGATTAGGCTAGTATTCCATGCGCTTACAATTTTTATAGGTAAGGTTGTCCAAATTGGAAACCTTTATTACGTTTTTGGCGTATTTTCAATTGCGAGCAAACTGCCAACAAAAGCTGAACCTGTCGATTCATAGATTTTCCTGAAATTCAAGTAAATTAGCTAACCCTTATAGTTATCCCCTAGTTATACAAAGGCCAAAACCCTAGCGCGATCCTTTATCGCTGATATACCTATTCCCAGACCTTACGGCCAAAGACTTTATAAACAACATACTGAGAAGCTGCTTTGAAACTACTAGAAAATTCTCTTGTTACGAGTTTCAAAACAGCCTCGTAGAAAACTTACCTTTGCATAGAAGCTAATTGAATGCAAAAACTGACTATAAGTAGTCCACTTTTAGCTTCTGGTAAGTACTTGTACATGTTAAACTATTTACCCATGTCTCCAAGAATCCTATCTCTTTTTATTGGAATGATGCTATGGACCGGTTTATCCATGGCGCAACAGAAGACGTTTAAGTCCCCCACGGCAGCCACAAAGCTGTACCAAAAAGGGACAGAAGCATTGCTGAAGAAGAATTATAATCAAGCGATCAGGCAGTTCAAAAGGGCCCTGGACATCAGTCCTGGTCTTTATGCTGCCCACCGAGGAATTGGAGCGGCCTTTGTGATGCTCAACGACTATCCGAAAGCTGCTGAGCACTACGAAAAAACGCTGTATGCCGATCCCAACTTCTCACGAACCTTATACTACGAAACAGCAGACGCTTTCTATAAGTCTGGCGAATATAGCAAGGCGCTAGATTATTACTATCGCTTCTCCTACCTACAAAAAAGTGATAGTAGCAGTTTCGCCCTGAATCTAGACAAGGAAGCGGAAGCGGAACTACGCTATATTGAGCAATTGGATCAAAGTATCACGGCTTGTAAAATGGCAATGGATTCCGTGGAATTCATCAACCTGACTACGGTCAATAACTTGGGTGCCAATATCAATTCGGAATTCAACGACTACTTCCCGATGCTCCTCAATGGAGAACACACCCTCTACTTCAACCGGCAAAAGGCTATTTTCCAAGATGAGGATCTCTTTACCAGTGAGTATAAGAATGGTAAGTGGCAAAAGGCAAAATCCGTTGGTAATTTCAATACCAGAAATCCCGAAGGAATGGTTTCCATGGTAAGGGATGGTAGGCGTATCTACTTTACGGCTTGCCGCCGAAAAGATGTACAAGGACCTTGTGATATATGGGAAGCGTTGGTATCTGAACAAAAGATTGTGGATATCAAAAGTATCGACGGATTAACGAACTCTGAAGACTGGGAAGGACAAGCCAGTATCAGCTGCGATGGAAGTACCATCTACTTTGCCAGTAATCGAGCAGGAGGAGTAGGGCTATTCGACCTTTGGTACAGTAAATTGAAAACCGATGGGACCTGGTCAGCACCACAAAACCTTGGGCCAGATATCAATACGCCTGGCTATGAAGAAGCTCCTTACATCTCCAATGACGGGAATACCCTATACTTTACCTCTGATGGCCATCCCGGAATGGGCCAGAAGGACATTTACATGAGCTGGCGTGATTACAAAACCGGTAAGTGGAATAAACCAATTAACCTTGGTCGCCCAGTAAATTCTGCCTTCGATGACATGGGGCTGTTCCTCTCTGCTGACAATAAATCCGGCTACTTCGCATCCAATCGAACAGGCGGATACGGAGCCATGGACATCTATCACTTTGATCTGTCGAAATCCCTTCACAGCGACCCTATCACCTTTGTGGAGGGCTATGTGATTGATTCGCTTACTGGAGATCCGATTCCAAGTATCCTAGACATCAATGGCCGTGACCCTATCGCCACCGATGCCGATGGTCGTTTCTTCATTTGTGCCGGTGCCGACGAGGTACTAGACCTAGAGGTAGGACAAGATGCCTACTATCCTTATCATAATACCTTCCCTATTCCAGAATGGGACAATAAGGAGTTGTATCCGATTACACTGCAACTTCAACCTTATCTAGTCCCTAAGGCTCCCCCCGCTCCCGAACCAGAGCCTGAGATAGATTCGACGGAAATTAAGGTGATCAAAGCACCACTGACGGAGGAATTCACCCATACTATCTACTTTGATTTTGATAAGTATGAGATGTCCGTTAATGAGCTAAATCTACTGGAGGGGTTCTACAAATTTATCAAGGAGAAGAATATCATTCGAGCTGAAATCATTGGCTACTCAGATAATGTAGGAGAAGATATTTACAATATGGTACTTTCCGAGAAACGGGCTAAGAACATTGCCATTTACTTCCGGGAAAACGATATAGATATTGACCAAATCTACATGGAGGGTAAAGGTGAGGTCAATGACGATAATCCGAAACGATTAAATCGTCGAGTAGATATCAAAGTGATTGTGCAGAATAACGGGAAATAATCACTGCTCCCGAGCACACGAACATCCCGAGTTTTGGCAAGCGACCATTACTCGGGATGTTTCATGTAAGGATAACCCCTAAGGAGTAGCCATAAGGGGATTTAGATTTTTTGCACGTAGTCTGCTAAATTCTCAAATACCGATCCCCAACCATTATAGAAGCCCATCTCTTCTTGTTGCTTACAGTATTCAGCGGTTGGATGAATCACATTGAATACAAAGTCTGTTTTATCTCCATTTGCCGTAAATAGCATTTCCATCGTCACGCCCTCCGTCATCGGTTTGAAGTCAGCACTGGTGACAATCTTCTCCATCTCTACAATTTCGCTGTATTGGCCTTCAGAAACAAACTCTCCTCCGTTGGGCATTTCCATTTTGTACTTCCACTTCCCTCCCACTCTGAAGTCATGCTCAAGAACCTCTACTTTCATCCCTTTGGGGCCCCACCAGTTGGCCACATGCTTTGCATCAGCCCAAGCTTCCCAAACTAGCTTTACTGGGGCGCTAAAGGTCCTTTCAATGGTTAGGGTACGGTCTTTTGCGGCATCCATTGTACTCATCGACATTGTTTTATTGTTTGTTTGTAATTGAATTAAGTAATCCTCTAAGGCATCGAAGCGATCCTCCCAAAGGTTGCGGAACTGGTCTAGCCACATGAAAGCCGGAACCAAAGTCTTAGCTTCAATCTCACAGTACCGCTCCCGTCCCTGCTTGGTAATGCTGATAACCCCACACTCATTAAGGATCTTCAAGTGTTTGGAAATAGCGGGGCGCGTCAAGTCAAATTGCTCAGCTACCGCATTCACCGTGAGAGTCTCTTTGGCTAGTAGGCCAATAATCTCTCTCCGGACAGGATCTGCAATAGCTTGAAAAACATCTCTTCTCATTGAATAAGTAACTGATCGGTTACAAATTTAAAAGAAACCGATCGGTTACGCAATAGTTGAACGCATTTTTTTGTAAAAAAAATAGCCCACCGGTTGAGTACTCAACCGGTGGGCCAAATGGATATTACACTCAACTAGTGAGTGACTACTTCATGAAGCTGTGTAAAAAGTAGGTACTGCCTAGTGGTGTATGCATCCAACCTCTTAACAACTCCTTCTTCTCTACTCTCAACTGCTGGTAGCTACCTTGGCTACTTCCCCCCTCTCCTTTCATGAACTCTTCTACACTGGAAAAAGTAATGGCATCACGATCGGCTTTAGCTAACCACTTGTTAACTTCTACAAGTTGCTCTTGGAGAAGCGCATCTGCTTCCGCATTCAGTGTTTTTAACTCTCCCTGTAGTAGATCCAGGCGCTGGAGCTGAGAGCTAGAAGGCTTGCCGGGGAAGCTACTGACTTGACGATACAGATCTGAAATCCTTTCGTGCAATTGCTCTGATTCATTGACGTAGTAATCTCCTTCTTGCGAAGAGATCTTGTACTTAGTCGCTTGCACAGCTTCCTCCAACTCATCTACTTTTGCTTGAACCTTACGCTTCAAGTCCTCCTGTTTGGCCAATTGTCCTTGCACTTGATCTAAGCTATGGTACAAATAAGCCAGTTTCTCTACCATCCCGTATAGGGTCATGGTTTTTTCGTGCTGGAGCTTACGATCAGCCGGAGAATACGGAGATTCCTCATCGTATGCTAGTTCAAAAGAAGTCTCATAAGTGTTCTTCCCTTTGATCAATTTCACGTCATACTTTCCAGCCTCCAAGTTTGGACCAGAGATGGCTCCAATTAAGGCCATACGATTTTTGGAAGGAGCAGCTTTAGGCTTGTCAATAGCCGTGGGCATACTAACGAAGTTGATTCCGGCACTTTTGCCCGCAGGTAAGGTTCGCAGTAGCTCTCCATCTTTCCACACCTCTAGATACATCTTGCCAAAGGTGTGACGACGATTCATGTAATAAACGATTTGAGCATTGGTAGTTGGATTTGGCCCGACAAAGTTTCCGGAACCTCCAAACCAGCCGCCACCTGCTCCAGGGTCACGAAGAACGGTTGGAGCAGAAGCAAAGAAATGTATCTTTTCCTGCAAGAGTTCTTCACTGATGGCTCTTAAAGGGCTAATGTCATCGATAATGATAATTCCTCGACCATGCGTTCCCATTACAAGTGCGTTGGCCGTTGAGTGAATCACCATATCTCGTACCCCCACTTTAGGCAAATTGTTTTCGAAGCGATCCCAGTTTTCTCCACCGTCCAATGAGACGTACAAACCGAATTCAGTTCCCAGGAAAACTAAATTGGGATTTACCAAATCCTGACGCACGCTTAACGCATATCCTTCTGGACCGTTCTCCCCAACTGATTTCCAAGTCTTACCTTGATCCGCGGTATAGTAGAGGTAAGTCTTACCATCTCCATTCCGGTGCCCGTCAAAGGTGACGTAGGCAGCATTCGCATCGTGTGGACTGGGCTCGATGAAGGTCACCCAAGTATTTGCGGGTAAGCCAGGGACATTAGCCGTAACATTGGTCCATGATCCGCCGGCATTGGTGGTGAGTTGCAGGAGGCCATCATCCGTACCGGCCCAGATCACCTGGTCATTCTTTGGTGATTCGGCGATGGTATAGATGGTGCAATGGTTTTCTGCTGTTGAATTATCAATACTCAAGCCACCGGATAAGTGTTGCTTCTGTTTCTCTGGATCATCAGTCGTTAGATCTGGTGAGATTCGCTTCCAGCTGTCTCCCATGTCATTGGACACAAATAGATACTGCGCCCCAAAATACATTCGATTTGGGTTGGTCGGGCTGAGGTGAACGGGCGCATTCCAGTTGAAGCGGAATTTCTCCTCATCTCCAGTCGGATAAGGTTTGATTTCCTTTGCTTGTCCTGTTTTAGAATTATATCGAGCTAGATTTCCTCCCTGATATTCGCTGAAGATGATATCCTTTTGCGTTGGATGTCTGAAACTATAGAATCCATCCCCGCCAAAGGAGGATTTCCAATCACTATTGTTAATTCCTCCCGATTTCCGAGACGGGGCATACCAAGAACCATTATCCTGAAGACCACCATAGACATTATAGGGGAAATCATTGTCTACGCTTACATGATAGAACTGGGATATGGGCAAGTTCATCCACATACGAAAAGTCTGTCCTCGATCGAAGGATTCGTAAACACCTCCATCCGTCGCTAGCAGAATATGCTTGCTATTAGCAGGGTCAAACCAAATGTCGTGAATATCGGAGTGTACCCCACCGCCCATAGTTCGGAAGCGATTGCCTTGATCTTCACTAAGGATTGCAGCTAAACCACATTTAGCAACGATGCTGTCGTTTTGCGGATCAACCACTACATTAGAGAAGTAGAAAGGGCGCACGGTAGTATTAAAATCTGTACTTACCTGTTCCCAATTGGCTCCTTGATCGGTGGATCGATAAAGACCTTTTTCCTCTTGTTTCTCTGACTCCACTGAAAGATAAATCACCTTTCCATTGGATGGCGCTACACCGATACCGAGTCTACCCAATTTTCCGGTGGGTAATCCTTCATGGATCGTTTCCCAATTACTACCACCGTCTGTAGTCTTATACAATCCACTTTTGCCATTGAAGCCAGAATCGAAGGTCCAAGGGCGTCTTCGGTGGCTCCACATGGCCGCATAGAGGATATCAGGGTTTTCTGGATCAATATCGATATCCGCACAGCCTGTATTCTCGTCGATATATAGCACCTTTGTCCAGGTCTTTCCTCCATCGGTCGTTTTGAATACACCTCTTTCTTCGTGTGCATCCCAAAGGTGACCCAAAGCCGCTACATAGACGATATCCGAATTGGTAGGGTGAACAATGATATCCGAAATCCGCTCAGAATTCTCCAATCCCATTAGTTGCCAGTCGGTCCCTCCATTAGTAGTCTTATAGAGTCCGGTACCTACAGAGACACTGTTACGCACCCAAGGTTCTCCAGTACCTACCCAGACCGTTTCCGGCTCCGATGGATCAATCGCTACCTTACCGATAGATTGGCTATGATCGTCAAAAACAGGTCGGAAAGTGGTTCCCCCCGTCACTGATTTCCAAACTCCACCACCAGCAGCACCCACATAGATAATCTCTGCTTGGCCGGGTACTACAGCGACAGAGGATACTCGACCACTCATTGCAGCAGGTCCAATTTGTCTGGCTCGTAGTCCTCCCAGCAGGGCTTTCCCACTTGGGGCTTTTGACTGGGCTTGTAAGTCGGACAAGCCTAGCAAAAACACCAACAAAAAAGCAAGAAGATTTGTAAGCGGGTAAGGCTTATGTTTGCCTACCCTTACTATATTTTGAGGTAAGAAAATTTTCTTCATACTGTTAGTTTAGATCTAGGGTGCTTCCTTACAGCTATATAGGCAGACAGCCAGGTATGAAGAGGTAATGTTAGATTGAGAAAACAGGAAAACACCCTTGATTCAAAGATGCAGAAGTTCTTATGAAAAGAACTTCTGCATGAGGAGATATTAATTACTCAAATAGTTTTAGTTTATTCAACACAGTTGTTGATTAGTTTTTGTCTTTGCCTGAGGCTGGAGCAGTAGCTTCCTTCTTAGGCATCGCAAACAATTTATCATCCAACTCTTGGTTGATTTTTACATCTTTCATCGTGATCTTCTGTGCAGTCTGGCCACCTACTTTTACTTCTGTAAAGAAGGGTAGCATCAAACCGTCTACTTCTTGATAATCGCTTAAATAAGTTTCCGCATTTTGCCCTTTGGCAGGACCGTTTTCAATTGGAGCTTGGATCATGATTGGCACGAAGTACTCCGTATCGAAGAAGTAATATTGCACCTTGCCATTTTTCTTAGTGACCTTCATCTTAAAGGTCTCCGTTCCTTCTACCTCTTCCTTGCCCATCAGTTCAACTGTATTTCCTTTTTTTGCATAATCTACAAAAGGAAGTTCAAACTCCTGTTCGGTCATTGATTCTGCCATTTCCGCCGGCATTGGCTGAGGATCTGGTCCGGTTTGCATCGGGAACAACCACCAGGCTGTCTCACCATCATAAGCTTGTATCATCTTGGTACCCATCACATCCACTTCGATCTTCATCTTATTGGGCGCTTTGGAATAGACCGTACCACTGAATTCCATTCCCTGCATAGAAGTTGTAACCGTCGCCTGCTGCGAGGTCATCGCTTTCCATTTTTCATATCCTCCAGTATTTTCAAAATAGCTCTTGATAATCTCATCGGCAGTTTGGCCGTGAAGGGCTGAAATAGAGAGAAGAGTTACGAATAGAAATGATAATTTCTTCCACATAATTTTCTTTTTTGGTTTCAACACGAAAAAAGCAAATTCTCTACAATTGGAGAACTAATCTAGATTAACGTCGAGGATTGTTCGATTGAGTGCATAGAAAAAGCCCCGTCCGTAGGACGAGGCTTTTCCAATTTGCTATGTTGAGACCTGGTATTATCCACCAAAGTCATCAAAGGCAATATTCTCTTCCGGTACTCCTAGATCATCAAGGGCCTTAATAACCGAAGCATTCATCATTGGAGGGCCACAGAAGTAGTACTCTACCTCTTCTGGTTCCGGATGTTCCGATAGGTACTTCTCTACCACAACGGGCATGATATACCCCTGGAAACCATCACCTGGACTATCCATCGTTTCTTTCACCTGCCAGTTATCTTCGGGTAATGGATTATCGAGTGCTACGAAGAAGCGGAAGTTTGGATACTCTTTTTCTATTTCTCGGAACTGATCGATGTAGAACAGCTCACGACGGGTACGACCTCCATACCAGAAAGATACTTTACGATCAGTAGTCTTCAAGGTGTGGAAGAGGTGGAATAAGTGTGAACGTAAAGGAGCCATACCCGCACCACCACCAATGTACACCATCTCTTTCTTGGTAGGCTTGATGAAAAACTCACCATAAGGTCCTGAAATCGTCACCTTATCTCCAGGCTTCTGATCAAATACGTAAGATGAACAAACACCAGGGTTAACACTCATCCAGCCGTTCGCAGAGCGATCCCAAGGTGGAGTAGCAATACGAATGTTCAACATGATGATGTCCCCTTCTGCAGGGTGATTGGCCATGGAGTAAGCACGAAACTGTTCCTCGTTATTGACCATTTTCAAATCCCACAGTTTGAATTTATCCCATTCACTTTGGAACTTGTTAGGATCATCGCCATGGTGCTCGGGGTGAGCGGTAATGTCAATGTTTTTGTAGTCTACTACCACTTTTGGCACATCGATCTGAATATATCCTCCCGATTGGAAGTCCATACTTTCCCCTTCTGGTAGACGTACAACAAATTCTTTAATAAAAGAAGCTACGTTATAATTAGAATCAACGGTACATTCGAATTTCTTAATACCAAAGATCTCTTCTGGAATACGTACTTCCATATCTTGACGAACCTTCACTTGGCAGGCCAAGCGCTTATTTTCAGCCGCCTCTTTCCGCGTCAAGTGGTTCATTTCAGTAGGTAGAACATCACCACCTCCCGCATCTACGTGACATTCACACATAGCACAAGTACCACCACCACCACAAGCAGAAGGTAGGAAAACGCTTTTTTCCGAGAGAGCAGTCAACAGCGAAGAACCTGGAGACACCATCAAGGGATTACTAGTATCACCATTGACCACAATTTTAACTTCACCCTGTGGAACTAGACGCTTCCTTGCCGCAATTAGCATAAAGGATAGAGCCAAGATCACAGAAACAAAGACTAATACTGCAAATAATATAGTTGTCATTGTTGCTTAATATTAGTGATAACAAACGTAAATTTAGTTTCCAGCACCACCGAATACTGCTGGATCGATTCCCATTAGACTCATGAAAGCCATGCCCATCAAGCCCGTTAGGATAAATGCCATTCCCAAACCTCTTAGCGGAGCTGGAATCGCAGAATAGCGGATCTTCTCACGAATGGCTGCAATAGCAATGATTGCCAAGAACCAGCCAAATCCACCACCTAAACCGAATGCCACAGATTGAGAGAAAGTGTAATCTCTAGCAACCATGAACAGGGAACCACCAAGGATGGCGCAATTCACCGTAATCAGGGGCAAGAAAATACCCAGTGCAGCATAGAGACTAGGGGAATACTTCTCCACAATCATTTCCACCAATTGAACCATGGAAGCGATTACTGCAATAAACAGCAAAAATCGTAGAAAGGTCAGATCCATGCCTAAAATCCCTGTATCTGACAATAAATATTCAAAAATCAACCAGTTGATGGGCATCGTGATACCCAATACAAAGATTACAGCCAATCCCAATCCAAATGCAGTTTGCACAGACTTAGAAACCGCTAGATAGGAGCACATCCCTAGGAAATATGCTAAGATCATATTTTCTATGAACGCTGCCTTTACGAATACATTTATAAACTCGCCCATTATCTTTTAATTATAGTATAAGCTTTTCAAATTTAATGCTAACATCCCCTACTTAGGATACGTCGATCAGCTTCTTGTTGTAGCTACGCTGAATCCAAATCATAATGCCAATGATGAACATCGCAGCAGCAGACAATACCATCAAGTTGTTATTCGCATACCAACCAAATAGAGTACTGGTAGTAGTGTTGATGCTATACTCAGCAGTTGGTCCAATGATCTTCCATTCGAAAGGGCTACTGGCGAAGAGACTACCCTTGCCAAATATCTCACGAATCAAGCCAACCATCACAAGTATGGCGCCATATCCCAATCCATTTCCAATGCCGTCGAGGAAAGATCTCCAAGGCTTATTCGCCATAGCGAATGCCTCCAGACGCCCCATCACGATACAGTTGGTAATGATCAAACCGATATAAACAGATAGTTGCTTGTATACGGGATAGTTTAGAAACTTAAGACTTAGCTCCACGAAGGTTACCAAAGAAGCGATGATCACCAACTGAACGATCATTCGCACTTCTTTCGGGATATAATTTCTGAGGAGTGAAGTAAACAAATTGGAGAATGCACATACAAAAATTACCGCCACGGCCATAACCAGTGAAGGCCAAACCAAAGAGGTTACCGCTAGAGCTGAACATATACCCAATACTTGAACAGTAATTGGGTTGTTATCATTTAACGGATCCGTGATTAGCTTTTTCTCCTTTTTTCCAAACAGCGGTTCTGCCGTTTTGGTGGTAGTTTTTTCTAATGTTTCAGCCATTTTATGGTTGATTTTCTAGATGATTCAATTGACTATTCAATCCCAATCTTACTTCACTAGCATCCCTTGACGGCGCAGGCTGTTGAAGTAAGGCAAATAATTTTTGATTCCGTCATACAACATGTCGGTAACGCCATCGGAAGTCACTGTGGCACCGGTAATCCCGTCCACATCATGATTCTGATCGATAGCTCCACCTTTTCTCACATTAATGGAGACAAATTCGCCACCATTAAAGATCTTCTTTTCCTTGAATGATTTTGGAAAATTAGAGTTGTCCTTGATTTCTGCTCCCAGACCTGGAGTTTCACCCGCATGATCAAAAGATGCTCCAGCAATGGTGTTTAGGTCACTCTTCAAAGCAATATTTCCCCAGATTTCATCCCAAAGACCTACCCCGCGAATGGAAAGGATGTAGAAGTTTTCTCCTCCTTGGCTAAAGATAAATAGAGGCAAACGCTTTTCATTATCTGCCTTCTTCTTCTCTTTGGCCATATCGATATCCTCAGCTTTCATACCGTCAACCTCTTCTCCTTGCAGATTAAGCACAACTTGTTGGACCTGCTTGTCAAAAATATCCAACACTTGCTCATCTTTGAGATTCTTCACCTGTACTCCTTCTCCTAAGTAATCTCCCACCGCACTCAAGATGGCTCTCTTGTTGAAGATCTCTTCGTTTCGGTCAGCCACCGGTTTAGTAATTTGACGGAAACTCGTCAAGAAAACGGCGACACCAGCTGTTAATGCAGTAACAAATATGACAACGTATCTGGTATTCACAGCTATTTATTTTTGATTATTAATATTTTCCACTTCTTATGGTACCCTTAGCTGGCTACCGCCACTTGGGTTCGCTTTGCTCTACGCTTCATATTTGCCTCTAATACATAGTGGTCAATCAAAGCAGAGAAAGTATTCATGAACAGAATTGCCAACATCCATCCTTCTGGATAGGCAGGGTTCATGACCCGGATAATCAAGCCTACGAAACCAATCATAAAGCCATAAACCCACTTACCGGTATTGGTGGATGATGCCGTCACGGGATCAGTTGCCATAAATGCCATCGCAAAAAGGAAACTACCCATAGATAATTGATAGTACCAAGGAATTGCCATAAACTTGAAAATTCCAGGCGTACTTTCGGTAAATTCAGCAGGTGCAATTCCATTTAGGATCATTCCCATAACAGCGGCACCGATGACCATCGATACCATAATGCGCCAGCTTGCTACTCCCGTGGCAATCAAGAAAATGGCTCCCAGGATGATTAATGGCTTAGAAGTTTCTCCAATTGAACCAGGAATAGTTCCCCACCACATCTGAGATTCGGTATAGACACTGGTTACACTTTCCCAGCCCCCACTCGCAGCTAATGAAAGAGGCGTTGCACCCGTAAATCCATCTGCCACGAGCACTCCTCCATCACCAAAGGTACTCCAGCCCACGCCACTGAATATCCAGTCAAAAAAGCCATGCGCCCAACCATACTGTGCACTCATATAAGTAGGAATGCCATCCACAGCTGTTTTTTCTAGGGCAGATACCCATACTTCATCACCAGATATATAAGTAGGATAAGCAAAGAAGACAAATACACGTGCAAGCAAGGCAATGTTCCAAATGTTCATTCCCGTTCCACCAAAGGCCTCTTTACCGATGATAACGGCAAAAACGATAGAAACGGTAAGGATCCACAAGGGAATATCCGGTGGCATGATCAATGGAATCAGTGCTCCCGATACTAGGAATCCTTCCTCAATAGGGTGCCCTTTTCGAGTAGCGTAGTAGAATTCAATTCCCAAACCAACTACGTGAGTTACCACGAAAATGGGTAGGATCTTGATTAATCCATGTGCTATCTTCAAATGCAGACCTTCCAACAGCCCCGTATACTGACCTAGAGCCAGGTAGTGCTGATGTCCAATATTATAAGTACCAAACAAATAGCACAATTGCATGGCCAACACCACATGTACCATCGTACGCTTTAGGTCCATACCATCGCGGATATGTACACCTTTAGCCGTTGTAGTATTGGGAGAAAATGCAAAAGTGAAGAAGCCATCAAATAAGGTATGTAGGAATGGTGACTTCTTTTTATCAGGTTCAATTCGCTGGAAAAAATTCAGTAATGCTTTTTTCATGATCTCTTATAGCGATTTCAATAAGATTTTCAAATCGGATCCGAGGAGGCTGATTACATCTGCTCTCTCATGGTATCCAGTCCTTCTCGAAGAATTTGTTGTAGGGGTTGCTTAGAGGTACAAACAAATTCACACAAAGCCACATCCTCTTCGGCTAGTTCGTAAATTCCTAGTCCCTCCATTCGCTCAAAGTCATTCACTAGGATCGCCTTCATCAGATGTTGTGGATAAAGATCCATTGGCAGTACCTTTTCATATTGCCCCGTTACCACAAAAGCTCGTTTTTCACCATGGGTATTGGTGTCTGCCTTGAACTTGGCATCTGGGAAGAGGAAGTTTGGAAATGTACCTGAAACGCTTGGTCGTGGTGACAAGGGTAGTAACCAACCAAACAATTCATAATAATCTCCTTCTGCTATCACAGTAAGTTGATCATCGTGGAAGTTCAAAAACTGATCTGCGGTTTTTTGCCGCCCAGACAATACATCACCAGAGATGTAACGAACATTTTCCGCTACGTTCTGCTCCTTTAGCAAGTCCGAAATCTTAGCACCGATGGCAGTCCGCACATACTGTGGTTCGCCAATCTCCGCACCAGCCACTAACACTACTCTTGAACCATCATACTTTCCTTCTAGAAACATAGTTCCCAGCGCTATTACTTCTTGCACACCTAGCGTCCACACTTTGTCCTGGCCACCAACGGGTTTAGTGTGGTGGATTTGAATCCCCACATTACCTGCCGGGTGTTTTCCGTGGAACCAGCTTTTCACAGCCCCTTCAGCCTCTGTAAAGGCTGCGGCAGGCGCATTTTCTCCCTTCGCATTTAGTCCTAAAAAGACTTCACCAGGTGTTAGTTTATTCAATACATCTATACCTTTCTGGAAAGCTGCTTCTTTACCCGCTACAACAACGTTGGCATCAGGAGCCAATGGTGCCGTATCAAAAGTTGAGATAAAGATGTCACGAGGTACATCTCCAGGAGCAGGTATCACATTGAATGGACGTTGCTCAAACATCGGCCAAGCACCGTTCTCCATCAAGTAGGCCACCAACTCCTCACGACTACCTTGGTCTAGATCAAAAGCAGGCAAAGCTTTGAACTTTTGCTCTTTATCAGCCAGTATGACGATCTCCACGATGGATCTCTTCTCTCCTCTATTAACCGCTATGACTTCTCCACTGACAGGAGCCACAAATTTTACGTCCACTACCTTCTTATCAAAGAAGATAGGATCTCCTGCTTTCACTTCATCACCAACTTCTACTAGCACTTTTGGAATGGGTGCTAGACCAATAAAGTTTGGTGGTTGAAGCGCAAAGGTCGTTGCTGTTCCTTCCTCTATCACTGTTGACTCAGGCGCACCATCCAGTAGGATGTCATGTCCTTGCTTCAAAAAAGTAACAGAAGAATCTCCTACGAATGCAGGAGTTTTAGGGGCAAAAACTTCACCAAGTCGAGGAAAAATGGAGTAATTGGTTTTTCCGTCATTGGCTCCCATGGATTTAGCTTCTACTGCGAGTAGGTTGTCAGCCACTTGCACGACCAAAAACAACAGAATCAATACAGCCACTCCGATTAAAGAATAAATAAAGTAGCTGAATCCACTTTGACCAGACTGCCCGAATGCCACATCTGAGGTCAGCATCAGTACCAGAAAGAAAAGGTTCTTGGTTATTCTGCTTTTCATCTTAGATTTCGCTTGTTAACGCCACAAAATAAAAGCTATAACTAACTGTCTAACAACTTTTTATCATGCAGCAAAAAATGCAGTTTACTTCGATTTCTTGAAATCACCGCAAAGATATAAACTTTTGCATTTATCCAGCACCTAGGCTTATCCAATGTTAAATAGTACATTTATTTAGATTTAATCTAAATAAAAAGCTATAATCAAGTGTATTAAGCGGTTATGAAGGCCTACAGGACGCCATACAGGCGTACAAAACCTTCTGGAGAATAATTATACCGGAACAAGCGTTCCTTGCTATCAATTCGTGGAAGCTGTCTCGGTATCGACTCTCTAACCCCTTATCCTAGGTCCCGATTTTGCTTTTCTCTGAGTAAGACCATACTTTGCTATGCAATGTTTTGAAGAAAAGCCAGAAAATGCAGGAAAGCAGAAATTAGTTTGAAATCCATTCTTGGGCTTAATGCGAGGTGAGATGCTGAAGCGGAATGTCCTGGGCTTTGTATTTACGTTGCCAATTTCGCCAGCCGTAAACTGCCACGACCAAGTATATCAACATGATCACGACAAAAAGATAGGCTCCTCTACTCTGGTAAATGAACACATAGATACTATCAATACCAATCCAGTAGATCCAGTTCTCCATTTTCTTCTGAATGACCAGGTAGGTAGTTAGTAATGCAAATACGGTGGTAATGGCATCTGGATACGTAGCCGCAGCATCGGTATAGGCTCCTAGAAAGTACCCGGCGACTATCCCCCCTATCACACCCAAGCTAATCATGAAGATATGCTCTTTGGCACTCATTCGGCTAATGGCTAAGGGTTCTCCTTCCTCGGCCTGATGCTTCCACTGCCAATAGCCCCAAAGACTCATGGCGGCATAGAATAATTGAAGCACACCGTCTGCATATAGCTGATAAAAGGCAAAATCCGCGTATGCCCAAAGACTACAACTAATGAAGCCCCAAAACCAGCACCAAATGTTTTCTTGTGCTGCTAGGATAACATAAATGATTCCGGTGACTGTCACCACCCAATCCACCCAACTTAAGGCTAGTAGCTGTTCTATCATCCCACTCAAATAAGTTTGTCTGGCTGCAAAAATAAATAAGGTGTGTCAATATTCAACTGACACACCTTATATCGTGCAAAGCACTATTGATCTACTAACTAAGATTATCTAATCCAAGTTGCGATTCATCCTGCAGCGCCCAAAATGCATCAGATCTTTGCGGCAAAACCAAGCTCTCGGCTCTATGTTGCCGCAAAATCCTCCTTTTTTGCGCTCCTTCATCGCATTTTGGGTTATTTGATCAATTCGTAAGTATACTTCAATTGTTCTATGATAGGATAATCCGTTTCTGGATCTACGTTTTCCAAAATCACATCGACATCGATTACCTCTGATTCATCCTTATCCGTACTATCGAAGGTGACGTAGATCGTTCCCGTCTTTCCTGGAGCCACTGGGTCCGTGGAGTAGTCTGTGGTAGTACAATCACATGCCGAAACCAATGATATTTCCAATGGCGTATCTCCGATATTGGTAAATTCAAATTTGAAGTCCCGCTTATCTCCCTTCTTCACCTTACCCAAGGGGATCATGCGGCTTTTGAACTTCATTACCGGAACTCCCTTTAGGTTTTTCTTCCCATATAAAGAAGATAATTGGCTAATTTTTACGGAGTCCACTGGATATGAACGAGATCCTATAATGTTACTCTTGCGCTTTGGAGTTTTCTTACTTTGCTCTTGTTTTCGCAAGCGTGTACTCTTAATAGTGATCGTCTGAGGGCCTTCTAGAATCTTAAATTCGGTACGACGGTTAATACTGTGTGCCACTTCCTCCGAATCCTTATCCTCAAGCTTCCCAATATACTCTGGTGTCAGTACATCACCTTCGGTTAGGAACTCATGCTTTCCAGCTACTCGGCTACTCACCGTTTGTGGTACCTTTTCTCCATACCCTTTAGCTTGGATCCTTGAGCGAGAGATACCATTTCTCACTAGCCAGCGCCTAGCAGATTCAGCCCTTGCTTGAGATAGGTTCTCGTTATAATTGTCATCCCCACGAAGGTCCGTATGTGAACTCAGCTCGATAACCATATCCGGATACTCCTCCATCAGCTCTTTTACCAACTGCAAATCTGGCTCAGCTTCTTTCTTAATGCGATCACTGTCGAAATCATAGAGGATATTTTCCAATACAATTGCTTCCTCGATCGTAATCGTATCATATAATGGTTCCGGAGGAGGGACAGGTTTTGCTTTTAGGAAAACACGTTTTACGACATGTGTTACTTCCTCCACACCTAATGTGTTAAATTCTAAGGAATCAGGAAAGTAACCCTCCCTGGTCACCAATACACGGTATGCTTTCTCCAATTCAAGATCGTAATCAAATCGGTTACCTTTTTGTTTGGTTTGGCTGCGACCAGGTCCATCTTTCTTCTTGCCTTCCATAGGTATCAGCGTCACAGTAGCACCTGGTAGTCCTTTCTTTGCCTCATTGAAGACACCTACTGCCAGGTCAGCATATACTTTGGCAATACTGAAAGTATAAATATCATCGCAGCAGGTCTTACTCTTAACAGAACGACCACCTTCTCTATTGGAAGTCAAAAGACCGTTATAGCCACCAGCATCCAATCGAAAATACAAATCATCCACGCTAGTATTATAGCCAGATCCCATATTCTGGGGGTCACTCCACTTAGAGCCATCCCAAACACTATAGAAAATGTCTAAACCACCAATGCCAGGATGTCCAGTAGAACTAAAATATAATGTACCATCATGGTAATGGGGAGTCATCTCGTCGCCGACGGTATTAATCTGATCACTCAAGGGTATCGGATCGGCGTATACCCCATCTCCTTTGTAGGTAGCATAGTAAAGGTCCAGTCCTCCTTTACCTCCATCCATGTTTGAAGAGAAAAACAATACTTCTTTACCAAACAATTCGCCCACCGCGGGATGGGTCGCAATATATTCTCCATTCACACCCTGCACCTCTTGAGCCCCCAACCAGCTTCCATCTCCTTCCTCACTCATGTAGATTTTACTGTAAGCCACGCCATTGCCCTCCAATACAGATCGAGTAAAGAACAAGCGACGACCATCAGGAGAAAGCGCTGTATTCACAGAGTTGGTACCTGGACGATTGATCTTTTCATCTAGCACCGTTGGCTTACCCCAACCTCTTTCGCCTTTCTTAGACATGTAGATCTTAGCATGAAAGTCAACATTTTCAGCGTCAACAATTGTCACATCATCCGCTTCTTCCAGCATGGAGTAATACAAGGTATTGCCATCCGGAGACATCGTGGGTGCATATTCGCTCGTCTTGGTATTGACGTTCTTACCGATATTTTCAATTTCTACGCCCTGGGAAGATCCAGACATGGCCATCGCCATCTCGGCTCCGATAATTTCCTGTTGTGCCAATTGCTTACGGATTGGATCTTCGGTGTTATCGATAAACTCTTGCAGTTGTACAATAGCTTCATCGTACTCTTTATTCATCTTTAGTACTCGACCGAAGATGAATCGATCCTCCGCATGTTTATTCTCCTTATCTCTGCGGAACACTCTTTCATAGGTCCGTGCGGCGCGAGTGTAGTCACGAATATCATAATGCAATTTGGCCAAGATGGGGAGTAACTCCCGATCTTTCTCCTCATCATATGCTTTTTGGTACCAATCCAAGGCATTGTAGAAGTCTCCTTTGGCTAAGGTTTCTTCTGCTGTTTGGATCATAGTTTCATACGATGACTTGCTAATAGGCTGGGCCGTCAGGGTGAGGCTCGCCCCGACAATAAGGGAAAGCGTAAATATCTTCTTTATCATATGATTGAGGTTTGTCGAAGAGCTAGCGATCGGATGCCCATTATGAGTAGTTTTCTGCTGATCACTGATCACTCCTTACTCTTTATATTTGGTCTATTTGAACTAAAATCGAGCTTCCCAAATCGGGAGCAAAAACAGTTCTAGATGCGATGACCTCCTTTAGACGATTTGGTCCGGATAAAAGTCATCCAGTTATTAAACGAAGATTTCGATAAATATTTGTTTAATAAACTGTTAAAATCTAGGACAGATGATAGCTGGTTTCACATCTGGCTTCTTGTATATCTTCAAGATATAGAAAGCGGCCAATTCAATGGCTCCTTGGTAGTTATTGATCTGATTTCTCGAAGATAGCGAAAGATCATAGGCAATCGCGGCAGTCAGCTCTTTGTGCTCGATTCCAAAGAGGAATTTTCCCGCATCTCCAACTCGATATCCCAAACCAAAGTTCAACTTAGTATCCGGGTTGATTTGATGTCCTGCCCAAGCTTGTAAGCCAAATTCATTGGCCGCGCTAGTATTTTGGAACAAGAAGGTGGGTTCAAATGTCCACTTACCTTGTAAAGGCATTACCAGGCGTCCGTGCGCTACAATCTTAGCGGGGCGTCTATTAGCATCAGAGCTTCCTCCGGCAGTGATAAAATTGTATCGAGGCGTAGTCAAGTGACCATAAGCAACGCCCAACTCCAACTTAGATTCGTCTCCAATGTTGGAACGCAACATGATACCTGCTCCGATGTCTGAAAAATTCCTGGTCAGTTCAGAATCATTTCTTCCTCCTGGGCCGGGGGTAGGAGCACTGCCTCCATTCGCTAATGGATCTTCTGAGGTTGAATTACCAAAACCACCAAATGCTTCTGAAAATGTATCACTAAATACTCCTCTGGATGGATCAATACCCCGATTCACCTGGCCCCACTGCACCGCAAAGGTTAGCATATTCTGAGATTTCTTATCTAATGACAAGTGATAAGAACCTGATAATTGACTTGTAGTCGTTTTTAGATTTAGTGTACCCGAATTATCCTGGTAAAACATCATGCCCACTCCAATCCAGTCTCTTTTTCCAAAACCACGAAAGATAGGAGCATCGATGTAAAAGGAAGGCGTTGAATATCCTTCGCCACCATCCAAGGCAAAATCCTGAGCACGATAAATTCCTCCAATCCGTGCAGTTCCTTCAAAGGCACCTGTCAAGGCCGGATTAAGCGTAAGCGGCGACATGTTAAAGAGCGTATTGTGGATATCTTGTGCGGATAGGGAGGAAAGAGAGATGACAGTAAAAAAAAGAAGTAAAAGTTTTTCTAGCTTCATAAAGATTATTTTGAAATCAATACTATTTAGCGCTACGCTTTCCGGTTTAATTGGACAAAAGCGAAAGATAGCTCTTTTTGTCCAAAGTTCGGTAATTGCATGTCAAGTTAGTCGTTAAACGTAATTTGGCCAACCAAACTATACTTTATTTCATGTATTAGGGCTTGATTCGCTATGGGTTAGGGGCAATGAAATGCTCTCTCGACTCGCACGAATAGCCTAGGAGGAAAGGCCTTAGGAGAGGATTTCAAACTTATGGGCTGTACATGAAGCCACCAAGCAGCTATAAACGTATAGCTAGTTCCTTGGCTTCCACATGGTGATCGGCATTCTCATCCTCCAATAATCGTGGTAATAGCTGACGAGCCTTGGCGCTATCCCCCTCTTGCAAGGCTGCCAAAATACGATACCAACGAGCATGATCATGATAAGCGGGGTAATTGCTCTCTTCCAGCTGTGCCAACACGCTTGCTGCTTTCAGGGGCTGCTCAGTTTGCAAGTAACTGATGCCAAGATTTAGCTGCAACTCTGGATGATCACTAAAGGCATTACTTTGACCTTCAAAACCTTCAATAAACGCTGAGTATGCCCCCTCTTTATAATATGTAGAGAGCTGTTTAATGAGCTGTGGATCATCCGTATCTCTCTGCACCACTGGTACATTGTAAACCTCAAATAAATCTGCGTAGATGACATTGGGATCCTCGCCACCGGGAGTAGTTAATTTCCAAAAAAGGAAGATGGCTAGTGAAATTGCAATTACCGCTGCAAGCCACCATATCCACTTGCTTAACTTTCTTTTCTGTACCTCTGGAGTGAGAGATTCGGAAAAAGTCTCCTCCTTAATCCGTTGCAAACGAGCTTTGAATTGTTCCTTGCCAATTACGGCAAGGCCTCCGAGGATCTCTCGCTGCACCTTTACCTGATTGGCCAACTCACTATTCTTATCCAACTCCTGTTCAAATGCCTGTCGATCACTTTGTGACATTCGATCCAATAAGAAATCATCTATTTGTTCTTCATTAACTTTCATGGCTATACTTCAAATTGATGGCGGCGCTCCTCCACCAGCGTTTTCAGTTTTTTCAAGCATTTTGACTTTTTAGACTTTGCCACTTGTTCATTAGCAAACCCTAACAAACTGGCAATTTTCTTCATTCGATAGCGATCGAAATAGAAGTGAACAAGCACTTGTTGGCACTTATCATCTAATAAGCGGATGATCTTTGCTATTTGTTGGTTTTGTTCCGTTGCCAACATAGTAGTTAAATGATCTTCCTGTAGTGGAATGAACGTATGTGTTTCCACTAGCTTGACTTTCTTTTTGCGTTTCCGCAATTCATCTAACCACAGATTCCTTGCTACCGAATACAAGTAGGTTTGGATGCTGCAATTCAGTTGCAGATTCTTCTGCCGAAGCTGGGTGTAAAAGGCAAAGAGCGTTTCTTGAAAAATATCATCAGCCTCCTCATCAGTTCCATTATTCCTTCTAACTAACTGTTTTATCGATTCATAATGCTGTTGATATAGCTGGGAAAAGGCTTCATTTGTTTTCCGCTGATCTTCACCTTTCAACATCTCAATTAGTGCTGTTTCAGGGTGTTCGTTCATACTTTCCTATGTGTTTATTGCTTGTCCACTGAAAAGGTAACCGAAGTTATGCGATTTTTCTTAAATATGGTGAAATAATGGACGCTGGTAGCGGTTCGGATGTTCCAGATAATTGATCTCATGAGTTGAGAGGAGGAAGGAAGTGGAAGGTTGAAGGAGGAAAGTTGAAAGTTGAAAGTTGAGGATTGAATAATAGCATTATCCATCTCCCATTAAACATTCAACATTATGCATTATACATTAAAACGGAATATCCTCGTCATTCATCTTGGACGGACGAGTAATGATGTTGGTATAAGAAGCTGGATCAAAGTTTTCGTCAGCAGGTAGGGCGCTGAAATCGGCATCCTCGAGGTCTGAGAAACGGGCGTATTCTGGCGTAAAGCGAAGCTTAACCGTCTTTAGTGCACCATGACGGTGCTTGGCTACAATAATCTCCGCAACGTCTTTTAGGGATTGCCCCTCTTCATCTTCCAGAATCTGGTAATATTCAGGACGATAAATGAAAGACACAATATCAGCATCTTGTTCGATCGATCCACTTTCCCGCAAGTCACTCAACTGGGGACGCTTGGTCCCTCCCCTTTGCTCCACGGCCCGACTTAGCTGGGAAAGAGCGATAACGGGCACATGGAGTTCCTTCGCCAGGCCTTTCAAGGCACGCGAAATGGCACTTACCTCTTGTTCCCGATTTCCTTTTTGGTTATCCCCTCCCCCACTCATCAACTGCAAATAGTCAATCACGATCATTTGGATATCGTGTTGCATCTTTAGACGACGACACTTCGCTCGCAGTTCGAAAACATTGATACCGGGTGTATCGTCAATAAATATTGGGGCTTCTCCAATCCGTTCAATGGCGGAGTGCAGTTGCTGCCATTCGTAATCCTCCAATTGGCCATTTCGCATCTTCATCCCAGAAATCTCCGCTTCCATTGAAATGATCCGTTGGGCCAGCTGAAGGCTAGACATTTCCAGGGAGAAAAAGGCGATGGGTTTATTGAAGTCGACGGCCGCATTTTTAGCCAAAGACAGCGTGAACGCTGTATTATGAGTGACGGTCATGTCTTCCAATAGAAATAAGCGATCTCCGTCAATTTCAAAACCGTAGTAATCATCCACCTTATCAAACTCCACTTCAATCCCTGTTACTTGCCAATTTACAATGCTCTTCCAAGGACGCGGTTGTTTACGCTTAATTCTAACGGGTACCTTATCTATATCACCATAAATTCTGCAACGGTAAACAGTGGTTTCAAAGCCAATCTCTTTGATCGAAGCTCTTTTCGGTTTTAGGGTAGTTCTGAAACCTAATGAATCGCATAGGAATTTAATTTGTTTGGCTAATTCCTCATCTTTTTGAGTAATCTCAAATCCGTTTGACTGGACCAAATAATGACCATCACTATCGATCAACCCAGCTAGAAGTTCTAGTCTGTTAGCGGTACTATTTAGCAAGTAAGATTCAGGAATGGTCTTATCATTTAAAATCCCAAGCTGGTTTAATTCTCGTTGAATAGAATACCCTCGATTCCCAGTATCTCCACCTGATATACCATATAATTGACATTTCTTGGGATCTTTCTCATAGGTCTTAAGCGATAGTCCGAGTTGATCTGCATAATTGCTCAAATAGCCAATCACTTCTTCATCTTGCGTCGCTATCTGGGATTTTCCCCGAATACCATCCCCCAGCCATAGGCCCACGAAATATGGAGGTAGTGGAACTGGTTTTTCGGCTAATTCAATAGCTACTTTATATCCTTTGTAGTTCGTCCTGAACTTAGGTGATTTTTTCAACCAATCTCGGACTGATATATTCAAAACTGATCCTCTCTCTCCTGTACCCTCCTGCCGGCTCTTTTTCAAGGAAAGAATATGGCTTTCATTAACTCTGTAGTCTATCCCTTTGTTCTGCCGGACCCAGTACATATTTTCTCGTCCTCTAGCAATAGACAAGACTCTCCTAGGTTTGGAATCAGGCCCCATCAACAGCTCGCCCTTTTCCACATTCTCTACGGCCTTTGGCGTGCCATCAAACATCAACACCTTAGTCCCTTTGCCAAGACACTTGCCCATGCCGGGCCTCGCCGCCAAAATGATCAAATCGGAAGACTGAAAACCAGAGGTTAAACGGTCCAATTCTGTGAAACCTGTGGGGACTCCCGTGAGCCCCCCTTCTTTGTTCTTCAGCTCCTCCAATTGCTTCAACATCTTCCCGGATAACGAACTCATGGATTCGTATCCTCTGCTCATGTTCTGCTGCGCAATGGAAAACAAACCTTGCTCTGCGTCATCTAGCAATTGGAAAACATCAGTAGTATCCTCGAAAGCATCTTTGATGACTTTAGTAGATACCGTGATCAATTCTCGTTGGATGTACTTTTGCGAGATGATCCGAGCATGATACTCGATATTAGCCGCTGAGGCTACTTTATTCGTTAATTCTACGATATAGGCAGGTCCTCCGGCAGCTTCAAGGTCTCCTCCTTTTCGAAGCTCCTCTGTCACTGTCAGCAGGTCAATTGGTTGTGATTTTTCAAAAAGCCTAAGCATGGCTTTGTAGATCGCCTTATGCGCATCCAAATAAAAACTGTCCGATCTTAAAATATCTAGTACAACAGGTAAGGCCTCTTTATCCAGCATGATCGCTCCCAATACCGCTTCCTCCAAAGGAAGCGCCTGTGGCTGCACTTTCCCAAAGACATAATTAGAAAGATCTCCACCTCTTTGGTAGGTCTTTCCAGGTCTCATGTTTTTGTCTGTTCTGGCAGGTTTTTGTGGTTCGGCCATGCTGTAGCGTCCAAATTGTTAGGAAAAAGCAAACAAATTTAAGTCTTAGCACTCGTAATGTCTAGTAACACTGCGTTAACATTAGCTAGTAGAACTGTGGATAACCCTTCTTTTAATGTTGAAAACTACTACTTTGTCCACATTTTCCACATCCATGTGGAGAACTTAAAGAAGTAAGCTTGTGGGTTTTATCCAAGTTAAGCTTTTTTTTCAAGCCAATCCAGGCTCGGTTTAGTGATGCTTTCCAGTGTGGAAAAGTTCCTGTTATTTTTTTGTTATACTCGTGATCTTCGGGATCACGCTTTTGTACAGGTCCATCAGTTGATTCGAAATGTCGCTCGTTAATTGATGTACTTGTAGGCTCGCTTGTAATCGTTCTATCTCCTGATTAGGTTTGTAAAATTGAACGGAACTTAATTCTTTAAAATAGTTTACGGACATCTCGTCATAGAGTTCTTGTAATCCGTAAATCTGGGTTAATTCAGCCAAGAGTGCAGGATCAAATTGCCGTGTGGAGCCACTCAAGATGGCCATCTCCCAAGCCGATTTTTGCAAAATGGTTTAGCTGATTCCCACCGTGACGCTGGACATATTTTCTATGCCAACAGCTTTCAGAGAATCTAAATCCGCTCGCATGGTTGCCGCTTCTAACTGATTAGAAGCGATATTCTTCTCTAAGGATTTCTCGTTTTGCATTAATTCTGCCTCCAGGGCCCGCAGGCTACTATCGGCTAGCTGATGTTCTTTTCGATTTTCATTACAATTATTGACCACCAAGGCCAAGAATACAGCTACTACAATGGCGGGGACTTCCTCAATAATCTTGAGCAAAATTCGGCCAAGTTTCTTCATTCGGGTGCGCTTTGTTCAAAGATACGGTAAAACCCGAAGAGACAAAAAAGCCATCGATCAGTTCCTACCGATCGATGGCCACATCCTTAATGTAAACACTTAAATATGTTTATGGGATTATAATTGTTTTTTTGGGGTGCCTTACAGGCACTTCATATCTAGGATATGCTTAGAGATCACGTAATTTCTTTTGTACCATCTCAATCACTTCACGTTGTACCTCCATCTGCTTCATCATATCTTCTTGCTCCCCTTCATTCTTCAGGATATTCTCTTCCGCCTTGCGGATAGCAGCTTGCGCCTTCTCAATATCCTTTCGATATCTATCTTTTGCATTCTTTAGTTTCTTCATGCTGTGTCCCATCTGGTTCAGCTTCTTCTCCTCAGACTTCAGCTCCAGCTTGATCGTTTCACGAGCTACTTCGAGTCCAAAGCGCATCAACAGCTTCTCTGCTTCCACGCTTCTGTCAGGATGACGCTCTGAAGTTACATAGGTATCCTCTTCTTGTAAATGTACCCAAAGGGCCAATTCGACATTTTTTCCTCTTTGCTCTATTGTGGTGAATAGGTCTACATCATCTCCTTTCCCAAGAGATACGATATCAGCCTCTTCAGCTACCCATTCGCCAGTTTTTCGGTTATGCTTCGACTTGGTATCATAGAAGCTCTTCATATATCCTTCCCAAACCTTGCTCACTAGCTTCTGATCGTTTTGTGGTAGTTCTAAAACTAGAGCATTATGCGTTCCAAGGCTCATGCTTCTAGATTGTTCTGCAATTTGAGTATGTCCTAAAAATGGTAAAGTAAGTAGGGCAAAAATGAGTGTGAATAGTTTGAATTTCATGACTTTCGCAGGAATTAGTTTACTCTTAAGACGGGTCTTTCTATCCTGGGTCACATTAAGGAGAAATCTTCTAGTTTTTTGGGGCGGATGGACAGATAAATCGTAAAGCCTGTTTTGTTATTCCAAATTGTGCGGGCGTTTTCCCTAGGTACTCCCCATCGACTTCTAGTAGCGTTCCTTCCGATTCGATGGTCACCTGCTCCACTTGATCCGTATAAACCAAAGGATGCGACCCGATGCTTCCATTATAAAAGCGATAGGTATTCCAGATGACTTGCCACTTCTTTAGCTTGCCGGCATAAGTTAAGGCTAAAAGACCATCTTTAGGATCAGCATGGGGTACAAATTGCATACCACCGCCAGAATATCTGCACACGCCAATATTTATGGTGTAAAAGTAATCTTCGACCGTTTGATTTTTGAAAAGGAGTTTAGCCTTACGGAGCTGATACTTCCATAAACATCGCAGCACCACCCATAAATAAATTAGCTTGTTAGCCAAATGGGTTTTTAGCGCTTCGACATAGTGCACGACAAAAGCATCATAGGCCAGTCCTGCCACATTAGCGAAATAATGTCGCTTTAATTCTCCCTCTTTTTGATACTCAACCCAACCGATATCCTGTTGACTTTCATGGCCTGCCAAAAACATCTCTAGCCAAGCCTTGCGAGCTCGAGGAATGCCATGGGTTTTAATCCAGTCGTTACCCGTACCCACTGGGAGTAGGCAATAAACTATCGATGAGGACGGGACAATGTCTTGCTGCAGTATTCCATTGATCACTTCGTTATTGGTACCATCTCCGCCTACCGCCATTAGACATCTATATCCCTTTGCTATGGCTTCTTTTGCCAAACTGGTGGCTTCCCGGCTATAGGAAGTGAAAGCGGTACTAAAGGATACGCCAGCTGCCAAAAGATCCCTTTCGATCGATGGCCATAACTTTGCTGCTTTCCCCCCCGAAGCGGCAGGATTGATAATGATGTACCAATTAGCTGTAGTCCCATTCATACCCATCAAATATAGCGATACTAGATAAGAGTTTTATTGAAGGGGAGTTAATTATCTACTGCAAGTTGCGATTCACTCTAGAGCGCCCAAATGCGTCAGATATTTGCGGCATAAGTGAGTGCTTGGCTCTATTATTTGCAAAATCTTTCTTTTTTGCGCTCATTCATCGCAACTTGGGGTATCTATTTCAAACCCTATACCCTATTTTAGCTTTTGCTAAACCAACTTATACAAAACATGTCAAAATTCTGGGGGCTATTACTGATCCTTCTCCTTTGTGCTTGCCAAGCCACTAAAGACGTTACTGTTAATAAAATCCCGGTATTTGCCTGGACAGGTGGTCCTGGAGAGGCTACCGATGAAACTATTCTCACCGAATTCACCAACTGGAAACAACGAGGTATTGATGGCTTGCTCTATAATGGCGGGCATGATCCAGCCACTTATGCTCGAGTTGGAAAGATCGCTAAGCAGGCCGGCTTGGAATTCCATACCTGGATTCCAACGATGGTTCAAGCTAAAACAGATGAGATCCAAGAAGAGTGGTATGGAGTCAATGGGAAGGGCGAGCGAGCGCTGGAAAAACCTGCTTATGTAGATTACTACAAATTCCTTTGTCCCAAACATGAGGGAGTCTATGAATTCCTGTCCAAACTCTATACCAGCATAGCAGCCGTTCCGGAGGTGGACGGGATACACCTAGATTATATCCGTTTCCCCGATGTCATATTAGCCAGAGGGCTGTGGGATAAATATGGCTTAGTAATGGATAAGGAATATCCAGCTTATGACTATTGTTATGGTAAGCAATGTACGGACGGTTTCAAAGATAAAACGGGAATTGACATACTGGCGGAGGAAGACCCTAGTCAAGTAGAAGAATGGAAGCAATACCGCTATGATCTTATTACCACCTTGGTCAATCGACTGGTCGAAGACGTGCATGCAGAAGGGAAAAAAATCCATGCTGCTGTGTTTCCCGGCCCCAATTCCGTAGCTAAGCAAATTGTGCGGCAAGAATGGGATAAATGGAATCTAGATGCCTTCTACCCGATGCACTACAATGATTTCTATCTAGAAAAACCAGAATGGGTGGGCGATGTGACCAAGGAAGGTGTAACAGCCTTAGCTGGGAAAGCACCCCTCTACAGTGGCTTATTTATCTGCCCTAAGCCTGAAAATAAAACCGAAGAGAATGACCCGGAGAATCATGGTCTGCTACCATCAGAAATAGGAACAGCGATTAAAGCTTCTATGGAAAATGGCGCTAAAGGAATCTGCCTTTTCACGCCTAAGCGTATGACAGATGACCATTGGGCAGCCTTTGAAAAAGCCATTTATCAAACCTACACTCCACAATAATTAAGCTACCCAACCCAAGTTGCGAGGAAAGAGCGCAAAAAGTAAGATTTTGCGGCAATACAGAGCCTAGAGCTTGGTTTTGCCGCAAATATCTGACGCATTTGGGCACTGCCAAATGAATCGCAACTTACATTACCTAAGCGGATAAAGTCTAAGACCATGAAAAGCCTTCCGATACTTTTCCTTTCCCTTTTTCTACTTTCTGACTGTAGTACCACTCCAGAAGAGGATAACCGTCCTCCAAACATTATCTATGTGCTAGCCGATGACCTAGGGTATGGTGATCTCTCCTGCTACAACGAGCAAGGTAAGATCCCCACTCCTTATCTGGATCAGCTTGCTCAACAGGGCGTACGCTTTACCGACGCACATAGCTCCTCTGCTGTGTGTACGCCTACCCGCTATAGCACCCTGACTGGTCGCTACAACTGGCGTACTCGCCTAAAATCTGGTGTACTCACCGGCAAATCAAAAGCTTTGATCCCCAATGACCGCTCCACCGTAGCTTCCTTACTAAAAAAGCATGGCTACCGGACGGGCTTTGTGGGAAAATGGCACCTGGGCTGGGACTGGGGCTTAACTACCGACACGCTCGGTGGCACAGGTTGGCAAGCAGTGGACTTTGACAATATGGATTTTAGTAAACCGATACGTAACAACCCCAACGATCTTGGGTTTGATTATGCTTACGGTCATTCGGGCTCTTTAGATATGGCTCCCTACGTCTATGTCGAAAATGGCAAGGTTACTGCACTCCCAGATCGGATCACCGTGGATACAGGGAAATATACTTGGTGGCGAGAAGGCCCCACCGCTCCGGATTTTATCCATGAACAGGTGACCCCACATTTTTTCGAAAAAGCCATGGACTTCATTGAAAATGAAAAGGATTCTTCTTTTTTCCTCTATCTAGCTCTCCCTTCACCACATACACCCATTCTGCCTACAGAAGAATGGCTGGGCAAGAGTCAGCTCAATCCCTATGCCGATTTCGTGATGATGATTGATGACTATATGGGGCAACTCAAGGCCAAATTGGTCGAAAGTGGCATTGATCAAAATACCCTCATCATTTTCACAAGTGACAATGGCTGTTCTCCTCAAGCAGATTTCGAAGTGCTGGGTGAAAAAGGACATGATCCTAGTTATATCTTCCGGGGACATAAGGCTGATATTTATGAAGGGGGACATCGTGTTCCCTACCTTGTCCATTGGCCTGCCCAAATAGCTGATAGCCGTACCAGTGACCAATTCGTTTGCAGTACCGACCTCTTTGCTACTTGCGCTGACCTCGTTGGCGCCACGGTGGCAGACAATGAAGGAGAGGATAGCTTTAGCTTTCTTCCCATCTTACAAAACACAGCGGGGCAAACCGATCGCCAGGATATCATACATCACTCTATTAATGGTTCCTTTGCCATTCGGAAAGGGGATTACAAATTAATCATGAGTGCTGGTTCGGCTGGCTGGAGCTTCCCCACTCCAAAGCAGGTACAAGCCCTAGATAGCCTGCCACCTATCCAACTGTATAATTTACAAAAAGACCCAGAAGAAGCTACCAATTTACAAGCTACCGAAACCGCCCAAGTGGAAGCCTTGAAAGCGCTGCTAAGCTCCTACATCACGCAAGGTCGTAGCACTCCGGGTGCCCCGCAAGAGAATGATCCGATTGAGCGGGAGTGGAAGCAAATTGGCTTTGTCAAAGGGGAGTGACTTCCATAGTCGTGGCTTTCGTTGTTGGTCGGGAGATGCAACAACGGAGGGGCAGGGGCAGGGCTTTCGTTGTTGGTCGGGAGATGCAACAACGGAGGGGCAGGGGCAGGGCTTCCATTGCCGGGGTTGGGGTTGTCACCAATGACGGTCCGGGAAAGCGGACCGGACCTACTGGAGGGAAAACAGCTGCAGGATCTGATCCTTCCGGCGCACCGATACCGGCACCTTACTCCCATCCTTCATGACGAGAAACCCGCCCTGTGACTTCTCAAAGCGATCCAATTGGTGCAAATTGAATAAATGCGAATGGTGGGGACGATAGAAGTGATGAGGCTTCAACAAATTCTCATACTCTCGCAGATTATTGGAAACCAATATTTCTTTGCCATCCACCAGATAAAAGCGAGTATAACTCCCCGCAGCTTCACACCGAACGATCTCTGGCACTTCTACCATGTAGATGTTTTCAGCATCTTTCAAGACGAGCTTCTTAGGTCCTTGCGGTTGCAGGAAGTTCTGGAATACAGCCTCCATCTGCGCCCATTTCTCCTCCTTTAGTTGCTTATCCAGGTTTGCCTCGGCCTTTTCGACCGCTAGCATCAATTCCTCAGGATCGATGGGCTTAAGCAAGTAGTCCAAGGCACTTAATTTAATAGCTTCTAAAGCGAAACGGTCAAAGGCCGTTGTGAAAATCACTTCAAAGGTGCGCTGTCCTAACTGGCGCAGCAAATCCAAGCCTGTACCATCCTGCATTTGTACATCTAAAAACACCAAACTGGGTTGTTTTGTGGCAATCAAGGTTTTACCCGCTGCTACCCCATCCGCTTCACCCATGATTTCGAGCTGTGGACAATAGAGTTCGATCAAATGCCGAAGACCGTCTCGGAAAGGTTTCTCATCGTCAATCAATACAACCTTCATCATTATATCGCGGATTTTAGTGGAAGATAGAATTCAACTTTAGTCCCTGTAGCCTCTCCATCATCATCGCGAAGATCAATGATAGCAAAGCTCGATTTTCGTTTGGTTCGGCGGTTCATTAAGGCTATACGATCTTTCATCACCTCCAGCGCCACGGATTTTCGGTAGGGCTGCGTGCCAGGAACCGTTTCTTTGCGACCGATCCCATTGTCCTCCACTACCACATGTAGATGCTCAGCTTCCTGCTCAAAGGAGAGATGGAGTTTACCTGATCGTTTCTTTGGTATCAAGCCATGCTCAATCGCATTTTCAACTACGGGCTGCAACAGCATAGGAGGAAATGCCCATTCCTCTATGTCCAGCCCCTCGTCTACGTGCAGACTGAAGTCGAAACAGTCTCCATATCGCAACTGCTGCAATTCTATATAATGACTAATCGATTCGATTTCGGCCCCGAGGCTGACACTCTCTGTTCGGCTTCCTTCCAATACATTACGCATCAAGCGGGAAAATTTGGACAAATAGAGTACGGCCTCTCGTTTGTTGGCTTCTTTCAAGATAAACTGCTGGATAGAAGAAAGGGCGTGAAAGAAGAAGTGAGGGTTCATTTGGGTCCTCAGGAGTCGCTGTTCTGATTGCATCAATAAAAATTCCTTTCTCAACATGCGTTGCCGGTAACCAAAATACCCGAGGGTGCCAAGCAACAAGGCACCTCCTGTCAACAATAGCAACCATAGATTGCGTTGTCGCAATTGTAATTCCTGGATCTGAGTCTCCTGCTGCAGGCGGACAATTTCCGATTCCTTAGCCGCTGTCTCGTAGATCATATTTAGATTTTCCATCTTACTGGTCTTCTCTTGATTGTAGACCGAGTCCTGCATCTGCTTATATAATTCGTGGTACTCCAAGGCTTCTTCAGGCTGATTCCGCTTTTTGTAAAATTCGTACAACTGGAAGTAAGCATTATTGAGCAAGACAATGTGATCGTCCAATTCAGCATAGGCCAGCGCTTTGTAAGCTGATTCAAAAGCATCTTGGTAGCGGCCAAGGCCAAATTTGGCCTCCGCATCGTAGTTGTAGACAAAAGCCATATCCAAATAATTGCTAGTATCTGTTAAGGGAAAAGCCTGATCCACATAGCCCAAAGCCTCTTCATACTTCTCCTGCAAAAGGGCCGTACGACTCAGAGACCGTAGCAAGCGTCCCTCAAATACTTTATTACCAACCTCTTTGGCCTTTTCATAGGCGATCAATTCATAGTGCCTTGCACTGTCTATTACACCCATATTTTTGTAGTTACCAGCCAAGGAGCCAGCTGCATAGATAATCTTGTACCAGTTATCTGTCTTGTAAGCGTAGTCCAAAATTTTTAGGCGATAAGCCTTAGCCTCTTCGTTGCGTTCCATTCCGGACAATACGACAGCGATGTTCTGATAGCCATTATAAATGTCAGCCTTGTTGTCAATTTCTTCGGAGAGGCGCAGGGAAGGATAGAGATAACTCAATGCTCTTTCGTGATCCTCTAACATGATATAGTTAATACCAATATTGGTTAAAGCTACGGACTCGCCTCGCTTATCACCAATCTTCACGAACAAGTCTAAGGCCTTTTGATGGAAGACGGTGCTCTCGCCAAGCTCTCGCCGCTGGTGAGCAATATTTCCGCGTAAGACCAAGATCGCAGCTTCATGCTTTTCAGAAGAGATGGTACTCTTTGCAAGTGCTTGCGCTGCCAGATTGGTATAATGTTCGCAGCTATCTACCTTATTTAAAAAAATGAAGTTCTTTGCGATCTTACTGAGCACCTCAACTTTTGAAGTATCTGTTACGGTTGGCAATACGGCTTTCAGACTATCTATCGGTTCAACTGTTTGAGTGATCCCTTGAATTGGGATTGCGGTGGCCATCCAGAGGATAACCAAAGGAAGTGCGAAGGATTTCATGGTTTTAGTTTTTTGGAATATGAAATTTAGCTTTGTCAACTGAGTGTTCATACAATAATTTCTGTGGATACTTGAGTAATAAGTAGTCGATATCACCTGGGTGAGAGCAGCGTACTACTCCCCCCAAAGGAGCATTCAAGCAGTGTCGGACTTAAGCTGGTTAATCGTTGAAATTTTCTTCCAATAGACAATGACTTACAGCATCTGCTGTATCCCGGTGCCATTCTGGTTCGTAGTACTCTCTCCTAAACTTTCGCTGTATCCATGGATCATAAAACCCAGGAATAGCCAATAGTCAGGAATGAATCCTATTCTAATGAGATAAGTATTTCCAGCCATAGAAATCCCATCTCGTTAGGCACCAAATCACGCGATAAGTAGTAGACGGTTAAATTAAGCGACGGGTGAACAACAAGACATAGCAGTTAAAACTCTCCAAAACTACCTTTTCAATGGCAGTGGACGAGTATCAGGAAGTGTATGTACTGTGGAAGTAAGACAAGACAGTGCTAATATAAACAGTTTCTGTAGCAATTTAACAGCTTTTTACCTCATTATTTTAGTAAAAAATTTATGTGTGATCAAAAACAAGTAATCTGTCCAACTTTGATTGCCCCTGGTAGAAAAAAATCTTTGAAGATTACTAATTTCCCGATGTTTCTATTTCACACTTAGTTCTCATTTTAAGGAACGGATTGGATATGAATATACTTCAACTAGAAGATGTTGTAAAAACTTACGACAAACATGTGGCGGTGGACAAGGTTAGTTTTAATGTACCAGAGGGGCGCATCTTTGGGCTACTTGGACCGAACGGCGCCGGCAAGACTTCCCTGATTCGAATCATCACCACGATTACCCGCGCTGACGAAGGCCGAGTGCTACTCGCTGGCGAACCACTTAACAGCAATACCCCTACTCAAATTGGTTATATGCCCGAAGAACGGGGACTGTATAAAAAAATGAAGGTAGGTGACCACCTGATGTACTTGGCTCAATTGAAGGGGCTAAGCAAGAAGGAGGCTAAAGCTGCAATCGGAGATTGGTTTGATAAGTTTGAAATTTCAGATTGGTGGGGCAAAAAGGTCGAAGAATTGTCGAAAGGGATGCAGCAAAAAATTCAATTCATAGCCACGATTATCCACAAGCCCAAACTCCTAATCCTAGATGAACCCTTTTCAGGGCTTGACCCCATCAATACCAACCTCATCAAGGACGAAATCCATCAACTACAACAAGAGGGGGTCAGCATCATCTTTTCCACTCACAGAATGGAGCAGGTGGAAGAAATTTGCGAGGAAATCGTACTGATCAATAAAGGCAAGAACATCTTAAACGGAGAGGTAAAGGCCATCAAGGATCAATTCAAGGAGAATCGCTTCCGGCTAGACTTCGACACGGATCTCCCCACGGCCGTGACCCAGCAGGCTAATATCATTGAGCAAGGTCCTAATCACATTGTCATCCAGCTTTCTGCCGGGGAAGACTCCAATAACTTGCTCCGATACTTTATCAGCAATGGTTTACATGTTACGGCATTCAATGAGATCCTACCCAGTCTGAATGAGATATTTATTCAGCAAGTCACGACCTTTGAAGAAGCCGTTTAATTTTTCTCCTTTCAAAACTCCAAGAAAAAATACAAGATGAACAATCTTTGGTTAATCATAAAGAGAGAGTACCTCACCCGTGTCACCAGACGTTCTTTTATTCTTGCCACCCTTTTAACTCCACTGGCCATCGGCCTATTTTTTGTAGTCGTCTCCTTTATTTTTCAATATGATAGTGATGACTCCAAACGGATTGCAGTGATTGATGAAGGCAACATCTTCGACGGTAAGATCAAAGACGAGAATAACCTCTTTTTCAAATTCGTCAATAGCGATCTGGACGAACTTAAAAATAGTTTTGAGGAGACGGATTATAATGGTATCCTCCTCATCCCGAGCCTTGAAGATCTTCTCAAAAAGGATTTCCGCGTCTTCTACTATTCGGATGAAAAGTTAACCCTAGATATTGAACCGATCATTGTCTCCCGAATTCGAGAACGGGTTAGAGACTATAAAATTGATCAGCTGCAAATAGATCGGCAGCAATTGAATGCCCTCAATACCAAAATTGAACTAGAGCCCAAACCCATCAAGGCAGCACCGGAAGCAACGACCAAGATGGCCGGAAAAATAGCCGCGGCCATTGGTTTCTTCATGGGTATTATCATGTATATGACTGTATTTATCTATGGTATGATGGTGATGCGATCCGTCATGGAGGAAAAAACCAGTCGTATTGTCGAGGTGATGATCTCCTCCGTCAAACCCTTTCAACTCATGTTGGGTAAAATTATCGGAGTGGGTGCGGTAGGTTTAACGCAACTCGCTATCTGGGCCATCTTGATTCCACTCATAGTTACAATAGCGGGACTCTTCTTTGGTGCAGATGCTGACGCTATGCCGCCCTCCGCTGCCGCTGCTGGGGCAGAAATCGATCCAGAGGAGGCAGAGGCGATGTTGAGCCTCGTTATTCAGGAATTATCCCAACAAAACTGGTGGGCCATTCTTCCGCTCTTCATTTTGTATTTCTTGGGTGGATACTTTATGTACTCTGCTCTATTTGCCGCAGTAGGTTCAGCTATGGGGGATGATCTTGGTGAAGGTCAGGCTTTGACGATACCTATTACGATTCCTGTTTTACTGGCTTTCTATATCATGATGGTAAGTGTGCAAGCACCAAATTCCAGTTTGGCCATTTGGTCTTCCATCTTCCCCTTGTTCTCGCCCATTGTTATGCCGGCCAGGATCCCCTTTGACCCGCCCATTTGGCAAGTTTTACTTTCACTATTCCTATTGATTGCCACGGCCTTGGCCTTAGTCTGGTTATCCGGTAGAATCTACCGGGTAGGTATCCTCATGTACGGTAAAAAGGTAGGTTTGAAAGAACTGGGTAAGTGGATGTTCAGAGGATAGTTCACCTATAGGCATAAAAAAACCGGAGAAAGGTTTGCAGACTTCTCCGGCGATTGGATAATATGTTTTCTCATTGCATGTTTGAGAAAAACGAGGGAAGTCTCCCCCAGGGTGAGTTGTAGTCCCTGATTGGGGAGGGACCACGAATGAATAAAGCAAAGCTCCCTTTTAAAGTCGAGGGGCATTGGACTAAAAGTAAAAACTAAAGATAGCAGCACAAAACCGCTAAAATTTCAGCTTCCTTCTTTGAGCAAGGTAAACAAAAAAAACGAGGCTTACAAAACCACTTCTGGTCGCATAAGCCTCCACCTATAAAGCTTGTTCGTGCATCAACAAGCAAGAGGACGAATAAAGGATATATATACTATCTTGATTTGAGGCCCCTTACGGTTCCATTGAGCCTTCTCTCGGGAATACTCCACTCTCACTAATTTTTATTGGCAGGATTAATCAAGCGGAAAACCCATTTATTCCGGCTCAAAACCAAGTATAATACTAAACTTACCTAGCTCACTTAAAGCGCTTACACCCGTTTTATCCAAGCCCAAGCCGTAATCGAATCCAATCAATCCAAACATGGGCAACATTACCCGAAAGCCAAAGCCCAGTGACCGTTTAAGCTGGAAAGGATTATAGCGATCAAAACTCTCCCAAGCATTGCCCGCCTCCAGAAAAAGCATGGTATACATCGTCGAATTAGGATTGGTCGAAAGCGGGTACCTGATCTCCGTGGTAACCTTTTGAAAAATTGGCGCAGCCACTGTCTGTCCATCATTGACATTAGCTTCCAAGTCCGTTACTTCATATCCCCGTAGTGCAATTATATCTGTGCCTTGATATCCAATAGCCTGATTGTTGATCCCATCTCCCCCCAATTGGAAACGTTCAAAAGGCGCGTAGCCCAATTCTCGATTGTAGTAGCCCAAATAGCCCATTTTAGCACTAATCCGTAATACTACTTTGTCAAATAAGGGACTAAAAAATTCCGCATTGAATCGCCATTTGTGATACTCCACCCAGCGATATTGTTCTTCTACACTAAGGTCCTGGTCGCTAGCTCGAGTGAATAGCGAATAAGGAGGTGTGAATTGCAAAGACAGAGAAAGTCGGCTCCCTCGCGTCGGAAAATTCGGATTATCGATAGAGTTCCGGCTAATCGTCTGGGTAATACTAAAATTATTGAAGACCCCGTCTCCTAAAGCCGAGCCATCTGCTGCGGTAAACAAACCGGTACTCCAATTCCTCAGGGTAATGGTTTGCAAATTGATACCTGTGGAAGACACAAAGAAATCGTCGGGCCAACGCAGGCGTGTTCCCAGACTGACACTTAGACTTTGTATGGAGAATTCGCCAAAGCCTGTGTTATCTCTACTCAAGCCATTCGTAAAGCGATTTAGGAAACCTGCTACCGTAAAGTTATTGGGCTTCTTACCCCAGAGCCAGGGTTCAGTAAAAGAAGCATTGGCGCTTTGGTATATTCTGCCATTACTCTGGAAGCGAACCGATAATCGCTGGCCTTCGCCTTTCGGCAAGGGTCTCCACGCCTCGGGCTTGAATAAATTCCGAATGGAGAAGTTATTAAAGGAAATGCCCAAGGTACCTATCACACCATTACCCGTGCCTCCCCAGCCTGCCGATAACTCTAGCTGGTCACCAGGACGTTCTTCTACTTCATATTCAATGCTGACAGTTCCTTGTTGTGGATCTACCGGAGTGTTTATGTTCAAACTTTCGGGATTAAAAAAGCCCAAATTGACGATTTCGCGTTGTGATCGGATGATGTCCGTTCTACTGAATTTAGCTCCAGGTAAGGTTCTCAACTCCCGTCTTATAACGTGATCAAAGGTTTGATGATTCCCAACAATTTCCACTCGATCAATTGTAGCTTGAGGACCTTCGAAAATTCGCAATTCCAAATCAACCGTATCCTCTCGAATGGCCACCTCCACCGGATCAAGCTTGAAAAACAGATATCCTCGGTCTAGGTACAAGGAACTGATATCAGAGGCATTTTGACTAAAAAACAGGCGTTCTTCCAATTGGGCTACATTATAGATCTCGCCTCGGGTCAAGCCCAAGAAAGCATCTAATTGTTCCGTGCCATATATCACATTCCCTTTCCAGCTCACTGTTCCTAGATAGTATGGTCTGCCTTCTTCAATAGTTAAACTCAATTGAAGCTCGCCCTTATCATCCCGCCAGACGCTGTCCTTGGCAATCCTTGCATCCCGATACCCTTGAGTTTGATATAGGTGCACCAATCCTCCTTTATCTTTTTCATACAAATCCGGCTGAAATTTAGAAGCGGCAAACAACCTCCTTTTTCGTCGAGTGTGCTTCATAGCCTTTCGCAGCGTTCTGGACTTTAGCTGGGTATTACCTACAAATTGAATATCCTTGATTTTGACTCGCCTTCCCTTGCTAATGGTAAAGACCAAGATCACTTTATTTATTTGGGAACTATCCAGCATTTCTTCTACCCTGGTTTCAACATCCAGAAACCCCTTTTTCTGGTAATAGTGATTAATCGCGTTGGCTGCATTTTGCTTCGTGTTTTCCGTAACAATACTACCTTTTAGTAGAAAACGATTGACTACATCATTCAGGTCATCATGCTGTCCTCTCTTTACACCTCTGAACGTATGTTTACCCAATCGAGGCAACTCGCTAATCCTAATCTCCAAAAAGGCCACATCGCCTATCGTCTTTTCCAAATGTATTTCAAGATCGGTGAAGAGTCTTAGTTTCCATAGAGCCTTCATGGCCTGCTGGATAGCCGGACCAGGGATCGTGATTTTATCCCCTATCTTCAGTTTTGAGATTGAGATCAGTGCATTTTCATCAGTAAACTTTAACCCAATTACAGCAATTCCTCCAATCTGGTATTCCTGCCCCTTCGCATAGTCCAGCAGTGATACCTCTTCAATTTCCTGTCCTAACAGGTAGCAACAAAAAATGAATTGAAGGATGAGTAGTAATGAGTATTTCATACGCTGTTGTTCCATTTATTTGGCTAATAATCTCACTTTTTTAAATCAAGCTAGTTTTGCCTAGTCATCTTCATCATACTCCTCATTAGGTTGAAATTCCCACAGATCATCTAGGCGGATCGTACTTGTGCGCCCCGTTGTGATGTAGGCTCTGCTGCTGATCGTGAAAGCGACATGTCCTTCTCGGGCGGATCCTTCTATCCCCGTCAGTTGCTCCCAGGTATCGAGTAGTGGATCGTATTCCCAGACAGCATTTAGTGTGCTCCCATTAGAACCACCAATAATATATCCTAGTCCCCCCATGCTGAAGGCACTGGCATTATGTCGGATAATGTTGTAGTCATCATCCTCATCTAATTCCAGTTTCCTCGTCCAAGTTTTGGTATTTGCTGAAAAGGCCCAAAAGTCAAATTCATAGACTCCATTGTTTCGGCCGGTACCCACATAAGCCTGGTCATCAATCACGAAGGCCACGGCATCTTCCCGCTTACTTCCTCCCAGGCTGACGATTTGTTCCCAGGTATTAGCAGATGGATCATATTCGTAAAAGTCCTTCAACCAATTACCATCATAGCCCGTGCCTATATACCCCAAACCATTGAGCGCAAAACCCACCGCATTGTAGCGTGCGCTCCCTACAAAATCAGCGACTCGCTTCCATTGATTGCCAGGACTGGCGGTGGGATCGAAGGACCAGAAATCATTGAGCTCTTTATCAAGTTCACCATTGTACCCGGTCCCCAAATAACCTTTCCCATTAATACTAAAAGCCACAGCCCCCCGGCGCCCTAAACCCGGGAAAGTATCCACCCGCGTCCAAAAATCTTGGGCAGCGTCATAGCGCCAAAAATCCACCAATTCATCATCTCCATCGAACCCCAATCCGACATAAGCAAATTCCCCAATCGAGAAACTTACACTACTAGAGCGGGTAACTCCTTCAAAGTCCGAACGACGAATCCAATTACCTGTCAATTCTTCGTCCTCATCAGTGGTGCAGGAGAAAGCCAAGCAGCCAATTCCGAGCAACAGTAAAAGTTTTGTGTGAAACATATTTTTCATTAGATCTAGATTTAGAGAAGGGAAGACTAGCTACCTCTGGCTTTACCAGAGATACTCCCTAGCCTTCCAAGCATTAAAATTGATTGCTACTTAAGTAGTGCGACGAGCGCTAATCCTTATTCTTTGATGGATAAATAGTAGATCGCTAAGCGCATAGGTGTGACAGCTTCATCATTATATATCTTGACACTATGAAGAGAGCCATTTACGTCCTCTGGAGTGAGGGCCAGCATCAGACCGTAGTCGCTAAATTGTTCGGAAGCTAATTGCAATTCGACAAAGTCCGTGACATCCAATTCGTAGTAAGTGTCTCTTCTAAATTCTTCATCTTTTTGCAAGAAGGCGAAGCCTGAAGCTTCCTGCACTACCTTGTTATCCTCATCCACCCAATAAGCACTAAGTTGGGCGGGTAGCTGCGCCAATTCATCGCCCGTTTCCACAAAGGGATAAAAGCGTAAGATGGCTCGGTTGACCAGGAAATCTTTGGACTGCTCGAGCAGTCGTCGGATACTTGGAAATTCAATACGGGTACTTAGGCCCATTCCCCCTTGAATCAAGCTTTGCTGATCAGTATAGTTGGACAGTAGCTTATCCTCACCATTCTGTAGGCTATCTAATGCAGCACTACCCGGTACGCGCTTGATCTGATTGTAGTAATTCCAATCCGCCATAGAAAAAGTAAAATAAGATTGGTTAATCGGTAAAGTCCTTGTATTTCGATAGTACAATCTAAGTTCAGCATCCGCAGAAAAGCCAAGAAAAATGGTACTCAAAGTCGTATCAGGTTGTAGAATCAGGCCTGGGAAATAGTCTTGAAACTTTGCGTTTTCTGTCACTTCTTCCGCTCCCTCCGAGGCAAGCTCCAGCAACTCCTTCCCCCATTGGTCAGGTAGCCGGAGCTCTAAAGCTTGCCCACGAAAGGGATGCGGGTAAAACGTTTGGTGTGCCAAAGGCTCCCGCTCATGTGTGTAATCATCAGAATTATAAAAATCAAAGTTATCTGCCTTAGGAGTTAGCTCTTCCGTCAATTGATAGAGATATAGTCCCTGTAAAGCATTTGTATCTCCAAAAAAGTAGTTGTCGTAATGGAGTACTAAGGTGATGGAGTCCACAAGATCAAAGCGATGATCTAAGGCCTCCAAGCTTTCATCTAAACCAAACTGCAGATGGGCTTCAGCACTTACTTGGCCAAGTTGAGGGTCATTCTTGTACCCCACTAGGAGGCGGTTTAATTGGCCTGTTGGCAAACTGTCTGCTTGTAGGGTATAAGACAATAGCTGCATGGAATCCACTAAATGGACTTCAAAAGATTCTTCCTCAAAGAAACTGGCTCCTACTTCCGTTGGTGGGTTACAGGCCCAATAGAGTATGCTCATTAGGAAAATTGGGTACCATCGTAGCTTGACCTTACTCATATCCATAAGTGATTATCATGAGTTACAAAAGTCCAAGCTGAGCAAACAAGAGAGAAATTAATTCAACTAACGCGTGAATTACATCAATGTAAAGGCCTTCTGCATCAAAAAGCCACAAATTGCGACTTGGTAGGGAAAATCCGTTTGATGATGGATTATCTCCTCCCATACATTGATTTGTAGAAAAATGATACAACGAGAAACAAGAGAGCCCTCCTCCTTAGGGTTTGATGTATTCTCTTTTTTGCTTTTTTCTCAACTTATTACGTATGAAATGTTCTTTCCTACTTTCTTGCTTATTTATCATCAGTAGTAGTATGGCACTTTATGGACAAGCCTCGGGCTCCATTTACTCAGCCTATGGATTGGGTGATTTAAAGTCTCGAGCTAATGGGCAGGTCCAAGGAATAGGTGGAGCAGGGATTGGCCTATCCTCTCCCTATTTCTTAAACCTAACTAACCCCGCCAGCTACAGTAGCCTTTCCCCACTGTTAAATATGTTCTTTGATTTTGGCGTACAGGCAAATTATCTAAGCATGACCAGTGAGGAAGATGTCAACAGTCAAAGAGGCGGAGGTCTTTCGCATCTTAACCTCTGGCTGAGATTTACCAAAAACTGGAGTAATACAATCGGATTACAACCTTACAGTTCCATGGGGTACTCGATTAAATCTGATCGATATTCAGATATACTGGGAGAATCATACAATCTCATTTATCAAGGTGAGGGAGGCGTAAGTCGTCTATTTTGGGGCCACTCCTACGCCATTACTCCTTTTCTTAGCATTGGAGTGAATGCTAATTTTCTATTTGGCGCTATTGACAAATCTCAAAATTTCAACTCAAATAGTGTCATTGGTAATTTCAACCTCACTGAAGAAACCTTTCTTCGCGCCTTTACCTATGACCTGGGACTCCAGCTCCATCTACCGCTAGGCAACAATATTGTCACTTTTGGGTCCACCTTTAGTCCTGCTGTAGACCTTCAGCATGATACAGATATAACCTTAGATGGCTTTGGCGGTTCACTCTTTGAAGAAGATTTGGAAGAGAGTCAATATGGCGTTCCAATGGAAATTGGTGCTGGGTTTTCCTGGAAGGCTACCCATTTTTTGTTGAGCGCTGATGTACGCTTTCAGGGTTGGCAGGGACTAGAAAGCAGAGAGGATACCGAATATGTTAATACTTGGACTCCCCGAATCGGGTTGGAGTTTATTCCATTCAAAAATGAACTGCTAGACTACGAGCACTCACTCTTGTTCAGAACTGGATTTCAACTAAAGAATTCCAATTGGAGAATTAATGGAAATAATTTTATGGAATGGGCGTATACCTTCGGACTCGGTATTCCCTTCAACAGATATACCCACCACATGAACGTAAACTATACTTATCACCACAGAGGGAGCATAGATAATGATCTAATTCGAGAGGTGAAACATGAAATTTCTGTAAGTTTTACCTTGCGAGATATCTGGTTTATGAAAAGGAAGATATTCTAGGAGATCGTTCTATCTACCTCTACTGGTTCTGCTTGATCCTTAACCAATAGCTGATCGCCTTTGGGTAAAATTATGGAGAAGGTTGTGCCTTCATTCTCTACCGACTTTTTGACAAATATCTTCCCAGAGTGATACTCTTCTATGATTCGCTTAGCCAGTGAAAGCCCTAAGCCCCAACCTCGCTTTTTGGTGGTAAAACCGGGCTGGAATACGCGCTTAAACTTGCCAGCAGGAATGCCTTTTCCTGTATCACTAACATCGATATGGATATTCCCCTTTTCTTCCACCACTGTAGCACTGATGGTCCCTCTACCTTCCATCGCATCTAGAGCATTTCGCAGCAGATTTTCGATTACCCAATCAAACAAGGGTGGGTTTACCATCACCGTGGCTCGTCCGGAAGCGGGATGTGGAAATTCGAAGGAAACACGACGAGGAGCTCGGCGCACCATGTAGGCTCGACATTTCTCCAACTCTTCATAGATATCAATGGGTTGCAGCTTGGGTGTAGATCCGATCTTTGAAAAGCGGTCCGCGATGAGATTGAGGCGTTCTACATCATTATTCAATTCACCCATAATCTCCATCACCTCCTCATCCTTTTCTCGGATCATTTTCACATGTTCAACCCAGGCAATAATGGCAGAAATAGGGGTTCCCAATTGATGAGCTGTTTCTTTAGCCATCCCTACCCAAACGCGATTTTGCTCAGCTCTACGGGCAGAATTGAAGCTCATGTAGCCAAATAGGATAAAGCCGGATATTAATAGTAATTGAACGACCGGAAAATATCGGAGTTGTCGGAGTAGTCTGGATTCAAGAAAGTAGATATCTGCCCCAAAACCCTTGATGGGCTCAAAGTCCGGTTTTCGCTGAAGCCGAGCTACGACTTTAGCTAAGTACTCTTTATCATCGTCCAGGTCAGGACCAAAGTTAATGGCATCTAAAATTGTACCTCGTTCACTATCCACTAAAATCACGGGGATAGTCGTGTTGCTAGTCATAATCACCCCTTGCAGGGTATAGTCACAAGCATCAATTTCTTCTTCATCAATGGAGTTAACGATCTCATTCGCCATTTGCCAATGCAAGGCCTGCCGCTCCTCTTGTTTAGCCAATTGCCTCGCCAGATACTGGGTATAGACCATAGATGCAGCGATGATAAAGATTCCCCCAATCGCTAAATAGAGTTTCCACTTTGATGCCCGAGAATAGATGTCCATAAATCTTACTTTTTGGGTCCCAGCTAACGGTCCGCCATTTCCTTGAGCCAGGATTCTGCTCTGAGCCTGGCATTGCTTCGCACATTGAGGTAGAAAAAATTCAGATCTACAATGTGATAACGCTTCGTACGGAAGAGAAAACTGCCCGGAAATTTGGGCTTATTGACCCAGAGAACACCTTGTTCTACCTGGGCATCGACTAATTCCGGCAATATCTTCTCAAATTTTCGCAAAACTGCCCCTTGATTCAACGTCTTAGGTTGATAGGTATTGTCCAGCGACCAAGATAGGGGGTTAGTCACTGCAATTTGCTCGCCAACGACCTCCTTTGATGGCAGGTAATCTCTCCGGAAAGTACGCCAAGTACAAAAGCATTCCGTACTGGTCGGCGTATCACAAGCTTTTATCTCTTTGAAAAAGTTCTTTGGAACCGGCATGCCAATTAGATAGGCTGCCACGAGTTTTTCCTGCAAGGGTTTGCCGTCAAAGAATTCCTTGATTAATGGCCCCGCATGAGTCGTACCTTGGCTATGGGCTGCAATAATGATCGGTCGTCCATCATTATGATGCTCCATGTAGTAACTAAAGGCCGCTCTCACGTCTTGATAGGCCAAGGCAAAAGCCTTCCGTGCCGAGGCGGTATCAGAACTGAAATAAGCATTTAAATGGGCTTGGCGATAGCGAGGGGCAAAAACTCTGCCCGCATCATTAAAAATACTCGCCTGGTATAAAATGGTACTACCATCCGTTCTATCATTTAGCTTAACATCCGTCAGTCCTCCGTTCCATTGGTCATGCCCTTTTTTGCCCGTGTAGGTAGTGGGGTGTAAAAAGAAGACATCCACTTCTCCTATTAAATCTGTTTGTTTGCTGACCCCATCTGGCACTCGATCTGCTGGATCTTCCTTATCTGGATGTGCTGCCCAAAAGGCTAATTTGCTGTAATCAGGCCCCGAACTGGGGGTTGTAGGGAAAACACCCACTGGTTTTACAGCTGCACAAGAAAGCATACAACAGGCTACACTCAGTAGCAGTAAAATCTTGCTCATTTGCCAATTATTCTAAACTGCAGCGACTATTTCCCTTGATTCTCAAACAATTTTTGTGTTCTTTAGCGCGTGAAGCTTGAGGTAAATCTCGCGGAAATTGGTCCCATTTACAGTATTAAAGTATTGTATAAAGACACTCGCAAAATATTAATAATTATGAAAAAAATAGTGATCTGCTTTTCTGTACTCTTTTCGATGACTCTTTTTTCTACCCCAGGAATTGCCCAACAATCAGAAGATGAGAAAACGATCATCAAAGCCATTCAACAAATGTTTAATGGAATGCGAGCGGGAGATAGTAGTATGATCAGTGCTGTTTTTGTACAGGACGCCCGAATGGGAACAGCAGCCAAAAACCGGGAAGGGAAAGTAGCTCTACGAGAAGGATCTCTAAATCGTTTTCTCACCCAAATTGCCACTCCACATGAGCAAGTATACGATGAGAAAATCTGGTCTTATGAAGTCCGAATTGATGGTCCCTTAGCCTACGTTTGGACGGACTATAGTTTTTATCTAGGCGAAAAGCTTTCGCATTGTGGATACAATGTCTTTGAATTGGTCAAATTTGAAGAAGGCTGGAAAATTACCTCAATTGTAGATACCCGTCGCAAGGAAAACTGTAAGACTCCAGAACAAGGATTTATCGAACAATAAAGACGACCATTCTCTTCAAAGATGGCTTCTTTCTATCTGAATCATTGGGGGAGCTATCTATTCCTTGAATTAGAGTCTTTCCGAAGCAAGCCGGGCTGCTCAGCATAACGATTGGCTTTCTGTTCAGAGAATCCAAAACTAGCTTCCGGAATGAGTCGATTTAAAGTCTTCGAGACTAATCTAACGTAGCGACTAGGGATGCTGACGCTAAATTCCTCTCTATCAATTAATTTGAAGTACAACACAGAAGAACGGGAAAACCGTAGTCCAAAAGGTAGCCTTTCCGTTTGTTGGCCATATACCCAGACGATGCGTTCCGGTTCCTGGGAGATTAATTGGATCAGCGGATGATCATCTGCTTCTTTGATGGCAGAAAAAGCATAAATATAACGCGCTGCGGTCACGCTCATCAATAAGCCAAGTAAGCTCACTATAACACTGGATTTGTAGAAGAAACCTAACAACACCCATCCTAGCAACATCAAGGCAATGGAAGCAGCCAGTTGCCACCTCGTCTCTCGAATCAGTGCTTTGCGAAGCACATCCATACCCGGATGTTGTAGCAGTTGTGTCCTTTCCAAAATAACACGAAAAGTTTTAAAAACATTAAACAATTTGTTGACAATGCGCTAGTTTTTCTTATTTTTGCTTATTGCAAAATAAGTTAGCATAGAGCTAATGTAGCTTGTAAATTATGTGAGAAAGCTACTTGAATCATAGGTTTCCAAAGTTAACGAAAGTCACTAAAGAGACTGCTGTACAAGTAAGCATTTAAAGTATCACATCCTGGTATAAAGCGATATATAGGATTATAGTTCGCCCCATGTATAACGAATTTTGTGCTAAAACGTTTTGTACATTAGTCGTTTCATAAAAATGAGAAAAGAATGCAATTATGCCCGGTATCAAGGGCGTTACCAATAAAGCTTAAGAGTGTGTTTAAAATTCCAGGATTGTGCGAGGGCGAGCAAATTTTATGCTGGGTGAGGCAAAAAACGTAGACATACCTGGAAGGTACGGCGAGGCTTTTTAACGAAGCACAGGAGAAAATTTGCCGCTCACAGCCGATTAATGGGAATTTAAACATACTCTAGGTAACTTTTTTAGTAAACGCAGAAGATTCTCTTTGATTCAAACATTAGCTTAAAGCATCCCAACATTTCAAAGAAAGATGGCACAAGTAAATTACACAGAAGACAATATTCGTTCGCTGGACTGGAAAGAGCACATCCGCCTAAGACCCGGTATGTACATCGGAAAACTAGGAGATGGTTCTGCGATGGATGATGGCATTTATATCCTTTTGAAGGAAGTGCTCGATAACTCCATTGATGAATATGTCATGGGCTTCGGTAAGAATATAGACATCAATATAAAGGAAGGACAAGTGGAAATTCGCGATTATGGGCGAGGGATTCCGCTGGGGAAGGTAGTTGATTGCGTATCTAAAATTAATACGGGAGGTAAATATGACTCCAAGGCCTTCAAGAAATCGGTGGGTCTAAATGGGGTAGGTACCAAAGCCGTTAATGCCCTATCCAATTACTTCAAGGTACAGGCCGTTCGAGATGGGAAAACCAAAGTGGCTGAATTCAAGCGTGGCGAATTGATCAAGGATCATCGAGTAAGCAAATCAAAGGATGCTAATGGCACCAGCATCATCTTCCAACCTGACGATAGTGTTTTCAAAAAATATAAGTTCCGACCTGATTATGTAGAGAATCAATTGTGGAACTATGCTTATCTCAATGCTGGGCTAAAACTCAATTTCAATGGTAAGACCTTCGTCTCCAAGAACGGTCTGTTGGACCTGCTGAGCAGGAAGACGAATAGTGAGCAACTGCGCTACCCTATCGTACACTTGAAAGATGATGACATCGAGGTAGCAATGAGCCATGGTAATCACTACGGTGAACAATACCATTCATTTGTGAATGGACAAAACACGACCCAAGGTGGTACCCACTTAATGGCTTTTAAAGAAGCGGTGGTAGAAACTATTCAGAAGCACTTCGGCAAGTTTGATCGCAAAGATATTTTGGCTTCCATTATTGCTGCTGTTAGTTTAAAGGTAGAAGAACCTGTTTTTGAATCTCAAACCAAGACTAAGCTTGGTTCTACCAATATGGGTCCGGATCAAGCGACGATTCGAACCCACGTAAAGAATACCTTCGGAGAAAAATTCTCGAATTACCTCCACCAATTCCCGGAAGTGGCAAAAGCCATTGAAAAAAGGATACAACAATCCGAACGGGAACGCAAGGAGATTGCCGGTATCAAAAAACTCGCCAACCAAAGGGCCAAGAAGGCCAATCTACATAACAAGAAGCTGCGTGATTGTCGCCTGCACTTTAATGATGGACCCAGAAAGACTCCAGAAGAGAGGCGCTTAGCTACGACCATCTTCATCACTGAGGGTGATTCTGCTAGTGGTTCCATTACGAAAGCTCGAGATGTGCAAACTCAAGCCGTTTTTAGTCTTCGTGGAAAACCGCTAAACTGCTTTGGCTTAACCAAGCGAGTTGTCTATGAAAATGAGGAATTCAACCTGCTGCAGCATGCACTGAATATAGAAGATGATCTGGATGATTTGCGTTACAATCGAGTAGTGGTCGCTACGGATGCCGATGTAGATGGCATGCATATCCGGCTGCTCCTCCTGACCTTCTTCTTGCAATTCTTCCCTGATCTTGTGCGTAATGGTCATCTCTACATCTTGGAGACCCCTTTATTTAGGGTAAGGGACAAAAGTAAGACCTACTATTGTTACAGCGAAGCAGAGAAACAAGCTGCCATCAATAAGCTACGTGGCAAACCTGAGATTACCCGATTTAAGGGATTAGGAGAGATTTCGCCGAATGAGTTTGGCGACTTTATCGGAGACGATATTCGCCTGGAGCCAGTGATTCTAAATGAAGATGCTGATATAGACGATATCCTTTCCTACTTCATGGGTAAGAACACGCCTCAAAGACAGGATTTCATTATTGATAATCTGCGTTTTGAAATTGATGAAGTAGAAGGAGCAGAGGAAGAAGCTGAGGCTGCGGAAGAGAAAGCCGAAGTGGAGACTTTGGCGGAAGCTAGTTAAGCTAGCTCTTCCTCTACTGCTGCAATAACATAGGTCCAAACGCACAAATACTGGCGTTTGGACCTATGTTTATTTTCGGGTTATCCTTCCAATAAGATGACTTACGGAGCTACTGGATCAGGACAATCAACTTTCCTTCTGCGCCGCTTTCCAGGCATCGAATGCGGGTTGGAGATTCAACTCATCTTCCATCTTCTGCTGTAGCTGCAACAGATCATTAAAGAGAGTCTGAACTTGCTCTTGATTAGCTGCATCCTCCGCCAAATCATTCATTTCCAGTGGATCCTCCTCCATATTGAACAACAAGACCTTGGGTACCTCTGGATAAACTAGAAGCTTGTAGCCGTCCTTTCTGATCATTCGCTGGTAGTTGACGTAGGCGCCATATATCTCAGGATAATGAGTAGATGTATCCTCTCCTTTTGCCAAACCTAGGAAACTTTTGAATTCAACATAATCTGGTTGTGCTATGCCGGCCATTTCTAGGCTGGTAGCCATGACATCTTGCAGATATAGATCCTGTTCAATCCGTTCCCCTGCCTTTATCCCCGGGCCAGCTACCATCAAAGGCACTCGAACACTATGATCAAATAGACTTTGCTTGCCAATCAATCCATGATGCCCCACTGACAGGCCATGATCTGCGGAAAAGAAAATGTAGGTATTGTCTATCTTACCGGATGCCTCTAGAGCATCAAGGATCAAACCGATCTGTTCGTCAAGGTGAGTGATAATGGCATAGTACTCCTGTCGATGCACTTTTACGGCATATTCAGTACGTGGATAGGGGGCTAGATCCTCGTCGCGAAGACCAATCCCGTTGCCAATTTCTTTCGCCCACGGATAGGCTGGTAAGAAGTTTTTGGGAACTGCCACCTCATCTACAGGGTATTGATCTACAAAAGATTTTGGTGCTTGTCGAGGATCGTGAGGCGCATTAAAAGCCAAGTACATAAAGAAGGGGTTATCCTTCGCGGATGCTTCCTCGATATACCCCAGGGCATCATCCTTCAAGACTTCACTCCAGTGTTTTCCGCCTTCCCAAAAACCACCGAAGGTAGTATCATATGGGGACCAACTGTTGTCATTTTCATCATTAGGTCGATGGTATCCGGCCGGCATGACATCTTTCACATTCCCACTTTCAATTAGTGCTTTCTTAATACCCTCATTGATATCGCGCCATCTCTTCCCTCTTTCGTCACCCGGCATCCCTGGACGAACATGCTTAGCTTGATCAAATACATGATCAGCAGGTGCAGCTACGTGCCACTTCCCAGACATGTAGGTGTCGTAGCCTTCCCGCGCCATTAAACGCCCCCAACTGTCCGCTAAAGCTGTGGAATCCTTATCACTCCATTGCTTTGCTCTTCTCTGCGCATTCCAAATGTACTGTCCTGAAATCATCATGGCTCGAGAAGCAACGCAAATGGCGCCATTCCATCCCCCCATATTGTAGGTGTGTGTAAAGGTTGTACCCGCTTGTGCCAGGCGATCAATATTAGGGGTATGCACTTCTTCATTACCCAGCGCTCTGACTGCTTGGTAAGAAAGGTCATCAGCAAAAAGGAATACGATGTTTGGAGGAGGGGCAGTATCCTCCGTTGGAGTGTCGGTACAGCTCCCCAAAAGAAATGCCATACCGAGTAACATTAGATAATTTTTCATGAATGTAATTTTCAGTTTATAGCTGAAGAAACTCGATCAATGGGCCAGGCCACCGGCTTGTTATTTTCTCGGTGCGCCGGCAGCTGAGCATCCACCTCTTGTAAATAGTTGCTCAGCACTAGTGCCAATTCTGCTAGTTTGCTGGTTTCAATAGCGGCCAAGTTCTGGGTCTCCCCCAGGTCCTCTTTGATATTGAATAATTCAAAGTCTTCTTCCTGATGATAGTAGATCAACTTCCAGTCCCCCTTTCTAACGGCACTAAATGCCCCAATTCCCGGCCCAGTCGGTCCCCACTCATTAGGATAGTGCCAATACAAGGGGCGATCTTGCTCTTGCGAGGAGGGATGCTTGATCAAATCGACAAAACTCCTACCGTCAATTTTCTGTGGGGTTTGATAATCCGTAATTCCAGCCATCTCCAAGATGGTGGGATAGAAGTCTTCTATGATGAGATAATTATCATTTATTGATTCCGGCTTCGTCACTCCAGGCCATTTCACCAGCATCGGCTCCCGAATACCGCCCTCATGTATGGATCCTTTGCCACTGGACAGCGGTTTATTATGTGTATGGGGTTCTCCGCCACGCGCCAAGGCACTTAGTCCACCATTATCAGACATAAATAAAATGATGGTATTCTCAGCGATTGCTTCTTCTTGTAGGAAGTCCATTAGGTCTCCCAAACACTTATCCATGCTAGCTACCATGGAGGCATAGCGGGCTTCAATCGAGTCTAAGCCCATTTCCAAATAGGGTCCAACGAACCGGGGATCTGCCATAATCGGCGTATGCACAGCATACAAAGCCATGTATAGAAAGAAAGGCTTCCCTTGATGGATTGGCGCTTGTAAAGCTTCAATGGCTTCGTTCTTCAGTGCCTCAGTGAGATAGATAGAATCTCCATGATACTTTTCCAAACCTGGTACCGGCCAAGGGGAATCCTGAAAAGCGGCAGTATTCCCAAAATTTTCAGTACCGTAGTAGCTTTTCGGTGCACCGGCTGCGTGACCAGCAATATTGACGTCGAAGCCGACCTGAAGCGGATCTTCCCCAGGGGTATCGATCGCCCCAAAATGTGCCTTGCCCACGTGGATGGTGTGGTAGCCAGCCTCTCGTAAGATCATCGGATAGGGCTTAGCATAAGCCGCGTGCTGGATGGTAGAATCTGGGCTTAGGCCATTGACATTCCAATGTGGGAACTGGAGTTTTTTGTGCCCCGTTTCCATTGGTTGTAGCCGATCTTTGTGTAAAGTCCAGTTGGTCACCCGATGCCGGGCAGCATTCATTCCAGTCATCAAACTCACGCGGGTAGGAGAACATACAGGTGTCGCATAAGCTTGGGTAAATTTCATTCCCTGCTGGGCAAGACGCTCCATATTCGGCGTTTTATACAGACGATTGAAAGCCGTTTTCTCTTTCCAAAATGGTACAGAGGTATCCTGCCAGCCCATATCATCAACAAAAAAGAGTAGAATATTTGGAGGTGAGGAAGAAGCTTCATCCTTAGCTGTACTACACGACAATAGCAGCAGGCCCAATAGTAAAAGGGAGATAGGCTTAAACATTCAGTTGGTTTTCGTACCGTTTAGCGCATATGCTTAAGATCTATTAAACAGATCCTTACGAATGTAGCTAAATTAACAGACTTTCAGCAATTGTAGCTGTGCTTCTCTCCTACTTACTAAAGCAAAGATCCATCTTCAATAACTAGTTTCATCCAATTTAACCTTACCTCGAAAGGTCCAGAACACAAAAGCCGTGTAGCTTAAAACTAGGGGGGCCCCAATCGCAGCAATGGTCAGCATGATACCCAAGGATTTTTCGGAAGCAGCAGCATTGTAAATCGTAATATCGAAAGACGAATCCACGGTAGAAGGAATTAAAACTGGGTATAATTCAATGGCTACCAAGGCTAGGGAGAAACTGACAGTCAGTGCCGAAAAGAAGAAAGCCATTCGATATTTTTCCTTAGTAACCAGACGAGGAATATTTGCAATAGCTAAAAAGGTTAAGATGGGAAAGGCAAAAAGGATAGGTACTTCTCTGAATCGGTCGGAAAGCGTAGGGATGTACAAAAGGGTGTAGAGGGTGGTCAGTGCAAACATCAAAATGAAAAAGATGATGGACCGTCTTAAGAGAAGACGCAATTTTGCAAATAGTCGTCCCTCCGTTTTCATCGTCAAATACAAGGCTCCGTGCATCATGAAAAGGGCTAAGGTGGTTACGCCAACGATCAAGGCATAGGGGTTAATGAATTCCAACCAATTGCCCGTAAACTCATAATTTTCCCCAATGGCAAAACCTTGTAAAACATTCCCCAAAACTACACCTAGCAAAATGGCCAACATTATGCTCGAGACGCTGTAGGTAATGTCCCACGTCTTTCTCCACCACGCCATTTCCTCCTTACTCCGGAATTCGATTGACACCGCCCGAAAGATCAAGAAAGCGAGAAAGAGCATGAAAGGAATATACATACTTGAGAATAGGGTCGCATATAAAACCGGGAAACCCGCAAACAAGGCCCCTCCCCCAATCACTAACCATACCTCATTACCATCCCAAACCGGCCCGACCGCATTCAGGGCAATTCGACGACTTTTTTCCTTTTTCAAAAAAAGATGCCACGCGCCAGCTCCCAAATCAAAGCCATCCAAGATGGCATAACCACTAAACACGCCTCCAACAACTAGAAACCATAAGGTAGGGTAATCTAAACCCAGAAATGTAGCCATAATATTGGTTTTAGCGGTTTAATCTATTAGACATCTCCTCCTGCATTGGCCGGTGTTCACTTAGTTGTGCCTGAATAGTAGGCCCGTGTTGAATTTTCTTATTCATCATGTAAAGAAACAAGGCCAATAGAAGGGTATAGATGATGAAAAATAGGATCAAGGAAAAGAGTACTTGATTAGCGGTTACGGCTTTCGAAAGCGCATCTGAAGTTCGTAGCAAACCGTAGACAACCCAGGGTTGTCGTCCCATTTCCGCCGCGAACCAGCCGGTTTGGTTCGCTATTTGTGGCAAGATGACCGCCCACACGAACACCCACAGCAGCCATGGCTTATCAAATAGCTTTCCACGCCACCAAAGCCATCCTGCATAGAGGGATAAGGCAATCAAAATCATTCCGATGGCTATCATGATGTGGTAAAACTGAAAAATGGCATTCACGGCTCCCGGACGCTCGTCTTCTGGAAAAGCATTTAGCCCCTTGACAGGTTCCTTAAAATCACCATGCAACAAGAAGCTCAAACCTCCCGGCAAACCAATTCCAGTGACTTTTTGCTCCTCCTTATCCACCCAACCTATGGCGTACATATGGGCGGGCGCCAGGGTATCAAAGTGCCCCTCCATCGCCGCCAGCTTAGCGGGCTGGTTGTGCGCCACCCCTTCCGCTGAACTATGTCCGATCACCAACTGCGCCAAACTCGATACAATGGCAATACCTAAGGCAATCTTAAAGGCACGTTTTGATAATTCTACATGGCGATTCTTCAGTATATAGTAGGCGTGAACACTCAATACCAGAAAAGCACCAGCCAGAAAGGCGCCCACCCAAACGTGCAGCAATCGATCAACACTGGAAGGATTGAATACCATGGCCCAAAAGTCCGTAATCTCAGCCCGAGCAGTCAAGCCCTCTCCTACGATATGATAACCAGCTGGCGTCTGCTGCCAGGAATTCGCCACAACAATCCACACCGCAGAAAACATGGAACCCAACCATACCCCAAGCGTAGCAATGAAGTGAACACGTGGGCTTACCCGGTTCCAACCAAATAGTAGAATCCCGAGGAACCCACTTTCCAGCGCAAAGGCGAAGATTCCCTCGGCCGCCAAAGCACTGCCAAATATGTCCCCAACATAGCGAGAATAAGTAGCCCAATTGGTACCAAACTCAAACTCCATTACAATACCTGTAGCCACGCCAATACCAAACGTAATAGCGAAAATCCGGGTCCAGAACCGAGCCAAGGTCTCATATTCCTTATTCCCCGTTCGGAGGTAAGCTCCTTCTAGAAAAACCATGACCAATCCTAAACCAATACTTAAAGGTGGGTAGATGTAATGAAAGGCAATGGTGAAAGCAAATTGTAATCGGGCTAATATTTCGACGTCCATAAGCCAATATTTTATGATGCTACTTGAACTATCTTTCTAGCGACGGCCCCTTCTTTCACAAGTTCTTTTGGTTTCTACGCTTCTCTAATTCTCCAGCTATGATGCGACCTACTTCATCCAAATGTCCTCGTCCTCTAAAAACCTTGTGCATCCACCATAAACCTACGAAATACACTAAAAATGACAAGGGAAAAAGTAAAGCAAAAAGCAAGGCTAAGCCCGTCCACTTCACCCAGAAGGTGAGCAAAGCCAATACAATCCATACTGGAGAAAAAGCTACAATTTGTAGTAGTAGTTTTTGGAAGAAATAGAAGAAAGCGCTCTTCACTTCCCATTGTCCGCGTAAGCGGATCAATTCAGGAGTGCTAAAAAATTCCGGACCCGTATCGGATAACAGGTTGAGTTCATCCTCCGCCTGCCTTTCGAATAATTCGAGAATGCCCTTGATACTTCGGTCCGGCATAGACTTGTGTGTTATATTCTACTCAATAAACAGCAAGACGCCGATTAAGATGCCACGGGATTGTGATATTAATGTCAAAATGGGCCTGTCTTGCAAGCTGTATTGAGTGGCGTAAAGGTATGCTTAAGCGGCTGTCCGTTTTGCAGCCTTTGGGTCATACCTCACATTGAAATGCAGCCAAATAGAACGTGAAACTCTAAACACATACACGAATATGATGGCACATACTAGCAATAACAAGGCAAATGAAGCTGCTGTACTCCATCCCAAAACCCAGTGAAAAATCGCCACAAACCCCAAACAAAACCAACCCATGAAAATATAGGAGATAAACATAGCTCCGTAATAGAAACCAGGTTCAGGCATGAAGTTTTGGCCGCAATGATCACAACGATCACGCATATCAAAAGGCTTTTCAAAGGCGAAACTACCTGTTTCAAACTGAGTACCGGTGTGGCACCTTGGGCATTTCAACCGCAGGGCATTGGATGTTCTGCTCATGCTTTCAAGTTTAGATAATAATGATCAAGGTTGTAAAAATATGAATATATGAACAAATATTCATGTAATATTCTTCTTATTCGATCACCAACTCCCATTCCAGGCGGTTCATCTCTTTGTGATCTACACTTTAGAGTAATATACAAGCTTGAGCTAGCTAAGGTTGAATGCCCTGTAGTGGATCTAATCTGCAAAAGTCGGAAAGCCTGATTTTAGTCCAGCAAAACGGTAAATAGATTTTCCAAAGAAATACCAATTACATGGCCTCTTCTCAGTACAAGCCTGCTTCATTGATGGTTTAAAGCCTCTTATTTAGACAGATTATAATCTTAAGTCTTTTGCATCAAAGGAGCCTTTACTTTCCCAGCTACATCTTACAAAAAATTACTTAACCGACTAATTTGCTAATACAAATCATGGTCCCCAAATGCATGCTTTCATGCGCATTATTGAACATGATAGCTTGATCAATACTTTCAAGTGTAATCCCGTAACTGGTGGAGTAGGGTTTATAGGTACCAAAGTGCTGATTCTGATAATCAACGCGAGCGAGGTCCGCCGTGATGACTAATTGCTGTAGTAAGAAGTCAATTTCCGGTTGTTCAATACGGCCTTCTGGTCGGGAACCTTTGCGATAGCGTTCAATGTATTCGTTTTCAATTCTGCAATTCACCCCCGAAAGTCGATAAAGCAGCAACTGTTGTGTAACGATAATATGCCCCAAGTTCCAAGCCAAATTATTGGAAAGCCCTGTCGGAATAGTATTCAACGCATCCAGACTCATTCCAGCTATTTTATTGGCTACATTTTGCCTGGTAATCTTCTGTAGTTCGAAATGTTGATTCATCACAAATAGGTAGTTGAGTAGGTAATGGGAGCAAGTTAGGAAAGGCTTAGGGGAACGCCAAATGCTCAGCGCTGAAGCTTTGCTACCATACCTGAATAACTTACCCAGACTTTAAGAAAACTTTAGCGATTTAGAAGCTGGTAATGTGTTGAACAGGAGCGATCTTGGGCGAAATTTTCGAATAAAAAATCACCAGACATGCGTAAACTATTCTTCTTGCTTTTATCCCTATCTTTTCTAGCAACCATTACCACTCAGGCACAAACCGCTCAAGACACCCTAGAAATCAGACAGGCTGCCTTAGACTACATTGAGTCTCAGCATAACCTCAAGCCTGAACAATTTGACCGCTCGGCACACCCCCGGATGGTCAAAAGAACCTTCTGGGTCAACAAAAAAACACAAAAGGAATACCTGGGCGAGACCTTCAAAGATGCTATGGTGTTACTAGCTGAGACCTACAATCAGAATGGGGATAAGTTTCCGGAAAATCCTACCAAGGAAGTGATCATCCTGGATGTCTTCGACAAAACGGCCTCCGTAAAACTGATCGCAGATGACTGGATCGACTACATGCACATCGTAAAACTGGAAGGTAAATGGCAGATTGTAAATGTGCTCTGGCAATTCAAGGATTCCAGCAAGCATTAAATGTATCCATGGCCAGCATAGCATGCACCGAAGAAACCTTGGTGCATAATCTAGATCAATGGCTACCTTTTAGCTTGACCGCCTTAAAGATAAGATATCGAGGGAGTTCCAAGCGACGTGTATATTCGTTCTCACTGGTAAAATGTTGTTTATCGGGTCGGCCTTCTCTTAGGTCTTGCACTAGAAATCCACTTTGTCTTAAAGCGGCGAAATAGGTTTCAATCGTTTTATGGTATTTAGTAACTGCGGCTCCCATCCATTGGTGTGCACGGGGCCCTTCTTCAAAATAGGCTCCTACCTTCCAGCCTTCTTTTTTGCTACCCGCTTTTGCTTTATCCATCAGGGCCGTCATGACGGCATGCTCCACCGAAAAGATAAAGATGCCATCGGATCGTAAGCCGGCAAAAATACTTTGGAAGACCGATGTAATATCTGCCACGTAGTGGAAAACAAGACGTGAAATTACTATGTCATATTGCTCCACTTCAATAGCTAGCTCCTCTACCTGCCCTAACTCAAATCTAAAGTTCCGCTGCACTACCCTTTCCCTTGCCGCAGCAATCATCTTTCCAGAAGGATCAATGCCTAGATACGAAGCCACTTGCTGCTCTTGCAGATACTCGGCCATGGCTCCATACCCACAGCCAATGTCCAGGCAACTCTTCCCTTTCACCTCTCCTATCAGAGCCTGAACGATGGGTGTCTCAATAACCTCATTGGGATTATCAGGTTTGGCTCTGTGCTTTACATATTGTTCAAAGACACCAGTTTGATCATAGAAGGATTGGCCCTTGATCGTCTTCATAGGTATTGTTTTTGGACTGTGCTCAGTTTATTAGCGGATCGTCGATACTTTAAGAATGACTATTCATTCTGGAAATCCGCGGGAGGGGCAGCATGGTCGTAACTTAATATCCTCGACATCGTCCATTCGCCCTCTTCATATCTCCAAACGTGCGTGAATTTGGCAACGCCATCTAAGTATTCTTCTTTACCTTTTGGGACGACGTAAAACACATGCTCTCCACTTAAGATCGCTCCCACATTATTCAGAGGAAAGACTTCAACGGTACCTTTCACTGCCTCCCTACGCAAGTGCTGATTCGCATTCCCACACAAGCCCTGCTCCAGACCCGGGACTAGGTTCTCCTTATCAACAGTTAGCCCAGCTTTGTCATGATAAAACTCAACATCCTCTGCAATGAATTTAGCCATACCGGGAACGTCACAAGCATTGTATGCTACCCAAAACAGGCTATCCAGATGGAGGATCTTCTTTGTTAAAGTTTCAGTATCGGGAAACGTCGATTCCCCTTGAGCAAGGGAGGGTTGAGCGAGAACGATAAGGAGGCCAAAAGTTAGTAATGGAAAGATGGTCTTCATACTTAGCAATTAAGTGGTGAAAAATAATCTTCCATACAATTTTATTCCAGTAGCGAATATAGGCTCTTGCAAAGAATGGATCAACTCTTACAGCTTGATCAGCTGTAGGACTAGACGAACGGCCTCTCTACTTCGACCATATGGCTTTTAGGTACTGGTTATTATTAATCTTGCAATGCCCAAGCTACGGCCCCTTCAGCGTGTAAGGTAGTAGTATCAAACGTCGGAATATTCACGTCTTCATCAGCGATCAATAGCGGAATCTCCGTACATCCTAACACTACTCCTTCTGCACCATGCTCCTCTAAGTTGGCAATGATTCCCTTATACTTTTCCCGGGATTCCTCCTCAATCACCCCATGCACCAACTCCCCATAAATGATCTGATGCACCACATCCATTTCCTCCGAATTGGGTATGATCACCTCTATGCCAAAATCTTGTAACAGTTTCGCTTTGTAGAAATCCTTCTCCATTGTAAAACGAGTGCCAAGTAACCCTACTTTCTTCAACCCCTTATCTGCGATGGCTCGTCCTGCTGCCTCCGCAATATGATAGAAGGGAATCCCGATACTCGCTTCTATAGCGGGTGTACATAGGTGCATGGTGTTGGTACACAACAACACTACCTCAGCACCACCTTTTTCCAACTGTACAGCTGCCTCAGCCATCATTTGATCCAAGGCCTTCCAATCCCCCTGATGCTGTAAATGCTCCACCTCTGCAAAGTCGACGGATAGCATCAAAGTTTTGGCTGAGTGGAATCCCCCCAATCCTCGCCGCACCGCCTTATTCATACAGCTATAATAAATGGCTGAGGATTCCCAACTCATTCCACCGATTAATCCAATTGTTTTCATGTGCTATTTCCTTTGGTAGTTCAAGGCGCAAACATCCGAAGTTTTCTTGGGAAAGTGCAGGGGAAGCTCCAGATGTTTTGGTCTTACCCTCTGAAGCCTCTAGCTTCATTCACTTCCCTCCTATTCGGAAAGGTCAATTCTATCGCTAGGATCTACTGGTAATTTGTTTTGTATGATGCTTTCAACTCCACAAGCACTAAAATCGATTCGAGGGAGCTGTAATTTTCGGAATGCGTCATGTAAATAGTAGTCAACTTGAAATAAGCCCATACTACTTCCGGCCTTATCCTTCGATTTTTCCCAAACACATAAGACGGCTTCCCGAACCTTTTGCATCTCTGATAATGACAAATATATTGTATGTCTTTCTATAGGATAAACGGTATACTGAAGCACGCGTACTTTAACTTTGTTTCGCTTCTGCCTAAAGCGATAAATGGTCTTTCCACTAACAAGACCGCCGTGATGGTACGCTGTGATTTGAAAGCGTCGACTATCTAGAATTTTGTAAAGATCATCTTCAGCTTGAGGACAGGTGCAGGAGTTGCCGTAAACAAAAAGCCCAAGTAGAAGGATATAGTAGGTAAGCTTGAAGGTAAAAGTATTTTGGTTACGAATAACACCTGGTAGAGCAGTAGAAAAGTTCCTCCAAATAAATGCTCAGGAACCCCAAGAATCCAAAGCTCAAACATCCGAAGCCTTCTTGGTAAGGTAAAAGGAAACTTCGGGTGTTTTGGCCAGAGCTTTCTTTAGTCCTTCACCACCTCATACGTTAGTTCCACCATTCCATCCGTGTAAGCTTTAGAATCTTTCAAATGCAATCGCTGCTCCATCCCCACATAATCAAAGTAGTGCAAGATCCCTTAGAGTCGTTCCAGTCCACGACCTAATTTACCTTTTGGATCAATTCCTTCACTTGCTTCCTTAATCATTATTTCATATGTTAATAAAAAGAGCCAAATGAAAATTGCCTTCATAGACGATAAGACTGATAACTTACAGGCTTGGCTGTCCAGTATGGAAACGATCACCGGAGGAGAGGCCATTCTAGATATCTACGACTCAATCGATGCCTTTGAGGAGGCCCTTGAAGAAGGTTATCAGCCCCAAGTAGTTTTCACTGATTACAATATTGATGACAGATGTGGTACCGAGCTTGTCGAAATCCTGAGGGGACGATTCGGTCATCAGGTATATATCATTGCACATAGTTCCGGGGACTGGAGAAATCGCCGTCTACTGCAAGTAGGTGCTGATGAGATGATTCCCAAATTCAAGGGCATTACGCCATCCCCAACGGTGGTCGATAGATTTTGGTCATATGAAGATCTGTTAGCGCTAGACCAGAGCCATACTGAAGAAGAATAATCCGTAACCCCTGTCGCATGCAACAAACTCAAAGGGCACTACAAATTGCCTTTGTGGATGATAGAATCAAGAACCTGGAGGGCTGGCTCCAAGCCATGCAAGCTTTCTGCTCGCCTGAAACCCTCTTATCAACCTTTCTTTCTGTCGATGAACTGGAAGAAGCCCTGGAGGCCGAATACATTCCAAACATTGTCTTTACAGATTACTTCATCGAGGATCGCAATGGATTGGAAGTGATCGAGATCCTAAGAAGTCGGTTTGGGGATCAAGTCTACCTCATCGCTCATAGCGCAGAGCCCTGGGCCAATGAATTGATGTACAAAGAAGGTGCGGATGAGACACTCACTAAATTTGAGGATCAGGTACCCTCAAGTCCGATCGATGAGCGATTCCGCGGGTATGATGACTTATTGGATTTGTTGAACTGGAAAGGTATTTGATGACCTGTGACTACGCTTGTTCTTTGAGTACCTCATAGTGTAATTCTACCATCCCATCCGTATAAGCTTTAGCATCTTTCAGGTGCAGTCTCTGTTCCTGTCTGATGTAATCGAAGAACAACAGCCCATCCCCCAAAATGATTGGTAGGATCGAAAGCACAATCTCATCCACCAACTTTGCCCTCAGAAAAGCTTTGGCCAGCATGGCCCCACCAACCAGCCAAATGTTTTGATACTTGGACTTCAGCTGAGTATTCACCAATGTTTCCAAATCCCCCGCATATAACTCGACACTTTCCTTTCCTTTTGGCAAGTTTCGATTTGTCAGCACAATTACCGGCACCTCTCCGTACGGCCAGCCCAGCTTCAAGGCATGCTCATAGGTCTTGGAGCCCATGACATAGCAGTCGATTCCAGCCAGGAATTCAGTGACATCTTCTTGAGTCAAGGTGACTCCAGCAGGGTAGCTATCCGTGGAATGCATCCAATCTACGGTATTGTCTTTATTCGCGATGAAACCGTCGAGACTGGCAACCATATGGAGGGTAAGTTTGGGTGGGTTGGTGGGCATGGTGGTGGCATTATTATTCTTAATACCATAAATATAAAGTGGCTTAGCCATAAATTCACGACTAAGCCACTTTAGCAGAGCAATCCACTCGGACTTACTCAATCTCTCTCAGTAGACTCAAGGCTGCTCCGGTAATGCGGTTTTGTTCGACGGTGAAGTGTTCCGTACTCAGGCGACCGAGTTCACGTTCTTTGATGATCGCGGACAACTGAAAGGTCAGCAATTCGATTTCCTTTTGCATTTCATAATCAAAGTAGTGCAAGATCCCTGAGAGTCGTTCTAGTCCACGACTTAATTTACCTTTTCGGATCAATTCCTTCACTTGCAGTTGCTCCGTCTTCCGCGGTTTTCTGGCTATCAATTTCGCACGATGCTTCCAATTTCTAGATATAAACCGCAGCAGGATTAATGACAGAATAGTGCCTAGGAAATAGCCACTAGCGGTCATGGACATTTGCCCTTCCTCATCCACAGTTAAGGCGGCTCCCGGAATCTTGATCGCAATAATCACCTCGTTCGGTTTATCGCTACTGTACCTCCCTTCTGCTTCTAATGCGCGCTTATTGACCAGCTCAAATCCTTCTGGCAAGACCACTTTGGTCAAGATCTCATCTCCAGGCTTCAATTCTAAAGATTCGGCCCAGCCTTCATTCCCGTCCAGTCGCAAGGTGAATTCCTGCGTCCGATCGGCCATTGCAACATGCAACTTCGACTTTGGAATAGAGACCCAATCTGAGAGGGTTGGTTGTCTATTGCCTTGTGATAAGTTAGTTGATGCACAAAAGAAACTAGGTATAGCCGGTGACCCCGAGGCAGACTCACTAGATACTTGCAAGGTGGTTGACTCTACTACCTTCCCGGCATTTGTAAAGCGGACAAGCAACTTATGGGTCGGCCTTTGCCCAAGCAGGAGGTTATTACAAAGCAATAAGAGAAGTAGGGAAATAGAAAATTTGGTAAGCAGAATACTGTTCTTGGGATACATGATTTCAGGCTTTGGTGTTTAGGGTTCTTTCTTATATTCTAAATTCTTAAAGTTCTGATAGATAGTCAAGTATTCAGTCCCTAATGTACATTAAATTTTTCCTAAATATGTTTAAGGGAAAGTTAACAGATCGTGCTCCTATCACTAAGCAGTAGACGGAGATAATCATGCCTTTTTGAGTATTTTACGAAATTGCCTATCCTTAATCCGAATAATCAAGCCTAACACAGACATGAAACTATGTTATACCGTTTTGTCCCTTCTGTTCATTCAATTAGCTATAGCGCAGCGTCCAACTATCTCCTTTTTCAATGAACAGGAGGGAAAGGATCTGCAGATTCTCTTCTCGGATACAACACTTATTCCTTCACTTCAGCGGATGAATACCCAAATCAGAATGGGAATGTTGGATTTAAGTCCACAGCGAGTTGCCGTATTGCAGCAACTCAATGAGGCCAAAATACCCGTAATCGCCTGGCTGCTGCTTCCAAAAGAAGAAGGGTATTGGTTTCATAGTGGCAATGCAGAAAGAGCCTTTGAAAGGTATCAGGAAGTCAAAAAATGGGCCCAAAATAACGATATACAATTCGATGGAATTGGAATCGACATAGAATTTGATTTTACTGAAATAGACTTAGTTAAAAACAACAAACTTAAATTTCTCCAAAGGGCTTTTGCCCGGCTCTATAAAAAGGAAGAATTTCTCGCTGCCAAGGAAAAATATGAAAAGCTAATCAATACCATTAGAAAAGACAGCTTCACTATCGAAAGCTATTACATCCCCTTCTTCAGGAAAGAATCTGAAAAAGGTCGGACAGCGCTTCAGCAGGCTACTAGATTTATGGACTTAGAAACAGATAAAGATATCCCTATGATCTATACTTCATTTATCGGAAACCCTTATGGCATGTTGACCGTACTGGCCACTGAAGAGAACCTGAAGTACGTCGCAATCGGTAGTACCGGTGGAGGAATTGATCCCACCCTGCCCAGGATGTCTTGGGAGGATTTGGCCTATGACCTCAGGCTAGCCGCAAAAACAGCTAAAGAGATTCATATCTTTTGTTTGGAAGCTTCAGTGGAGCAAGGGTTTATTCCCCAATTGATTGGTTTTGATTTTGATGCCCCTTACCAAGAATATCCAGAACAAAGTACTTCTGTAAAGAAGACCGAAAAGAGAATCATGCAAGTCTCCTACCTACTGAGCCATCCAACTCTATTACTCCTAAGTGTAGCAGCAATTTTTGGCCTTATTGTCCTCCTCTTGTTCAGACTCGCTGGAAGGTTAAAGAGAATGATTAGGTAAAAATACAGCTAATCTACCTTCCGCTTACTCATCAAGTCATCATGAGGATGATTAGTATCAGTGCAAGTAGACCAACAATCGTAGAGAATATCCCTAGGGCCTTTGATTGTGTCCAACCCACTAAAGCGATAATGATGGCAATCGAAGTAATTCCTATAAAGAAGGAGCTCATACCTACAGTATTCGGGAACAGTAGATCCTTACTCTCAGCCTTAAAAGGGAACCCTTCCGTCGTCATCATGAAAACATCGGTCATAGCAAAAATGGATACTAAGAAGGTACCCGTCGCTAAAATTGAAAATCGAAATATATTGATACTGATCTTATCGGCCCCTTTTTTGTCAAACAATAACACCAGTATCGTCAGCGAGAATCCACACAGCAGCGCACTAATAAACTGTATTTGACTAGCCAGTTTATTCATGTATTCGAAGGAGAGTTCCATCATGGTCAATGCGGGTCTTATTTATCAGTTAAATGATTTTCAATAGTTTATCTCTTTAAAGGTAGAAAAAGTCTTATTGTTCAACTAGCATACTTCTGGTAAATAGATCAGCCGCACCTATATGTTTCTGTTCTTCTTTATTTGTGGATTTGCTCCCTCTGCAAAAAAGACCTCCGCAAATGATGTATAAGACTGCTGCATATCTTAGAACAGCTAGCCTGAACGTATGAAGAATTGTAGCCACACTCTGAACGGGAAATCCCCCAGTGCTAACTGATCGAGAACCTAAACTATTGTTGTTGGGAGCTCTACTCCGATTGGGTAGATGAAAAATGGGAAGAAAATGGTGCCCAGAACAGGACTCGAACCTGCACGTCCATAAAGGACACTAGCCCCTCAAGCTAGCGCGTCTACCAATTCCGCCACCTGGGCAGGTTGCTGGAAGAAAGCAATAAAAAATCGCCTCTACCTACGGAACAAAAACCTTTCGTAAAAAGGTTCCGCAAATATAGAGGCAATTTGATATTTTTCAAATCGACAGCACTAAAAATACTTGATCAGTCGAAACTGGGCAAAGCTATCTTCCTGGAACAGGGCAAGGAACTCCTCTTCGGCGATATTATCGAGAATACGCGCCTCCAATTCCACCTTCCAGGATTCTCCGATGCGGCGGCTAGCTTCTAGACTTAGGAGGCGACTGCTCCTTTCTAGATCGAATATACCACCAAACAGCAAGGAAGTACTTTGGGCATCGTTTAGGGCGAGGCGGAGGCCGGTGAAGAGGTCGTTGTCCTGGCCCGTAAGGGCGAGGGCGTCGCGGTTGTCGTATAGGTATTCGGTAACTAGCCCAATGTCGAGGCCTCGGCCATTGATGTTGCCAAAGGTGTATTCAAAGCCGGCAGCCACCGCCACTACGGGATCCTGGAGATCATTTTCACGCCACATGGATTCGAGCTTCCATAGGACTGGACCAGTGGTCGCCTGCAAATCCAAACCCACTTGATGATTGATTGGATAAACCAGATCGAAACTAGCATTCTCGGCATCGGGAAGGAAAACGGGCTCCCTACCTGTTCCATAGAAATAAGAGAGCCCGATATCAAAAATACCTAAACTGTTAGACCAGCGAAGGGCGAGATCGGGATGCCAGCGCTCGGCATTGCTTTCATATCGGAAGTCCTCATCACGTACCAGGAAAGGTGGACGCAAGCGGCCTTTCTGTCCTGGGAATTGGCGCTCCCGGAAATAGGGCAGCAAGAAAAAGTCAAGTATCCCAAACGTAGTGAGGTACGAAAAGTGCACCATCGGCTGCCCTAGCTTAGCCTCGCCATCAAAGCTTTCCACCTGATCTGTTTGATTGATAATGTCTACTAAGTGGGCAGACTCCGTAACCCCCCAGAAGATTTTTTTCATCCCCACACTCAATTCCCAGTCCTGCTTAACCCATTGCCAGTACAATTCTCTCACATCGAAATGGGTCCGTTGTCGATCTCGATCCAAGCGAAAAAAGGTAGTAAACCGAATGCTATGAACACCATCCTCCCACTCTACATAGTAGTCTTGCTCTACGGCTAGGGATGGATAGTGCTGCAATTGTCCTTCGTAGGCCCCCTCATTGAAGTAGTAGCGATAATCACCGATAATCTCCAAATTGAGGTCTTGGTAGAGTTTTGGGTCTTGTGCGTCTAACTGCGCTGTAAGAGGTGATAGCAAGGTAGTTAGAGATAAGATGAGAAGGATACAGTTTTTATAGGTATTCATGATTTTACTTTTAGGTGGCTGAAGAAAGGTATTCGGTCCGTAGTTATCGGTCGATAGTAGACACACACTTCTCTCATCCCGGCACACCTCGATTCTTACTGGGTAGCTAGAGCTAGGAGTTTCGAACCTGGTGTGAAAACCTATCAACTATCGACCGACAACCATAGACCTGACATGCACGAGACATGTCTGCCTATCTCCCCGCTCTCTTCAAACTATTCTGGGTAAAATCATTATCGGTCAGCCCCACACCGAACTGGTAATTGGTAAATTCTAGCACCGTTTCCTTACCCGTCTGGTGATTGACCATCTTGAAGTTGGCGGCGCGCCAGTGCTTATTTAAATAGATCTGATATCCACTATAGGTCAAGGTTTTGAGGAGGGCATTTTTACGATCGTAAAATTCGATCTTTTCTAAGCGATAGCCTTTGTCTTTGTTGTACCAGACCAATTGACGGGCATAGCCTGATTTTGGATCAACGGGTTTGCGTTCTACCAAATAGGTGCTACTCCCATTGTAGGATTCCTCCTTGAGGAAATTGTAAGTGTATTTTTCCACTTCTTGAGAAGAAAGGTCTTCGTAGGCAAACTCACTCCCCATGAAGGGGCCGGACTTGTTGTCAGAGCTTATTCGCTTCACCCTTTTCACTGCAGGTAGGTAGAGCCACTGGTCATCTGGCCCAGATTTATGGGTAAAGGTAAGCGTGGCAGTACCCTTTACATCTCGAGGACTATTGAATACGATCAAGCTTTTGTCGCCATCCGCAGTCAGTTCAAGCGTTTCATTCTTCAGATATCGTGTACTGGTTTGACCATTCTTATTTTTCAAGGTCATGGTTAAATCGACGATCAGGCTTTCAAAGCCTTGATCGGCCTTGTCTGCGGTAATAGCAATGTCTTTTCCTTTTTGTGCACTGGATTGTGCGAAGATACTGGTAGCCAATACAGCAAAGAAGGCTACCCAAATGATTCTTTTCGTTTTCATATTCTAACGGTTGTGAAAAATTTAATGTTCTGATGCTGCTGCTGACGATCCATATTGGGTATATGGATCGTCAGCAGCAAGTCGATTAGTTTTAAGCAGTTACGCTAGCTGGTTTTACCTTCAGCTGTGCTGCGGTATTCTTTTCGCCTCTTCCCAGCAAAATCAATAAGGCAGGTAGGAGCAAGAAGTCGATAATCAACGCTAAGCTGATAATCAAAGCTGTGACTTTGGCCATCCCAGAATTCATCGCGAATTGAGATTGTGCCAGGACGAAGAAGCCTGCCACCAAGACTATCGTCGTGCTCACTAAGGCACGTCCAACGGTAGAAAAGGCATATTTGACGGCTTCCTGTGGATCCTTCCCTTGCTCTCGGCGTGCTCGTAGGTATTTGGATATGAAGTGTACCGTATCGTCAACGATAATACCCAGGGTCATCCCGAAGACAATGGCAATTCCGGTATTGACCATTCCTACGCTAACCGCCCAGAGTCCAAAGCCAACGGTAATGGGCGTGATGTTAGGAATCAGGCTAAGCATCCCATACTTGAAGCTACCCAATGCGAACATGAGTACAATTGTAATCAGGATCAAGCCCAAGGCAGTACCCGAAATCATGCTTTTCATTTGGCGCTTTCCTAAGTGGGCGAACATGGTAGTGGTACTAGTACCATTGTCAAACATGCTCTCTGGGGCATTGGCCTGCAGCCAGTTCTCTGCCCGCGCATTGAAGGCGATCAAGTCGTTACTGGAAATGTTTTCCAAAGTGACGGTAAAACGGGATTCCGATTTGTCTACATTGATCTGGTTATTCAAATCGAGCCCAAATGGCAAGGACATTTCATACAATAGCAAATACTGGGCCGCCTCATCCCGATTTGCGGGAACCTGGTAGTAGCTCAAAGTATCCCCATGCATAGATTTATTCACTCGCTTCGCTACTTCAGAAAAAGTATTCACATGGACCACTTCTGGTTGCTCTTTTAACCAGCCTTCAAACTCCTCTAGTTTTGCCAAATAAGTGGGATTATTAATGCCGCCACTTTCTCCCGCTTTCAACGAAAACTCAGTGTTATAAATACCAGTTAAGCGCTGACTAATGTGATCCGTGTCGGCACGAAAAGTAATATTGGAGCCAAAATATTTGACGAATTCATCATTCATTTCGTTTTGAACGGCAAACAAGGATATTCCTAGGATAGCAAAACTAGATAGCCACATTACGGGGCGGTGTCGAGCTACAAGCCAATCTGCAAAACGATCCATCCAGTTCGTCCCCTTAGCTTCGCGCCGACCAAATGATAGCGGCCTTACCGGAAGCAATGACATTAATGCAGGCAGCGTAGTAACGGAGAAAACAAAAGCCCCTACCATACCTACAGCAGTCATATTTCCTAATTCGCGGAAGGGCGGTGCATCACTAAAATTCATAGTCAAGAAACCAATGACTGTCGTCAAACTGGTGATAAATACCGGCATGAAATTTACCTTCAAACTCTGCACAATGGCGGAGTTCTTATCTAGTCCTGCCCGGATATTCTGAATCAAAGAGATGAGGATATGGATACTATCCGCAATAGCCAAGGTCAGTACAATGGTAGGTACAGAAGCGGTAGGTGGTGTAAGATCCATTCCCATCCAACCGCCGAACCCCATGGCGGCCATGATAGAGAACATCACAATGACTAAGGTCGATACAGTAGCGGTGAAACTACGGGTAGCTAGGAAGATCGTCACAATGATGATTAGGAACATGGTGGGAATCAGCGTTGCCATGTCTCCGGAAGCGGCTTCCTTAAAGGCGGCCGTCATCATTACAATACCAGAGGCATAAGTCTTAAGATCTGGGTGCTGGCTTTCAAATTCAGTCAGCATATTTCTTACATAGGCGGTGATTTCATCCTCTTCGGTCTGACTTTCTCCTGGTAGTTTTACCGTGATATTGACGGCTGCAATGGTCCCCTTTTCATCCACCAACCGATGGACTAAATTGGGCTCAGTAGTTGCAATTTGTTTGATCTCTGCCAATTGCTGCGGTGTCTTTTCCTGGGCATTCTCTACCAGGTCATCAACATAGAGATCATCCGCTACGGCACGTGTGTGTTGGAAATTCGTGATTCCATCCACTCGGCTAGAATAAGGTGTTTGCCAAGCCTGCTCAGTAAGATCTTCCAAAGCAGCCAAGGTTGTAGCCGTAAACACATTACCATCCTTGGGCTCAATGGCAATGAGCACGTTGTCATCCTTGGAATACTTCTCTTGCAAAGCATCAAAGGCGTTAAGTTGTGGATTATCTTTGCTGAAAAAGATGTGGTAATCTCCATTGAAAGCTAGGAATTGACCACCATAACCCAGTCCCATGACTACCAGCAAAGAGCCTAGCAGGACCGGCCATCGCCAACGGATCACCCATTGTCCAAATCGCTCTGCGAAGGTCGGTGACACCTGTGGGTCGTTTGAATGTTCTGTTTTCATGAATGCAGTTTAAGTAATTGACCAGTCGTCTATTTATGGCATAGAAAACGTGTTTATTCTATGTGCATCATAAAATAATTGACCAGTCGTCTATAAATAAATCAATACAACAGATATGAGACTGCTAGGCTTGATGTGTACAGCAAGCAGTCTATACTCACCTATCCTCCCGAAGGGAAATAGATGATAGTCTTAGATTAAGTTTAGCTGGAAAATATTACTTGGTCATCCCTGCTGGGACTGTTGGTTTGCTTATGGCTTTAGTATAACGTCAAAGAGAAAATGCTCTGCATCGTGAATGGGCTGTGGATCACGGCTAGCTTTCACCGTCATCATGGCCCCTTGCATTGTACTTTCCAGGAAATTCATGAACTTATTAGGATCCAGATCTTGCTTAGCCTCTCCCGCCATCTGCGCTTCCATCAACAACTTCACGATTGGACCTTTGAATTCCTCTATGGCATAGTTAACTGCTTCACGAATCCTTTCATTGGTATCTGACATTTCCTGCCCTAGATTGGACATAAAACAGCCTCCTTGGAATTCACCGCAATTGCAATCAAACATGTTGAAGGCTGCATCCACTCTTACTTTGAATAGTTTCCGCAGTTTCTCCATGGGACCTAAGGTCGGATCTTCCATAATTGGCTCAGATAGTTTTTCTGTGAATTCCAGATAATATTTCAAGGCTTCAATCGCAAATTCCTCTTTGGAGTCAAAGTAGAAGTAAAATGACCCCTTCGGAATTCCTGCAGCACTGACAATATCCTTCACACTGGTTCCATTGTAACCATTGAACCACATCACCTCCATTCCTTTTTCCAGAATGGCTTCCTTCTTTGCTGCGTATTTTTCAGTAATTTTCATTGTCTATCCTTCTGCCACACAAAAATATGACCACTCGTCTAGTAAATCAAGGGATATTTGTTAAGATTTTGTTAAAATCGACCAGTCGTCTAGTAATCACAACAAGTCTTCTTTGCATTCATCCATACTAAACTACTCCAAAGAGCTGCATCCCAATATTCTCGTGAAGATTTATGAATTTGATAATTATTTGCCTCCTTTTTTACGTGTTTTCAGACTTTCCGGTAAAAGCGCCAAGTTTTTCTCATAATCTCCTATCTTTAGCCTTCTTTCAAAAAAGGGGCTTCCACTGAGGCCTCGATAATGATGAAACCTTAGTGATACTTAGACGCATAGGGATCATACTCTAGAGGTCTACAGTCCATTCCAAAAAATAGCAATATCCGATGAAAAAAGAGGTGGTAGTCGGTATCGACCTAGGAGGAACCTCCACTAAAGTTGGCCTAGTTTCTGAAACGGGAGAAGTTGTAGCCATGCAACGCTTCGACACCCAAGGCAGAGACCCCTTCGACTCATTTATAGATAGATTAGGAAAGGTATATGACGACATCATGTCTCAGCAAGACGGGCTTGAAGTGAAAGGAGTAGGAATTGGGGCACCTAACGCCAATTACTTTACCGGCCAGATGATGAATCCGCCAAACTTTAGCTGGGGAAAGCGGGTCCCTCTCGCGAAGGATATTGGAGCCAGATTAGCTGTACCCGCCGTCATTACCAATGATGCCAATGCTGCGGCCTTGAGTGAAAATCTATATGGCTTGGGAAGAGACCTCAGGGACTTTGTAGTGTTGACCCTAGGAACAGGACTGGGGAGTGGGATTGTAGTGAATAATCAGCTATTGCTGGGACAAGATGGGATCGCCGGAGAAATGGGGCATGTCAATGTACGTCCCGATGGTCGTCAGTGTAATTGTGGGTTGAAAGGTTGCCTAGAAACTTATGTGTCGGTAACAGGAATCAAGCGGACGGTTTTCAAGCTACTGGCCGATCTTCCCTACCCAAGTGTCATGCGCAACTATTCGTATAACCAACTTACGGGCTTAATGATCACAGAGGCTGCTTTAGCTGGTGATACTATTGCTCAGGAAGCATTCACTTATACTGGGGAGATACTCGGTACCAAGCTAGCCGATACGGTGGCTTATCTCAGTCCGCAAGCCATCATCTTGACGGGAGGCTTGACAAAAGCAGGAGACTTGCTATTAGATCCCACCCGGGCAGCCATGGAAGAGAGGCTTTTCCATATGTTTCGTGGTAAGGTTAAGCTCATGATCTCCGAGGTAGGCGGAGAGCACGATGCCATCCTTGGAGCGGCAGCGCTAGCTTGGCAGGAATTTGATAAGTCCTAAATCAATCTTTGATCTTTAGGGTACTCTGTCGAGTTCTATCAATCACTAGTTGGGTAACATCTGGGCGTGAATAGTGACCTACGGGATCAAAATTCTGGCGTTCCTCCCTGACTCGAGCATGATCTAAGGTAGTCACGATCAGTTTTTCTTCTGTTACTACTGGCTCTACCAACCAATCTCCATTAGGTGCAGCCACGCAACTCCCCCCATTAGCTAGAATCTCAGGACTGCTTTCCTTTATTAGGTCCGCATAAGGGATATCGTCCGGAATATCATCTCTACGCATAAAACTACATACAGAGACGGAATAAGAACGTCCTTCTTTGGCCAGGAAAGGGGTGATATCCTCGGTATTCCTCAGCTGCCCAGGCCAAATCGCCAAATGCAAATCCTCTCCCATTCCATATAAGGCCGCCCGTGGTAATGGCATCCAGTTTTCCCAGCAATTGAGACCGCCCACCGTAAAGGCACCTAGCGGGAAGGTACGTAGGCCATGACCATCACCTGGCGACCAACATAAGCGTTCCTCATAAGTTGGCATCAATTTCCGGTGAATATTTTGCACTTGCCCATCCGTACCGATATTGATCATGGAACAATATACACTATGCCCTCCCCTATCGCTTGGTCGCTCGATACTTCCGAGCACAATCATCATTTCGTAAGCTGCGGCAATCCGACAAAGTCCTTCTAGATGTCCCTGCTCAATCTGTATGGCTTGATCCAGGTAATGGGCATGGAGCTCTTTCTGGCGTTTATTATTGAAACGAGCTCCGTCGGTTAATTCTAGCCAAAATGGATATCCAGGGACGAATGCCTCAGGGAATACCAGCAACTTGCAGGCCTGTTCTCCCGCATCCTTGGCCCACTCCTCCATTTTCAGCAAGGTCCCCTCTCTATTTAGCCAAACTGGTGTCATCTGAGCCAAGCCTATTTTCAATAAATCTGAATTTGCCATATTTTAGTTTACGTTCTATAAACTTTACTCATACTGCTTTATCACTAATCCACTTTTCTCAACCTCACCATCTCCACCTCACCTGCAAACAAGATCAACTCTAGATTCCGCACCTCATAGCGATCCACCCTTTCCAAAGCTTTAATAAAAGTACCTTCTGTATCCATGCGTCCCTCGCAATACTTCTCTGTGAATGAAATATCCGTGAAAGCGATCCGAAGCGCGGCGACCTTCAGTCGAGAATTCAGGTTATTGCAACCCGTATAACCAATCATTCTTCCATCCGCTGGCATCAACTCTAATCGGGGTAGGCTGGTCCCTTTCTTTAAAGCCTCTCCCTCCAAGGCTTGAACGATCCAAATGTCATGCAGGATGGATCCAGTAGTCTTCTGCTTCTGCAATACCTTCATTAGCCGATACCTAAAGGCAGGGCCATCGGCCATGGGGTTTGGTATCTTGATCTTTTCTACCAGAATTTCATAATTGTAACCTGCTTGATATTCAAAATCAGCAATCTCGCCGTAAAAGTTGGTCCACTCCGCCCCTTCTTCCTCTTTGACCAGGTAACAAAGTTGTGGTCCCTCCCCGATGCAGTCGACTTTCTCAGGCCCGATCAAAAGGCTAATCACGGCAGGTGTCTCGCCGCTGGTTGGTTCTTTTCCAGATCGGCAACTACCCAGCAATCCTATGCTTAAAACAATGACTATCAGATACCTCATTGAGCAATATTTTTGTGTCCATTAAAGGTGCCTCCGCGAAAACTCTGAGCGCATTGCAAAGGTAAAAGCTTGGCGTAGTATAGCAAGAAAAACAAGAAATTACCGATCCAAAACCATTAGGACATCGGCCCTAAGATCAAGTTATGATCAGCCTCAATGACTAAATGCTATGCGACTCCATTTTTCAGGTAGATGCGTATCATATATCCCATGGCTGCTCAAAACCATAGCCGGATGTGGCTTTACTGCTTGCCCGCTCAGGACAAGTTTTTGAAATCGGCCTAAGAACATTCTCCAAATATCCCCATGAGAAGGAGGTAGGCTACGCCCATCGGCTAACAAATCTAAACTACTCCAGGGAATGCCAATTTCTAAGCTCCAGCCTTCATCAATATGGTTGTTATCATTTAAAACGCCATCTACTTTTACCGCAGTTTCCAGACCTGTCATATCATAATTAGTAAACGCCCAACGGATTCCTCTTGGGTGTGTCCCTTTCCAGAAAGACGCCCCGGTGCGATCGTAATCACCACCAAATGTATAGGCTTGTTCTTGATGCACATCAAATTGTGGAATGTCAAATTTACTATGATCAAGAAAAGTATCTTTCCAGATAAAGAAGACTTCGTAAATGGTATTGGCGGCATTTACCTCTAGCTCATAATAACAGCTTCCTCCATCAATAAATACCTCCAAGTCATTCTCTAAAAAGACGATACTATCCCGTTCTGTCAGCTTAGCTTCTACCAGTGGTTCCTCCGCTTCAAACGCAATGTAGAGGTGAGTCTCATTCCAAAGAATGGCCACCTGTGTATTGTATAGTCCTGGCTGGCCACTCACCATATCTACAAATCTTGGACTCCAGTTAGCATCCTGCCAAATGGATTTCTGTACGTTTCCATCTATAGTTATCGATCCATCTATCTTTTTGGCGGTATAATCTACGTCATTATCTATTTTCATGTTGAGCTTTTCCTCCAAATATAAGATGGATATCAAAGGCCTCCAAAGTAATCAACCGCAGCGAGCAAGCAGAAGATGTGCCCCATGCCAGCAGCATAAGACAGATTTGTAGTAAAAGCTAAGGAGTAGCTCCTGGAGTCGTAGAAATAGAATGTATAATTTTGTATGGCAGCGCCTTGAACGCCTAACTATATGGGATTTATGGGTAGGCTTAACAGGAAGGTAAAAGAAGAAGCGCGGCATCGAATCCTGTCGATGCCGCGCTTCTTCACTTGCGGAACAATACTACTTATTGTCCCGCTGCTTATTGAAATGCTTCAGCATTATAATTTCTTGTTGGGTCAAATGCCGCCACCAACCTCTTTTTAAATCCTTTTTGGTCAAGCCCCCCAAGTAGACCCGATCCAGTCGCCTAACATGATAACCAAGGTGCTCAAAAATACGGCGGACGATCCGATTTCTTCCCACATGAATTTCAAGTCCTACTTCGGTCTTGGCTTGCTTCGGCAAATATTCTACCCAATCCACCTGTACAGGACCATCTTCCAATTGTAGACCTTTCTCTATCTTCTTCAAATCCGCAGGATGTAATTCTTTATCAAGACTGGCATAGTATACCTTCTTCATTTGGTACCGAGGGTGGGTCATTTTTTCTGCTAGATCACCATCATTAGTGAGCAGAAGTAGTCCCGTCGTTTCTCTATCTAGTCGGCCAACGGGAAAGATCCGTTCTTTAATCTTACCTCTTAAGAGATCAATTACGGTTCTTCTCCCCCTTTCATCTTTCACCGTAGTAATCGCGTCTTTCGGTTTATTCATAAGGATGTAAACCTGACGTTCTTCTGGCTGCAATTTTTTTCCGTCAAAAGTCACCACATCCCCTACCTCGATCTGATAGCCGGGCGCTTTTTCTATCTTCCCATTAACGGCAACGCGCCCTTGCTTGATCAAGTCTGCAGCAGCTCGACGCGAAGCTACCCCACAATGTGCTACGTACTTATTCAGTCGCATCCCTACTTCCGCTCCGGAACCAACTTTTTCCTTAGCTCGATCATCCTTCCTATTATCCGACTTTTTCATACATTTAATTTTCAATCACTCCGGACTTCAAAACCATCCGCGATGAAGCAATTTTCCTTCACCTCATTGTATTGTCTACTGACGCTTTGCATCATTTGCCAGAACCATTCCAGTGCCCAAAGCCATCAGTTCATTAACCCAAGAGGCTACTTCTACTCTCTAGGAACCGCCAAACATCGCACGGCTTCCGTGAGCATGGGAGATGTAGATGGCGATGGCGACCTAGATGCAGTCGTGGCTAATGGTCGTCACTGGACAGAGCAAAACTACGTCTTTATTCTGACAAAGAGAGGGTATAAAGTCGCTCAACCACTAGGGGTAAATCTATCCACTACCTATGCAGCTCCACTGGCGGATCTAGATGGCGATGGTGACTTGGATATCCTGACTGGGAATGATATGGCTCCAAACCGTATCTTCCTCAACGATGGGAAAGGACACTTTACAGAAAAGGGACTTTTCGGTCAATTGGAGGCTCCTACAAGAAGCCTTCTTCTAGCTGACATTAATAATGACGGGCACACCGATGTCTTGATTACCAACCGAGGATCCGCCAATGAGATCTGCTTCAATGACGGGAAAGCCAATTTTGATAACTGCATCTCCTTTGGCAATGCAGAAGATTCTACCATAGATGTAGCCGCGGCAGATATCGACAAAGATGGAGATCAAGACCTTGTATTGGCGAACAGAGATAAACAGCAGAACTACATCTACCTCAATAATGGTGACGGCACCTTTGCAAAGGAAGGTCTTCCGTTTGGTACGGGTACGGATGAAACTCGGTCTGTAGCCGTAGCTGACTTAGATGAAGATGGCTGGCTGGATATAGTAAGCGGAAATATAGGAGAACCGAACGTCATCTATTTTGGAGATAAAGACCATACTTACAAACGAACGCTCGTAGTTGGGGCAGCAGAGGAAAGTACCTTCCATCTACTACTAGCAGATATTGATCAAGATGGGGCCTTAGATATTGTCACGGGAAATAAAGCCACACCATCAGCTGTCTACTTCAATCAAGGAGGCGCAAAAAAGTTTGCTCGCCACGCCTTATCGGAGCAAGGATATGATACCTATCAAGTAGCTGTCGGGAAAATAAATGATGATGAGTATCCAGATATCATTTTGGCTAATTCGGAACATCTTAATCTCTATTATCTATATAGAAACCGTTAAGCTTCGAACTCGCCCTGGCCCGCAAACACTGTTCGTTTATGAACACTAATTGTTCAGATACGCACATAACCACGAGCTACAAATCAAGCTAAACAAATGACAACCAAATACTTAAACCAATGGCATACTTTTAGAATGTAATAGAACAAAACGCAAACCAAGCTAACCATGTTGCAGAACTATCTTAAGATTGCCTGGCGAAACATCATTAAGAACCGACTTTTCTCCTTTATCAATATCCTTGGACTAAGTGTAGGAATGGCTTTGATCATCATGATCTTCCTGTACATCCAGCATGAAAGAAGCTATAACCAAAGCATACCTGACAAAGAACAGGTTTACCGCTTGTACCGGGAGTATCCAGCAGCAAATAGCCGTAAAATGGCCATTGTTCCAGCTCCAGTCTCTCCCGCTCTGATAGATGAAGTTCCCGAAATCAAATCGGCTACAAGGTTTAGCGGAATTGATGAGGTCCTAGTACAAAAGGGAGAAGAAAGCATTTTCATAGATGGTTTTGCCATTGCGGATAGCTTGTTTTTTCAAACCGTTCCCCTTCCCCTCCAATTGGGAGATCACCAGACCGTCCTACAGAGACCTGCCAGCGCTGTTTTGTCAGCGGCAACTGCACAACAATTATTTGGTAGACAAAATCCAGTGGGACAAGTCTTAACTATCAATGAGGAACAACAAGTCACAGTTACAGGCGTAATAGCTGAGCCAGCAGGTCCATCGCACTTTAATGCAGTAAATATAATTGTCAGCCAAGATGAGTTTTCACCTTATTGGACGGGCGGTCACTGTGAAGTCTACGTTAAGCTGAATAGTCAAAGTCAGGCAATAGCCGCCTCCGAAAAGGCCACCGCCATGGCTAACAGTTATGTGAAACAGGAATATCTTGAAGACGGAGATACACCTCCTTCTCGTTACCCCACCTGGAATTTTCAGCCTTTATTCGATATACACTTGCACTCAACAGATGTGAGTGGATACAATGGTAAGAACGGAAGCCTAAGACAAATCGGAATTTTACTACTCTTAGCCTTTATTGTCTTGCTAATTGCCTGTATAAATTATATGAACCTCGCCACGGCTAAAGCTGCCAAGCGATCCAAGGAAGTAGGGATTAGAAAGGTAAGTGGTGCTACTTTTGGGCAGATGGTTAGCCAGTTTTTATCAGAATCTTTATTACAAAGTGGGATGGCTTTGTTTTTAGCTATCCTTTTAGCAGACCTGGCTTTACCCTTCTTCAACCAATTAATAGATAGAGATCTAAGTTTCGCAGGGATTCTCAGTTCTCAGTTACCCGTTTGGCTCGTGATTTTAGCCTCGGTTATTGGTTTGATTGCGGGGAGTTATCCGGCTTTCTACCTATCTAGAATTCATCCCATTAGTACCCTGAAGGGCGCCTTGAGCAAAGGCAAACGGGGAGGTCGCATGCGCCAGTCCTTAGTAGTGTTGCAGTTTAGTCTTTCCATCGCGATGATCATTGTGGTTGGTTTCGTCTGGAAACAGGTGAATTTCATGTTAAACCAAGATCTGGGCTTCAGCGGAGATCAAGTGGTAGTTGCTACGCTCAATACGGAGGAAGCCATTGCCAAACTTCGACGGACAAAGAGTGACATCCTGCAACAGCCAGGTATCTCGGCTGCCTCCGTGATGGCTCGCACGCCTGGCCAGCGCATTCCCAATTACGGGATGAAGATTGAAGGACAAGAAAAGGGTACTTATATCAACACACTTTTTGCTGATGCCCAATTGGCTCAAGCTTTAGATTTGGAGGTAAAGGCAGGGAGGTATTTTTCGGAGGAAATCGCTAGTGATACAGCCAGAGCTTTCCTAGTCAATGAAGAATTTGTTCGAACCTACGAAATAGATAACCCAATTGGTCATCGGATGAAGTTCTCTTTTGATGAGCAATACGGAGAAATCATTGGGGTAGTAAAGGATTTTCATTATCAGGGACTACAATCCGCTCTCGAACCCTTAGTCATATCTGCCAGAGAAGATCTAGCTTGGTTTACAAATGTTGCCTTTAAGGTAGATCCTACACAAGTGGGTAGCTCCCTGGCGGCCATAGAAGAGCTATGGGGTACACTAGAGCCACAATATCCTTTCCGCTATTCTTTTTTAGATGAGGAATTTGCGCAGCAATACAATAGCTACGAACGGTTTGGCAATACGATTTTGATGGGAACCTTACTCAGCATTTTCGTTGCTATCCTCGGTTTATTTGGCCTATCTACTTTCACCATTGAGCAACGAACGAAAGAAATCGGTATCCGCAAAGTCTTGGGGGCTACCGTAGGTAATTTGGTACAATTGATAATCACGGATTTTGTCAAACTGGTGCTGATCGCAGGTGTGCTAGCTATCCCCTTGGGCTATTGGTTTGTCAATAGCTGGTTGCAGGATTTTGCCTATGCCACTTCAATGGGGCCAATGCCATTTCTTTTAGCCTTGCTGACTGCCGTCTTGCTGGCAGTGGTGACCGTTTTCTTTCAGACGATGCGTTCTTCGACGGCCAATCCAGTGGAAGCTTTACGCTACGAATAAGTGACCAGCTTCGATCCCTAACCACGCCGGCAACGTATGCCTAGTCGGTTTTCTACTTTAATGATGTCGCGATCAGGCAGTTCATCATTGGGCAAACAAATGAAATTCTTCATTTTGGAGGTATGCTTGTTGGTGATGCCTTCCAAGGAGGTAATACTATTGTAAGGAAATTGAAAATCCGATAGGTTAATCAATTTCTTAATGGGCTTAATGTTCTTAATTTGATTGGTTGAAGCGTACAATAGATTGAGGTTCATCAATTCCTCTATCCCCTTCAGAGATTTTAGCTGACAATTATTTACAAAGAGCCCAGTGAGTCCTTTCATATGTGAAAGGTCCCCCAACTCCGCAATCGGATGAAAAATAACTACCAAGGTTTGAACTTGATCCAGCTGTGCTAAACCAGTAGTATTGGTCAATTCAAAGGTCATATTGGGATAAGGGGCCCTGGGGCCAGCAAAGCGTAGGGCTGTGGCCTGATGGATGGCCTCCATTTCGGTACGCGTAGGTCGATTCTCAATCGGTCCATTGCCCAACACAGCTTCATTAAAGGCCTTTTTCCATTGAGATTCCAATGAATCCCACCATTCTTTATGCATCTGTACTTTCTTAATTGGTTAAACTGAAAAGTAAGCTAAAAATTGAAATGTAGCATTTGTAGGGTACACTTACCATATGCTTCAAAGGAACTTTACCCCCTCCACTTTGTTGGGAGCAAAGTTTCCTTTATTTCCTAGATTCATCATCTAGTTTCTAGATGGGAAAGTTCCAACCAAAGCGATAATGTAATTCACACAAGTAAAAGGTTGAATATTAGTGTGTCCTAGGCTGCCACCGGTAGGGGCTATATTGCCAGTAACCGTAACGGAATTGTTCGCAGCAACGGCATCAGGAGCAGTACTATTATTATAGCTTAAGGTTGAATCAGGGCTGACATTCGCAAGAGCTGCACCGGCTGGCTCTGCCGTGTTACCATCCTCCCTAACGACATTAAGAGATCCCTTTGCATTTAACGTATGAGTATGAGAAGGGATTTGAGTGGTGTTCAAGACCACTTCTTCAACACCACCTTTCTCACCCAGACGTCTAGTCCTTAATCCAGGGCCACTGCCTGGATGCATAGCCACACGACCTCTCAATTCAGGTAAAGCAAAAGTAGTTCTACCGTCTCCACCATAGGTAGTACCTAGAATGGAGAATAAAGCCTGATTCTGAGAGATAGACAACAAAGTTCCGTCGCAAAAGGCCCAGCCTCTTGGTGCAAAGTTGCCACCAAACATTACGATCATGCCAATAAATGGTTCCATAGAATGGGTTTTGAATTATGAATAAATATGAGTTAGATACAGCTCGATTGGCAATAGGAATGCATACCTCCGTAGTCGTTCTATTGAGGATATAGAAGCACAACACATACAAGGGCTGCCTACCGCAGTTGGGAGTCTTTAACTTTACTGATTAAATGGGAGGAAAATTCCGAAGAATGATCTCCGAGAATGATGAGACTTAACGAGGTCGTCGATTAGATTAGGATCTGGAGGAGACAGTTAATAAATCCTTCATCGACGTTTCAAATATAATGTAAATATTTCAAATAATCTAGCCGTTCATTTTTCTAACAATAGACTTCTGATGAAACAAGAGAAAATCCGTATTGGTCTCCGAAAGGATAAGTCTTAGCTAGTTGATTGACCTTCAGTCAATACCGCTGGCGCAGATTTCAGACAAACTTTTTCAAAAAAAATCGCCGAAATCACATTTTTTTTAGTTTTCAAATAATTTGGCAATCCTTGGTCTTCTAAAAATCGTATTTGGCCCGTCGAATCATTACCTTTTTTTGGTTTCGATTTTGAATTTACTATCCGAAAAAAAGCTTCCCTGCAGAATTCACGCCCTGCACTTCATAAAGTATTTTTCTTTGAAAATCAGTTAAATATCGCATAACTTTGTAATGAAATCATACTTAGTGTTTTTTATACACGAACCATTATTAAGGAACCTAACAAATCAAAGGATGCTTAAGAAACAATATCTCAAAAACAAGCCTACTTGCAAAGTTACTTTCAGCCTTCCTAAAGAAGCTGTAAATGGAGCAACTGAGGTGCGAGTACTAGGAGAGTTCAACAATTGGACGTGGGAACAAGGAGTTCCGATGAAGGCGACCAAAGCGGACTACAAAGCTAGCGTTGAATTGGATGCTGGACGCCAATACCAGTTCCGTTACTTAGTTGATGGTACTACTTGGGTTAATGACTGGGCTGCTGATGCCTACCTAGCTACGCCATACGGAGTTGAAAATTCTGTTGTAGCCTTGGAAGAAGTTGTTCTTGCCCCAGCACCTAAGAAAGCAGCGCCTAAGAAAAAGGCTACTCCTGCTGCAGCCAAAGCACCTGCTAAGAAAGCAGCTCCCAAAAAGGCGGCTCCTAAGAAGACCGCACCTAAAGCTGCTGCTAAGAAGGATGATTTGAAGAAGATTGAAGGTATCGGTCCTAAAATTGCTCAGATCCTGCAAGGAAACGGGATCCTAACTTTTGAAGATCTTGGGAAAGCCAAAATCACTAGCCTAAGAAAATTCTTGGCAGAAGCTGGCCCTCGTTACAAAATGCACGAACCAAGAACTTGGCCAAAGCAAGCTAAACTAGCTGCCAAAGGTGAGTGGGAAAAACTGGCAAAACTTCAAGACGAACTAAAAGGGGGTAAATAATTTATCCTCTCTAATTGATAAACCTCTTAAAATAGACATAGTCATGATCAAAAAGCAATTTCTTAAATCTAAGCCTGTTTGTAAGGCTACTTTCTCTTTTCCTCTAGAAGCTGCTCCAGAAGCTACTTCTGTAGCTATCGTTGGTGAATTCAACGATTGGAACGTAGAGGAAGCTATTCCAATGAAAAAGCAGAAGAAAGCTGGCGTATTCAAAGCACTAGTTGAATTAGAAAGTGGTAAAGAATACCAATTCCGCTACTTAATTGACGGAGAAAAGTGGGAGAATGATTTCGAAGCTGACGCCTACGCTCCTACCCCATTCGGTGTAGAAAATTCTGTTGTTAGCGCATTAAACTAGAACAAACAGAAAGATAGCGGTTCATGCAATTTGCTCATGACCGGAGCTATCTACTTATTATCCTACATTTGTAGTTCTCCGTCAATTCTTGTGCTTTTGAGTCTGTGTTTTAGCTAGCCAGATAAAATCACAAAAATTATCAGAGAATTGCATTTGTATGAAGATGCTTCAATAAAGTCATTCCGGGTGTAGAAGCCTAGAATGACTTTTTCTTTACGCTTGCAGCAAAAAAGGACGATTTCACACCTAGGGCGCGATCACCGAACATGCGCTTCCATTACCAATGATATTTATACAATAAGTAGTACATTTGCAGCGTCTTAGCAAGACCTTGGCATTTTGAAGAGAAGAAATGGCTACCGAGCTAATAGATCAGCACAAAATGCGAAAGTTGAGCTCAGTACACGATTGGCGGTCGCCCAATTCTATATCCTATTAATGTAAGAAACCAATTGCACCTATATGTCTAACGTCATTACCCATAGTCTGCTCACCGACTATGATACCAATCTTTTCAAGGCAGGAAAATACTTCAAGGCTTACGAAAAACTAGGAAGCCATATCATCGAAGTAGATGGTCAATGGGGCACCTATTTTGCCGTATGGGCACCCAACGCTGAGCGCGTAGCGGTTATGGGAAATTTCAATGGCTGGAATAGAACGAGCCACCCCCTAAGCGCACGCTGGGATCAATCTGGTATTTGGGAGGGTTTCGTCCCAGGGATTGGTCGTGGTGAATTGTATAAGTATGCGATCCTGGCAAAGGATGGAAGAGCGTTGGAGAAAGGTGATCCTTTTGCACTATTTTGGGAAATTCCTCCTAATACGGCCTCCATTGTCTGGGACTTGGAATACGAATGGCAAGATCAAGATTGGTTGAAGAAACGTAAGGATGTAGCTGGCTTAGATAAACCCTACTCGGTATATGAGTGCCACATTGGTTCTTGGCGGAAGAAGGCTGGTGGTGTCGAAAGCCTAAGTTATCGCGAAATGGCCGATGAATTGGTCAACTATGTGAAGGATATGGGCTTCACCCATATTGAATTTATGCCCGTGATGGAGCATCCCTATTTTCCATCGTGGGGTTACCAAATTACAGGTTACTTTGCTCCAACTTCACGCTTCGGACTACCGGAAGACTTTATGTACTTGGTGGACAAATTCCATCAGGAGGGAATTGGAGTCCTATTGGATTGGGTACCTTCACATTTCCCCAATGATGCACACGGTTTAGCTGACTTTGATGGTACGCACCTTTACGATCACGCAGATCCCCGTCAAGGTTTTCATCCAGATTGGAAGAGCTGCATTTTCAATTATGGGAGAAATGAGGTACGAAGTTTTCTGATCTCGAATGCGCTGTTCTGGTTGAAGCAGTACCACATTGATGGTTTACGTGTCGACGCCGTTGCCTCTATGTTGTACCTTGATTATTCGAGGGAGGAAGGCCAATGGATTCCCAACAAATATGGCGGCAACGAAAACCTCGAAGCCATTTCCTTCTTGAAAGAATTCAATGAAGCGGTGTATAGAGAATGCCCTGACGCGGTCACCATTGCTGAAGAATCTACCTCCTGGTCTGGCGTTTCCCGCCCCACCTATACTGGCGGCCTTGGTTTTGGACAGAAGTGGATGATGGGTTGGATGCACGATACGCTAAATTATTTTAAAAAAGATCCGGTTCATCGTCGCTATCATCACAATGAGATTACCTTCAGTTTGGTATATGCCTTTACGGAAAACTTCCAACTCCCCCTTTCGCATGATGAGGTGGTACATGGTAAAGGTGCCATTATAACTAGAATGCCTGGTGATGAATGGCAACGCTTCGCCAATCTTCGATTGCTCTATGGCTACATGTATACCCACCCTGGCACCCAATTGCTCTTTATGGGAGGTGAGTATGGTCAAACTAGTGAATGGAGCTTAGAAAATGGACTAGAATGGGGGCTACTGGAACATGATTATCATAAAGGTGTGCAAAGCTGGGTCAAAGAGCTCAATCATTACTATCGCAAGACTACTGCTCTTTACGAAAAGCAGTTTGATCAAGATGGTTTTGAATGGATAGATCTTGGCGATCATCAGAATAGTGTGCTTTCGTTTATCCGTAAAGGCGAAGATTCGGAAAAACCACTCATTGTTATCTGTAACTTCACGCCGGTAGTACGGGAAGGCTACAAAGTAGGGGTACCGTTTAAAGGTACGTACAAAGAAGTGCTCAATAGCAATAATGAAATTTACGGCGGAAGTGGAGATCACACTGGGAACAAGCTAAAATCTACTCAGGGTACTTGGCATGGCCGACCCCATTTTCTACAGTTAACCCTTCCTCCTCTATCGGTCGTGGTTTTAGAAAGGGTAAAACGAGCTAGCAGAAAAAAAGCCACTAAGTAGTGCGACAAAAGAATTCATGTATTCTGAAGTTCTTTGAAATTAATGCAAAACTCAGTGCCAAAATGAGTTAATATTTCTTTGACAGCTTTGACCATTGTACGGCGAGAGAAAAAGTGTTTA
>JABSSL010000089.1 GCA_013214355.1 Saprospiraceae bacterium | reverse complement strand
GATAAGTGGGAAATCGGAAATGAGAATGTCACGCCCTAGAATTCCGCCTTTCGATAAGTGGGAAATCGGAAATGGGAATGTCACACCCTAGAATTCCACCTTCGCCCTTCCGCCTTCCGACTTTTGACTTGTCTACGCCCCAAAAAGCCCTTCCGTACTGCTGTACCGAAGGGCTCCGAATCACTTATCATTTCGAACTTGCTCTTTATCCATTCCTAGTGCTTACCCCAAAGGGCCACCGTTGCTTTATCGCGAGGCTTTTTAGAATCGTACAAGAAAACTACTTTCTTGATAATTCTCTTTCCACCTCCGTCCAATTGGATTACTCTTGTTTCTCCACCAGCAGGGATGTTTTTGCGGATGTTCACATTTTGCTTGCTTCCATTCTTGAAGTGTACCACGCATTTGTGCATGTTGATTGGGCCGTCTTTCACTTTTAGCTTGATCGCCGTAAAAAGCCCTTGTACCAGTGTCACTTTGATCTCGTCCTTGTCCAAGCGGAAATTCACTTTCTGTTGTCCTAATTTGTCCCACTTAGTTACGGGAGGTAAACCAGGAGTGTGCGCAAAGGTAGAGGTAGCTTGAACCATGAAAATCGCTGCTAAGGCGAACATTAATTTAATCGTTTTCATCATCTAGGTTTTGAAGTTATCAATTGTTTTACGATTACAAATAACGGCGCATTTGGAGGGCTTTCCTTCACCCGATCGGGTGATTTTCAGGTGAGACAGCAAAATTTCTGCAAAGAAAAATCCCGAATCTTAGCCGTAGCTAAAACTCGGGATTCCGTAGATCGTTGGAAGAACCTACCGCTAGGAACGGCCTTGCAAGCGAAACTGTGTATACCTTGAAACAATTACTGCGACCAACGCGGCAAGTGCGATGCCTCCTTCTCCGTCACCGACAATCATATGGGAGCTAAAGGCCAGCAGTGCATCAAAGAAAAAGCCCGCATAGGCCCATTCTTTCAAGATGTAAGAGCGATTAGTCAAAACCGCAAGCACACCGAGCACTTTGGCAGTAGCAGACGGATAAACGAGCCAAGTAGGATAACCCAATCGCTCGAAGTAGCCCGCTGCCCAGGCAAAGTTTGAAAAGTACATGACCGCCGAAAAGGTAAAGATTAGGCACATCAGCCCTGTACTGCCCCAGTAAATGTATTTCGTAGTCTTCATCAATTACTTATTCTTCATCATGCTACTTTCGTAGTAGGCGAGTGCTTTTACCAAGTCCTCATCCTTCTTGAGGTTCAGCTTATTTTTTTTGATATAACCTTTAAGTCTTGCAGATTTCAAGAAATCTACAATCTTTTTATTGTTGCGGTTTACCATTTCTAGCTTACCATCGCGCAGAACATAATGCTTAGTTTTATTGATAAACTTGGAACGGGTTTTGGAGGCGCCGTAATTCGCAACCTCATCCTCCTTCAATTCAGATACAAATCTTTCGAGAAACTGCATTTGCTCACTTTGATACACCGCTCGATAGTAAGTTAAGTCTAAGGGAGTAGTCCGGTTCACAAATACTTGCTTTTGGCCATCCACCATAATCTCAATTCGCTTGTAGAGATTCTCATTGAGTTGAATGGTTTTATCATCCTCCTTGATTTCCATCAAACCGGTTTCGCCATTGAAGTTGATACTGGCGTGGGGTAATACCTCATCTTTAATATCGTAAAGACTGCCTTTATTCCAATCTTTATTATAGTAAGGTGAACCTTGCACCTGGCTGTAACGCTTTGAAGTAAGTACCTCATTATTCGTATTATACATGGGGTCCCCCTGTGCCCAGGCCATTGATCCTAGAAACAAGAAAACAAGAAGAGTGGTGAGATTTTGCTTACTCATTTTTGACTATTTTTTTGGTGAATACTTGGTCGCCTACGGATAGGCTTAATATATAGATGCCGGGTGTCATGGCAGCAATATCTATACTGACGAGTTGACTATTACTCGATTGTGTTTGCAATACTTTCTGACCAAGGGCATTGCTTAGGCTCACTTGCACTGGATCTTTAAAGATTTCCTTACTCTGGATATACAACATATCATTCACTGGATTAGGGAAGATACGAATATCAGGGTTTGGATTCTTATCCAAGTTTTCTACTGCTGTTCCTAATAGATCGAGTACCTCTGAGATTCTATTGCAACCATCCACGAAGGTCAATACGAAGTAAACGGCAGCCTCTCCCTGGTACATGTAAACGCGCTCTGTGGCGCCCGGGATCGGCTCATAATTCTTATACCATTGGTAGCTGTCGCCAAGTTTCAAGCTGGCCAATTGCGTCGTATTTTGAATGATGGTATTCGGTTCGAGTTCAGATTCTATTACTTCGATGGTTTGAGTCAAGGAAGTAAAGTTGTCTAGTCCATCAGTAATTTCCAGAGCGATCTCGTAAGTACCTGCTATCGGGAAGAAGAACTCTGCATTAGCTCCTTTTCCAATTTCTTGACCATCTACATACCAAATTTGTTCGGCCACATTTCCTTCACTGAGATCTTCAAAGAAAGTAATACCATTGGTGCAGGCAAACTGCACGTTAAAGTTGGCAAAAAGTAGATCCTCACAAGCTCCAACGAACCAGCCATTGGAATTAGTCTGTTGGCTATTTTCTCCGATACTAATGGAAGCATTTCCAGCTAAATCAATATCCAGTAGATCCAGATAGTCAAAACAGAATTTCTTCCGAGGATTAACTTGCAGTACGGCATTGGGGCCCTCACTAGTACCAATCATTGTAATCATAGCGCTTGCTGAGGCTTCTAGATCCAGTTCCTCAACTGCAACAATCGAGCCGCTTTGAATCTTAAGTTCGCTACCCCCTTTGATGGATAAGTCATTAATAGATAGAGGATTGGTAATGACAAGATTAGCCACATCCATTCTGACGGCTTGGAATTGGGCATTAGGAGCAGTGAGCGTCAGCTTGCCTTGGTCCATCTGAAGTGGAGTTTGGAAGGATAGGGCGGGTGCTTGGAAGGTTGCATCTAAATCCGCCTTGTTCAAGAAGAAAGAGGAGCTAGCATCCGCCAACCAAGTGGCTCCTTCTGCCAACAGGAATTGCTCGAAATTTTCTATTGAAGTCCCGGTAACCTGCATGCTTGCGTTGGCGGTAACTTGTATATCCTTGATTTGGAGTTGAGTGTTGGAAGCAAATAGGGTCCCGCCGTTAATGGCCAATGCATCTGCCCTCAAAACACCTCCGTTAACATTCCAGATAGCTTGATTCTCATCAAGAAGAATAATGTTAATAGAACTGGTATTGCTACCATTAAGATCTAGGATTTGACTTACGTTGCTACCCAAATTTCTAAGTAATAAATCACCATTGGTCAATGTGAAATTTTCTGAAGCGAGGAGGGCTGTTCCAGAAGTGGTCAGCTGATTACCGCCAAAATCGAAAGTTACATTTTTATTCGTTAGCCCCACAATACCTGCTACACTATATACTTGATCCATGGTCACCGCATGTTCCCCGCCGGGAAATGAGTTGTCATCAAAAATCAATTTGTAATCCGGACCAGGAGTAAGATTACTGGCTTGTCCACCGGAGCTCAATGACCAGTGATCGCTATCTGACCAATTTCCATTTCCCCCGACCCAGTATAAATTGTCAATTCCTGGATCTTCGGAAGTATAGCGTAATACTAAACTAAAGTCCTGTTTGTTATTCGTCAAGCTCCCTTTGTGAGTTACGCGCAAGAAGTATCGACGAGGCTGTGGATTGGCAAATTCTATTTTCTCTACGTTATCTCGAAAGTTATCGCCATTACTAGCAGCTTTACCTGGAATGGCAGGATCCAAGATCCAGGGCATGACCTCATTGCCTGCTTCGTCGACGATCCGCATGTCTAAATCATTGACGAGCATGAGATTCGTAGGATTCAAGGCGGGTGCAGGAGGAGAGCCTGCTGGATCGGTCCAAGCAATGGAAGCAGTTATTTTCTGACCTCCGACAGGGTTGAGTTCCATCTCAAAGGCCTGGCCATTTAACAATGATTCTTCCAAGATGAAAGCGTTTATATTATCTTCCGCTATGATGTGTTCAACTGCCTCTTCTACATTGATCATACCCCAACCGAATGAGTAATCGGGGCCAGGGTTACTCCCTGCTTCCATAGCCGTCTGTACCATAAGGGCCTTTAGCGAAGCAGATTTTAGATAAGTATTATTGAATTGACTGTAAGCCTCGTTGATTAACATTGTAGCACCTAAAGCACCTGGAGCTGCCATAGAAGTGCCATTTGAAAAGCCATAGTCTAGATCTCCATCTTCACATTCTACACTGTATATCGAGACTCCAGGCATAACGAAATCTGGCTTGATTCGACCGTCATCTGTTGGTCCCCAACTACTGAAGGAGCTCATGATGATTTGGTCGGGATTGCTATACTTTTCAGTGAGCTTACTAACAGCTCCAATTGTGAAGACATTTTTTGCAATACCGACACCATTGATACAATCAAAAGGCCCATCCGCAGGAAAAGATCCATCACCAATATCATTTCTATCATTTCCAGCCGCTCGAAAAATAGAATAATACGGAGCGGAATAGGCAATATTATCAACCGTAGATGCTCGGGAGTCATAAAAGCCAAATTTGTAGTCTCCCTCAGTGCTAATACTTTGATCTCCAGTCCATGTTCCTCCTTCCCAACCTTTAGAACCAAAAGTATAGGAATGATTAGAAGCTAGTAAATCTTCGTTTAGGGCTTCCGTTGTCATTTCCTGTAAATCAGAATTCCACCAGTAGGCTTTACCTGTGGCTTTCGGGAGAAAGCCCCTAGCCGAAGGATCTACGCCGCCAGCAAGAATTGTTCCAATGGTATGGCAGGCATGATCATCAATTTCTGAGCCTCCCGTAACCAAAAGGCGATTTTGGTATTCTACATGAGTCCTTAGTGCGGTTCCCGCATCCCAAACGGCAATACGCAAACCTTCACCAGTAATATCTAAACCTAAGGATCCCCCTTGGCGGATTTCATCCGCGTTAACAGAATTGACAGATCCTTCATTCAGCGTGGACAACAATACGGGGCGGTTATTTTCGATGTCATAGATTCTGTAGCTATTGCCATTTTTTTTGAAGTCACGACTGACTTCAGGATGTTTTTTTAGGTAGTCGGCCACCCGTTTGTTACGTGCTTCATCACTTTGCTGTAACTCTAGTAACAAAGCCTTTAGTGCTACTTCATCCTTTTCATACACGAATTTTTGTGCGGAAAGTCCAGAGAAAGAAGTTGCTACGAGGAGCAACATGAGGTAGAGTTTGTTTTTCATATTAATCGCATTATACCTAGCTAGGGCAGTTTCAATACTAGAAAATCACCAAATTTTGTGCCTAGTCAAAAAAGATAGAAATTGAACTGAAAATTAGGGTTTTTGCCTTTGGGATCAAGGAAGGCCAAGAGAAAAATGTGTGTAATTGACGACGTATGGGTGGAAGGCTCTGTTTCTTGTAAGGCCCTCAAATTCTACAGCTTGTCCACGCAGGATAATACCGTTGACGTTGGTTGTAAAGATACAACGGTTGACCTAGAATCCATAAAGCCCCATCCAGAGATTGGACGGGGCTTTAGTATGAGAAAACGTCAATCGACGTTTTAAGGCTGATCTACTATTTAGGAGTCATAGTCACTACCGCAGTATCTCCCCACCCGCTTAGCCAAGTGTAAGTAATCACACCGGTTGCAGGGTCGACAGAACCTGTGGCAGAGAAAGTATTTCCAAATGGTTCGCCAGTCTCAGCAATAGAAACGGTACCGCAAACATCATTGAAATTTACTGATAGATCTGTTGTCGCAGTTACACCGTAAACATCGTACCACTCCAAGTACATACCTGCACTCCAATCAGAGATGGAATACTCACCATCAGCAGCTCCAGCTGTCAAGGTCACTTCACCCGTCACTGTCGTTTCCGTTGGACAGCAAGGGTCAGTTGAAGTACCTGTAGTAGTGGTAGTGTACGTTCCAGCTAGGGTAGATTCACATAGTACCTGCAATACGTAGGTAGCTGACTCGTAGTTTGGATTAACGGCAATGTCACCACCCGTTAGATTAACAACGATCGCTGGTGTTTCGCCAGGATTGATGTTATCATCTAGGATAGTGATGGGTAGCTCCGCAGTACTAGAGTTAGGCTGAATCGTACCAGAATTAGAATTTACCGAGAAATGTAGGTTCTCAATGGCAGTACTATTAGCTGCATCAATTTCGAAAGTGAAGTTGATTGGGCTAGAAGAATGTGCTGCTCCAAGATTTACGATGAAACCACTGGGTACACCTTGTCCATCATCTACTCTCAAGTAGGAAAAGGTTCTGGAACCGGTCACAGTGGTAGCTGCATCAAGCTCAAGGTACTCCTCTGCGTAGAGGATAGAGGTACCTGGGTCTTCACAAGCTGTGAAGGTAGCAGCCATGATTACGATTAAACTATATAATATTTTTTTCATTATTGATCTTTTTGTTAGCGAACTAAGTAATGAGCAATCATAATGTCGAGTGAATAATGAGTAATCAATAATTCATCATTAAACATTAAACATTAAACATTAAACATTATGCATTATTCATTCTCAGCTCCTAATTATACCCAGGATTTTGTACCAAAAATTCATTCAAACTCAACTCAGTTTGAGGAATCACACCTAGGAGACGGAAATCAGAATAGCTAACTGTTGGTACACCTGAAGCAGCAGATTTAGGAATATCCATTCCGTTACGCTTAAGGTCAAACCAACGATGTCCTTCCAAAGCGAATTCTAGTCTTCGCTCTTTCATGATCAAGGCTTCTAGATCTGTTCCTGTTAAGTCTGTGGCTGGTAAACCACGAGCGGCACGAAAACGATTTAGATGCTCTTGTGCTTGACCTGCGTTTCCACTTTTAGCATAGCCTTCCGCTGCAATCAATAATACTTCTGAATAGCGAATCATTGGGATGTTCTCTAGGAAGTCACCTTTCTCGCCTTGCCATTTCTGGCATTTTCTTGTTCCAGCAGGAATTCCAGATGCACTCGCATCCCAAATAGTATCACGCATGTCACCTACTTCACTATCCAATACAGCCATCAATTCAGGGCTACCCACGAGGATAAACTGAGAACTGGAACTCGTATTGTTAGAAAGTGTACTTAAGCTGTTGTTAGCACCATCAACTGTAGACCAGTCAGTAGAGCGGATCTCAGCTTCGTAAAGAGATTCAGGGTGAGGCACGGCAAACCAAGAATCATAGTAAGCAGCCTTGTCTTCTATTAGAGAAGCACCTGTTTTGCTCAATGCCAATTCAGCTTGTGCAGCTGCTTCAGCCCAACTTCCTTCGTACAGTAATACACGTGCCAATAGAGCGTGAGCTGCATCCTGACCAATACGGAAAGGACCGCTGCCATTTGAGGCAGGTAGCAAAGAAATAGCACTGTTCAAGTCAGCCTTGATTTGCGTATACAATTCTGTATTGGTAGCACGAGGCTTTACATCCAATGCATCAGATACCCCTTTGGTTTCACTTGTACGTAGTGGTACGGTAAGATTAAAACCATTCACTTCTTGGCCAGGCTCATATCCATATACCTTAGCCATGTCATGGTAGTTCAACGCACGGATGAACAATGCCTCTCCTTTCACTTGATCGCGAAGCGCAAGGTCATCAGAAGGTATGTCCTTCAAGTCATCAATTCTACTAATGATGATATTACAATCATTAATACCGACGAAGTTACCCCAGCGTCCCATGTGTGTACGTACTGCATTCACATAGTGCTGCTCGTAACGTCCCGTTCTGTTATTGAAATCAAGGTTATCCGCCATGATTTCAGGAGCCACAATACCATTCTGACCCATCCATCCAAATCTGTGAATCCGGTTATAGGCGGAAAGAACTACGGATTCAAACCCAGCGACTTTGTCTAATACATCGTCCGGGGAAAGTGATTCTGGATCTGAAACGCGCAGTGCTTCTTCACAGGCGGTTCCAGATAGCAAAACCATAAGTACTAGAAATATATTTCTAAATTTCATAATTAGCATGCTTAAGTTTTAACACTAGAAAGAAAGGTTCACACCAAAGGAGTACTGCTGACCCAATGGGAAAGCAAATGTAGAACCACCACCACCGAAAGACTGGCGAGTAGTAATAACCTCTGGATCAATTCCGTCAAATTCTGTCCAAGTCAATAGGTTTAGCCCTTGTGCGAAAATCGTTGCTGAACCTAGTCCCACTTTCTTCATATAGTTAGATGGGAAGGTGTATGCAATCTTAACCTCTTTCAAACGAGCGAAACTTGCGTCAGAATATAGTCTAGTTGTTGTACCAACACCGAAGGTTTCTTGGTTGATACCTTCAATTACACCACCCTGAACAGGTTTGTGTACATTAGTGATATCACCAGGATTTCTCCAGTAAGCTGCTTCTCTAGCCAATTGGTTATTAGGACCAGCACTAGCATCTGCTAGGGCAAATAGGTCATTGTTTACTGCATGGTTTCCACCTTGGAACATCAAGAAAGCGGAAAGACTTAATCCTTTATAGCTAATGTCTGTTCTGAAGCCACCGAAGTAATCAGGAACAGGTCCATCGAACTGACGTACGTCTACAATACCAGGAGCATAAGTAGGTACACCATTCTGATCGTAAGCCATGATACGGCCATTAGCAGGGTTAACACCTGCAAAAGGTACTAGATTGTAGAAGAAAGCGTCTTCACCAACGATCAATTGAGGCAATCCACCGCTGAAGATAGTATCACGTCCATCGTTCAAAGAAACAACCTTGTTTCTTTGCAAACTGAATGTACCACCAACGGACAAGCGAAGTCCACCTTTGTTTACTAATACAGCATTCAATTCAAAGTCAATACCTTGGTTCTGAACTTCACCTACGTTTTCAGTAATAGTGGAGTTAGAGATACCCGCTGCAGAAGGGATCTGCGTATTCAACAGGAGATCTGTGTTGTTCTTCTGCCACAAGTCAATGGTACCGTATAAGCGGTTAGCGAATAAAGAGAAATCCAATCCGATGTCAAGCTGCTCCGCTGTTTCCCAACCCAATAGGTTGTTCGCCAACTTAGAAGGAGCCAAACCAGGAGCACCTAGATACTGACCTCTTGTACCAAATTCTGCCAATGCAGCAAAGTCTCCAATATCAGAGTTACCTGTGATACCGTAAGAAACACGTACTTTCAATTCTTCTAGCCATGTTGCATTTTGTAGGAAGCTTTCTTCCGTAAGTCTCCAACCTACAGAACCAGAGTAGAATAGACCCCAGCGATTGTCTTCACCGAAACGAGAAGAACCATCATAACGAACAGTACCGTTGATGATGTATTTCTCATTGTAAGAGTACTTCAAAGAAGCGAATCCACCTTGTCTTCTGTTGGTAGAAGAAGTACCACCTACACCAAATGGAGTAGCAGCACTGTTCAAGTTCAAGAAAGAAGCATCTGCCAAACCTCTACCAGTTGCATTAAAGACATTCCAGTCCTGCTGCTGATATTCGTAACCAGCAAGTGCAGTCAAGTCTTGTCCCTCTGCAATAGAGAAGTCATAAGTCAAAGTACCGAAAGTGTTCCAGTTAGAGGTAACACGGTCAGTGTGTACCACTTGTCCACCCCATGCATCTCTAAAGAACGGAATAGAGATCGGACGACCATTGATGTTCTTCGTGTTAACATAGTCGATACCTGCAGAAGCTCTAGCGGTCAAATTAGGAAGGATTTCGTAGTTGAATGCCAAGCTACTTACGTTCTGCAAAGTTCTTTGCAAACGAGTAACATTTTCTGCATTCTGCAACTCATTGAAGTTGAAGTTGTGGCCTTCTCCATTAAGTGGGTAAAGGTTGTACTCTCCATTTTCGTCACGAGCTGGTGAAATAGGCATAGACCAGAAAGAAGGACCGAATGGACAGTTTACAAAGTTACCACCATCACATGGACCACCTTCGTTCTCAATGAAAGCTACAGAAGTACGAAGGTTGATAGAAAGTTTGTCACTCAAGTCCGCATTCAAGTTGAAACGGCCTGTGATTCTTTCCCATTCGTTCGTGATTACTTGACCTTCTTGCTTGTTGTAAGAGAAAGCAGTGTAATAATCTGCGCTCTTGCTACCACCAGAAGCAGAAACATCAAGCGTTCTTAAAGTTGCGTCTCTCCAAAGTACATCTGCCCAGTCTTCGAAAGGAAGATTTGGATCAGTTGCAACACCGTACAATTCTTCAGCTCTTTCAGCACCTAATCCAGCGTTGATGTAGGCCTGCGTACGGATGTCCACATACTGCTGACTATTCATCATCTCGTACAGATTCATTGGCTGTACAACACCTTCTTGGTAGGATACGTTGAATTTTGCTTTACCCTCACGGCTACCACTCTTAGTAGTTACCACGATGATACCGTTTGCTCCTTGAGCACCATAGATAGAGGCAGAAGCTGCATCTTTCAAAATCTCAATAGATTCGATATCATTTGGGTTGATACTATTCAATGGGTTAGCAGAACCCTGTCCGCCCGTACCAACATCACCCACCTGAACACCATCAATAATGATCAAAGGATCACTACCTGCGTTGATAGAACCTGTACCACGTACACGAATAGTCACCGCTCCACCGGGAGCACCACTACCTTGTGTAATCTGCACACCAGAAGCTTTACCCTGAATGGCACGGTCCCAAGATTGTACAGGAAGACCTTCAATTTCCTCAGCCTTTACACTCGTAATAGCTGAAGTTACTTCTCGCTTCAGTTCAGTAGAATAACCTGTTACCACTACCTCATTTAAAAATTCGGCAGAGGAAGACAAGATAATGTCTACTCTAGTGCGAGCTCCGACTTGTACTTCTTGAGTTTCGAAACCGGTGTAGGATACTACTAAAACATCGGCTCCGGCAGGAAGATCGAGGGTATAATTACCGTCGATGTCTGTTGCAGTACCTGAAGTTGTCCCCTTCACGAGGATCGAGGCACCGATTAGAGGCTCACCGGCATCATCGGTGATAGTCCCTGATACAGCGCGCTGGGCCATTACTGCACCCGCAAGCACTGTACATAACAGTACTAGATAGAGTTTTTTCATACTAATGAGTAATTAATTGTAAAAAATAAATCCCTTCCTCACTTGCTCTTCACCCTAGCATCTCAATCATAAATTGCGCAGAGATTGAGAAGACTAGAACGCATTGTGAAGGCTCAAGAGAGAAAAATTATTTTCAATGACTCGCAAAAAAAAGCTATATTTTTGAGAGATCTTAATTTTTAACCCTGAAAATGTTCTAATATTTTTTGTTTGTTAATTTTAAGAGATGTCTTGATGTAGACTAGTTGATGACATAGATTAGTTCTGTAAGTAGCATTGGGACGTTAAATCGCTGCTCAAAGATAGTAATTAATCTTTCTTTTCCATGGGGCAAACGTTACAGATCATAATTCTGCCGCTAATGCCCCCAGCAATTTTTTAATTTTTGTCGTCCATACAACAAGAAAATATTTTTTACAGGATTTTTACCTTATGTGTGCACTGGAACGTTTTCCCAGCTTCTAATGCTAAAATGCCTTCTTTCTCTCTCAGATCATCATATCCTCCTTGTTGATCTGCTACACCAAACCAAGGTTCGATACACACGAAAGCTGACTCCGTGTTCTTCGACCAGATTCCCAAATAGGGGAACCCACTAAAGTCGAAAGTCCAAAACCGTTGCCCTGCTTTGTTTTCGAGGGACACTTGATGGGACCGTAGCCCCTGGAAGATCAAAGCATCCTCATCAAAGAGCTGATCCGTGATATCCAAGGAAGACGTGTTTTCTAATGCTAACTTTCCAGCTCCGGTGCGAAAACCTCCTTCCAACAACTGGCGTTCGGCATGCTCAGGCTGGTTGAACACCAGCTTGTAATCTGAACGATGCTCTCCGGGAAGTACTGGGCAACGAAAAGCCGGGTGCGCACCTACCGAAAAAAAAGCAGTATTTTCAGATGGATTCTCAATTAAATAAGTAATCGAGACCTCCTTTTCGTGCAAATGATATTGTGCCCGAAAATTGAAGGCGAAAGGATATTGCTGCATCGTATCTTCGCCGCTTTTCAATAGCAATTCCAACCTTTCTGCTTCTGACTGTACTAAGTCAAAAGATAGATTTCTTGCCAATCCATGTTGTTTCATTTGGTAGCTCTTCCCATCGTACTGGTATTCGTCATTGTAAACTCTGCCAACAATAGGATAAAGGATGGAAGAATGTCTGCCCCAATAAGAGGGATCAGCCTCCCATAGATACTCTATTCCATGTTCCTTAGAGTAGATTCGAGCCAGTTCGGCCCCTTTTTTCTTAACTTCTACCAACAGATTTTCATTCTGCAGGGTATACTTTTCCATGGTTTAGTTGAATTGGGAATTCATCAAAGCTGTCTGATATTTTGTATTGAGATGCATCATTCCTTAGAATGACTTTAGACAGTTTTAGCATAAGGAGAAATTTGTACGAATGTAGAACGAGATCGTATTGATGAACATCAAGTTACTTTCCTACTCGTTCGTAAAACTGCCAAAGGAATTGCTCTTCCTGTTCCCAGTTTAAATACTGACTAGCTTTTAGGCAGTTGTTTTTCAGCTGTAGATACTCGTCGGGAGAAGATTTTATATTTTGTACAGCTTGAACAAGAGATGATACACTAAGGTTCTCCAAAATGTAGAATACTTCATATTTTTCTTGTAGTCTAAGGTATTCTGGAAAGGCCATTTGTAGCGAAGGAACACCAGCTTGGATATAATCAAAGGTCTTATTGGCAAGGGAATAATAGTAGCTCAATCCTTTGTTTTCCAATAAGTTTACGCCTAGGTGGGCCTGCGGAGTAATTTCTTGTAAATCCGTTGGGGCAAGGTAACCCAGAAACTTCACTCGCTCGTTCAAATTGAGCTCATCGGTCAGCTCCCTGAGGACCTGAGATAGATCTCCTTCTCCTGTCAACCATAGTTCAACATCTCCCAACTCCTGCATAGCCTGAATTAAGACTTCCAAGCCCCGTCCTTCGTTCAATACTCCTTGATATAAGATGATAAATGGAGGGGGAGTATTTTGATCAGGTACATTTCGGGTCTTTACTGGAACGTTCCGGATGACCTCAAAGCTTGGACCATATCTTTCACTCAAAATACCTGCCAAGGCTTCCCCAACCGTATAGCAATATGGAAACTGAGGGATTGCCCAGCTTGCAATGCTGGACCAAATCTTTTGTATGCTGGGGCGGCGAACGACTTCTGGTACTTCCGTGAAATATTCGTGCGCATCATAAACGCGGACCTTTCCCCGCAACTTACTTACTACGAGATTCGGCAGGATCGTATCGAGGTCGATCGCGCAATAGATATCTACCGGAATCCATAGTAGATAAAAGAAAAGTCGGATGTTGTATTCTGCATAAAAGATCGCCCCCCTGTGCGCCCAGCAACGAATTCTCTTTTGACTAAAAGTCTGGTGGGCAAGAGGAGGGGAGTGTTTCCTTTGGCGTCCTATCAATAGAACCTCGTAGCCGTGTTTATGTAGGCTAGAACATATCCTAATCATTCGTTGATCGTAATTGAGATCATTGGTCACCGAAAAGCAGATCCGTCTTTTCATTCCTTAGACCATTTGAATGACTCTCCTTCCTTTTCCACGAAACCTTCATCCACTAAATATTCCATCACCTGCAGCACTTTATTCTCGTGTCTCGAAGTAAAGGAATCGACGATCTCCCCCAAGCTTAGCTCTTCTCTTTTCAAGAGCCGGTGAATTTTGGTCTTGTAGCGTTCGAATTCATCCTTATTTACCTCTGCCTTATGCCGGCCTAAACACACATCACAAATGCCGCATTTTTCACTATCCTCCTCCCCGAAATATCCGACCAATTGTTGTTGGCGACAGCGAACGGTTTCTGCATAGGATATAGCCTTATTTACACGTTCTACGTAGCGATTTTTTCTGAAATGATATAGCTGTTGGTCGATCAATAAATCTTCTATGGGCAGTCTTTCGTGCAAGAATATAATCTGTGGGTTTTCCTTTTGCGGTACATAGTCTACAATACCTTCTTTCCGCAGTAAAAGCAAAGCGCGTTGCAATTCCGTCTTGGGAATCGACAGCGATCGTGCCAACTGAGATTCTCTCAGCTTGACATAATCTTTAAAAGCGCCTTGATAAGAGCGTAGAATTACCTTTAGCACCTTATCCAGTTTGGGATGCCGCAATTGAAAATCGTACAAAGTATCCTTGTTAACCTTGATACGTAGACTGGCCGGGATAAAGACCGCTTCTGTGAGAATGATTAATCCAACCTGCTCCAAAGCCTTCAGACTATTGAATACCTTAACGGGATGAAATTGGAACTTCTGAGCAAAGTCGATAATATCAAAATCAAAACTCTGACCTTCTCCGCCACCAATGGCCAGCTGCAAGTAACTCCCTAGGGCTTGATACGTTTGCTTAATTTCTGATATTTCCGGAAAGGCCAACTCATAGTTGCGTTCCAGCTGCTGCTTGTCTTGCTGATTATATAATAAAACGGCATAGGCCTTCTGCCCATCTCTTCCCGCTCGTCCTGCTTCCTGGAAATAGGCCTCCAGGTTATCGGGAAGATCCATATGCACTACGGCGCGCACATCGGGTTTATCAATACCCATCCCAAAGGCATTGGTACTAACCATTACCCTGGTGCGATTTTCCGTCCAGGCTTCCTGCTTAAGATCCCGAGTTGCGGTAGGTATTCCAGCATGATAGTAGTCTGCAGAAATCTTCCTTTTGGCGAGATAATGTGCGATCTCTTTCGTCTTCCGGCGATTGCGTACGTAGACGACCGCACTACCACGAACATTGGTGAGAATTTGGGCCAATTTGCCATATTTATTCTCTTCTTGTAGGACGCTGTAGGATAAATTGGACCGTACAAAGCTCTTTTGGTAGACCTGTTGCGCAGTTCCTCGAAAGGCTAGTTTTTCTTGGATATCCTTAACCACTTCCGCGGTTGCAGTGGCAGTCAAAGCGATAACGGGAGTGTCGGGAATCAATGCTCTGAGGTCGACGATCTTCAGATAGGGAGGCCGGAAATCATAACCCCATTGTGAAATGCAGTGCGCTTCATCAACTGCCACCAAATTCACTTTCATTTTTTTGATCCGCTCAATGACCAATTCCGATTGCAAGCGCTCAGGGGATAGGTACAGAAACTTCACTCCTCCATATACGCAGTTGTCCAAAATGCGATCAATATCTCGGAAAGACATACCGGAAAAAATGGCTTCGGCTCTAATTTTCCGCTTTCGCAAATTGGCCACCTGATCCTTCATCAAAGCTATCAGTGGGGAAACTACGATGGCGATACCTTCCATGGCCATGGCCGGGACTTGAAAGCAGATGGATTTGCCTCCTCCGGTAGGGAGCAAAGCTAAAGTGTCTTTGCCCGCTAAAACAGACCGAATGATCTCCTCTTGCAAGGCTCGGAAACCTTCAAAACCCCAATATTGCTGCAATATGTCGACTGGTTCAAGAGCGTGCATGAAATCTGGTCTTAGCCCGGTAAAGGTATAAAAAAAGAGCAGGACCCTAGGGCCCCGCTCGGAAAAACTCAAATCGTTTATACTTACTCTTTACCGTCCTCAACCCCGAGTTGAGGATCGCTATATTCTTTAGGCCGTAGTGGCCAAACTATCTAAGTAGGTTTCAAAGGAGAAGTCGTCTCCTTCCGCTACCACAGCTGCCAATAGATCACCCACCTCTTTGCATCCTAGTGGCTTCTCTGGCCCTAATTCTGGCGTACCAATTCCTTGTTCAAGTACATCCTTCACGGCCTGACGGATAACGGCAGCCTCATCGATCATCTCCAAGGATTCTAGCATCATGGCTGCGGACAATACCGTGGCCATCGGATTAGCAATGTTCTTGCCGGTTCCTTGCGGGAAGGATCCGTGGATGGGTTCAAACATCGAAGTCTTTAATCCAATAGATGCTGAAGGTAACAAGCCCATTGAACCGGGCAATACACTGGCTTCATCCGATAGAATATCCCCAAACATGTTGGAGGTCAGAATCACATCAAACTGCTTCGGATATTGGATTAATTGCATGGCTGCATTGTCCACAAACATAAAATCCAATTCAACCTCTGGATAATGCTTGGCTGCGAATTTGGTCACCGTATCTCTCCACAAGCGGGAGTTCTCCAATACATTTGCCTTGTCTACCAAGGTAACTTTATTGCGGCGAAGCTTGGCGTGTTCAAAGGCTAGTTTTGCGATGCGCTCAATTTCGTCTACTTGATAGTAACAAGTATCAAAAGCATTGCCTTCTTCCTTATTCCACCCTTTATCTCCAAAGTAGATGCCACCCGTCAATTCTCGCAGAATCACAAGATCCACTCCTGCTACCTTTTCCTCTTTCAAGGGGGAAAGGTGAATCAAAGTAGGGTAAGTAGTTACGGGCCGAATATTGGCGAATAATCCCATGGCTTTACGTAATCCTAGCAAGCCCTGTTCTGGCCGAACCTTGGCATTGGGATCATTGTCATATTTGGGATCACCAATGGCTCCAAATAGAATGGCATCTGCTGCTAAACAAACGTCTAAAGTGGCTTGGGGCAGCGGACTTCCGGTATTGTCGATGGCCACGGCACCTACATCACCTGGATGATATTCAAAGGTATGTCCAAAACGCTTTTCAATGGAACTCAATACTTTTAAGGCTTGCTCGATCACCTCTGGTCCAATTCCATCTCCGGCTAAAAGTGCTATATTTTTTTTCATCAAACTTTTCTTTTAAGTAGGAGAGTGCTTAAGATCGCCTCTCCAAAATCAAGACCCTGATTTCTGATTTGACTTGATTGTCAATGGCTGCAAAGATTTCTACCAAGCTACTTGTTGTTGCTCAAAAGCTTCAATTTCACTGCGTAGGCTGGTCAGATAATCTATATCATCGTATCCATTTAAAAGACACATCTTCTTATACGGATCTATCTCAAAAGAAGTCGATGCCCCGGTATTAACGATAGAGATGGTTTGTTCTTCTAAATCTACTTTGAATTCCGCATTGACATCTTGCTCAATGGCGGTAAAGATATCATGTAAGAATTCAGCACTTACCTGAACGGGAAGTAGGCCGTTATTTAAGGAGTTTCCGCGAAAGATATCCGCGAAGAAACTAGACACGACTACTCGGAAGCCATAGTCATAAATAGCCCAAGCCGCATGCTCTCGACTGGAGCCACAACCGAAGTTCTTTCCTGCTACTAAGATCTTTCCCTTATAGATGGAGTTGTTCAGGATGAAATCCTCCTTGGGGGAATTATCCGGATGGTAGCGCCAATCTCTGAAAAGATTGTCACCAAAACCTTCTCGAGTCGTGGCTTTCAGAAAACGGGCAGGTATGATTTGGTCCGTATCGATCTCCTCGATGGGAAGCGGTACGGCAGAAGATATGATGGTTTGGAATTTTTCCATGGTCTTAGTTCAAGTTTTTGCGTACATCAACAATTTTTCCTTCGATCGCTGTGGCGGCTGCCATCAGTGGGCTGGCCAGGATAGTTCTTGCTCCTGGACCTTGCCGTCCTTCAAAGTTTCGATTTGAGGTGGACACGCAGTACTCTCCTTTGGGAACTTTGTCTTCGTTCATTCCCAAACAAGCAGAGCATCCAGGCTCTCTGAAGTCGAAACCCGCTTCACGGAAAATTTTGTCTAGCCCCTCGGCTTTCACTTGCTCTTCTACTAATTTTGAACCAGGAACGATCATGGCATAGACATTGTCAGCCTTTTGCTTTCCGTCCACATAGTTAGCGACTAATCGCAGGTCCTCAATTCTCGAGTTGGTACAACTGCCGATGAACACATAATTGATCTGTTTCCCTAGGAGACTTTCGCCTTCCTGTAGTCCCATATATTTTAAGGACTTCTTGTAGGTAACAGGATTGTCAACTTGCTCGACCATTGGAATCTTAGCGGACACTTTAATCCCCATACCAGGATTAGTCCCGTAAGTTACCATCGGTTCTATATCTTCAGCTTTAAAATGATATTCTGTATCGAAGGTGGCTCCTTCGTCTGTATATAAGGTCTTCCAATAGGCAACTGCCTCATCAAAGTCTGCGCCTTGTGGAGCAAACTTCTTTCCTTTCACATACTCAAAAGTCTTCTCATCCGGTGCGATCATTCCTCCACGCGCTCCCATCTCGATAGACATATTGCAGATCGTCATTCGCGCTTCCATCGATAGCTTCTCGATCGCTGTACCCGCATACTCTACAAAGTGTCCCGTTCCGCCGCTGGCGGTCAGTTGAGAGATGATATAAAGAATGATGTCTTTAGAGAGTACACCTGGTTGAAGTTCACCATCTATGGTAATGCGCATTCGCTTAGGCCGCTTCAGCACTAAACATTGAGAGGCTAAAACCTGCTCAACTTGGCTAGTACCAATTCCAAAAGCAATAGCGCCAAAAGCACCGTGCGTTGAGGTATGGCTATCGCCACATACGATAGTCATGCCAGGCTTGGTGATTCCCAATTCTGGGCCTATCACATGAACAATGCCATGATATTGATGGCCTAGGCCATACAATTCAACACCAAACTTTTTACAGTTCTCCGTTAACTTGTCCACCTGAAAGCGGGACAGTTCTTCTTTGATGGGAAGATGTTGATTAGCAGTAGGAACATTGTGGTCTGCTGTTGCCACTGTTTTTTCGGGGCGGAAGACAGGCAGGCTTCTTTTTGTTAAACCATCAAATGCCTGTGGACTGGTAACCTCGTGGATAAACTGGCGGTCTATGTACAATACTTCGGACCCTCCATCAACCTGGGTCACTACGTGGGCATCCCAGATCTTGTCAAATAATGTTTTTGCCATTTTTTCAATGTGTTTAAACAGCGACACCCTTGAGCTTGCCAATGATGTCTGTCAAATCGTCGTCACCAACCTCCTTTTGGCGGTCAGCAACCTGTAGAAATTGTTCGTAAACTTTATCCAGTTCCAGTTTGGTTAGGTTGTATCCGATATTTTTAGCGCGATAAGCGATAGCGGCTCTTCCGGATCGGGCTGTTAGTACAATCTTCGATTGATCTACTCCCACATCCAACGGATTAATGATCTCGTAAGTTTCACGTTTCTTGATCACACCATCTTGATGGATTCCAGAGGAGTGAGCAAAGGCGTTTGTTCCCACGATTGCCTTATTAGGTTGGACCGGCATACCCATACGATCAGAAACCAATTGGCTAATCGGGTTCAGTAGTTTGGTGTTGATGTTGTCATGGAAACCTAAATGCGCATGCTGTCGCATCACCATTACTACTTCTTCCAATGACGTATTACCTGCTCTTTCTCCGATCCCATTAATGGTACATTCGATTTGACGTGCTCCATTACGCACACCAAAGATAGAGTTGGCGGTGGCTAGGCCAAGATCATTGTGGCAATGGGTAGAAAGGATCGTCTTATGGATTCCTTTTACGTTAGCCTTTAAGTAAGCGATTTTTGCACCGTATTCATCCGGCAAGCAATAGCCTGTGGTATCTGGAATATTTAATACGGTAGCTCCCGCATCAACCACAGCTTGGATCACACGAGCAAGGTACTCATTGTCAGTTCGACCGGCATCTTCTGCATAGAACTCTACGTCCTCTACAAAAGACTTAGCGTATTTAACAGCTGCTACTGCACGTTCGATCACTTTTTCACGAGTGGTTTTCAATTTGAATTTGACATGAGAATCAGAAGTACCAATTCCCGTATGTATTCTCGGTCGGCGGGCAGATTTAAGGGCTTCTGCTGCCGTTTTAATGTCTTTTTCAACTGCTCTGGACAAACCGCAGATGATTGGATTCTTGATGTTAGTGCTAATTTGGGCTACTGCTTCAAAATCCCCTGGACTAGAAATAGGAAAGCCAGCCTCAATTACATCTACTCCCAATCGCTCCAACTCTTTGGCAATTTCTAATTTTTGTTGGGTATTTAGTTTACAACCCGGAACCTGCTCACCATCTCTTAAGGTGGTATCGAAAATGAAAATCTTATTGTCCGACATTGGTTTTATTTTGAATTTTCCGGTAAAAGTGTAAGTTTGTCCGCTTCAAATATATCTTGGGAACCTCAACATTGTAAAACCAAATTAGTTTATTAATCCAAGACGGTAGCCCTGGCTATTCTGTGTAATATATTGATTTGTAGAGGATTATAAAAAACATAATTACAATGCCCAAACAGAAAACGGATGATCTCATCCAGTTGATTAAGTCCCTCACCCGAGCTGAAAAAAGACACTTTCGCCTGTTCGTTAGAAGGAACCAATCTTCTGATGATATCCTATTTCTGCAATTGTTTGATTTTTTGGACCACCATAAGCAGTACGACGAACAGCTGATCTTGAAGAAGCTTCCTGGGATTAAGAAGCGCCAGCTGTCCAATCTCAAGGCACATTTGTATAAACAGTTGTTGACGAGCCTTAGGCTGCTCAATAAGAATCACAATCAGGATATTCAGATTCGTGAGATGGTTGATTATGCACGCGTGTTATATAGTAAAGGCCTCTACCGACAAAGTTTGGAGATGTTAGATAAGGCTAAAGCTAAAGCACAGAAAGGGCGCTTCGACTCCTTGGTACTCACCATCATTGAATTTGAAAAGCTGATCGAAGGTCAATACGTGACCAAAAGCATAGAAGGTCGGGCTGAAATCCTCACGAATGAAACCAAGCGAATTAACGCGTTGATTACCGAGACGAATCAATTCTCTAATCTCGCCTTACAGTTGTATGGCTTATATCTTAAGGTAGGATACGTACGAAATAGCAAAGACTACTACTTTGTTCGAGAGTTTTTCAATTCCAATCTTCCTCAGATTGATTTTCAGTCCTTAGGTTTTTGGGGAAAGATCTATTATTGTCAGTGCTACCTTTGGTATTATCACATGACCCATGATTTCCCGATGGCTTACCGCTATGCTCAGAAATGGGTAGAGCTTTTTGATGAGAGCCCGAGTATGAAGCTAATTGATGCGGCGCTCTATCTTAAAGGCTTGCACAACTTGCTTGGATCACTATTTAATACCTTGCAGCATAGCCGATTTGTAGAAAAGATTGAAAAGTTGGTGAAATTCAAGGAAGAATTCGACCTCTCTCAGGATAACAATATTGAAGGTTTGTACTATCTTTTTGTTTATATCCACACCATAGAGCGGCATTATTTAGAAGGAACTTTTTCGGAAGGAATTGCACAGGCTCCAGAAATTACCAAGATCATTGAATCAGAACGTTATCATTGGGACGATCACCGAATCCTCATTTTTTACTATCGAATTGCTTGCCTATACTTTGGTAGTGGAGATAATGATACGGCTATCCATTATCTGAATTTGATTATTAATCAGAAAAATCCAGATTATCGGGAGGATATCCAATGTTTTGCTAGAATTTTAAATTTAATTGCTCATTTTGAACTTGGAAATGCGCAACTAGTTGAATATCAGGTGAAATCCGTGTATCGATTCTTGTCAAAAATGGAAGATTTGCATGGAGTACAGCGAGAAATCTTCCGTTTTTTGCGTAAAACACCTAAGATGAGGGAGCCCGAGATGAAGTCAGAATTCCTAAGTTTAAGGGAAAAACTGGTTAAACTTGAGGATCAACCCTTTGAGCGAAGACCCTTCCTATACTTGGATATTATATCGTGGTTGGAGAGCAAAATTGAAGAAACTGCGGTACAAACGATAATTCGACGCAAATTTTTGAAACGTATTGAAGACAAATCAGTATAAAGCCTTACTCAAGACATGCACACGCTCCAGCAACTAAGCTTCTAATCTCCTAATACTATGTCACAAAATTGAGCAAATGAATAACTTTTAATTTGGAGGTTTCGTACTTTTGTTCCAGACATTATAACAACGCGCTAATCAAAACATATCTCAAGAAACATTGGGGTCCCCCCAACTGCTTTGTAAGGCTACCTGCACAATTGAATATGAATAAACATACGCGGAAACTTATTATCTTAGGTGACTGATGATATTAAGTTTTATCCGTATATTTCAGAAAAGGGATTATTATGCAGGTACTTCGGGAATTGGCACTTATCGTGAACAACAATCGACTCAAGAATGTCGAACTGTTGGATGCTACATCAAAAGAAAAATCTAGGACTGAGATCTTTTATCAAGGTCTCCTAGACAATAAGTTTCTAACAGATGAAGATGCCGCCCGATTCTTTTACGGAGAAGACAAATCTCATCCTGCTTACCAAAAACTAAGACACAAACTGAAAAGGAAGTTGGTAAACCATCTATTCTTCCTTAACTCTAAAGAACCATCCCACTCAAACCGATACCAAGCATTTTACGAATGCTGCCGGGATTGGGCTGCTGCCAAGATTCTATTTGGCAAGAACGCCTCCGGAGCCGGTGTCAATCTAAGCTTTAACATACTAAAAAGGGCTAAAAAGTACGAATTTACGGAGCTTACTGTAGATGTAGCTCGTACCCTAAGAGTACACTTTGGCACCCTGGAGGGAAACTTGAAGAAGTTTGAGCAGTATAACGAACTCTTCAAGGAATATTCTGAGATCATTGCCTGGGAAGATCTGGCAGAGGAGCTCTATACAGAGCTAGTTCTCCGCTACACTAACATTAAGGCTACGGATGATTTAATCCAGGATAAAGCTAAGGAGTACTACGAAAGACTACAGGAAAGCTTAAGTAAATATCAGACATATAGACTACACTTGTGTGCTACTTTGATCAAGTTGACGCAGTATTCAAGTGTTAATAATTATAAAGAAACAGCCGTAATTTGCCAGGAAAGCATTGAATTCTTTGAAAGAAAGAATTACCTGGCGAGTATGCCTCTACAAATCTTCTACTACCAGCTGTTGGTATGCCATATTCAGCTGAAACAGTACGAAGAGGGACGGGTTGCGGCGGAAAGCTGCCTGGAGGTTCTGACAGAAGGATCGTTCAATTGGTTTAAGTACCAAGAGCTTTACTTAATGCTAATGATGCACACGCATCAATATCAGAAAGCCTACCAGCTGTTTCACAAGGTTAATGACCATAAGCGCTTTGCCTTTTTGCCAGAGCATGTGAAGGAAATGTGGAAGATTTTTGAAGCTTATATTCATTACCTAGTCATTATCCAGAAAGTCAAGCTAAGCAAGAAAGATAAACACTTTACTAAGTTTCGTTTGGGGCGCTTTTTGAATGGAACGCCTATCTACTCAAAGGATAAGCGCGGAATGAATATTCCGATCCTAGTAGTGCAGATTCTGTTCATGATCCTCCAGCGTAACTACAATTCTGCGATCGATCGCATTGAAGCGATTGAGAAGTATTGTTCAAGGTATCTAACTAAGGATGATACTTTTAGAAGCAACTGTTTTATAAAAATGCTCTTGCAGATTCCTGCTTGTAGTTTTCATAAGGCAGCTGTCGAACGCAAGACCGCTAAGTTCTTGAACCGATTGAAGGGAATGCCTTTGGATGTGGCCAAACAGTCGCATGAGATTGAGATCATTCCTTATGAAGAATTGTGGGAATTAGTGATTGATTCACTAGAGAATAAGTTTTATCGAAAGCAACCGCAAAGAGCGGGGTCAACAGCTAGAAAGGTGCATGCTTGATTTTGACTTTTGATGCCGAAGAATGGTAGTAGTCATTGCCGTAATTTGGTGTTGAATTCTAGAATGCCTCCTACGTTTTAAGTAAATATAACAGTCCAATTCTTTTCTTCCCTCTACCGTATTTAATATTTAGTTTACAAGGTCAAAAAGCTTTAAAAGAAAATCACACATATTTTTTTTGTGATTTCGTTTTAAGGGGCAAAAGTAGTCTCCGTAAGTAACTGAAAAACAAGTATTTAAAAAATATTAATATGTTTTAATCGCTTGTTTGTGAAGTATTTAAGTGAGGTTTTCTGTCCTGGAAAGTGGCACGGTTTGTGCGTATCTTGTAGTTGTAATTAATAACCCAGTTTATAAACACAAAAACACATTTCATTATGAAACAGATTTACGGATTCCACTCTGTAGTTCAGGAAGAAAGATTTGCAAATAAAGTGATCGTAGTAGACATCATCGCCCCAAGCGCTTAATCTACTTGTAATTCCACGAACGACGATCACTGCAGTCTAATCTGCCTGAAATCTAACCCAAGCATCCCACCGATTTGAGTCTAGTAAAACCCATTTAACTACCCCGACGGGTATTCGTATCCATTATTAACTAACTCAACTCAAACTCTACTTTATTATGAAGACGACCACAAAAGGAAGAAAAGGAAAAAACTTAAATGTACAGAACGTCACGTTATCAAAATTGGAACAGAAAGATGTAAAAGGAGGTGTGATTGTGGTAGATATCATTGCCCCCCTCTAGTGGGGGGCAATTTTTGCCTCTTTTAACCTACTTTTTAAGACTTAGATTTCCACTTTAAAAGGTTTAAATTTTCCCCTTCACCCGTACCTCCCCCCAGGTACGGGTATTTTTTTGCCCCTAACTTATGCAAGTCACAAACTGCTTCTCATCCTGGAGGCTTGTCTGCATCGCAAGAAGCTCTTCTTTCGCCAACCCCTTATGCAGCATCCGTAGTAGCACCAGTCGGATTACCGCTAAGATCTCCATAAGGCACTGCTTATCCTGCTACCGTAAGTCTTTCACACTACCTCAGAAAGGCTCCGTAGCTTAAGAACCTCTTCCGTAAGAGAAAAACTTGACTCATTTGGCATCCAAAGCCTCTTATTAACGATTAGGAAAGAGTCCTGATCGCTGGAGCATTACACGACAAGCATACGGGTGCTCCATTCTGCTCCGGTGAAGTTCCCAGTCCTGTCCGGCACCAGGCCAAAAATGTAGAAATGTAGAGGATCTCAGGCAGCAATACTGTCAACTAGAACTAAGAAAAATAGGGTGGAAGACCTTCTCAAATGCCCCAAGGCTAAACTTAATAGCAATGTGACAAAACTTCATCAAGAAAAATCAATCCTAAAGGCAAAAAAAAGTGGAGAAAAAGTGGGGTTTGAAGACTGGAAAATTCCTTGTTTTGTTGTATTTGAAGTGGTGTAAAATATTGTAAATGAGATATTTGCGAATTTTAGAGATAGGTTTTTATTAACTGATAGCGGTATGTACGGAGTGTATTCTGTCCTTTTCTCAGAGTATTCTGTGGCCTATATTTGTGTCATGATAGATAGGAAACAAACAAATAACATTCTATCAAATACATACCGAACTCCCACCGATTTAAGTAACAATAGAGAGCTACTACACACCACGGCAAATTCTTGCTGCAAAGATAACGATCTGATTTGGATTTTACTAAATCGGAACGGGAGTCATCCCTATGAAAAAGAAATGAGACCATGTTTTGAATAAGGCAGACTACCAGGGGGGAAAGCCCCCTTGGTAGATCGGTTTTTTATGGTCGATCAAAGAAATTTTTTCCTGATTACAATTTGATAGCTTATCGAGGGTTGAGAAATCAAGCTTTTACATATATCCACAGTCGTCGAAGGATAAAAAGAGCCTGATGAATCGGCTCTAAAGCTCAAGGGCTGACTTCCGTCAGCCTTTTTTTATGCCTCCTCTTGACTAAGGTCTGTTTGACCAAAATAGATCATGATGAAGCCGGCAATGCTCAGTATCAATTGCAGTATGAGCCCTAGTAGCCTTCCTCCGGCATCCATCCATTGCAGAAAACTCAGCTTCAATCCCACCAAATTTAGAATCAGCGCCAGTAGGCCAGTACCGGCAATTAGGAAGCCGACAATGGTAATTATTGTTTTTGTGGTATCAGACATATTTTTGTGTTCTACTTCTTGAATTAGACAAGACCGCATCAAGCTTTTCCCATCTTCATTTGCCAACTACAAAACTAATCTACAGCTCATTTCGTTCAATAGTAGCCGCATCTTTACAAAAGTATCTATTTTTGTTTTTTGTACGGAGGCTGTCAAGTAATAATACCGTCAAGAAATACACGATATCCTAACCATAAAAGACAAATTAAGGGCTATCCCGAAACTTGTCTGAGAACCTTTGACAAATATTCATGGTAAAGTTGATAGAATGTCCAAGAGATGCCATGCAAGGTCTCAAAACCTTTATTCCAACTGAGACCAAAGCAGCATACATCAACCAGCTGCTTAAAGTGGGCTTCGATACCATTGATTTTGGGAGTTTTGTTTCTCCCAAGGCGATTCCACAAATGCGAGACACTGCATCTGTTCTCTCAGCCTTAGATCTGTCCGATACTTCCTCTAAGTTATTAGCTATTGTAGCGAACCGACGAGGGGCCAATGACGCAATACAATTCCCTGAGATTGATTATTTAGGCTTTCCTTTCTCCGTCTCGGAGACCTTTCAAATGCGAAATACGAACTCAACTATAGAAGAATCTCTGGAGAGAGTTGAAGACATTCAGGAGATTTGCAAAACACACAATAAGGAGCTAGTTCTATACGTCTCGATGGGATTTGGTAATCCCTATGGCGACCCCTGGAATGTTGATATTGTAAGTAAATGGGTAGATCGTTTGGTCGGTCTGGATATTAAGATCTTTCAACTTTCAGATACAATTGGTGTTGCTAGCCCGGAAAGTATCAGTTATCTGTTTAGCCAGTTGTTGCCAGCCTATCCTACGCTGGAGTTTGGGGCTCATTTCCACACTACGCCACAAGCTTGGAAAGAGAAGGTGGTTGCTGCTTTTGAAAATGGTTGCCGGAGATTTGATGGAGCCATTAAAGGCTACGGAGGGTGTCCTATGGCTAAGGATGATCTTACGGGGAATATGCCGATGGAGAACTTAGTGGCTTACTTTGGAGAAAAGGAAGAAGCCTATGGGGTAGACGTAGAGCTATTTGGGAAAGCCATGCAGCGGGCCGTTGAGGTATTTCCGCACTAATGAAGCCCTATTTTGTGTGATTCTAGTCTTATCTATGCTTAGCGTATTCTACCATTAATTGTGCTGTACGTTCGGAGGCACCTTTCTTACCTAATTTGAGAATCAGCTCATCATATCCAGCTTGGATCGCCGAAGCTTGATCTTCTGCCAGGATTCCGTCCAGCTCTTGTCGAAGCTGTTGCGTGTTCAGCTCGCCTTGGATTAACTCCTTGACTAGTGGTCTATCCACGATTAGGTTCACTAGGGATATATATTTGACATTTATTAGTCGCTTAGCAAGAAAGTAATTGATGGGACCACCCTTATAGCATACAACTTGTGGAACTCGAAACAAAGCTGTTTCCAGTGTGGCTGTACCGGAGGTTACCAAAGCGGCTCGGGCGTGACTCAATAAATCATAGGATTGCTGAGAAATGAAACTTAGATTTTTGGCAGAAACCTGTTCTAAAAATGGTTGGTAAAATGCTGCCGTTTGAGAGGGGGCACCGGCAATCACGAAGTGGTAGCTAGGGTAATAGGGAACCACTTGTAACATCTCGGTCAACATACGGGTAATCTCTTGCTTACGACTGCCAGGAAACAAAGCAACGATTGGCTTATCGGGTAGTTGGTTCTTAGCGTAAAAGTCTTTGCCTGCCTGATAATTTTCAGTCACATCTAGCAGCGGATGGCCAACAAAGTCAACGGGATAATCATACTTCTGATAAAATACTGGTTCAAAGGGAAGAATGACGAACATCTTATCCACACTGGCCTTAATCCCATGAACTCGGCTACTGTGCCAGGCCCAAATTTGAGGACTGATATAATAGAAGACCCGAATCCCATTCTTTTTCGCCCACTTGGCAATTCTTAGGTTGAAACCTGGATAGTCTACCAAAATCAGGGCATCAGGTTTATAGGCTTCAATGTCCGCTTTGCAGAATCGAATGTTGCGAAGAATGGTCCTGATATTCTTAGCTACCTCCAGGAAACCCATAAAGGCAAGATCTCGGTAATGCTTGATTAGCTCTCCGCCAACTGCGGCCATCAAATCTCCACCCCAAAATCTAAACTCCGCCTCCGGGTCCTTTACCAATAATTGCTTCATTAAATTGGAAGCGTGCAAATCGCCGGAGGCTTCTCCAGCAATAATGTAATATTTCATCTACAATGTCGTATTAGAAAAATTCAGGCCCGTACAGAAATAACCAGATGCCTACCAAAGCAAAAGTGGCCAAAACTAAGCCCCGAATACTCTGGGTCATTCGTCTTTTCTGAAACCGATTGAGCGGGAAGATATTCAGACAGATAGCCAAAATAGCTACCGTCCGCTGTCTAAAACTAATGGAAAAGCCACTGGAGCTACCCATGTTCATTCCTTCCAGCTGCTCAAAGATCATCAGAAGGATAGCATAGCCTACAAAGGGTAGCAGCAAGCCGACTACTAGGCCTACCCAGATTTCATTTCGATCAAAAATCATCTTTTTCTATTTATTATATCTTGTCAATCTAGCCATCCGAGTAAGAGTATGTTTAAATTTTCATGATTGCCCGAGAGCTAGCAAATTGATGGAAGTTTAAACGTACTCTATGACACCCTACAAGTAGACCTTTATTCTCCTGCCTGTTCCAGCTTTTCGATCGCTCCCAAAGCTTTTATGGCTTGATAATTGGTAAGGTCGTGCATAGACGGCACTACAGATATGTAACCATTTTCTAAGGCCCAGACATCAGTGTCGTCTGAAGTGTCTTGATTGACAAAACGGCCCGTTAACCAATAATATTTTTGTCCCCGGGGGTCACTAGATTCCATAAATTCTTCTACCCAGCGAGCATTCGCTTGCCTGCACACCCGCATGCCTTTGATTTCAGAGCGACTCAGCTTCGGAATGTTGACATTCAGCAAATTACCGCCATCAAGACCTTTTTCTAGTGCAAAACGCATTAATGATTCGATAAAAGGCTTACTGGATTCAAAATCCGCATCATATTCAAAGTCTAGCAAGGAGAAACCAATTGATGGGATACCTTCAATGCTGGCCTCCATAGCGGCAGACATGGTACCGGAGTAGATGATATTGATCGCAGCATTAGAACCATGGTTGATACCAGAAACACAAAGATCAACTTCTCGATCTTTCAAAACCACGTTTTTCGCCAGCTTTACACAATCTACGGGGGTGCCAGAGCATTCGTAAGCTTTGACGCCTTCGTGAACATTGCTAGGATGTAATCGAATTGGGTTGGAAATGGTAATGGCATGCCCCATGCCGGATTGTGGAGAGTCTGGTGCTACAACTACTACCTCTCCGATGCGCTTGGCAACATCGATTAGGGCCGTGATACCCGGTGCGGTGATGCCATCATCATTGGTGACAAGGATGAGCGGTTTCTTCATGAAATGGTGTTTTTAGCCCAAAAACGTTTCTTTGGGTCTTATGACATATATTTTACGCAAAGGAAGCAACTCTCGGCCAGAGAAAATAGTTTCCTCAAGGATATTTATTTGTATTTTTCTGGCGCTTATTTCGGAAGCTAGCTGCAGGGCAATCTATTCATTCCATGCTGCTTTGCTCCCAATAAGAGAAACCTTTCAGAAAGAACGTTGTTTAAGCTGAGTGTAGTTATTAACAAGCTGTCTCCAGCAAATCGAAAAATAGAAGTGGCACATGAGTAGTTTTGGTAAAATCGGTGTTTTAATCGTCAATCTAGGTACACCTGATGCTCCCAGTCGAGGGGCTGTTTATCGTTATCTGAAGCAGTTTTTGCTGGACCCAAGAGTTATTGATTACAATTGGTTAGCTCGTAACTTACTGGTCCGTGGTATCATTGCGCCTTTTCGTTCGGGAAGCTCGGCCAAACTCTATCAGATTTTGTGGACAGAAGAAGGATCTCCTTTAAAGGTATATGGAGAGCGAGTAGCGGAAGGTGTGCAGGAGCATTTAGGGGATGATTTTGTGGTAGAGCTAGCCATGCGCTATCAAAACCCCTCCATCGAATCAGCCCTGGATCGATTGTACCAAAAGCAGGTATCTGAAATCATCGTTTTTCCAATGTTTCCACAATACGCCTCGGCCACCACTGGTTCTGTTCATGATGAGGTCATGCGTTTGCTTCGCAAGAGAGACAATATACCTGATGTGAAATTCATCAACTCCTATTACGACAACGAGGCGATGATCGATATTTTTGCCGATAATGCCCGGCAATTTGACTTGGATAATTACGACCACATCATTTTCAGCTATCACGGGTTGCCACAGCGTCAATTAAAGAAGGCAGATGATTTCAATCATTGCTTGCAGGGAGCAGACTGTTGTCAAACCATCAGCAAAACCAATCAATTTTGCTACTCTGCTCAATGCCATGCCACTACCAGAGCCATCGCTGCCAAACTAGAATTATCTCCTACACAATATACCACCGCCTTCCAAAGCCGCTTAGGGCCGGAGGCATGGGCAAAGCCTTACACCAGTGTGATTCTGGAGGAAAAAGCCGAAGAAGGTGCTAAACGTATCCTAGTATTCAGTCCCGCCTTTGTGGCGGACTGTTTGGAAACTATCGTCGAGATTGGTACCGAATATCAAGAAGAGTTTGAGGAAATGGGGGGAGAAAAAGTGGACCTAGTTCCTAGTTTAAATGATGACCCTCGTTGGATCCGTACGGTGGCTGAGCTGATCCGTTCCAGAGCGCCTAAAGAAGTGCAAGTTTAATCAATCGTGCTACTGAAATGGTAGCGCTCTAACGGGCATTGCTCCCTTCAGGACGTATATTTTTGTAGTACTCCTTGCTGGTTCATAAACCAGGGACAAATACCATTGAACCTGGGGCATCTCTTGTGATCAGGCATAGGAGTTCCCTCGATCTTCAAAAAAATCCACTTTTGTCCCTTATCTGTCTTTCCCATTTAATATCTCGTTGGCGGGAACTTTTCGCTAGCATTAGTTTGTTGAGCAGATTGTTAGGTTAAAATTAATTTTGTATTAATTCGAACTAGCCGTCATTGGTTTGGCGGACATATTTGCTACTTTTAACCAAACCACAACATACTAGCAATGAAAAGTACATTCAAATGGCGAAGGTTGAGTGGCCAATACATTGAAAAACCGATCCTAGAAGCGGTGGAAGAAGCCATCGACCGCGAACAAGAAAAAGGGCATCGGTTGAAGGTCTGTATTGGGTCCGATTCACAGGTGAAGAGCGGAATCATCGAATTTGCTACGGTGATCGTATTTCTAAGAGAGAAGAAAGGTGGGTTCATGTTTATCAGTAACAGCCGCTTGGAAAAGAAAATGAGCTTGCGGGAACGCATGATTGCCGAGGTAGCTCGTTCTGTAGAGGTAGCTTACGCCCTATGTGATCTCTTGGATGCCTACGATGTAGAACTGGAAGTGCATGCCGATATCAATACGGATCCACATTTCCAGTCCAATCTTGCACTAAAAGAAGCTATGGGCTACATTTTGGGGATGGGCTTTGTTTTCAAGGCTAAACCCGACGCATTCGCTAGCTCATCTTGCGCAGATAAAATGGTATAAATCGTTGACCTAGCCCCGCTAGGTCAACGCCATTATTTGCGATATGGTCATTGACAAAGTCTATGGTGACCTGGCTTTGTCCCCCTAAACTCAAGCCTTTCACGCCTTTCGCGACTCCTTTTTCGGCCCTTCCTCATCAACACACACCTTTAATTGGTCGTTCGTCTACCCAAATCCTATTTTCGCAGGAAATTGGTACGTTTTTCCTCTATAAATTCTCATCTTCGCAGGCAATTAATCAAACATCCAGAAGACTATGAAAAAATGTTTATGGCTATTGGTTTGTTGCTTCTCCGTCCTAGGCCTTTTTGCACAAGAGGCCCGGATCAATTTTGAGAAGTATGAACTAAAGAATGGACTAAAAGTTATCCTTCATCAAGACAATTCTACCCCAATTGTAGCCGTATCTGTTATGTATCACGTGGGTTCCAAAAATGAGGACCCAGAAAGAACCGGCTTCGCCCACTTTTTTGAACATTTGATGTTCGAAGGTTCTAAGAATATTGGCCGTGGTGAATACAGCAATTATGTGCAATCTGCGGGCGGTACTTTAAATGCTAATACTTCCTCCGACAGAACCTACTACTTCGAAATCTTACCCTCCAATCAATTCGAATTAGGTCTTTGGCTAGAATCCGAGCGGATGCTTCATGCTGTGGTTGACAAGAAAGGTGTGGAGACCCAGCGAGAGGTCGTTAAAGAAGAACGCAGAGAAAGATACAATCAGCCTTATGGTGGCGTACTCCTAGAGGGAATTTTTAAATCAGCCTACAAAGAGCACCCGTATAAATGGCCGGTTATTGGCTATATGGAGCATATCAATGGTGCTAGTATACAAGACTTTAAGCAGTTCTATGAAGACTTCTACACCCCTAACAATGCCATTCTATCGATAGCTGGAGACATTGATCCCAAGGAGGCGAAGAAGTTGATTGAAGAATACTTTGGGGCTATTCCAAAAGGAAAACCCGCATTTCGTCCTGATATTGTGGAACCTGCATTGACTCAGGAACGCCGAGATACGATTTATGATAATGTTCAATTGCCTGCTGTTCTACAGATTTATAGAGTACCAGCGCAAGGAACGGACGACTTTTATGCGATAAAAATGCTAAGCACACTATTGTCTCAAGGTGAAAGTTCCAGACTCAACAAGAGCTTGGTGGATGAGCAGCAGACGGCATTTCAAGTTGCCAATGTACCCATCGATCTGGAAGATCCAGGCCTATCCATCAATTTTGGCATTGCCAATGTGGGAGTAAATAGTGGGGACCTAGAAAAGGCAATGGACATTGAGGTGGAAAAGGTGCAGAAAGAACTCATTACAGATGAGGAGTTTCAGAAACTGCGTAATCAGATCGAGAGTAATTTTATTGCTAGTAATACCACAGTAGCTGGGATTGCTGGTAGTTTGGCTACTTATGAGATGTTTTTTGGCGATGCCAATTTGATTAACACGGAAATTGATCGATACATGGCCGTTACGAAGGAAGATATCCGCCGAGTGGCTAAGGAATATTTTCATAAAGGGAACAGAGTAGTATTACATTATCTACCTAATCCTACTAAGCCTTAAGGCAGATTCAATTTGGTAGAGGTATCGTGGCTTAAGTGAAGGACAGAGGCTTTTGTCCAGCAATTGGATAGAGGTTTTGCTGATAAGAACAGGGGAAGTGCTATTCCCAAAGCACGAGCCGGTATCATTTTACCATTTCATCAGTTGATCAAAAAAAATAGAAATGATAAAGCATTTAAAATATACGTTTGTGGCTTTTCTGGTAGGACTATTGATCGTACCAGCACAAGCTCAGGATGACTTCCGGTCATCTGCTCCGAAACCAGGCCCTGCGCGAAAGATTGTGCTGGGTAAGTCGGAGCAATTTACTTTGAAAAATGGTTTGGAGGTAATTGTGGTGGAAAACCATAAACTTCCTAGAGTTTCTGCCCAAGTATTCGTCAATGTCCCGGTTATCAATGAAGGGGAAAAAGCGGGTTTTATTCAGATGGCCGGGCAATTGCTGGGGAAAGGGACAAAGACTAGAACTAAGGCAGAAATTGATCAATCCGTTGATTTTATTGGGGCCAACGTGGGGTCTAATGCTAATGGGGTAATAGGAAGTGGTTTGTCTCGACATTCAGAAAAGATTGTTGAATTGATGGCGGATATTCTCTTGAACCCGGTTTTTCCGCAGGAGGAGTTTGAAAAGCTACAAAAGCAGAGTCTTTCGGGAATATCTCTTGGCAAGGATAATCCAGATCAGATGTCATCCAACGTCTCTAGTGTGGTAACCTATGGTAAAGATCACCCTTACGGAGAAATTCCTACGGAGGAAAGTATTAGCCTCGCTACAGTAGATGACTGCAAGGAGTATTATAATACCTACTTCCACCCTAATCTTTCTTATCTGATCTTCGTTGGTGATATCAAAGCCAAGGAGGCATTATCTTTGGCAAAAGAGTACTTCGGGGATTGGAAAAAGGCGTTTGTCGCAAAAGGGGAATTGCCAGAAATCGCACCAGTTGAGGCTAATCAGGTACACTTCGTGAGAAAGCCTGGTTCATCACAGTCATCCATTAATATCACTTACCCAGTGACCCTCAAACCTAGTGACGAGGATGTCATCAGGGTAAATGTATTGAACCAAATTTTTGGAGGCCCATTTTTTGGCCGATTATTCAAAAATATCAGAGAAGACAAGGGCTATACCTACGGGGCATTTTCTTCTATTTCTACCGATCGGGAAATAGGTTCTTTCACCGCTGGAGCCAAAGTACGGAATGAGGTTACCGATAGTGCGCTGGTGGAATTCTTGCATGAGATGACGCGTATTTCTACTGAAGTGGTAACAGACGAGGAATTGCAGACGGCGAAGAATATGATCATGGGATCCTTTGCCCGTCAGATGGAGCAACCCACAACGATCGCAAGATTTGCGTTGAACACCGCCCGATATCGTCTTCGCCCCGATCACTATGCTTCCTACCTAGAGCGTTTAGATGCCATCACCAAAGAGGAAATCTTGGAAGTGGCTAAGAAGTATATCCGTCCAGAGAACGCACATATTGTAGTCGTTGGCGACAAAGAAACGGGGGAGAAATTAAAGCGATTTAGTGACAAGGGCAAGTTGAAATACTACGATGGGCAAGGTAAAGAGATTCGCCAGTTGGATGTGGCTTTGCCTGATGATACGAAAGCAGAAGATGTACTTTCCAACTATATCAAAGCGATTGGTGGGAAAGAAGCGCTAGCTGGAGTTCAGGATATGACAGTAACGCTTTCTGCTTCTGTACAAGGTATGGGTATGGAAATGAAGCGAGTCGTTAAGAATGGTAAAATGTTAGTGGAGGTAAAAGCTAACGGCATGGTCATGAACCAAATAAAGTTTGATGGGGAAAAAGCAGCCATTAGCCAGATGGGGCAGCCACAAGAAGTGGATGCGGCAACAGTAGAAGGCTTGAAGGAAGATGCTATGTTGTTCCCAGAATTGGCTTATGATAAGCTAGGCAAAAAGCTCACCTTAAAGGGTGGAGAGCTGTTGGACGGAAAGCAAGTGTATGTTATTGAGGTGGAATCAGCCAATGGCAAAAAGCAGACGGAGTACTATGATATTAAGTCTGGCTTGAAAATCCGTAGCCAAAGTAGCGAAGGTAATACGCTCATTCAAACCGACTACAAGGATTATCAAGAGGTAGAAGGAGGAATCTTAATGCCATTTGAAATTGTCTCCGTCGGTCAAGCTCCATTTCCACTTAACTTTAAGGTGGTGGAGGTAAAAGTCAATCAAGGAGTAGATGATACGGTATTCAAGGTAGAGTAAGTACTTTGCTGAATAGAAAACGACTTGAAGAGAAGTAGAAGACCTCTCGTATCCAGTGGTGCTGGTGCGAGAGGTCTTCTGCTTGTAGAACATTTTTTGAGTTTGGCTTGTAGTTACTCTACTAAAGAAATATACTTGCAGCCAATTAGCATTTTCGCACTACTTATCAGTCCGATCTGACCAGAAACGGTACAGACAACCAAATAAAGTATATTCACCATGCAACCCATCCAGGTATTTGTAACAGGCGGAACCTTTGATAAAGACTATGACTTTATAACGGGAAATCTGTTTTTCAAGGATACTCACCTTCCCAAGATGTTCCAACGCGGCAGATCTACCTTGGATATTGACGTCAAGACCCTAATGATGGTTGATAGCCTGGAAATGACTGAGGCGGATCGTGAAATTATTGTGCACAATTGCAAGCGAAATAAGGCCAATCACATTCTGATTACACATGGCACGGATAAAATGGTAGAAACGGCTGCCTATATTGCCCAGGCTGAAATCCCCGAAAAAACTATCGTACTTACCGGTGCAATGGTTCCGTATGCTTTTGGCACTTCTTCCGATGGATTCTTTAACTTAGGGAGTGCCTTGGCTTTTGTGCAGATACTTCCCCCGGGGGTATACGTGGTTATGAATGGACGCTACTACCACTGGGATGCAGTGCGAAAAAACAGAAAGACGGGCTTTTTTGAATCCACTAAGGAAGAACATTAAAATCGGCATATGGATAGTTTTGGACTAATTGCAGAATTGATTTTTTTGGGTATGGGAATCTATTTCCTATTGCTCTCCTTTGGTAAGATCAAAGTCAAAAAACCGGAGGATCAGGAGCGAATAGATGCCTTTTTTGAAGGTAAGACTTGGTTTTTACGGATACTAGCTGTTTTTCTGGTCATTGTTATGGCATTGAACTTGATTATCCATATCCAACAACTCATGCAGTAGGGCTTATCCTTTTCCTAGCGAGCTTCCCTTACAATAGATTAAAAATTATTTTGATCTAAAACTGTATCCTTATCCTTCAGTTGGCATTATGAGTACAAGGCATGACTGAGGATGTACTTACTCAGCCATGCTGTGCTTTCTTTTTGGTGGTAAATCTTCTCCATAATAAGAAGGCAGAAAACCTCATGCTGATTACAAAATATGGCTAAAGTCGAAGCTGTCGGCGGTTTCTTCCCTTTGGATGACCAGGGACATATCGTTAACCCTACTAGACGCAATCACATCACTGCTGTCTGGCATCCAGTTCTTGCTGCCATTCTCGAAACTTACCACAAACATTTCGATGCTAAGTTGAAAAGCCTTTGGATCCGTGGGAGCCTAGCTCGAGGGCTTGTAAAACCCAACTGGTCTGATCTAGATATCTTTGGTTTAATAGAACAAGCCCCCTCAGTTAGGTGGGCTACTTTGGAGATTCTCCCGCAGGAAGAAAAAAAACTGAGAAGACTGTTACCTATCGGCTTTGATCGAGTCCCATTAGAGATGATGTATAGCACATTTAACTCAAGTGTTTTGGCGGAGATGCCAAAGATCGGAATGATGATCAAGACGCAATCTTTATGTTGGTGGGGAAATGACATTAGTCATCAGCTACCCAGCTACCAACCGGGGATGGCTGTGATGTTGAATTATCGATGGTTGGCAGAAGATTGGAATACGGTACGAGGGAAGACCACAACAAGTCGAACAAGCTATCAAAGCTTCATAAAGACAGTGGTAAGGACGGCTTTTGAGTTGGTCATGCAGCGGCTGGGAAAGTACACCACAGACCTGTATTGGTGTGCTGAAGCTTTCGCTCAATATTACCCGAAGGAGGGCATCACTTTAAAAAAAATACTAAATTTGTACGACCAACCGTTGAAGGAAAAATATCAACTAACCGCACTACTAGAGGAAATTACACCTTGGATGATAAGCGAGTCAAAACGGCAAATTTCTTAAATGATGCCGCTCCCTGCTCATAACTGACCGCTGCCTTACCCATTGAGCTTACAGTAAAGGCTAAATGAATTAAATTCTTTATAATTGCAGACTTGGGTTTTGACCCTTTTTACTATAACAAGACTAGGTATCCAAAATGAAAAAACAAATTATTATTCCAGCTATAGGAAGCCTGCTAATGCTATTCATTGGCAGTTCGCTTTCGGCCCAAGGTAGTCTTTTTGATAGCGGGGAGATCCCGGAGATCAAGATTACTTTTGAGAAGGAAAACTGGCGTTATTTGCTGGATTCTCTTCGATACAACGGAGAGGGCCTCCTGACCGGGACCCTGGAGGCAGACGGAGAGAAGATTGAAGAGGCGGGTGTACGCTACCGCTCTGGTGTGGGATTCACACCAGGAAACAAAAGGAACGGCTTGTATATCAAGTTGCCCGCGGGACTCTCCAGTGAAAAATTGAAAGGCTATACCGTTCTCGATCTTTCTAGTGCCGTTAGAGACCCAAGCTTAGTGCGGGAAGTACTTGCTTACGAGATCATCCGATCCTATGTTCCTGCACCCAAGGCCAGCTTTGCTAAAGTGTTCATCAATGAAGATTACTATGGCCTCTTTGTCAATATCGAACCATTAGATCAACCTTTTTGGGACAGATATGGGATGACCGGAAAAGGAAGTCTTTTCCTTAGCAATCCTGAAATCATAGAGCAAGAGCCAGAAGGCTGTACTAGTCGTATCTATGGTTCCTTAGGATTAGATAAGGGGGTGACTTGTTTGAAAAACCACTTCGATGCGAATGCAGGCGCTAACTGGGGAGCGCTTGAACGCTTAACGGAGACGTTGAATGAGGACCTATCCAAGATTGATCAGATTTTAGATGTAGATAAAACTTTATGGATGTTGGCTTTCAACAATGTTGTGGCCAACTTGAATAGTTATTCTGGTCAATATAGCCCAAATTACTATCTGTACTTGGGAGAAGATGGCAGGTTTGTACCCATTGTTACTCATTTGAATCTGGCCTTTGGAAGTTTCAAAAACACAGGTTCTGGTTCCGATTTAGGTATCCGCCAGATGATCCAATTGGATCCTTTGTTACACTCCGATAACCCTAGCATGCCGTTGATTAGTAGATTGCTTTCTAATGAATTATACAAGAAGCAATATCTCAATCACATGATTACCATTGTAAACGATCATTTCAAAGGAGAAAGCTTTAAAGAGAAAGCCACAACTTTACAACAGGAAATCCTAAGTCCATTGATGGAGGATGTGAACAAATATTATCCAACCTCTGACTTTCTGCGCAGTAAAGAAGAAATTATTGGCAAGAAGAGTCGGATTCCTGGCTTGGTGGATTTCATGACTAAGCGTGCTAGTTTTCTTAAGATGAATCCAGCTTTCACCATTCGCCCTCCCGCAATTGCAGATGTGGAAGTTAAGCGCCGCGAGCGATTTTCAAGCAAACGGGTATCAGACTTTGAGATTCAAGCCAAGATTGGGAAATTTACAAAGAAGGTACATGTGTATTATCGCTTTGCAGATGGGGATGCCTTCAAAATGGCAGAGATGAAAGACAATGGAAATAGCTCCGATGAAAAAGCCAATGATAGTGTATATGGTGTGAAGATCACTCCACCTAGTGGCAAGAAATCTATCGAGTATTACATTTTTGCAGAAAATGCAAAAGCCGTAAATTACAGCCCAACTCATTACACCAAGGAACGGTACTCCGCTTCTATTCAAGAGTTAAACAAATAGGCTTACAGCAAGCCGATCCCTAGTAGGAAAATCCTGAAGATTCGCTTTTTTGCCTCAAAGCATAGCGATTCGACAGGATTTTCCTGCTCACATACAACCTATCTAAGGGTATGTTTAAAAATCCAGGATTGTGCGAGGGCGAGCAAATTTTGTTCTGAGTGAGGCAAAAAACCTGCCTTTGCCGGCAGGCAGGCGAAGGCATACCTGGAAGGTACGGCGAGGATTTTTAACGAAGCACAGGAGAAAATTTGCCGACTGTAGCCGATTGATGGGAATTTAAACATACCCTAAACCCTATTCTACCTTTTATATCGGATTAATCGCTTACTTTTACGTAAGTGAAAAAGACTCAGTTTCCCCAAAAACAGAATAGTCCAATTATGAGAGAGTTATTGTCTAGTATTTGTCTGCTACTCATTACCATGACTTGGGGATTAGCCCAGGGCTCCGACTTATTTCGCATTGATTCCGTACTTGAAGTGAAAATCTACTTTGAAGAATCGGACTGGGATCAACGTCTAGATGATTTGAAACAAGCTGGGAAGGATAAGCGGTTAAAGGGGAAAGCCGTCATCAATGGCGAGGCTTTTGAAGATGTAGGCGTTCGATATAAAGGCAATAGTTCTTATTTCAACGTTCGAAATGCGGGCCACAGCAAATTGCCCTTCAATATAAAATTAGATTACAAAGGCAAAGATCAATCCCTTCCTGGAAATATCACTACACTTAAGCTTTCTAACGTTTTTCGAGATCCCAGCTTCCTGCGTGAGGTCCTGGCCTACGAAATTGCTGGCGAGTATATGCCCGCCCCTAAAGCTAACTATGCTAAGGTGTATGTGAATGATAAATTCTTGGGACTCTACAACAACACAGAATCTATTGATGAGCTCTTTTTAGATCATTATTATGGAGAGCACGATGGTACCTTAGTCAAATGCGATCCCAATTGGCATGTTCAGGCTCCTGAAAGTTGTGCTAAGGGGGACAAGGCTTCCCTAATGTATTTGGGGCAAGACTCGACTTGTTATCTTGGGCTTTATGAGATGAAAACGGAGTCGGGTTGGTCGAATCTTATTGAGCTCACCCGTGTACTCAATCAGGATTTTGAGCAGATAGAACAAGTGCTTGATGTAGACCAAGCACTGTGGATGCTAGCCTTTGATAATATCTTGGTGAATTTAGATTCCTACATTGGCCAGCTATGCCATAACTACTACCTCTATCAAGACAGTTCTGGTGTCTTCCATCCGCTGGTTTGGGATATGAACCTTGCCTTCGGGGGCTTTAGAAGGACGGGCATTGGTAACTCTCTATCCAATGCTGCCATGGCCAAAATGAGCCCTTTCGTTCACTTCAAGGAAAAAAATCAGAAAAGGCCGTTGATCACCCAACTACTTGGCGACCCCTTTTATCGAAAAATCTATGTAGCGCATATCAAGACAATCTTACAAGAACAATTCTTAAGCACGAAGTATCTTCAGCGGGTAGAAGCGATTCAAGCCTTAATCCATGAAAATGTAGAAGAGGATGAAAATAGACTGTATGAACTGGCATCCTTCAAAGCAAATGTCGATACTACTATTCGAGTTCCTGGTGCCGCGATCGTAGGAATTAAGGAACTCATGGAGCCCAGAATCCAATACCTTCAGAATCATCCGCTCCTGAAGATGGAACAACCAGCGATTAGCGAAGTGGAACACATAGAATATGGAGAGTTTACTGGATTTTCCGCCAGAGTAGAAGGAGCTAAGAAGGTTTGGTTGTGCTATCGCGAAGATGGCTGCGGACCTTTTCAACGACTAGAAATGTTTGATGACAGTGGACATCATGATCAACAAGAGGGAGACAGCATTTGGGGCACTACTTTGGAAAAGGGAAAAGGCCTCCAATACTACATCATAGCAGAAGCAGAGCATACAGCAAGTCTTTCTCCGGCCCGTGCCGCCTTACAATTTTACGAGATCAAGTAAGTACTGACTATGCCCTTGATTCGTAAATCTTCCTATCCGGGTGCACCTTTTTATCAGTTCAATGGGCACCTACAGACTATCTTTCCGGCTTTCCGAAAATTGACGGATATTCCACCTTACGAACGGGAACGTTTGGAACTCCCAGATGGGGACTTTGTAGATTTGGACTGGATAGACCGCCAGAGCAAACAACTCGTGATCCTATCCCATGGCTTGGAGGGTAATTCGGATCGAAGATACATTCGAGCGATGGCCAAGACCTTTGCGGGAAAAGGCTGGGATGTATTGGCGTGGAACTGCCGTTCTTGTAGTGGGGAGATGAATCGAAACCTGCGGCTGTATAATCATGGCGAAATCGAAGATATTGGATCGGTAATTGCACATGCACTTCGTACCAAAGACTATGAGGAAGTGGTACTTATTGGGTTTAGCATGGGCGGTAGTATTAGTCTCAAATATACTGGGGTGAATGCAGACACTTTACCGGATGTAATCAAGAAAGTAATTGCTTTTTCTACTCCAGTAGATCTAGCCTCAAGTGTCGGCCTTTTGGATCAAAGACAGAATGCCTTTTATCGGTATCGCTTCATGAGAAGCTTGAAGACTAAGCTTACGGAAAAAGATCGGCAGTATCCTGGCGTGATAGACTTAAGCAATTTCGATCGAGTTCAACAATGGACGGACTTTGATGAATTCTTTTCCGCTCCGATCAATGGCTATGAAAGCGCCCAGGATTTCTACTATAAGGCCTCTGCCATCCATTTCATGGAAGCTATTAGCATTCCCACCTTGCTGGTTAATGCACAAAACGATCCCATTCTGAGTCCGGAATGTTATCCCGCAAGTTTTTGCGAAAACCATCCTTTTATCTATCTTGAACAGCCCAAAGAAGGTGGGCATGTTGGCTTTAGTCTAGGCCGTAATGCCGATTCTTGGGCGGAAATTCGGGCACTGGAGTTCGTTGGTGTTTCTTCCTAGTGTTATCCTATTGGTCAAACATGTTATCAAGAAATCCTAAGTATGAAAATCCTGCACACCGCAGATTGGCATTTAGGCCAACGATTTCTCTTTCAAGAACGAGCGGAGGAACATCAAATGGCCTTGGACTGGCTACTGGAGACCATCCAGCGTCAGCATATAGAGGTGCTGCTGGTGGCCGGGGACATTTTTGATATTAATAACCCACCAAACTACGCTCGCTCTCAGTACTACACTTTTTTGACTCGATTGATGAATACCACATGCCGACATGTGGTGATTACCGGAGGAAATCATGATTCTCCCAGTATGCTACATGCGCCACGGCCTCTCTTGCAGGCGCTGAATATCCAGGTGATTGGGGCGGTGAGTGAGCATCGTAAAGATGATTTGTTATTGCTAAAGGATGCTAATGGTCAGTTGGAATTAGTGGTAGCCGCCGTTCCTTTTTTGAGGTATCGCGATTTGGATGTAAGCGTAGCGGGTGAGGGAGGACACGAGCGAGTAGCTCGTATTCAAGCGGGTTTGATTCGGCATTATCAGCAGATGGGAGAATGGGCGGCGGACTATGAAAAGTCCGGTGTGCCGATCATAGCAACTGGTCATTTGTATGCAACCGGCGCCTTAGCTTCTGATAAACAAGACAACATCTACATCGGTAATATCGAGAACATTAAGGCGAAACATTTCCCGAAAATTTTTCACTATATCGCTTTAGGTCATATCCACCGGCCACAGATCGTGGGTGGCATGGATCATATTCGATATTCTGGCTCGCTCATCCCCTTAAGCTTTAGTGAGACGCAGGATACTAAATCGGTATATATTCTCGAAACGGAAGGGGCATCCATTAAGCAGATCGAGACCCTTGAATTGCCCGTATTCAGGCGTTTGAAGACCATTGCTGGCTCTTTGCAGAAGGTGAAGGAAGACTTGAGAAGATTTGCAGATAAAGAGCGAGAAGGACTGCGACCATGGGTGGAGGTAATCGTAGAGACAGAACAGGTCATTCCCCAACTGGATCAGGAATTGAAACAGTTCGCGACGGATATGGAATTAGAGATACTGAAGGTTAAATTGAAACGCAACTACCAACCCCTCGATCTCCAGTACTTGGATACTCCCGACTTAAGTGATCTCGACACCTTGGAGGTGTTTAAGCGGAAGTGTGAGAGTTATGGGAGTGCCCCAGAAGAATTGGAGGGGTTGATACAATCTTTTCGAGAACTCCAGGATTGGATGAAGGAAAAAGCGGAGGAAAGCTAATATGAGAATCTTACGACTTAGAATTCAAAATTTGAACTCAATCCGGGTCAATGAGCCGGTTCTGATTGATTTTACCAGCAGCCCGTTGGAGGAGTCCGGGATATTTGCCATTACTGGGGATACGGGAGCAGGTAAGACTACAATATTAGATGCACTCACACTTGCTCTATATGGTAAGATACACCGGAATAAGGAAGTGAAAGAGGTGCTGTCTTATGGTACGACCTCTTGCCTGGCAGAGGTAGAGTTTGAAACCTTAACCGGGGTGTATCGGGCGAAGTGGAGCATCTGGCGAGCCAATAAAAAGGTGGATGGAAAGCTACAGACCCCTGTCAGAGAGTTGGCCCAATGGAACCCCAAAACTTCAGCTTTTGAGGCTAAGGCAGAAAAGATCCGGGAAGTGGATCAATTGATTGAAAAGGTCTCTGGTTTGGATTATGATCGGTTTACCCGATCTGTGCTCTTGTCTCAAGGTGATTTCGCAGCATTTTTAAAGGCCGACGCAAGGGACCGTAGCGATCTACTAGAGCGAATTACGGGTACGGAAGCTTATTCACAAATATCTATTGCTGCTTTCGAAAAGCATAAGGAAGAACAGACCCGTCTATCTCAACTTCAGCTAGAGCGGGATGGACTTCAATTATTGTCGGCCGCAGCGCTTACGCAACTTCAGGACGAGTATTCTAGCCTGGAAAAGACCTCGAACCAGGCGAAAGCTGCGATTGACGAAAAGCGGCAACTCATCCACAAGCTCCTAGAAAAGCAAAAGCTGGATAAACAATGGCAAGAGCTTTCCAGGCAGGAGCAGCTCATACAAGAGGAAGGGGAGGGGCTAGCACCAATATTTGATACCCTGACCTGGCATGAACGGGCACAGGTTCATCAGGTAGCACTCGGTGATTTAACCCACCAAGTTGAATTACTGCGACAATACGAGGAACAGCAAACCCAATTGACCCATGGCCTTCAGATCATTAGCCAACAACTAGAAAAGGTAACCGAAGCGCAAGCAAAAGCGCTGGAGTTGCTACAGGAGAGTCAGGCCAAGTATCCCCAAGAAAAGAAGAAGATTGAAGCCACCAAGAAACTAGATCTGCAACTGTCTGAACGTTCGGCTAGCTTACAAGTCCAACAATTAGAGCAGCAAGAAGCGGAGAAAGATTTCACTAAACTTGGTACGCTGCTAGATAATACAACTCAGGAACTGCAGGCCAATCAAGCAGGACTCCAAGAAAGACAAGCATGGCTTAGTAACAATCAGCACTATGCGAGTTTGGGGGAGGATCTTCCGCTGATTGATCTCAAGAAAGAACAATTGCGAACTTTCTTGCGAGAGAAAAAGGACTTAGAAGGCACCTTACAAGAACTACGGCAACAGAAAACCAAAGTTGAAGAGGGCTTGGCAGCACAAACTAAACTGGCCGCTGAAGTTAAAAAGGATCTAGGCTTCTTTGAAACAAAGTTTGAGCAGCAAAGCCCGGAGCAAATTCCGAAGACCAGGGCGGAGCTGTTGGAACTTATGCAGCATGATATTGAGGAGTTGAATACGCAACGCGAAAACTTGCAGCAACTCTTCCAGTTGAATGAAGAATATCAGCATCTAATCGAGGTACTGGGAGGGTATGAACAGGAACTTGATAGTTTGCGAGCGGAGGAGTTGAGTATTCATAAACTACTGATGTCCTCACTCGAGGCTCTCGATCAAACGGGTAAGACCTTGGAATACAAACAGCATGTTTACGACTTACAGCAATTGCATGCTAATTACGAGAAAGACCGTGCCTTGCTGGAAGATGGGGTTCCCTGTCCATTATGCGGCTCTCTACATCACCCTGCGGTGGAACATCAGGTGACCGAAAAGTATGTGGATAAGGCAAAAGATGAATTGCAGGCGGCCAAAGAAAGGCATGATCTAGTTTATGAGCAGCATCGCAAATTGCTCAAGCGGCAAGATGCCATCGAGATGCGGATCGAACAACTAGCCGGAAATGAATTGAAAACGACTAGTGGAGAGGTGGCCAAGCAATTTCAGCGTATCATAAGCTATGAAGAGAAGATAGCGGCGGTAATCCCCCGAGTAGAAGAATCGGCCTACCAATTGACTAGAGCTTCCTTGCTAAAACTCAAGCTAGAGGAGTCCACGGCTAGAGTTCAACAATTGCGTGCCGATCGACAAGCCTTATTGGTCTTACAAAAAGAAATTGACCAGAAGGCTGAGCAGTTGAATCAATTGCAGCAAGAAGAACAACGCTTAACGCACGAATCGGAATTGCTCATCCAGCAGATCGAGGCTCAGGAAACTCGATTGGAAGAGAATAAAAAACAGTATCAGGATACCGTACAGGACCTTAATGCCCATTTGGCTACTTATGATTTACACTTTGCATTAGATACAGCTGCCGTGACCTTCGCCAAACTGCAGGAACATCATCAGATTTTCCAAAAAAAGGAAGGAGATGTCCAGGCCTTCACGCAAGAAGTAGCTAAGCTATCTGCCCAGCTGGAGCAATTAGACGAAAGACTTAAAGAGCGTCAAGAGCAAGTCCGGGAGAAGGAAAAGGCAGTTCTCTCCTTGCAAGCTGCGGTTACAGCGGTTACAACTCAACGATTTGAACTGTTGGGAGAACTAGATCCCATAGATGAGGAACGAAAGCTAGAACAAGCGCTGGCGGATAGGCAAAAGGTCTTGCACGATCTGGAGCAAGCGCTTGCTTCGCTGCAAGCTCGTAAAGAAAGCTCCCAAAACCAAGAGAAGCAGCTGCGGCAGCAAATGCTGGATACCCAACAGTTAGAAAAAGAACTTCTAGAGCAACTGGAAAAAGCAATCCAGAACAGTGCATTTGAAGATCTTGCCGCATTAAAAAAAGCTTTGTTGCCAGTTGAAGAGGTAGAAAGGCTCCAAAGTCTCCGACAAGATTGGGAGCGCCGAAAGTTAACAGTTGGGCAATCGCTGAAGGATATCCAGGAAGCCCTACAACCTCTGGAGGAGCTACAGCTTCCTGTCACTGAATTACCGTCGCTTCAAGAAGCTTTACAGCTGGAAGAAGGTAGCTATCAAGAAATGCAACAGCAAATTGGAGCTATGCGAGAGCGATTAGAAAGGCATCGCGAACAGGAGAGTAGAGCAGGTAAGCTATTGAAATCCATAGCAGCACAAGAAAAAGAGCTGTTGCGATGGGCTAAGCTGAATGACCTCATTGGACAGGCGGATGGAAAGAAGTTTCGAATTTTTGCCCAGGGACTTACCTTAAATAAACTGGTCTTCTTAGCCAATCAACATTTGAAGCAACTCAATGGGCGATACCTCATTCAGAAAAGTAGTGATCAAGACTTGGAGCTGATCATCGTAGATACTTTTCAAGCGGATAACACGCGCTCTATGAATACCTTATCTGGAGGTGAGAGCTTCCTGGTGAGTCTGGCCCTAGCGCTGGCCCTTTCCGATCTTGCCGGTAAACACGCCCAAATCCAGTCCCTGTTTATTGACGAAGGCTTCGGTACCCTAGATGAAAACAGCTTAGATTTAGCCATTACTACCTTGGAAAACTTACAGGCCAACGGAAAGACTATAGGAGTCATTTCACACGTTCAAGCCTTAAAGGAAAGAATCTCTACGCAAATTAAGTTGGTGAAAAAAGGTAGTGGTTTCAGTGATTTACAAGTGACAGCAGAAGGGTAGGGGCTTAATTATAGTAGCCCTGAGCAGTGTGACGGTTCGGAACACCGCAAACACTTTGTGTCGAATATCCGCTGGACCTAATCGAAATAATGATAGTAGATATCAACAATTTGCTGTAATTTAGGGTATACTTATGTGAGCATTGTATCATATGAATACGTCCGATTTTCCACGCTTCTTTTGATGATTCTTAATTTTTCTCCCTTGATCCTGATATGATAGGATGAAAGTACCCTATTTCATTAAAAAATAGATACTTTTATTGCTCTAGGGAACACGATTGTAGCCATCACTTTAGCGTAACGAAATCGGTTCTCGTACCTAGCTAAGATCGTTTCGGCGATCCCGAAGAATTATAAACCTTAGACAAACATGCAGAAGAATCTGAAAGCATTATTTGGTGAGCATCACGGACTGGATGGAAAAAGTGTAGACTTTTTAACGACTGCTTTAGCAAAAAACAACCTACCCGGCTTCGACTATCTGGAATTTAAACAATCTTTAGGCGCTTTAGCTGATCTTAGTATGGATGAGGAGACCGCTATTAAGTCGGCATTTGCTACCGCAGCTACGCTGGGTCTCACCAAAGAGAAGTTGATTAAGACCGCCGAGCACTATAAGAAAATTTTGAACACAGAAAAGGCTCAGTTCGATGCTGCTTTGCAGAAACAGATACAGCAAAAAGTGGCTTCTAAGCAGACAGAGGTGCAGAAGTTAAAGTCACAAGTAGAAGATTACAAGAAGAAAATACAACAGTTGGAAGAGAAGATCCTCAGTTCGCAACGGATCATTGATAGTGCCGACGAAACCATCCGGGCTGCCAAAGATAAGATCGACGGAACGAGAGATAATTTCGAAACTGCTCTCCAAAGCATTAATAATCAGATTAACAAGGATATTGAAAATATTCAAAACTTCCTTTAAATTAAGGCTGTATTGTGTAGTAAGATTGTAGGGGGATGGAAGTTTTAATCCCAAATTTTTTCAACAAAGAAAACTCAACCTATGTCCGATATCGTGCAATTTCAAAACCCTGATGCTAAGCCCAAAGGATTCTGGAAGAGACCAGAAGGTGTCACAGGCTTACTTTTTATGGCCGCTCTTTTATTGGGCGGTGGTTACTTAATCTTTGCTAATCTAGCTGCCATTATTGCGCTCCTGCAGAACACCATCTATTTGGCCATTCTTCTAGGGGTGTTGGCGATGATAGTATACATGGTCTTAGATCCTAAGATGCGCAATTTGGTTTGGTACATGTATAAGAGTGTGATGCGCTGGATTACAGGGATGTTTGTGCAAATTGATCCCATTGGTATCTTGAAGAACTATGTAGAAGACTTGCAGGACAATTTGGGGAAGATGCGTAAGCAGATCGGTGCCTTAAAGGGACAGATGCGTAAGATTCAGGGGTTAATGGAGAAAAATAGCAAAGAGATCAATAACAACCTTAAGCTGGCGCAGGCTGCCAGAAATAAAGGTAAGGAACAGCAGATGATCTTGTCTTCTCGTAAGGCCGCACGTTTGAAGGAGAGTAATCAGAAGTATCAAGCTTTATATCAAAAGATGGAGATCTTGTATCGTATCTTGAATAAGATGCACCAGAACTCAGAAATTCTTTTGGAGGATACCAAGGACCAAGTGGCCTTAAAAGAGCAAGAGCGCAAAGCAATCCGAGCTTCCCACTCTGCTATGAAATCAGCTATGACCGTAATTTCTGGTGATCCTGATAAGCGAGCTATGTTTGATATGGCTATGGAAGCAGTAGCAGATGATGTAGCGAATAAAGTCGGGGAGATGGAGCGCTTCATGGAAATGTCTTCTAGCTTCATGGATTCTGTTGACCTTCAAAATGGTATTTTCGAAGAAGAAGGATTGAAGATGCTAGAGCAGTGGGAGCAGAAGAGTACTTTAATGTTGATGGGCGACAGTGCTTCCAGTGGGGATACATTGGACCTAGACTCTCGTACTTCTCAGCCGGAGATTCGTACCAATAAATCAGGTGGGCAGGGTAGTTATGATAACCTGTTTGATTAGAAATACGCTTATTTGAATTCTCAGATAAGTTGGAATAGTAAAAAAGCGGTGGGCCGGCCATGCTCACCGCTTTTTTTATTGCTTAGTTTACGGCTTGAGCCGCATCAATGATACCCCAACCGTACTGGCTATTGCGACTAGGATATATGCTGGCTGCATTTTTCAATCGACTCAATACCTGAGAGCGAGATTGGCCGGGGCTGGTAGCCCAAACTAGGGCAGCAATACCCGCAGTCATAGCCGTGGCGGCAGATGATCCACCAACACTGGAAGGAGTGTTCCCACTTCTAGCCAAGGTCAAAGAAGTCCGACTGTTGCTGCTACTTCTCTGCATCACGGCTACGAAATCAACGGCGCTACCAGAATGGCAAGTATTGCAACGCTGTAAGGAAGATCCGTCCTTTACGCCAGTTACCGCTACGGTCTGACTCATTGTTGCCGGAAACACTACACCCACCCAATTAGTGAAAGAGGTTGAAGTACCTGCTGCGGCAAAAATCATTTTACCACGATTGTACGCATAATAAATTCCATCTGCTACGGTACTACTATAAAAAATATCACCAATAGACATACTGATGATCTTAGTACTGCCGCGCTTCCCAGCCTTTACCAAGGCATTCTTTACACCGGTTTTTTCTTTAGATCCGTTAACGACCACATCTCCGGTCCCTCTGATGGAATACAGATTACAATTGTAGGCTACGCCGACGGAACTCCCGCCCGTACTTCTAGGAGCAGCGATTAGTCCAGCCATTTGCGTACCGTGGCCACATTTGTCGTTAGGGCCATCGGGTTTAGTATTCCACCACCAAAATGAACTGTTATAAGTGCCCGTTTTTCCAATGCTTCTACCTTGGGATTGGCCAGAATTGAAGCCGCTGCCCAATCTACTTTGCTCAGGATAGACTCCGGTATCAATCAAAGTGACTTCAATATTATCACCAGTACTAGTTGACCAAGCAGCTGGAATATTCATATTGTAGAAGTTCCAAGGGATTTTTGCGTTGGGGCTGGTGGTGGTAAAATCAGCGGAAGGTATATTGTTATTTGGAGATAAACCACAGCCAGCATCGCTCCTTTCCTGAATTTCTGACTCCATTTCGTAACCCAAAGGCTCTACAAAACGTACTTCAGGCATAGACCTTAGTTGGCTAATAACCTCAATGTTATGCATTTTCACCATGAAGTGAGGTAAGACCCCTTCGGGCTCGGGAATAAGCAGATCCGCAGCATCTACTTTTTGACTTGGGTTCAAACGATTGGTTTCTTGAACAACAAAAGTCACTAGTTTATTCTTTATATTTGCCCACTCAGGTTCATCGACGTTTATGAGGTGAATCCTATCCTCAATTTGAGTGTAACCGGCAGGTTGATAGCCGATACTCATAATTGAATCACTCTGGACGGCCGCACTCCACAACACTTGATCGCTTTGATCTTGCCAGTGGAATACATCATTCTTGGTCTCAATCTCATTTTTGATAATAGCATTTAACTCTACTTTGGTCAGTGGCTCCTGTGATTGAGCAGGGTTCTGTTCCACGAAAGCTTCTTTGGAACAGGCTGCCAACCCGAGCAATACAGTTGCTAGTGCAATGTAAGTTTGATTAAACTTCATGCTTTAGGGTGTTTTGGATTATAGAATTTAATTTTCAGAAGTAAGATATTGGGCCTACAAAATATTAAAAAAAAATCGATTTAATAATATGATTTTGTTTTTATCAAGCTTGTAAAATTAAATGTGGATGGATGGTCCGGATTGGCCTGAGTGAACAGGTGATTGGAATGGGGAACGGTTTTTCGGTTGAAATAGACTTGTGACCAAGATTTCCTTTCTCCAAAAGTGACGAAAGAGCTACCTGTGGCGTCCAATGATAGTGAGAATTCCAAGAATATTTACCATAATGAAATACACATGCTGATGAGTTTTATTGTAGCACGTCCTTTCCCCAAGAGCGTTCTTCTCTTCCTGTTTTTACTGCCCCTCATTGCTCAGGCACAGGAAAATCAAAAAGGTTTTAATGCAGTTAGTGCCAAAGTACTATTTATAGATTACGGCAATCCCAATCTCATTAAGGATTTAGATATTACCAATGGCCTGGAAATTAGCTATATACGTGGCCTCAATAAGTTTATAAACCTTTCTTTTCCCCTAAAAGTGGGTGTGGCGAATGTCAATGATGACATCAATAATAGAAATATAACCAGCCTAGATGCGATTCTACAGTTCCAGTACTTGAAGGATGAAAAATCATGGCTTATTCCCTATTTCTTTGCAGGTGGCGGCCTGGTTTATGAAAGATCTGGAGATGCCAATACGCAGATCCCGCTTGGACTTGGGATCAATTTCAAAGTAGGGAAAAACTCTTACATCAATACGCAAGGAGAGTATCGAATTTCTAACATAGAAAATAGAGATAATCTACAGATTGGTGTGGGATACATATATCGTTTTGGCAATACAGATAAAGATGGAGATGGAATCGTAGATGGAAGAGATAAATGTCCCGAAATCCCAGGGGTGATAGACTTTGAAGGCTGCCCGGATACGGACCAAGATGGCATTCCAGATTCAGAGGATGTTTGTCCCTTGGTGGCGGGTTTAGAAGCCATGAACGGCTGCCCGGATACTGATGGAGATGGATTGACGGATTCAGCAGATCCTTGCCCTAGAATGGCGGGAAGACTTAATGGTTGTCCAGATAGTGATAATGATGGCATTGCAGATTCCGAAGATGAATGCCCCGATGTGGTAGGAACCAAGGCTATGCAAGGTTGTCCGGATCGAGATAGTGACGGCATTGCTGATTATAAAGACAAATGCCCAGACGAATATGGTACCTTAGAAAATGAAGGTTGTCCCGCCGTGGTCGATGCTGATGGCGATGGGGTTCCGGATGGGGAAGATCAATGTCCTAACCAAGCTGGAACGGTAAATGGTTGTCCTGATAGTGATGGCGATGGGGTTGAGGATAGTAAAGATCGCTGCCCAGAACTCGCCGGACCATTTTCTGGTTGCCCAGATACGGATGGCGATGGTTTAATGGATGCCGAAGATCGTTGCCCAAACCAAGCTGGTCCAACGGATAACCAGGGTTGTCCTGTCATTAGCAAGGAAGTGCAGCAGACGCTAACAATTGCTATGCAAGCCGTGCGCTTTGAGACAGGAAGGGCTACCCTGAAGCAATCTTCCTTCGAAATCCTAGATCGCATTGTACAGATTATGAATCAGTATGTAGATCATAAGCTTACGATCTCTGGACATACAGATAATACAGGGGAAGCGAGTAACAATCAAATCCTTTCGGAAGATAGAGCCAAGGCTTGCTTTCAGTATCTAGTTTCTCGAGGAATTACCCCCACGAGAATGGGGTATGTGGGATATGGTGAGTCTCAACCCTTGGCGGATAACAATACCGCCCAAGGGAGAGTCCTCAATAGGAGGGTGGAATTCGACCTTTACGTGGAATAATTAATTGTCCCATAAATAACAAAGGCCTCTAGTCACCCGACCTAGATCTGGGAGCGTTCCCGATCAAACCGGATGGCTAGGGGCCTTTTTCGTTTTTCTTTCGTCCCCTTTGTGGTCTCTAACAATTTTTGTGCTATCATGTTAGCCTTTTAGCTAGAAACCTTGTTTCCTTTGGGCGCAATTTTCCATCTAAGACGCTAACCACAAGAATTATTAGAGCGGGCCTTTTACTTCTTATAATCTTCGTAGCCTTCCTGCTCTAGACGCTCATATTTCGCGGCCACAGCATCTGTCAAAGAGGCTTTATAAGCTATCATCTTCTCCAAAATGGCAGGATCGTGGGCACCGAGAATCTCTGCGGCTAATATTCCTGCATTCTTCGCGGCATTCAGTGCGACGGTGGCTACCGGTACGCCGTTTGGCATTTGTAGGATGGATAAAATAGAATCCCAGCCATCTATTGAGTTGGAAGACTTCACGGGCACTCCAATCACAGGCAGGGGAGTGAGTGAGGCAACCATCCCGGGTAGATGGGCTGCTCCACCGGCACCTGCAATGATAACCTTTACCCCTCGTCCATGTGCCTCCTTGGCAAAGGTGAACATTCTGTCAGGCGTCCTATGAGCAGAAACAATGGTTACCTCCATAGGGATTTCAAACTCCTTCAAAATATCGGCGGCTTGCCGCATAACGGGCAGATCGGAATCCGACCCCATAATAATACTTACCATATTACCTCCTATTAAGTCTTTTCTCTAGTTTTTATCGACGATATACTTGTACAGCAGCTCGCTGCTCTGAAAACTCTCTAACTTCCAAATGTGCAGGGGGGATGACTACTGCTCCTTTCCGGTTGATGTAACCGATGCCGCCTTGCACAACGGCTCTTGCCAGATCTTCCTGGAATGGCCACACTAGCGGATATTTGGGTTGGGTGATTTTCCGGCCCGTTGAGTCAATAATTCCCCACATATCTTCTCCGGACTTGTAATAGAATGATAATCCACTACTAAACCCATACATCTCATCATATTGACAAGAGATAACAAATTCTCCCCGTTGATTCAATGCCCCAAACTTACCTCCTTTTGAGGCGATCCATCTGCCTTCGCCACCATAAAATAACTGATCATATTCCGCCGGTAATATCCAAGCTCCAGATTGATCCACTAAACCGTAGGCATCATCTGTAACGACGGCGGCTAAGCCATCATGAAAATCCGTTGCTGCTAGGTACTGAGCAGAGAGCTGCGTTTCTCCCTTCAAGTCGATGAACCCAAATTTACCCTCCTTCTTGATCCTGGCTAGACCGTCACTGGGGTGATAAATGCGATCTACATCTGCTTGGAGTAGGAATTTTCCGCTGGTATCGATCAAACCATACTTACCGGTATATTGTACGCAAGCGATTCCATCTTCAAAAGGCGTTGCGGCACTATAGATGGGATCAACTACCACATTGCCTGCTTTATCGATGAATCCAAAACGATCCTTTAATCTGATTCGAGCTCTATTCTCCTGAAAATCTGTCACTTCTTCCCATTCTGCGGGAATGACAAATTCTCCTTTAGCATTTATGAATCCCATCTTTTCATCGAAGGTGAGCACCCTAGCTATCCCATTAGAAAAAGACCATGCACCGCGAAAGTCGGTAGGAATCACGGTTTTACCCTTTCTATCTATATAACCCCAGCGACCTTTCTGCCTTACTACTGCAAGGCCTTCTTGGAAAGCCCTTACTTCGTCATAAAAGTCGGGAATTACCAACCTTCCTGTGGGTTCAATGAATCCCCATTTAAAGCGTGCTTCAGCAAAATCTTCTTCTATGGAGGGGAGGCTAACGTTGGTGGGTGGAATGGAAGAATCTTCAGATTGATCTGTAGCGTCTGGCTTACAAGCCCCTAGGTTGAAGAGGAGCCAGGTCCCTAACAGGAATAATTTCGCTTTACCGTAACTAACAGCCAAGTCCTTGGGAGGATTCATAGACCTTCAATGTTTTTTGGGCCATTTATTTCCTGATTGGCAGGAAGGTGCTATATCTCAAAATCCACTCCTCGTTTAATCAGACCCTCATAGCGCTCCTTTACTAAATGGTCGTACTTTTCTTTATTGAATCGGTACAGCATAGCGGGGCGATGGGCCACCCCTTCTTGCTTACCAATTTCCTCAAGTACCCCCATCTTTAGAATGCGAGTACGGAAATTACGTTTGTTAAGTTCTTTGACGCCTAGAATCGTCTCGTACAGTTTTTGCATTTGAGACAAAGTAAATTCTGTCGGTAATAGTTCAAAACCAATTGGCTGATATCGAACCTTAGCCCGCAGTCGCTGCAAAGCTATTTCGAAGATCTGTTGATGATCAAAGGCCAAATCTGGAATTTGATCAAAATCGAACCACTTGGCATTCCGTGCGTCAGAGGATGCTTTTACGGGGTGTTTCGCTCGATTTGTTAAAGCATAGTAGGCTACACTCACTACTCGGCCTCTAGGATCTCTTTTAGGGGCGCCAAAGGTGTAGAGCTGCTCAATGAAAACATCTTTCACTCCGGTCTCTTCTTCTAATTCTCGCAGGGCAGCAGCTTCCAGATCCTCTGCCATATCGACAAAGCCACCCGGCAAAGCCCAGCAATTTTTGAATGGTTCTACTGCCCGCTGGATCAAAAGAACCTTTAAGCTTTCACTTTCATCCATACCGAAGATCACACAATCCACAGTCAAGGCCGGTCTAGGGTATTCATAAGTGTAAGGCATAGATCAATTTTTCAATTGGGCACAGAAATGAGTCCGTCACTACTCTGATTGATATCTTCCAGCATCTGTTGTTTAATTTTGAACAACTGACGCTCTAATCCCTGAGGATAAACCGCTAGATCTACTTTGCTAAAGAGCGCTTGTTGCGCCAAACAATGAGCTCTAATGATATCGAGCGCCGGTAAATTATAAACTAAATCTCCATTTCTGAAAATTGGGACCAGTAATTTTTGGGATTTGCCTTTTCCAAGTTCTATTTCGAATTGCTCTTTGATGCTAATCATCCGTTGACTTTGGAACTTCTGCCAATCGTCGATGATGCAATCCGCCAAGGGCTTACCTTCGTGGTCGAACCAGCGTTGTACTTGCAAAAGCCCCGGATTGGAAACCTTGATCATATCTTCGGATTGCTTAATCTTATACTGCCATATGCTATCCTCGTCCTGGATGGCTGCCAGCTTGTAAACTCCTCCAAGTGCGGCTTGCTCTCCCCCCGTAGCAAGCTTTGTACCAATACCCCAGACATCTATCGGTGCTCCTGCTGCTTTGAGTGCTTTAATCTTGTATTCATCTAAATCATTGCTGGCGACGATCAAGGCATCGTGTAGTCCGGCATTGTCGAGTAATCTTCTGCTGGCCTTACTGAGTTCAGCTAGATCTCCACTGTCCAGACGGATGCCTAATAAATCAAAACCTCGCTTCTTTAGTTCTAAACCTACGGTGATGGCCTTTTCAACGCCTTGCAAGGTATCATAAGTGTCGACTAGCAGAATACAGTTGTGTGGCATGGCCGCCGCATAAGTATCAAAAGCCTCCTGCTCATCCGCAAATCCCATGATCCAACTGTGTGCATGCGTACCTTTTACGGGTATGCCATACCGTTTCCCTGCCAATACATGACTGGTGCCTGTACAACCTCCAATGTAAGCAGAGCGAGATGCCGTTAGACCTCCATCAGGCCCCTGTGCTCGACGAAGGCCGAATTCTAGAATACTATCTCCTTCGGCAGCTTGTACCATTCTGGCCGACTTGGTAGCAATCAAGGTTGAAAAATTGATGATATTCAGTAGGGCCGTTTCGACCAACTGGGCCTGTAAGATGGGCCCTTTAATTCTGAGAAGTGGCTGATGAGGGAATACTATAGTCCCTTCGGGAATGGCTTCTACATCGCAGGTAAAGCGCAATTCCCTTAGGTAGGTTAGGAATTCTGGCTCAAAAAGCGGTTTTTCCTTAGCTCCTTTCAGGCTACTGAGGTAGTTAATATCGTCATCCGTGAAATGCCAGTTTTGCAGATATTGAATGGCTAATTCTAATCCTGCGGCGATGGCAAAGGTACCCTGGAACGGATTTTTGCGATAAAAAAGGTTGAAAACAGCCTCCCGCTCATGCATGCCGGCTTTCCAATAGCCAAAGGCCATGGTTAGTTGATAGAGGTCTGTTAAAAGTGCTCCTGGCATGTTGTTTTTTTGGGGTGAGTTCGAAATATACATCTACTTAGTTTGATTTTGAAACTAAGTTATGAGCTTTCTCATCAACTTGCAAGTTTTTATCCGAAAAAATGAGTTTCAGTGGTAGAGTAGGGGGGAAATATCGTCTAACAGCTGTGAGATGTATTAGCTAGCCAACCTTTTCTTATTTTTGCAGCTCATTAGAGAAATGTGATGTTGTATGAACAGAGAATTGCAGCCTTTGTTTTGTTTTCTTTTTTTCTTTATGCTCGGCTATGTGACTGGGGATGCCCAAGATGAGGCCATGCTGAATTCACCCATAAGTCAATGGGAAGAAACTATTTCTTACGAAGGACGCTTCCGAATCCTTGCACCCGGAACAATGGATAGTAAAGCAGATACAGTAAAGACGCCCTTAGGGAACTTAGTATATCATACCTTTTACTTTCACACCAATGACGATAAGGAGGAAAATTACGTCTATATGTTGAGTTACTGCGACTACCCGGACTTGACTGTACATTCTGATTCCTTGGATTTATTGTCGGATTTTTTTCATACTACTATTGAGGCGGCGGTGAGCAGTGTAAGGGGAGAATTAATGTATAGCGCAGACACGGACTTGGACGAATATCCCGCTAAACTGTGGAGAATTGATTATCTCAATGGCCGTGGTATTATCAAAACGAAAGCAGTAGTGGTGGATAATCGATATTATGCGGTGCAGACTGTTACACAAAAGGGACGAGCTATCAACCAATCTTCTGATGCCTTCCTGGATTCGTTCCGGCTTTTGAAATGAGAAGGGGGATAATACCTGCTTAGGCAGTTTCTATTGTCGCACCACTTAAATTGCGATTAAGTCAAATTAAGGTGTAAATTTGGGCAACGACCACCAAACACCTATACATGTCAAAAGTTGCCGTTTTTCCTGGATCATTTGACCCCATCACCGTGGGTCATCTCGCCCTGGTCAAAAGAGCCCTCCCTTTATTCGATAAAATTATAGTTGCTATTGGGGAAAACTCCCAAAAGAAATATCTATTCAGCCTGGATCAGCGCATTGCCTGGTTGAATGCTGTATTTGCTGATGAGCCCAAAGTCGAGGTGGACTTCTTCGAGAATCTAACTGCTCATTACTGCCAGAAGATAGGTGCCAAATATCTACTTCGTGGTTTAAGAAATGCATCGGACTTTGATTACGAAAAGACCATCTCTCAAATGAATGCCATTGTTGGTAATGGGATTGAGACTATATTTCTAATCAGTGAACCGGAGCATTCTCACATCAGCTCTACTATCGTTCGAGAGGTGATCAAGTGGGGAGGTGATGCATCACCGTTTATTCCTTCGACTATTGAGATCAAGGGTGTCTCAGAGGTATAGATCAGCTGGGCATGAAATACGACTGGTTACTTTTCGATGCAGATAACACTATCCTGGACTTCAATGAAGCCCAAAGCTATGCACTGCGAGAAGCTTTGACGGAGATTGGTGTGATCTTTCGTCCAGCGCACAATCAGGTGTATGACAAGATTAACCGTAGCTGCTGGCGAGCTTATGAGGAGGGAAAACTATCGAAGGCGCTGCTGAGGTACAAGCGATTTCAGCTATTCTTCATGGAGATAGGACTTAAAGATGATCCAGAGGCTTTTGCTGAAAGTTATTTGGTACATTTATCACAAAGTACGGCAATGATGGAGGGGGCGATGGACCTTCTCCAAACGCTAAGATCCAAATATCAACTAGCTTTAGTAACCAATGGGATTAAAGAGGTTCAACGATCTAGACTCGAGCTTTCTGGCCTTGGAGATTATTTCTCCTACATTGCTATTTCAGATGAAATTGGCGTGGCTAAACCCGACGCGTCTTTTTTCCGTCATGTCTTTCAAGGCCTAGCCCATCCCTCGAAAGAAAGAACGCTCATTATCGGGGATAATTTAAATGCTGATATCCGGGGCGGCTTAGATTTTGGCATCCACGCTTGTTGGTTTAATTACGATCGTAGGGAACGCTATTTGGAGGTGGCCCCCACCTACGAAATTACTCATCTTACCGACCTGTATTCCTTTTTGTAAATTAGAAAAGTTTGTTTGCCTTCATTATCTTCGCGGCCAACGCCCTAACACTACATTTCTAGAGTAAGGAGGGGTGCTCCTTCCTCGTAAACACGACCCTTTCCAGCGCTACATTTCGCAGCAGAAAGGTCGAAAAACCAGATTATTATGTCAAATGCCTTTTTTGAAGTACCCGTTGCGAAGAATGAGCCCGTTCTAAGCTATAAGCCCGGTTCACCTGAAAAGCAGGCGGTAAAAGAAGCCTTGGCTAACCTGAAAGCGGAGACTACAGAAATTCCTATGTACATCAATGGCAAAGCCATCACAACTGATGATAAAATTGCCATCTATCCACCACATGAACTAGATCATCTGCTGGGACATTTTTGTAAGGGTGATTCTTCTCACGTCCACGATGCAATCGAGGCGGCATTAGCGGCAAAGCCAGCTTGGGAAAGCATGCCATGGCAAGAACGTGCCGCAATTTTCTTGAAGGCAGCAGATCTGCTGGCTGGCCCTTATCGAGCGAAGATGAATGCTGCGACCATGCTTGGGCAATCCAAAAATATATTTCAGGCAGAAATTGATGCAGTGGCTGAATTGTGCGACTTTTTCCGCTTCAACGCTCAGTACATGACCGAGATTTACCAGACGCAACCCGAAAGCGCGCCTGGCATCTGGAATAGACTAGAATATAGACCGCTAGAAGGCTTTATCTTTGCCATCACACCTTTCAACTTTACTTCCATTGCCGGAAACCTTTGCGGTGCACCTGCTTTAATGGGCAATACCGTAGTTTGGAAGCCAGCCGAGACACAGGTATACAGTGCTGCCGTGATTATGGAGGTGTTGATAGAGGCGGGCTTGCCGGATGGAGTGATCAATTTGATCTATGTTGATGGACCAATGGCGGGAGATATTATCTTCTCCCATAAGGATTTCGCAGGCTTGCACTTTACCGGAAGTACAGGGGTATTTCAACACCTTTGGAGTACCATTGGAAAGAACATCAACAAGTATCGTTCTTACCCTCGTATCGTTGGTGAAACAGGAGGGAAAGACTTTGTCGTAGCTCATCCAAGTGCCGATCCAAAGGCCGTAGCTGTGGCACTAATTAGAGGGGCTTTTGAGTTCCAAGGACAGAAATGTAGTGCCGCTTCTAGGTCCTATTTACCTAAGAGTTTATGGAACACAATTGAAAAATATTTATTAGAAGATATTGCTTCTATTAAAATTGGTACTCCAGAAGATTTTACTAACTTTGTTAACGCTGTCATTGACGAACGAGCCTTTGACAAAATTTCTGGATATATAGCAAGAGCCAAAAAAGATCCTAAAGCTACTGTAATAGCGGGCGGTACATATGATAAGTCTAAGGGATATTTTATTGATCCAACTATCATTGTAACGACCGATCCTAGTTACACTACCATGGAAGAGGAGATTTTCGGACCTGTATTGACCATCTATATTTATGAGGATGATCAGTTCGAAAACACACTCGATTTGGTAGACAGTACTTCTCCATATGCTTTGACGGGAGCCATCTTTTCTCAAGATCGAGCTGCTACCGTTCTTGCCACAAAACGCTTACAACAAGCTGCTGGAAATTTCTATATTAATGACAAACCGACAGGTGCTGTGGTGGGCCAACAACCTTTTGGAGGTGCCAGGGCTTCGGGTACGAATGATAAAGCGGGGTCGGTTCTGAATTTATATCGTTGGGTTTCTCCCCGTACGATTAAAGAGAATTTTGTGTCACCAAAGGATTATAGATATCCTTTCTTGACTGAAGAATAGTTCCACCTAGTTGGAACAATCTTGCTAATAACAAATTGTCATTGGGTGTCTTCCGGTTAACACTGGAAGATGCCCTTTCTTTTTTGCTAGAAAGTGTAAAACATGCAAGATGAGAGCCCTTGCAGATTGCCTGCCGAATGGGAAACGCAAAGTGCCATTCAATTTACTTGGCCGAACGAAAATATGGATTGGGGGCAAGATGCTATCGCCGTCCAAGAACGGATTCATGAGTGTATTGCGCTGATCACCGAAGATCAATCTGTAATTGTTGCGGGGCAAAATGTAGATTCGATACGCCAAGAATTGTCGGATATTCCTTCGGAGCGATTGCATATTGTGGAAGTAACTTCAAACGATGTTTGGGCAAGGGATAATGGACCTATTACGGTCCAGTACCAAGGGAAATTGGTATTACTCGATTTTCAATTTAATGGTTGGGGAAAGAAGTATCCGGCTGAATTGGACAACCAAGTTACGAAGCACCTGTATCAGTCTGGCTTGTTTGGCCAGATCGAAAGGCGTGAATTATCATTGGTATTAGAAGGTGGCGCTATTGAAAGCGATGGGATGGGTACCCTGATAGGTTCTACCGACTGTTTGCTGGATAAAAACAGGAATCCACATGCGGATTGGAATGAAATGCTGGCACAACTCAAAAATCAGCTTGGAGTTAGCAGGGTTTTGACCTTGCCAAGCGGGCAATTAGCCGGTGACGATACAGATGGGCACATCGATACCATTGCGCGTTTTTGTACAACGAGTACCATCGCCTACGTTCAATGTAATGATCCGAAAGACGAGCATTTGGAATTTCTGCAATCCGTTGAGCGAGAACTGAAGCAGTGGAGAACGTTAGCAGGGCAAGCCTATAACTTGCTACCTTTACCCTTACCAGATCCTTGTTTCCACCCGGAAGATGGTCATCGATTGCCAGCAACCTACGCCAATTTTATTATTTCCAATCGTTATGTGATTGTGCCTACTTATCAGCAGGAGAAGGATCGATTAGCAATAGATCGTTTGGCACAAGTATTTTCCAATAGGCAGGTGGTGGGAGTGGATGCACTTCCGATCATTAAACAACATGGATCACTACACTGTCTTTGTATGCAGTTTCCCGAAGGAGTCATAAATAGATGATTATGAGTGTTTTAAAAGTAGGAATAGTTCAGCACAGCTGTAGCAATGATAAGTTTGATAATATTACCCACACGCTGGTGGCTATAGGAGATGCAGTTGATGCCGGAGCGGAATTAGTTATTCTGCAAGAGTTGCATTGTAGTCCCTATTTTTGCCAAGTCGAAGAAGTGAGTCAGTTTGAATGGGCAGATACTATTCCTGGGGAAACGGTTAATATCTATGCTGAAGCCGCAAGGAATTATGAGGTCGTTTTGATTACTTCTCTATTTGAAAAAAGAGCTGCTGGGATTTATCACAACACTGCCGTTGTTTTTGAGAAAGACGGTAGCATTGCTGGGAAATACCGTAAAATGCACATCCCTGATGATCCTGCCTATTATGAGAAGTTCTACTTCACTCCTGGTGATTTAGGCTTTGAACCGATAGATACTAGCGTTGGCCGATTAGGCGTCCTGCTTTGCTGGGATCAATGGTATCCCGAAGCTGCCCGATTAATGGCCTTGGCGGGGGCAGAGCTGTTGATTTATCCCACGGCAATAGGTTATGAAACTTCCGATGATGAGGCGGAACAGCAGCGACAGCTAGATGCTTGGCGGAGTATTCAACGTGGACATGCCGTCGCCAATGGATTGCCAGTGGTCTGTGTGAATCGAACTGGTTTTGAAGCAGATTGGAGTGGTCAAACCAAAGGCATTCACTTCTGGGGACGAAGCTTTGTAGCTGGGCCACAAGGGGAGATACTGTTCGAAGCCCCACAGGGTGATGCATGCGTGGAGGTGGTGGAAATCGATAAAGATCGCACTGAGGCCGTTCGTCGCATTTGGCCTTTCTTTCGAGATCGACGAATTGATGCCTACCAGGGCTTAATGCAGCGTTATTTGGATTAGTGCCGCTTAAGGGGGCTGCTATTGCCACAATAATTCATCAATAATCGCCTCGAAAATCTGTAGGGCTAAATCCTCCACATCTGGCTCAGGATCATCAATTTGAATCGGAATTTCTTCTTCCGTCCCTTTAAATAACTTGAGTGTAATTTTTTTTGCTTCCCTTCCCGACCCTGTCTCCTTATTGTCCGAAATTTCGTAGAGCCCTCCGACGGACCAAGCACCAGGATACTCACTAACGTCAACGTAAATCACATCTGCGTCTCTTCCCCTAGCCGTTTCTTTCCGAAACAGTTTTTCCAGACGTGCCTCTAGCCCCAGATCATCACGCAGTGTCTTTTGATTCATGAAGTTGCTCTTGATGACAATAGGTTTATTATCACTCAATTGGATGGTAGATTTGATATCATCATCTAAGATTCCAATGTCAAAGCTAGCTCCGTGGGTAGGGAAACCCATCATTGGTGTTTGAATCCTATTGATACCTTTGGCAAGATTTGGAACCTCATCCCGCGCATATTGAAACAACTTCATTACATCAATGGTCTCACCATCAGGAGTCTTTTTTGCTGCCACTCCCTTCATGCCTTTCAATAATGAATACGTAAGAAGACCTTGACCAAATCCGCTGGCTTCCCAGCTTACCTTATCTGATGCGCTCCCAGAAAGGATGAAAAGCCCGGTGCGATCTTTCATGCGATCTAAGGCTCTGACCTGGTTGGAACTCAATCTTTTAGATCCTCCCATGAGGCTCTGCACCACCTGTCCCGAATAGCAAGCATCGATGATCATGACTTGCTTAAGAGCGGGGATATCTTTGATCCATTGGGTTAGCTCTTCGCTGGAGATGGTAAAAGCATCTCTGAGGCCTGGATCTCCCAGCGCATCCTCACTGCCAATTCCTTTGGTTAAGTAGTAGAATTGGGTCTGATCATTTTCACTCTGTGTTACTCCATGGCCAGACATGTAGAGTACTAGCACATCCTCAGCTTTGGCTTTGGCTTTGATCTGCTCGAAGGTAGCTTCGATATTTTGCTTTGCCGGAGACTGCCACACTATGCCGGCATCCGAAAGGGTTTTGGCATCAGATTCAGTGGTAGAGAAGCAATAAACTTCTAAATTGGTTTCTCCTGAACGGCCCCGCTCAAAGAGTTTCGAGCCAGCTGATTCTAGCGCTAATGCCATCATCATGGCATCTTGATCCGCATATTTTAAATCCAGGTTGGAGCCGGCATAATCCGAAGTCCCAACGGTTACGACAAAGAGTTTTGGGTGAAGCCATCTATTCAAATCTGGAGCCTGGCCCGCAGTTTGATCATAAATTCCCTTAGAAGAACTGGCTGAATACACCAGATCGACAGCCCTGCTTTTTAGCCAACCGGCTTCGTTATAGGCTCTGATGCTAACGATATTGGTACTATCTGGATGAGAAAGCAGGTAGTTTTGGTGTTGTGAGAGATCGTAAGCAATCGACTTTGCCCGTTCTGGATTTTCGCGCCTTGGCAGGGGATTGATCTCTTCGGCTACCTCTTTACCATTGACGAAAACGCTCACTTTTCCAATTCCGCCATTACGTTCTTCTAATGTAACGCTCAGTACATCTCCATCGATCTTTGCTTCGACGCGAGGGTAAAGGTCCAATTCACCGAAATCTTGTACTGGCCTAATGCTTTCTTCAGAGTAACCGAGGATTTTATCTAATAAACCGGGTTCATAATACCTTGCTTTGAGTTGTTCTACATCAATGGCTTCGTAGGACTGCTCTGAACGATCATAAATTCGATAGTGTAATTGGTCAAAGGCTCCAGCTGAGGCATCGAAGAGTCCAGAAGGTGTTGTCACTACCCATTCTCCATCTTTAAAGGGCAATAACAGGCATTTTTGTGAACCGGTCATGGCATCCCAGATTCTCAAGGCTCCTCCCGAAACGGTCATAAGGTGCTTACCATTGGGGGTAAAGCTTACTCCTGAAACGCTTGAGTTATGTCCTTTGAATTCGTGAATGAGTTGGCCTTGCAAGTCCCAAAGTCGGGCAGTTTTGTCTTGACTACCCGTTACAATGTACTGGCCATCGGGAGAGAAGGCAACGGACCGAACGGCTTGGCTGTGACCTCTTAACGTACGTAAGTTTTCGCCATTTATCGTCCATAATTCGGCGACCTTATGGCCATGCCGTATCACTACCATCTTACCGTCTGAGGAGATGGCCAATGCATGTAAATCCCCCAACTTATTACTGATGTTACGAATCGGATTACCTTGTAAATCCCACAGTTTGACCTCACCCACGCTATTGCCAATTAGTACGGATTGCCCATCAGGCGTGAAAGCCACAGCTGGTATCCATGACCTTTGTCCCTCGTAACTGGCTAGTAGTTGACCTTGGAGATCCCATAGGTGCGAAGTGTTATTACCTTCGGATCCAGTCAGAATTTTTGTTCCATCTGGTGAAAAGGCAACCGATTTGAAATTGCCCCCCCAATTCTTTGGGTTTGAAATCTCTTGCAGCTTGTTGCCATCAAAATCCCACAAGAAACCGCCTTGGATACCAGCGGTCAATATGTTATTGCCATCTGGTGAAATGGCCACCAAATCTGAAGTGTTAGGTCGAATAGGCTTGAAATAGGTGAATTTCCGGTCTCTCAAATTCCAAAGACTGGCTCCGTCAAACCAGGTCCCCATTAGAATTTTTTCGCCATCAGGAGTAAAAGCGGTTGAGTTTATGGCAGCTACTTTTCCTGCAAAGGACTGTATGAGTTTGCCATCGAGATTCCATAGTTTTGCCTGATCATCTGAACTTCCGGTCAATAGATTAGAACCATCTGGTGAAAAGGCAATAGCCTTGATCGGCCAGTCGTGTGCGTGATATACGTCTAGTTGGCCATTTTCGAGATCAAACGAGCCAACTCTTCCTCTGACTCCTCCGAATGACCTCCAAAGGCCTGCGGCCACGCTCTTTCCATCTGCTGAAAAAGCAGCAGCTGTGATTTCATCATCCTTACTTTTTAGTTCCTGGGTTTCAGTACCATCAATTCGCCAAATCTTGATGGATTGATCGGCACTTACCGTGAGTAAACGGTCAGCTCCTGGGGCAAACTGCACACCAGTGATTTCTTCCGTATGACCAGAAAAAGTCTGCTTAAGTTCTCCGGTGGCTACCTCCCAAAGTTTGGCCGTTTGATCTCTGCTACCGGTCAAGATGCTCTTTCCGTCCGCTGAGAAATCAACCGTATTTATTCCTGCTTCATGCCCAGAGAAAGTGCGTAAAACATTACCCTGCAAATTCCATAACTTGGCCGTTTGGTCCAAACTCCCGGAAAGTAGCTCTTTTCCTGAAGGTGAGAATTGTAGTGATTTGATCCAAGAAGTATGCCCGCTAAAGGTTTTTAGTACATTCCCTTCCAAATCCCACAGTTTGATGGTTTGATCCGCGCTAGCGGTGGCTAGTATTTTCTCCTTGGGAGAAAAAGCAACGGCAAAAATGACATTATTATGTCCAGAAAGTACCACGAGTTGATCTCCGGTGATACTCCACAATATGGCGGTTTGGTCTCGACTTCCAGTGAGCACTTGTTGACCATCGGGAGAAAAAGAGATCGAGGTAATATCTTTGGAATGGCCAGTCGGCAGCACTAACTCGGGCTTTTGTGCCCAGGCCGAAGAGAAAAAGAAGACTAGTAAGGTGAGTGGGTAGAATTTCAACATGGTATAGATTCTGTGTGTTGCTTATAGCAGGTAAAGGATACGTAGGGTATAATTGTTTTCTTGCCTTTTGCCTTGAAAATGCTAAAGTTTGGTTAATCAGGAGGTAGACTAATGATTTTGGTTAATATCCTACTACACCAAAGAGATGGCAATGGCAGCTTAGAATAATCTCGCTACAAGAAAGCATTTAACAGGCTTTGTCCCTGCATCAAGGCTACCTTTTGCAAAGCCATAATGGAAAGCGAATCGGTAATCTTTCCTTCATCTACCCATTCGATCGCCTGTGCCAACGGCATTTTTTTTACCACTAGATCCTCCGTGTCTTCAGGTTCGGATTCCCCAAAACTAAGATGAGTAGCCAAATAAGCCATGCCCGCTTCATCTGTCACGGAATTGGAGGTGTGAAAGTCCAAGATTTTCTTCCACCTATTGGCTCGAATCCCTGTTTCTTCTATTAACTCTCTTTTTGCGGTATCCAAGGGATCCGTCCCCAAGGGGCAACCGCCCTCTGGAATCTCCCAAGAATACTCATTCAAGGTATAGCGATATTGGCCTACTAACCAAGTATTTAAATCAGGATCTACGGGGACAATTCCGATGGCTAAATTCTTGAAGTGGACAACTCCATAAATTCCCGGCTTGCCAGAAGGGTTCAAGACATCTCTGTGGGTCACCTTGATCCAAGGGTTTTCGTAAGCAGTTGTTGTAGAGAGGGTTTTCCAAGGGTTTTTCATCAAGCAGGAAAGGATTTTATTAGGTGTCGAATGCACTTTAGAACGGATTACTTGGACCAGCCAACAATTGAGCCAATAAGACCTCGAATAACTCTGGCCGAGCAATGTAAACGGAAGTCAGGGTAAAGATCAACCCATAAATGGCACCCCACAGGTGCGCATTGTGCCCGATATTATCTACACCTTGCTTATCCATGTAAGAAGAATAGGCTAGATAGAGAATACCAAAGACGACAGCTGGTAAAGGGGGAAAGGTAAACCAGGTCCATGGGGCAAAAACGATATAGAAGAATACCAAGGCCGAAGTCGCTCCCGAGGCTCCTAAAGCCCGATAACCGACGTCATCCTGATGTCGAAAGTAGGTAGGTAGTCCTGCTACGATAATGGCACTAATATAGAAGACGATATATACAATTTTCCCGTAATCTGGCCCGAATAGCATACTAAATACCTCCTCGGCCATAATACCAAATTGATAAAGTACAAAAACGTTGATGAACAGGTGTGGCCAACTTCCATGGATGAAGCCCGAGGTGATAAACCGAAAGTATTCCCCCGTGCGCTTAATTTCATAGGGGTAAAAAAGCAGCTTGGCCCGCATCCCTGGATTTTGGAGAGCTTGGTAAGAGACCACACAGGTCATAATCAGTAATAAAAGCGTAATGGACATAAGTTTGCAGTTTATTCGGTTTAGTTTGGCTAGCTATTATGATAGGGCTCATTTCGCAAGATCGTCATGGCCCGGTACAACTGTTCAACGAAGAACAGTCGGATCATCTGATGTGAAAATGTCATGTCAGATAAGGAGAGCTTTCCCTGGGCCCTTTTGTATAGAGCTTCCGAGAATCCAAACGCTCCTCCAACCAAAAAGATCAATCTTCTTCCGGGCCTCATCAGTAGCTGATCCATATATTTTGCGAAAAATACTGAGTTGAAAGACTTGCCTTTTTCATCTAACAATATGAGCAGGTCTTCGGATTTGAGTTTTTGCAAAATAGCTTCTCCTTCTTTTTCTTTGAGTTGGTTGGGTTTCATTCCTTTAGAAGTCTTTACGTCAGGAACTACGACCATCTGAAAAGGAAGGTAGTGAGATAAACGCTTGACATACAGTTCGATTCCTTGCTTCAAGTAAGACTCACCTGTTTTCCCAATCACCCAGAATTCTACTTTCATATTGTTGATTTAGAAGAGGGACAATTCGTCCATCAGAGAGGGGCGCTCGGCATAATCTTTTCTTATAACTTGAACCAACTCATTTCCAATACTATGTGCGCCTAAAGAATGTAAATGCTGAATAATCGACCGAATTTTTGTGGAGCTAATTCGCCCGAGATGGGCATTCAGATATAACTGTACTTCAGCCACATATACGGCTTTGAGTTGCTTTTCGTGTGCCGGTAATAAATATCTATCAAAATTCACCAACAGATCTAAGGAAGGGTGTTGGGTAATGTAGGCCAAGAGTTCCTCTTGCATCCCTTCTTCTCCGTAAATCTGGGGCAAGAGCTTGTGGTTGTCTGATTTTGCCAACTGTTTTTCCAGTTTCTGGATCACCTCCGTACGAACTTCTAGCCAGCCTTCACCTGCAGCCTGCTTCATCTTTCGAAAATAGCCCAACTCTTTTGAGGTCAGAAATAGATCCTGTGCTAGTTTAATGGTCTTTTTATTGTCTTGCTGTAGCTCGGCCAGCCTCAACAGGAAAGTCTTTCCCTTAACTTTATCTGCGACCGTTTCCGCTAATTTAAGCGAGGCCTTGGCAAATTGTTCTGCTCTGTTATAATCCTTTTGGCGAATGCAATAATGAATTAATTCCGATCGCTCTGAAGACTCCTGCAGGATGTGGGTTAGGAATTGGCGAATGGCCTTTTTCCCATATTTCTTTTCCCAGAGTAGATAGTGAAAATAGAGGGCCTGGGCTAAAGGACGATCTTCTATACGGTAATGATCGAGCATCAGTTCACTCGTTTCGAGCAATAGGACCTCCTGCTCATCCTCAGCAGCCAGCCGAATCAGAATGGGATGAAAAAAAACATCTAAGGCATGATTGCGATAGGCTATTTTGACGTACTCTTCAATCAAGAATTCCCAAATTCTTTCCCTTAAGGCAGGAGGGATCCGGGCTTGGATGAGTTGTAGCAATAGTTTGAGGACCTTCTCTAGCGGAGGATTTAGTAAGGCTTCGTCAGATTGAATTTTTCCTAGAATAGGCGGCACCTTCAATAAAATACTTTGTGCCAAGATAAATACCTCCGCGTATTGATGCTGAACCAAATGTAAATGCATTTGCTCTAGCATCTCCTCTAAGATCTTAGCAATACTGGCGGCACCTCGCTTGTTGAAAGTACGATCAGGACGCCTGGCCATTTGAATCACAGAATTCACCAACTGGAGGTAGGCCTTCTGACTATCTACGCTGGGTACCTTATAGGCATACCTGGCCTTCAGGCTCAAGGCAAATGCCCGATTTTGCCGAGTAAAATCCTTGATAATATGGATCAGCTCTTCCCGCTCTAACTGATCAAGGATTTGTTGTATGCTAAGTTTTTTATTCGATTGACTTTGTTGCCGCTCTTTGCTCTTCCGTTTTTGTTTTTTTTCCTCACTCTTTCGTCGACGTAGAGCCAGAAGGGAAGCTACGATATGAGGGCAATTCTTCTCTCTTTGGAACTGATCACAGTCACAGGTAACGGCTTTTACCTTAGAAGGCGTAATCTGAATTTCTACCTCATAGATCTTGTCATCATGATCAAGGACCTTAAAAGACCAGAGATGCTGCTCAATCTCCTCCATCGACAACACTTTATCCTGGATAAAGAGTTCCTCTCCTTGTATGAGCAAGGATTCATCGACGTGGCGTTCAATATGCTGCAAGAAGAAATTCATGTCATTAAAGCGCTACCTAAGCTATTTCCTATTTTGGTTTACGTATCATAAGGTGATCATTACAAGCGAAAGAACACAAAACTTCAAATTTAATCCTTGTCTTCCATACTTTCGGTATTCTCGGTGGGTTTTTATGATTGGATGGTGTTAAGAGTAGGTTTAAAGTTAATTCCTGCAGGCCGGTAGGCGGGCTTTCACTAATATGAACGCCTCTCTTTGCCGGGTTTCAGCTAGTTTTTGGGCCGTATCTTCTAGATGTATCCCAAAAATGGAGCTTCGCTTGGCGGTGTGATCCATTTCATATTACCAGAAAAACTAAATGCTGAGAACAAATGAATAAATACGGACTTACGTTAAAAAAAATGTAAAAATTTGGGACTATGTGTAGAAAAATACGAATTTCGCGCCCAGATTTCATTTAAGGAAAATAGAGGATAGTGAAAAAGAATACTGCCATACTACTAATTCATTGCCCCGATCAAATGGGGATTGTTGCTTCTGTTACTGACTTTTTGCACAGCAACAACGGCAATATCATTAGTTTAGAACAGCATGTAGATCGTTCCGAGCAACGATTCTTTATGCGTGTGGAATGGATGTTAGAAGATTTTACGATTCCTGAAGCTAAGATCGATGACTTTTTTGGGACGCTGATCGGCCAAAAATATCAAATGCAATGGAAGCTGTATTTTACCGATCGTCAACCGAAGATGGCTATTTTCGTGTCTAAAGCTTCCCATTGTTTGTATGATATCCTGCAACGTTATATGTCTGGCGAGTTTGCTGTAGAAATTCCTGCTATCATTGGAAATCACGATAACCTACAGTACTTAGCGGATCGATTCGAAATTCCTTTTTATCTATTCCCGATCACCAAGGAGAACAAACCAGAACAGGAGGCGAAAGAAATTGCCCTAATGAAAGAACTGGAAGTGGATTTTATCGTGTTGGCCAGATACATGCAAATCCTTTCTGATAACTTTGTGAGTACCTTCCCGAATAGAATTATCAATATTCATCATTCCTTTCTCCCAGCCTTTAAAGGTGCCCGTCCTTATCACTCCGCCTTCGAACGGGGAGTTAAGATCATTGGAGCCACCAGTCACTATGTGACAGCGGATCTGGATGAAGGCCCGATCATCTTTCAGGATGTAGCTAAAGTATCACATCGAGATACCGTCCAGGATCTAAAACGGCGAGGAAAAGATTTGGAAAAGCTAGTCTTGTCCCAAGCCATTTGGCGCGAGATCCAACACAAGACCTTACCGTATAAGAATAAAACAATACTCTTTGAGTAAAAGGAAGCAGGAAGCGCTACTGTATAATGGGCTCTCCAATGAATACCTTTATCTCAGGCGAGATCCGGATTCGGATTTTCACGATTAAAGGTTCTCGCAGCGGACTGGTTGTCTTTTCGTGCAACTGATAGGCTGTACGAATGGTGGTAAATACGGTATTTATGGCTGAAGTCTTCTTGTTCTCTTCAATGATAGCCTGGATTTTGGGCATCGGAAACTGACCGTGCGGAGCGGTTAGTTCTACCTCTACAGAAGGGCTAATAGCAACACCTAAGGAGAAACTGGTAGTTTCAAAACCATAAGACTCGAGGCGGGGGAAGATCTGAAGCCATTCCTCGATCAGCTTAAAACTGCGCTCCTTGGCACCATCACCTAGCGCATTGGTCTGATCTTTAATGACTTCAGATGCGTCCTGTAATACTTTCTTGATCCTATCAATCATTATTTGAACTTGATATCTCCGTCAATCTTTACTTTTTGATTGATTACATCTAACATAGGATGTTCCACGGTAACTGTCTTTCCGTCGATTTCCGCTTCTGGAATCGTGCTTTTCTTGACCTTACCTGGCATCTTGTAGATGGTCTTGTAGCTCGCTCCAGCTAACATCATCGTCATCATGTCTTTCATGTCATCCTGAATCAAGCCATCCAGTGGTTGACTAGTGCCACTTCTAGAGAATAGCTTCTTTTTCTTCATGCTAAACATATTGCTGAAGTCTGTAAACTGACCTCCGCCCATCAAGCCAGCGCCTGGGCCCTCTCCATCCTTGCTCATCTTTTTCATCACCTCAGCTATTTTCTCCATTTCGGCAAAGGAATCGAAGTTAACAGTCATACCCATTTTCAATACTTCTTCCTTCTCACTTCCCTTCATTGTGATTACGACTTTTTCCAACATCTTTTGATCAGCAGCAGAAAGGTTTACAGCTTCTGGAGCATTGGCGAAAGTAAAGGAAGAATCCATATCCATCAGATTCATGTTTAGTTCTCCAGATTCGGACTTCACGGCTTCTTCTAAGGCTTGCTTCATGAAGCCGTCACTCATCAAACCACTCAAGTCGGTGGTCACTACATATTTTCCAGAACCATCTCTTTTAAGATGAATCTCCTCAATGATGTCAAAACAACTGGTGAGGAATAGGAGGGATGAACCAAGGAGTACGGTCCAGAATCGCTTCATAATTATTGTATTTGATTAGGATAATTTGGAAACTGCTGATTTAATGCGTGCAATGGCTTCGGTTAGCTGCTCTTCCGAGGCAGCGTAAGAAAGTCTAAAGCAATTGTCCGCACCGAAAGCACTTCCCGTGACTATGGCAACGTATACCGTTCGAAGAATATAATCGCAAAACTCACTAGCGTTGTTGATAGTGGTTTCACCGTCAGATTTTCCGAAGTAAGCGCTAATATCTGGAAACAGGTAGAAGGCTCCTTCTGGGCGATTGACTTTAAAGCCGGGGATCTGACTTAGGCCTTCGATGACGAGATCACGGCGAGTGAGAAAAGTCTCCCGCATCTTGATGCTGGGACCCATGTCAGCAAGCAAAGCATAAGCTGCTGCTTTTTGAGCGAAGGCGTTGGCGCCGGAAGTGAACTGACCTTGGATTTTGCTACAAGCGGCGGCAATGGTTTTAGGCGCACCAATGTAACCCAATCGCCAACCGGTCATAGCAAAGCCTTTGGAGAAACCATTTACGGTAACTGTTCTATTTCTTACCGCCTCAAAAGACCCAATACTGATGTGTTTTCCGGTAAAGTTGATGTATTCGTAGATTTCATCGGCAATGATAAAGATATCATCGTGAGCGGCTACTACATCTGCAATATCTGCTAATTCTTCTTTTGAGTAGACAGAACCAGTTGGATTACAAGGAGAGGAAAATAGCACTGCCTTAGTACGTTCCGTTATGGCGGCTTGTAACTGTTCTTTGGTTACTTTATAATCCTGCTCGATCCCCGCTTTTACCAAAACAGGAACACCCTCAGCCAACTTAACAATTTCGGAATAAGTGACCCAGTATGGCGCCAAAATTACTACCTCATCGCCTGGGTCAAGAATGGACAAGCAAACATTAGCGATAGATTGCTTTGCTCCGTTAGAAACTACGATCTGACTCACATCATAATCTAAGTCATTATCTCGTTTAAACTTGGTCTGGATGGCTTGCCGAAGTTCCATCAGGCCAGGGACAGGGGTGTATTTTGTAAATCCCTCGTCCAATGCCTTTTTTGCGGCATCTTTAATGTGTTGGGGCGTATCGAAATCTGGTTCCCCGAGACTTAGACTAATGACATCATGACCTTCGGCTTTCAGCTCTCGAGCTAACTGAGCCATTTTAATTGTCGCTGATTCGGCCATATTCTGGACCCTCTGAGAAATGGTTGCTTTACTTACAACGGACATTTTGCTTGCTTTTCAGAATTGGAAAAAAAATTGAATGTTTGGCGATTCGATTAGGTCTGCCTGCAAAAGTAGGCTTTTTGTCGTTATCGTGCTTGATTTTTCGAGGGGCGAGACTAACATTTTGAAACTGTTATGATTTGTACTAGAAGTTTTTCATCTTTGCGCATCCAGTGTTAATCCCTGATATATGAGTAAAACCAGGCAAAAGAAGGCAAAAGTTCCCAAGAAAAGACGACCTGATTTTAAAGGGAAATTGTCTCTGGTAATCCCCTGCTTTAATGAAAAGGAACGCGTCCCAAAACTGATCAAAACCTTGTCTGCTTTTGAATCGGAATGGAGTGGCGAGTTAGAGATTATAATCGTCGATGACGGCAGTACTGATGGGACCACAGAAAAAGCCCAGAAACTGCTGGAAAAGACCTTTTCCAACGCCAAGGATTATCAGATCATCACCCTACCCAAAAATGAAGGTAAGGGTGGTGCCCTGAAGGCTGGTGTGCAGGCTGCCACCGGTGATTTTATCCTCACCTTGGACGCTGACATGGCTACGCAGCCACAGGAGTTATTCAACTGGCTAGAATCCTTACCTAATCAAGCGTTTTCGTCCGATGAGATTCTGATTGGATCAAGGGAGCATAAGGATTCTCAGGTGCAAGGCACTTTCATTCGCCGACTGGCGGGTTTGATCTTCAATTTTATTATTCAAATACTTACCAATCTCAATTTACGGGATACGCAATGTGGTTTTAAATTATACCCACAAGCTATTGCCAAGCAATTATTTGGTGAGCTCAAGGTAAAAGGCTGGGCACATGATGTCGAATTGCTCAGTAGAGCCAAGCATGCGGGCTACGGCATTACTTCCATGCCAGTAAAATGGGATCATCAGGAAGGTTCGAAGATATCTTTAGTAAGAGACAGTTTTACCATGTTTGGGCAGGCTTTACGAATTGGTTTTACCCTCTTTATCGAGCGATTCATAAGCGAACCCATCCAATCTTTTAGGGCGAAGGGCGCGGGACAGGAGCCCAGTTATTATCGTTTGTTCTTTCTCGTACTCTCGTTGGTATTGTTAGTAGGAATGCCCATGCTGAGCTTTGATTATGGGATTACTGGTGATGAAGAGGTGCAAAAGATCTACGGGGAAAAACTCTTGAGTTACTACGAAACAGATGGGGAGGAGAATTCTGCCCTGAGCTATAAAAACTTATATTATTACGGTGGCTTATTTGATTATACTGCAGCCTGGGCCAACAAGTATATTGGAGGTCTAGACGAGTATGAGATGCGCCACGTGCTTAACGCTCTGGTCGGTTTTCTATTGATGCTTTTCACAGGTTTACTGGCTAAAGAAATGAGCGGAAGCTGGCGTGTGGGATTTTGGGCTTTGCTATTTATGGCCATTTCCCCCAGGATCTTTGGGCATTCCATGAATAACCCCAAGGACATTCCCTTTGCAGCTACCTATGTTTTTTCACTACTCTACATTATCCGATTCGTCAAAGAATTACCACGCCCTGGAGCACGAACGGTCTTTCTGTTGATTGTTGGGATAGCGGCTAGTATCAATGTGCGAGTCGGTGGGATTCTACTGATTGCCTATCTAGGCTTTTTTGTCGGTTTACGCTTTTTGCTCCAGCAAGAACTACGTACTAAAATCTTGCATTTTCCAACCATAGGCAGAGTAGGTGCTTTGTTAGGCCTAATTGTAGTTGGAGGGTATTTTGGAGGTATGCTCTACTGGCCGTATGGCTGGCAAGCCCCTTTTAGCAACCCCTTTAAGGCGCTAGGGGAGATGTCAAACTTTTCCACCAGTATTAGAATGCTTTTCGAAGGGGAGCACTTGTGGTCGGATGAACTCCCTTGGTATTATATTCCTAAATGGATCAGTATTGCTAGCCCCATTTTTGTGCTATTAGGGGCTTTGGTATTTCCGTTTCTATTGATAAAGGAAAGGAAAAAGGCAGATGTTTGGCTTTGGCTCTTTCTCTTATATACGATGATCTTTCCAGTGGTTTATGCGATTGCAAAGCAATCGTCGCTCTATGATGGAATGCGTCACTTCTTATTTGTTTATCCGGTACTGGTAGTGGTGGCTGCCAAGGGCTGGGACTGGCTTTCGACCCTTCTGCCTGCTAAAGGCTTCCAACTTGGAACCCAGGGTGCCATGGCTGTCCTGGTTGCTATTCCACTGCTGTGGATGGTGCGTAATCACCCTTATCAGGCTTCCTATTTCAACCCGGTTTCTGGTGGGATTCAGAGCGCCTTTGCGCACTATGAAACCGACTATTGGATGAATTCGATGAAGGAGTTGTCCCAATGGTTCGTAGCAAACAATGAAGATGTGAAGAGTGGCAAGGAGGTTACTATTGCGACTACTACATCTCAATCAGTGGGGCATTACATGAAAGCTTTGGCACCTAATGTCAAGGTGGTATATACTAGATATAATGATCGACATAAGAAGCCAGCAGATTATTACTTCTTCTATTCCCGTTTTGTGAATGAAGGCTTACAGAAGTCTGGAGCTTGGCCTCCGGATCAGTTGGTGCATGAAATCAAAGCGGGAGGAGTGCCGATAGCGAGCATAAGTAAGCGTAACACTAGTTTTGATTTAGAAGGTTTCCAATTGGAACAATCTAATAATATTCAGGGTGCTCTGGAAGCTTATCAGAAAGAGGTGGCGGCTAATCCCAAAAATGAGGTGGCCTGGATGGGTGTGGCAAGTACCAATTATAGACTGGGAAATTACCCAGCTTCCAAAGCTGCTATTGATCAAATGCTGACCCTGTCGCCCAGCCACTTAAACCACAACATTTGGAAAGGATTATACCACAAGGCGGTAGGCGAATTAGAGGAGGCGAAGGCGGCTTTTGAACGTTGTATCGAACTCAACTACAAATCCAATATCGTTTATTATCACTTGGCCACGATTTATGCCGGGGAACAGAATATGGAACAGGTACTCCGCCTGCTTGAGCAATTTGATATGCACAATGGAAATCTACCGCAAGGTTACGACATGGCCATAGGCGCAGCGAATGCTTTGGGAAAGAAATGGAAAGCAGTGTACTTCCAGGCCAAAAAGGCTTACTTTCAAAAGGATTACCAAAACTCTTACCGAATGCTTACTCAGGCATTACCGTATCTGCGGGACTACGAACCAGCTACAAAGCTCAAAGCTTTGTACGATCGCTCACAGGCCCAGCAACAAAAAAACAAACAATAATAGCAGTTCATGGATATAAAGGAGCTTAAAAGTGGGGTGGATCCTGAAACTCATTGGTATTACCAATCCAAAAAATTACCGCTCTTATCTTTCTTTGAGAAATTAGCTAAACAGGAGCAAAAGCCTTTGACGGTGATTGATTTTGGTGCCGGCTCTGGCTTCTTTGCTTACGAATTGCATCGTGCTTTTCCCCAATACATAAAGGAAACCCTCCTGGTAGATATTGAATATACAGACGAGGAGCTAGCTGAAACAGCCAATGAGCCGGTTCGCAAGCTCCGTTATATTCCTGAAGGGATTGATGATGCAGTTGTCATCATGATGGATGTGCTGGAGCATATTGAAAATGATTTAGCGGTCTTGGAAGATATCAAGCAACGCACTGGACAAAACATTCACTACTTTATCACTGTTCCAGCTTTTATGAGCGTTTGGTCCAGTCATGATGTATATCTGGGGCATTTTCGTCGATATACCTTGCCGACATTGACGAGCCTACTGAATAATGCGCAATCAAAGATTGATAGCAAATACTACATTTATGGTTCCATTTTTCCATTGGTATGGTTGATCCGCCGCATCAAAAGAAGCAATTCTGAGAACATGGAGGAACCTACCTCTTCGGATATGAAACCCATTCCCGGCCCAGTAAACGCGATTCTCAAAGCTTATAATTCTTTTGAGATGAATATTAGGAAGTGGAATCAGTGGTTTGGTTTGACTTGTGTCGCTGAAGGGGTATTAAAGGATTGATCGAGAAGCATGCAATATAAATTTCTTTTTCCGACCTATCGGAATCGATACTGTTTTATAAGAGATGCTTTAAAGCAGTATGTGCAAGAACAAGGAAAATTTGAGCGGGGCCTGAACTTAGGGACGGGAGAAGGTGACTACGATGCTATGGTAGCCGCCCATTGTCAAACTTTGATCGGTTGCGATATCAATGCAGATGACTTGGCGTTTGCCCGTGCCTTTAACAGTGAAGTGGAAAACCTTACCTATCAGGAGGAGGATGCGCTTGCGCTTAGTTTTCCGGACAACCATTTCGATCTCATTATCTCTTCAGAGGTGATTGAACACGTGGGCCAGCCTGCTCAAATGATTACAGAGATTGGGAGGGTGTTGAAACCAGGAGGCTTGGCTTTGATGACTTACCCTTCTCTAGAGTTTCCGTTTACCTATGATCCGATCAACCGAATGCTAAGTTGGTTTTCTGATCGACATATATCTCAAGGTGCCTTTGCTTTTGGGCACGAATACTTAATCTCGCCTCCGGCCTTCAAAGAATGGGTGGCCAATGAGAATCTTGTACTGGAACGAGAGCGAAATCTAAGTGGTTACATTGTCGGCCTCTTGGAGATGTATTGGACGGGTTGGGTACAACAGATTTTCAAAGAAAATGCGGTAAACGTTTCCAAACAAGAAAAAAAGAAGTTAGCCCTGAGGCCTTCCAAGAAAGAGCCTAAGCTCACCTTTGTGACCGATTCAATCTTATCTTTAGATTTTTCCCTGTTTAAAAATAGCCATCGAGCGATCGGACAAGGAATTGTTATAAGAAAGCCCATAACTGGATAGTACAACCATAAACCCTAACAGGATGGAAGACAAATTAAAATTATTAGCCGACAAGCAAAGTGAAGCCTTACTAGGCGGAGGAGAGAGAAGGATAGAGAGCCAACATAAAAAGGGTAAGCTAACTGCTCGCGAACGCTTACATTTTTTATTGGATGAAGGTTCTTTTGAGGAAATTGGTATGTTGGTTACGCATCGCTCTAAGGATTTTGGTATGGAGGAGCAGATCTTTCTAGGGGATGGCGTGGTAACTGGCTATGGTACCATCAGCGGTCGCTTGGTTTACGTTTTTGCCCAAGACTTTACCGTCTTCGGTGGAAGTTTGTCCGAAACCCACGCAGAGAAAATCTGTAAAGTGATGGATCTTGCGGTGCAAAACGGTGTTCCATTGATCGGACTCAATGATTCCGGAGGAGCACGTATCCAGGAAGGAGTAAAGTCACTTGGAGGCTATGCTGATATCTTCTATCGCAATGTGATGGCTTCTGGAGTTATTCCTCAAATTTCAGCTATTATGGGCCCCTGTGCTGGAGGTGCCGTTTATTCGCCAGCCATGACAGACTTTACGGTTATGGTTGAAAACACCTCCTACATGTTTGTGACTGGACCGAATGTGGTTAAAACAGTTACCAATGAGGAGGTTACGGCCGAAGAATTAGGAGGGGCAAGTACTCATGCTTCCAAGTCAGGTGTGACTCATCTCACGGCTGCTAATGATATAGATTGTATTGAAAAGGTTAAGCGGCTGCTTAGCTACATGCCTCAAAATTGCGAAGAACAAGCACCCGTTGAAGAATTTCAACTGGGCGAGGAAATGCGAGAGGTGCTTCGAGATATTGTGCCCGCTAATCCTCAGCAACCCTATGATATGCGCGAGGTAGTAGCTGGCATTGTGGATGAAGACTCCTTTATGGAAATTCACGAACAGTACGCGGAAAACATCATTGTTGGTTTTGCCAGAATAGGGGGACGTAGTATTGGCGTAGTAGGTAACCAACCGATGAGCCTTGCCGGGGTTTTAGATGTGGATAGTTCTAAGAAAGGTGCTCGTTTTGTACGCTTTTGTGATTGTTTTAATATTCCGCTTTTAGTCTTGGTGGATGTACCTGGTTTTCTTCCAGGTACAGATCAAGAATGGAACGGTATTATTGTTAACGGTGCCAAGTTACTATACGCCTTTAGTGAAGCTACTGTGCCAAGAGTAACCCTAATTACTCGAAAGGCTTATGGGGGAGCTTATGATGTCATGAACTCCAAACATATTGGGGCTGACTTTAATTTTGCTTGGCCAACGGCGGAAATTGCTGTGATGGGAGCAAAAGGGGCTTCTGAGATTATTTTCAAGAGAGAAATTGCTGAGGCAGAGGATTCGGTTGCCAAATTGGCGGAGAAGGAAGCAGAGTATAAAGAAAAGTTCGCCCATCCTTACCGAGCGGCAAGCCGAGGTTTTATAGATGAAGTCATAGACCCTATTCATACCCGTCGTAAGCTAATCAAAGCCTTTACGATGTTACAGAACAAAGTGGTGAAATTGCCTAAGAAAAAGCATGGAAATATCCCCCTTTAAGGGGATTTTGGAGCCAAATTAGGGAGAGAGAAAAGAAATTGACCCTTTCACGCGTTAATGCTGTATTGATTCAATTAAAGCTTATACTCCATGAAATCCTTTGGCTTCAGTTTATTGCTAACCTTAGTATTTGTCCAAACAAGCCTAGCCCAAAAAGTTCGATTTAAGTCTGCACAACGTGTCACCAAAATTGGGGTGGCTGATCCTAAGCTATTTGATGATCTGATGGTATTGGTGCCTGATATTGGGAGCCACTCCAGAAATGTCCTAGAACGTCAAAACCTCAAGCCTTTCATGATGCCCGTCCGAAAATTGGGCTTCCGAGGGGATGATATGTGCTATACCCTTACCAGCTGCTTGGAATACTATCTCAACCTTAAGAAGAATTACAAAATTAACCTAAGTCCCGATTATATTTCCCTGAACTTAGCGGCCACTGGGCGTACCCCTAATGCTAAAGATGTATTGAATTTCCTCGTAAAGGATGGAACCGTTAACGCCGCCATTCTGCCGTATGATGCTGGAGAGATCACTAATGCTGTCTTTGCCACTGCGAAATATAAGATCAACAATTATTTATTCCTCTTCAATGGCTCGGCGCGCTCTATGCAAAAGACTTTTGAGACGAAAAAGGCTTTGATTCGGGGAAATCCAGTGATCGTGGAATTTCAGGCTGATGAACGAGTTACCTCTTTTAGAGAACACGAATGGGGACCCGCACGATCCGGAGATTATCGCTACTCTTTCATCGTAGTTGGCTTTGATGAAGCTGCGAAAACTTTCGAATTGAGGAGTAATTTTGGGAGTGATTGGGCTAATAATGGATATATTCATATCTCCTACGATACTTTTGGTCAATTGGCTTCTGGAGGATACGTTATGGTTCCAGAAGAATATTATTAAGAAATTCAGTTGATGCTTAGCGGCAGATCAAATCGGGAAGCTCGGCTGCAATCTATGCTATTACATGACTCGAATCGGTTTAATTTCTGATACGCATTCCCATTTGGAAGAGAAGGTTTTTGATCATTTTGCGGAATGCGATGAAATTTGGCATGCCGGAGATATTGGAGCCATCGAGGTGGCGGATCGATTGGCTGCTTTCAAACCCTTTCGCGCGGTGTATGGCAATATAGATGCAGCTGTTGTTCGCCGAACCTATCCTTTAGATCTTCACTTCACTTGTGAAGAGGTGAAAGTATGGTTAACACACATCGGAGGGTATCCCGGCCGCTATAAGAAACGTATCAAGGAACAACTCGCCGAGGTCAATCCTGATCTCTTCATTTGTGGTCATTCACATATTCTCAAAGTAATGCCTGATCCCAAGCACAATTTGCTACATATCAATCCTGGTGCTGCTGGTGTTCATGGTTTTCATCAAGTCAAGACAATCATCCGGTTTACGATCAATGGTAAGCAGATCTCAGATCTGGAAGTGATTGAGATGGGTAGGAGAGGGGCAATAACTTCCTGATCAGCTTGCAACGCTGGTTGGTCTTTGGTTTTTACTGTTTTATTTACCTGGTTTACTAGTTTTGTATTGACCTAGTGGGGTGTTGTTTTTATTTTTAAATGAAAATAAACCCCCTAAACCCATAATTGATGGATCATAGAGTCAATAATTAGGGCGTCCTCAAAAAGTCGGCGCTGATTTCAGGTTATCATCATACCAGTTGGGCGCTTCGAAGTGGTTGAGTAAGCCACAGCTCTTGCTGTTGATTT
>JABSSL010000088.1 GCA_013214355.1 Saprospiraceae bacterium | reverse complement strand
GCTAAAATAGCCATGCGTTGTGATTCAGTGAATTTGCTTTTTCGCATCACATTCTTTTTTGAAAGTTAGTTAATTTTGATCTAACTCTCTACCTAAAATGTGGTTGCGCTATTTGGGAAGAGGACAGTTTCACTGCTGCTATGGCCGAGTAAGTTTTGAATATATCTAAGATCCATGTGTAGCCTTCCCAATTGATTACTGTTCTGAAATCTCAGCGCAGCCAATATTTAGCAGGCCTACCTAATATTGAGTTGCTCATACAAAATCCTTTCCTTGAACTCTTCTCCGAAAAACTAAAACAGGTACGTCAATTTGAGCTGCTTTGGCCCCCGTTAGTCCCCCTAAGCATCCTGGGCTAACTGTTATTGGGATAGATATCTGGCTATCAAACTCCCATCCTGCACTTGCATATTGTGTCATTACTTTTTCAATGGATTGCTTAATGATTTCTGCCCCCTTGGCACTTTTGGCATCTTTCTCTGAGAGGTTAATATTTAGTTGGTGAGATGTATATTGGAAGTTTTCCATGATGTGATTTGGGTTTGGTTCTAAGGCGTTGTACGTGAATACCTAATAATTGTTATAGATATTCAGGAATTACTATTGTTTGACTGAAATTCAGCTAAGCGAGTTCTATTTATTGAGTTAGTCTATGTTACCTTTGGAGAAATCGGAAAGAAAAGAAGGGCTGTGGCGAAGCTATCATAAACAACTCAGATCGACAACTACTTGTGGGAGGGAAAAGTTCTGTTGGGGGTACTTCAGGTAAAAAATGGAAAGAGATAATTTAGCCTTGAGTTCCTTTTTTTACCCTGTCAAGCTCAAGTTCCAGCCGGTTTATTTTTTTCAGTATTAATTCCTTCCAATCCTCTAATTCCTCTATTCGTTTCTCAAGAGTTGTTACATTCCTTTCTTGTTCAGCCTGCAGGCCAGACTTGGCATTAAGGGTTTGGAATCGATCAGCAAACTCTTGTAGTAGTAGGTTAATTTCGAATACGGTAGGATATACATGGGGTGGTTTGGTAGAACGAATGTTTTTCATCCTTTTGAGACCCAGCGGTTCGTGCTTTCTCTGTAATATCTCAGCAATCTTCGTGAATGTTAATCCAAAACCCTTTTTCAACTCATTAGTTTTTTTTATGAAATGATCCCTTAGCTCTGGATTTGACATGTCTTCGATTTCCTTATTCATAGGCGGATTTATATAGGAATAGAGTAGCGTGATTAAATATTTAGGAGAAGCTGTTTTAGTTCAAGAAAGCCAAATGTAAAAAAGCTGACAACCCAAAAGACAACTAATAACAAAAGACCCCTCGTAACTCATTGATTTACAAGGGGTCTTAATTTTATAGTGCGGAGGAGGAGGGATTCGAACCCCCGGTGGGCTCACACCCACGCTGGTTTTCAAGACCAGTGCATTCAACCGCTCTGCCACTCCTCCGTGTAAGGACAAATACGATTGCTCAAAAGCGATCGCAAAGGTAAAAGACACAAATGAAAATTGAAAGCCTTTTAGTGATTTTTTTCAGATCTATTTCACGACGTTAAAATGGCGCTTGTAAGGTGGTAATTGTCAGGGATTTGACTTTTGGGAGTGAAGTTGGATTTATTCTGTAGATTCAGCGTAGCTTTCAAAAAAACGCTTAAATCCGACTTTCATGAGATGGCTTTGGCAGACGGCTCTTTTTTTCGCGGGTTTGGGAATGTTGGTTCCTTCAATGCTGCCAGAATTGATGGAGCAGCAGCTGGAAGAGATCTGTGACAATGGCTTGGATGATGATCAGGATGGCTTGGTTGACTTGAATGATCCGGATTGTGAGTGCCCCGTGGTGGAGCCCGTTTCGTTGATCCCTAATCCCTCTTTTGAAGATAAGACCTGTTGCCCGAATGATAGAAGTCAGTTGGAATGTGCGGAGACGTGGATACAGGCTTCTGAGCCGACGACGGACTATCTGCATACTTGTGGTTGGATGGGCTGGGATGGATTGCCGGTGCCAATGCCCTTCCCAGATGGACAGGCGGTGGTGGGCTTTAGAGATGGGCGTGCACGCATGGGAGAACCAGATCCTGAATGGAAGGAATATGTGGGAGCCTGCTTATTGGCACCGATGCGGGTTGGCGTGAGCTACCGTTTCGAATTTTGGGTGGGTTTTACCAATGGCGTGAATTCCCCTTCGATTAATATTCATCTTTTTGGTACTGGAGATTGCATGAATTTGCCCTTTGGGGTGGGGGATAGTGATTTCGGCTGCCCAACCAATGGGCCAGGATGGACGAAGATGGGATCACGGAGTGTGTCAGGTACCAATAGATGGGTGAAGACCAGTATCGACGTGACGCCAACACAAGATATTTATGCGATTACCATCGGACCCGGATGTCCCAACCGGCCTAGGGAAAATAGCTTGTATTATTTTTTGGATAATCTTGTCTTGGATGAGCTATCTGCTTTTGAGTTTACCATTAAAGACAATGGTGAAAATCCGTGCACGGATCAATTCGCTTTGCAAGTGCCGCAATTTGATTCTTTGAATTACCAGTGGTATCTGGATGGAGTGGCTTTGCCGGGTGCCAATGAATCGACATATCTACCTATGCAGGTGGAGGGATCTTATCAGGTGAGAGTGACTAGTAATGCAGACTGTAAAGTCACCAATATTTATCCTTATGTAAAGCCAAAATTTGAGACGACCGTCGATGTGGTGATTTGTGAGGGTGAGCAGCTGACTTTTGGCAGTCAGGCGCTGGAAGTGGCTGGTAACTATCAGCGCACGATTAAAAGTACAGAGAACTGCGATAGCACCATCTTTTTAAACTTGCAAGTGGCCAACAATAAGAGGGATACCGTCGCCGCCAAGATTTTTGAATCAGAAAGTTATGAAGTTGGTCCCTATAGCTACAATACTGCTGGCCAACATCTATCCCCCTTGCAATCATTCTATGGATGTGATAGCTTGGTGGTTTTGGATCTCAGCTTTTATCAGGTCTATGCGCCGAATGTTTTTTCGCCCAACGATGACGGTATCAATGATCGTTTTATGATTCTAGGAGGGGAAGACCTTCGGGAAGTAGTGAGTCTGCAAATTTTTGATCGCTGGGGCAATCTGCTGTACGAAGGGAAAAATCATGATCCAAATGATTACTTCCAAGGTTGGGATGGATGGAGTAGGGGGAGAGAAGTAGGAGAAGGGGTATACGTCTACACAGCTTTGCTATTATTAGAGGACGGCAAGGAAAGGCGAATTTCCGGATCGGTAACGCTTATGCGGTGAGCGGAAGGTGAAGCATAATGGTCGATCACTAAGAATTTTATCTTCGTAGGTTTTGAGATTGCCTTCAATTCGTATTTTTGATGCTGACAATGCTATATTAGCCTATCTCAGAATGATCCCTATGAGACCCGTAGGCGGAATAGTTCTGAGCTACCTGCTACAAATTCCATGCTGCTAGATGCGCTTATTCTTCCTCTATATAACCATACTCCTTCATTTCCCTCTCTTCAGCCAATCGCTTTCTTTTCGGCAACTTACGGTACAAGATGGCTTAGCTCAATCTGAGGTTAGCATAGTATTGGGCGATAGTCGAGGATTTATTTGGGCGGGCACCCAGGGAGGTGGCTTGTCTAGATATGATGGAGCCAATTTTGTCAACTTTTCTACGCGCCTTGGTTTGCCTGATAATCGGGTCAATGCCTTGTGGGAGGATGAAGATGGGCGCCTTTGGATTGGGACAGACAATGGGCTAGCCTTTTATGAAGGGAATGAAATTGTGCGCTGGGGGAAGCGTAGGCTGAATGTGAAAGCCATACATCAAGATACTTCGGGTCAACTTTGGATGGGTACAGTTTCAGGCTTGTATCGCAAAACGGAGCAATCTGTTACTAGGCTTCCCAAGCCTTCTAGACAGGTCAACGCAATTTTTACAGATAAAAGTGGACATACCTGGCTGGGTTCAAAAGAGGGGCTTTGGGAATTGGTGAATGATATTCCTCGGCAAGTTGAAGGTTTTTCGATAGAGATTTTGGCTTTGGGAGAGGATGCAGAGGGTTTGCTGTATTTAGCTACAGCTGAGCAGGGTATCTTCATTTGGAATGGATCAAATTTTAGCCCCTTTATTGGCAATCGCTGGCTACCCAAGGGTCGTATTGAGTCGCTTTATGGGGATTCGTCGGGCAACCTTTGGATTGGATCGACAGCTGGTCTATTTCTCTGGGATGCTATCGGTGCTAGTATGCAACAAATGTCCTTGCGCCCAGGACAACGCGCGCTTTCCATAGATAAAGATATTTGGGGAAATCTTTGGGTAGGCACGAATCAGGGGCTCAGTCTTTATGGCGGGCGGGTGTTTGACTTTTATTCGATGGGCGTTAGCAATGGGAGTAGGCGGTTGAGTTTTCTCGGTATTTCTCCAAAGGGGATGATCGAATATGGGATAGAAAATGAAGGGATTTATGGACTAAGGGATAGCATTACGACGAATAGAAATGTGCTGGACTGGAATTTGGGTTTTACAGCTCAGGATATCGAATGGGACTCAGATAGTTCCGCTTGGATAGCTGCTGATCGAAAAGGCTTGCTCCGCTGGACCCAGGATTCGATGGTACACATGGAGGGGGCATCAGGTATAGAGACAGGGGGATATCGGGATCTTGTGTTGGACACGACGGGAATAGTATGGGCCATCCCTACGGAGGGTGGCCTATGGGAGATTCGAGCCCGTTCCGATACGGCTCCACAATTTGAGGCCATTAGATGGGGCAGATTGGAAGGGCTACCGAGTATCAGGCTAAACCACTTGCATCTTGATCGGGAACAGCGGCTTTGGATAAGCACAAAAGATGCGGGTTTATTATGCTGGAAGAAAGGGGCACTACTGTATCAATTTGATAGGAGTACAGGCATGCCTGTGGGAGAGCTTTACGCCATAGAAGAGGATAGTAGTGGATATCTTTGGGTAGGTAGCCCGACGGCAGGCCTGGCCCGATTGGATATTTATGCCGATTCGATTGGCGTGACGCATTTCACCTATCGGGATGGTTTGTACTCTAATACCGTTAATTCCCTTATTTGTACACGTGATCAAGAACTCTGGATCGGAAGCGAATCCGGAGTGGATCGAGTTTTATTAGATGCTGATCGAATGCCTAAGAGTGTGCAACACTACGGTCCAGCAGAGGGGTTTGAGGGGGTAGAAACTTTACCCAATTTAGCGGTTGAAGACCTCGACGGAAACTTGTATTGGGGAACGGTTGCTGGACTTGTGAAGTACAATGCAAAGCGGATCAATAACACAAGGATCCCACCGGGGATTATTATAACAGGTGTTCAACTTTTCACGGAAGATCTTAGCGCAACGCCCTACGGCACATCCATGAGACCATGGAATCGCTGGGAGAATACCCTGGAATTTCCTCACCCTCAAAATAACTTCACTTTCTCCTTCCTGGGGATTGAGCAAAACCAAGCGACCAAGATTCGATATCAATATCAACTCGTTGGATGGGATCCAGATTGGTCTGTGGAAACAGAAAACAAAGAGATCACCTATGCCAACCTCACTCCCGGTCAATACCGTTTTCAGGTTCGAAGTGTTCAAACCGATACAGGGATCACTTCTAATCCTATTCGCTTAGATTTTGTGGTGAAGGCTCCTTGGTGGGAATGGCAATCAGTCCGATGGGGAGGAGTAATGCTGTTGATTTTAGGGGTTGGGGGGATTTTCCGCAGAGAATTACGTAAAGTTCAGCAACGGGCCCAGGCGGCGGCAGAACGCCTTCGACTGGATAAGCAAATCCTTGAACTAGAGCAGAAGGCCTTACAATTACAAATGAATCCACATTTCATTTTTAATGCCTTAAATTCTATACAGCTTTTAATCGGAAGGCAAGATCCTAAAACCGCTAGAAGGTATCTAGCTAAGTTTTCAAAATTGATGCGGTCTACTTTGGAGAACGCTCGACAGCCCAAAGTTCTATTAGCAGAAGAAATAGACAGTTTAGAAGCCTATTTGAATATTGAACAATTCAGCCGAGGGCACACCTTTGATTACGAACTTACAGTACACCCAGTGGGAGAAGCCGAGGAAGTTGCTATTCCCTCCATGATGGTGCAGCCCTTTGTTGAAAATGCGATCATTCATGGAGTGGCGCCCTTGAAAGGCGCTGGAAAGATTAGCGTTCGATTTGAAATCCAAGCTCGAGAGGTAGTCTGTATAGTAAAGGATAATGGGATAGGATATGCTAAAGAAGGAACAGCGGGAAAAGGGAAACATAAATCTTTGGCTTTACAAGTAACAAGAGAAAGGCTAGCGTTGCTGGATGAAAGTGGAAGGCCCATTGAGGAAGTATTTGAAATTGGATCAAATCCAGCAGCAGAAGGAGGAACTTACGTGAAAATACATTTACCTTTGTTGTAATATGCCAACTGCCATTATCATCGAGGACAATCCTGTCGCCAAGGAGAATCTCCTACTACATTTGGGGGATAATTGCCCAGATATTGAGGTGATTGGTCATGCCCCCTCAGTAATTCAAGGGGCTAAATTACTACGGCAATCTTCTCCAGATCTTCTTTTTCTGGATATTGAACTAGAAGATGGAACAGGTTTTGACCTGCTAGAAATCTTGGGGGATAAACTGGAAGCAAAGATCATCTTTACCACGGCTCTAGATCACTTCGCGGTGAAAGCTTTTCGATTTGCTGCAGTTGACTATCTCCTCAAACCGGTAGATCCGGATGAATTGGAGGAGGCAGTACAACGAGCCAAAGTGCAATTGATTAATCAACAACAATTTGATCTGCTAAATGAACAGATGAAGACCAGTGTTGCCCCAGATCGGATAGCGCTTCATACCCAGGAAAAGATCCACATCGTCGAAATTGGACAAATTATTCGCTGCGAATCGATGAGTAACTATTGCCGATTCTTTTTTTCGAATGGAGAAAAGCTCTTGGTGACTAAAACTTTGAAATCTTTTGAAGCCACGCTCAAGGACCATGCCTTCCTCCGCGTTCACCAATCACACCTGGTCCATGTACCCTTTGTCAAAGCCTTTGTCAAACAAGATGGTGGATATTTGTTGATGAAGGATGGAAGTAAAATCCCAGTATCCGTTCGGAAGCGTTCACTAGTGGTATCTACCTTGGGGATGTAGCCCAGGTCTAGGATCTTCTGGCTACGGGTTCATCTCTTTGCTTTAAACCCAATTCATCATACACCTTCAAGTATTCTAATAGGAAGGGGATCAGACCGGTAGGCTGAAATGTCTTGGGTTGGAGTAAGGCAAAGATCTCTCCCTCTCCTAAATCTTCACCTTCCAGCTCATCGGCTCCGGCTACCTGCATTTTGCTTCCTACCACCGGATGACCAAACAAATAGGGGCTACGATCTCGAAAATGAATATGACGACAGATTCCCGCAAAATTGAACTCCTGTGAGCCTTGAAATACATCGGCCATAGACCCGCCCATGACGAACATGCTCGGACTTTTTTCTAGCCAGGCGGAATCATACAGCCTAGTCAAAACCAGGAGGTAATAGGTATCATCCTCCATTTGCTCAATGGAAGTGACGATGGTTGGGAAGATATGGTGCTCCTGCAGATCTTTGATCAAAGATCGAACTCGGAAAAAATCTACTGCTTTCTTGAAGCGTTTTGGATCTTCTTCCAGGACTAGGATATCAATTTTCATCTTTAAGGGATTGAGGTCAGTTCCAATATTACATCAAAATGTATATAAAATTTACTATTCCATGTCAAATTATTTTGCTGCAGCCATTGGTCCGTTATTTCGACCACATGTTTCTTATCACGGATTTCACGAGTTGTTAAGTAATGGGTGTAGCCATGATCTACTATTTTTACCTGACTGATGTCATAACCTGCCTGTTTGATCATGGTCACCGCATATTGGACTCCACTTTTACTTAGTAGATAATCTCCAGCCTCTTGTAGATTCAGTAGATTGTGTTCCTGCATGATAAAGTATATGTCCCTCATAATCTCAGCATTTTGTACCAAGCTTAGCTTCAGCTTTTGAATACCTCCTTCGGCTATTTGTAGGTATTTGATTTGTCTAAGTGTCACATAGGTGGAAGTGGGAATCCCCTTTCCCTCAATTAGGGGAACAGGGACATCTTTGATCCATTTTGGAGCATCATATCTAAATCCTTCATCTAAGACAAAGGTCTTGGTTCCGGGTTCCCAATACCGCTTGTAATGGCCTGCTTTACCCCCCGACGGAGGGTATACTTCCGTCAAAATAAGATTAGGTGCCAATTCGAATTCAGATAAATGAGCATCAGAAGGTCGATACTGAAGCTTGATGGATTCCCACAAACCGCGGACTCTATGCCAGATCTTCGTGCCGGGCTGTCCTGGACCTAGTAATTGCTGGATGAAAGCCTTCTTGTCAGCCGCTGACACAAAATCGCTTTCTAGTTGAGGTAAACGATCCGGGTAGACCTGCAGGTATTCATCGATGGTTTTGATATCATCGAGATGGGTTCTGTAGGGCAAATAATCAAAGGAGGCGTCCCCTGAAAGTACCTTGTAGGCCCGTATCATTCTTGGGTAGGTCTGAAAATGTTCCCGTAGTGGGCGACTGATGTCTAGATCGCTGAAGTGTTGATAGAATACTTCCTCTTCCCAATTCAAGATGTCTTCCCATAGTGGATTTTTACGATAGACCTGCCAGGTATCAACCAAGTCTATCGTGCCATTAAATTTGGCAATGAGTCGATTATTATTCCTCAAAAGCTGGGAGAGGAGGAGCTCTATATCATCTAAGGGCATTAAGATGATCTTATCGATCAGCTCCTCCGAAGCTCCAGCATTCTTTAGTTGGTTTATGATTTGCGTAAGCTCGTCTAATCCCAATCCGGCCTTTGCCACTCTAAGAACCTCTCGACCTTCATCAGTGGAGTTCAACTCCCTACGCATGGATTGTGCGAGCTGTTGCAATTCTTTTCCGGTCAGGTTGCCTAGCGAATAGCCTAATTGATCTTCAATTTGCTCGATATCAATCCCAATCTTTTTCAATTTGTCTACGGCGGCTACGGCCTTTGCGGCCTCATCTACAGCTAGGAGCCCGACGCTTCCAGCTAGGACCGTATTTATGGTGTTGAAGAACAGTAGATTTTCGTACACTGCTTTTCCCTCTTCCTCTCCTAGTTCAGATAGCAGATAGGTTTGAAAGGCGTCACTAGATATTACGACAGAGCTGATATCCGAGGCAAGGACATAGCCAGCCATTAGGAAGCGTAGGCGACTACCGAGTTGCATGGCTAAGGCTAACTCTCCAACGCCTAGTCCTAAACCAGCAATTTCCAGTGTAGTCATCACTTCCTCAATCCGCTCGTTAATGGCTGTTTGTTGAATCAGATAGGCGGCTAGTATGGCGGGCACCTTTTTGAAGAGTTTACCTACGCATCCACTAGATCCACATACATCAATGACGGTGATGCGATCCAATACAGCAATATCCAGTAGCGCAAAAGGATCTACATTATGCCAATTCTCCGTTTCCTTTTCTACGCAGAATGGGCGAGGATAATTTCCGAATTGAAGATCAGTGTCGGCCTCATTTATACCTGTACACTTGTGGAAAGAGAAGTTTATCGTCCCGGTATTCGTAATGTCTACTTCATAATCAAAGGAGTTTAGCACATATTGATCTGCAAGATCCCAAACCATGGTATAGGGGGTACTAGCTTGTTGATTAGCTGGGCGTTTTTCAACTAGACGATGGATGGTACTTACGAATCTGAAGCGACTTGCTTCTCCTACCCAATGATTGTCAATCTTCTTGAACAAAGTCCGCAATAACCCCGGACTAGCCCTCAATTCATTCAACAATTGCTCCACGTAAAGCGGCTCATCAGGGACTAAATCCAGCAGAGACAAAACCATTGCTTCGTGGTCTCCCAATAACCAGTAACCAAACATCGGTCCCGTGGACAATACTTCTATGGCTGCGATTCGATCCATCACAGGTAGGGTCTCAAAGTAGATTGGACGCTTAAAGTGGTATAAGGAGATAAATACCTGATACCAATCCTCAGCCTCGATAGCTTCCCTTAATCTTTCGTGTGCCGTCGAAATTTCCGTTTCATGATGATGTAGGGCTGATTCAAAGGCAAGGTACTCATCCCAGATTCCACTCCAGTTGTATTCATCGGGAGGTAGGGTTTGAGCTGCGTAGTCATCATAGATAGTGCCCAAACTTTGTATGAATTGAGCAATTGAAAAGGCATGTTCCAGCCGTGCAGGGAAGTCCTTCAATTGTTGGCAACGTGTTCGTAAGAATTCTTTTGCGGTAGGATCCCAAAGCTGTTCCAAATAGCCGGCTAGGGCTGGACCACAATTCTCACAGGTTTGTTGCAGGCTTGAAGAGCTGAGGAACTCGAGTTGAGACAAGATAGCATTCGCGAAATGGCGAGAGGCTTTGGAACTCGTCGGAAAATGGAAGGGGAATTGACGGTGCTTCCATTGCTCCTGTTGATAGCTTTTTCGACAGGCCGAGGAAGAAGCCAGGAAAGCACCTTTGGTGCTGGTGTTGATCGTATAAATACGTTCATACTGATGCTTCCATTGGTAGGCTTTGAAACCGGATCCGTAGATCAATAGTTTATTCTCTGTAGAGCCAAAATCAAATTGACTGACTCTTTCTTGCAGCGCTGTTTGATAGGTTCTGTAGTCTTCGTAGGCATGAGGCCCAACCTGGCCTTTTTCCCTTGCCAGATATTCCAAAACAGATCCTTCCTCATTGCTGACCAACTGGCTGGCTTTGGCATCTACATACCCCTTAAAATCATTGATGAAAAATGCATATACCTCTGCCGGTTCGGAACTAGTTTGGGGGACTTCTTCGCCCCCTAGATTAAAAGCCTTTAGTTGATCATTGAGATAGGTGAGGCTGTGTTCATCAAATAAACCATTGCCAGAGCCAGGAAGGAGATAGTAGTTAAACCAATCATAGCTGGCAGATATTTCATTAAAATCCAGGGACTTTCCTGGCTCATAGAGAAAGAAATAGATGCTGCGCTCTGGCTGTTGATTGCGAACACAAGTCGCGTTGTACTCTTGGAGCTTTTCCAGTTGTTCTTGCAGATGGCCCAAGTACCCGAGCTTATAATCATTGGAGAATCCGGGCGAGAGAAAGAAGCTGCTAAGAAAAAGATAGATGCTTATATACCTCATAGCTTATGATCTTATTGGGTAGATAGGATGATGGCCGAAGGGTAGGTGCTCCGCTTGATTAATTGCTGCAGGTCCTCGTACAGAACTGCTTTCACTTGCTGTACAATTTCACTGGTAGGTAGACCAAGGCCAATGGCTTCTCCGATGATGGCTAGGGAATTGGCGTTGATTTCTACTAGTATTTGTTGAAAGGCAGCGACAGTTTCTGGACTCTTTATTTCGGTTTCCAATTTATTTAGGGTTTGGCAAAGGAGATAATCCATTTCTTTTTGGTAGAACTCGGCCGATAGCACATCAAAGGCCTCTTGCTCACTTGTGTCAGAAGGTTCGATGATAATCAGCTCTTGTTCGGCACTCATTTCCTGGTAATTACCATCAAAAACCGGGAGGCTGCTCAAAGCAATTTCGGTGTCTGAGTTAACGAGCTCCCGAAGTGCAATTTCAGCTCCTCGGTAGGCCGTTTTCAACTGGTCCAAGAAGCAACCCTGTAGCAGATCCTGGAAGACTTGTGCGGCTACCTCCAGCCAGGTGGTGAGGAATTCTAAGAGTGCTGATTTATACGCGTTTAAGGCGACCTTTAGATCAGTAATGGCCTCCTCTAAGCCAGCTTTGGCTGCTTGAATCTCCTCAGGCTCGCCCGCCTCCAGAGCCGCATCATAGGCTTGTTGTGCTGCTTGCGCAGCCAATTGCGCTTCCATAAGATTATTGATAATGTTAAGCGGTAAATAGCGTTCAACTTCTGCAATAATGTGGTCGATACTGGATAGGATATCCTCTGCTACAACTAGCCAATCTTCCAATACCTCAAGCTCTTGAATAAGGTTGTTCAGGAGCGCCAATGCATTGTCATCGAGTAATTTAATTCCTCCTCCAGTGACCACTAATTGCCCACTGATGAGCCGACACTGCTGGTCAATCTCAATGTTTCTCAATTGGAAGTTGACCTGGGCTTGTTTTAGGTAAGCTAGACTTCCGTAAGCTTCGCCGTTGAATGGCCCTTTCCCAACTACTTTGCTTACTACCACAGGGAACTGATGGGCCCAGATGCTATCTCCTTCCTGTAGATGTTGGAAGGTCGAGGACTGACTCAGGTCAATTTGCTCATCCTCTAGCCCACAATTATAGACGGTCGATTCAAGCTCTTTTTGAAAGTGACAACGCGTGCTGAGCCTAATTGGCCCGATCTGACTATAGTCAGAAAAACATTCTCCGGCTGTTGCGCGAATCCTTAGATAGTAAGGATGCTGCGACAACAATCCGGAGAAGTTCACAAATGTGTCTGTCACGCTATGGGTATGATGATTGGATCTGTTTTCCATAAAACTACTATCCGTAGCTAGTTGTATTTCGTAACTATGGCTAGTGGCAATTTGTGTCCAGAAGGCATTGAAACCCTGACTATCTTGCACATGTACCGCTAAGGCTGGGGACGATAGTTGACAGCTGCTGTTCATGATTTCACCATAGTGGAAGGTATGGACCTGACTCCTTCCTTCAGCCCGAAAATGATGCTGTTCCAATAAATCCTCAACTTCGATTTGAACGAGATAACTCATGCCCGGATCTAGAGGTGGTTCATCCGAGTCATAGAGTAGGTAGGTATTACCTAAGGTATTCGTAGTGTACAGCGGTGCTGTGCTATTGAGTATTTGTAGATCTGATAGACCAGGACGCTTTTCGTATAAGCTGAAGGTGTACTGTATAGGGAAATTTCCTAGGTGTTGTGGAATCCACTGAAAGTTGATTGGCAGTTCGGGGAGCTGACTTTCTTGCTCAGGGAAAAGAATCTGAGGTGGAGGTAGTAGCTCCAATTGCACGAGCGTGCAAGTTTGATTGGACAAGGGGGCTTCGTTGGGCCGTTGGGCATCCAGGACTTCTACGCAGAAATTGTAGATCCCCTCCGGCAATCGACCTCCATGCTGATATAAGGTATTGGGGTCAATGCCTTCTATTTGTAAATTGTTCCAATCTAGATAGGGTGCCAAATCAGAGCCACTCATCTCCAGCGGGACGCCATAATCAAGTAGTATCGGAATCTGAGTAAAGTCCGCTTTAGTGGAGATTCTGATGCCTTGCCCAAGCCAGCTCATGCGTAGTTTTACGGGGTATTGATCTTCCTGGGCATCTTGCAATCGGAGCTGCAGATGGAGAGGAGCGTTTGCCGGAGAGCTCCAATCTTCGAGGAAAGGAGAAAAAGGTGGATGCATTCGCACAAATGCATCCACTGGGTAAGGTTGAGCGGACAACCTTATGATAAGAACGAACATTGAGAGCGCGATTAAGAACTTACTTTCCATCAAGAGCTTTATTGATACTATTCAGGGGTTAATCGGATGAGAAAGAAAAAGGTAACCGCTCTTCTCAAAAAAATTAGAAAATAGTTTTGGTAAGCTTTCAATTATGCGTAGAGGAGTACCCAAGTAGTAAGCGGAAGAGAACGGGAGGCACATCCATAGTTTGATCGAACTACGGCCTATTGCCGATGTACCGAAGCCAGACCTTCCAAGATAAATTTTAGGTCGAAGGAAAAAAGTTTGCAGTGGCTTTGTCTATAAGGTGTAGTTAATCAAACTAGATGTTTTTTGCAGACTAAAAACCACCGACAATATCCGACCATGAGATTTTTCTTTACACCCATTTTGTTGTTCTTCGCTACGCTGTCATTGGGACAAGGATTCCAAGTGACCGGAAAAGTGATTGCCCGAGAGGGGCGAGCACCCTCAACTGGTGCCTATGTTCTTCTATTAGACCAAAATAATAAAGAAGTGAAGTCCGCTATCACGGACGATCGGGGCTACTTCCTCATGGAAAAAGTCAAGAATGGGAAGTATCGCATGAATGTATCCTTTTTAGGGTACGAAACGATTGATCGAAATATTGAAGTTAATGGCGCAGACTTCAGCTATGGTGTCGTTTTTCTGAAGACTTCGGCTGTAGAGCTAGTAGAGGTAGAGGTAAAGGAAAAGATTCCAATTGCTACTCAGAATGAGGATACGGTCCAATTTAATGCGAATGCTTTTAAGACTTTACCAGATGCCAGTGCGGAGGATTTGATTGAGAAGATGCCTTCGGTAGTTGTGGAGGATGGGAAAGTGCAGGCGCAGGGAGAAGATGTGAAAGAGGTGCTCGTAGACGGTCGGACATTCTTTGGGAATGATCCCACGGCTGCTTTGCGGAATTTGCCAGCAGAAGTAATTGAAAGAGTACAGATCTTTGATCAGCAAAGTGATCAAGCTCAGTTCAGTGGTTTTGATGATGGTAACACAACTAAGACCATTAATATCATTACCCGCCCGGGAATGAATGTGGGACAATTTGGTAAGGTGTCCGGTGGGTACGGCACGGATGATCGCTACATCGTAGAAGGTAATGTGAATATTTTTAATGGCAATCAGCGGATTTCCATTATTGGTCTCACCAACAATATCAATAAGCAGAACTTTTCTTCTGAAGATCTACTGGGTGTGCTAAGTGGCGGAAGCCGCGGAGGTAGAGGGGGGCGTGGTCGTCGCGGAGGCAGGGGACGGGGAGGACAAGGTGGCGGCGGCTCTTCGGCTAGTGATTTTCTGGTACAACAGTCTGGAGGTATTGCCGAAACACATGCTTTTGGCCTCAACTACAGTGATAAGTGGGGTAAGAATGTGGAGCTGAGTGGAAGTTACTTCTTTAATTCCTCGACCAATCAGGCGCTGGAAGATTTGGAAAGAACTTTTGTCGATGTATCAGATGTAAGTGAGGTCTATTCAGAGGGAACGGAGAGCCTTACCGACAATATCAATCATCGTATGAATATGCGACTGGACATCAAAATTGATTCGCTGAATTCCATTATTATGCGACCTAGATTGAGCGTCCAGCAAAATGATGGCTCTTCTGCCACATTAGGTTTTAGCACCTTGGACGATCTTTTTCTAAACCAAAGTGACAATCTGTTTACTTCTGATCTGACGGGGGTAAACTTCAACAATAACTTCCTGTTCAGACATCGCTTTAAAAACTCTCGGAGGACCTATTCGATCAATGTGTCAACTGGCTACAATCAAAAAAGGGGCGAGAGCTTATTGGGTTCTATAAATGCTTTTTTCGCTCCACCGCCTATCTCGATAGATACCTTAGACCAGCTTTCCAACCTCAACAGCCATACCTGGAACAACGCCCTTAACTTCTCCTACACGGAGCCATTAGGCAATAATCAAACCCTGATGTTCAATCTGCAATCTTCCTGGCAGCAAGAGGAATCGGACCAGGAGGTATTGGACTTCTTTGAAGGAACGGCAGCATATGATTTACTGAACGAGCAATTGTCTAACGTATTCTCGAATGATTACTTCACCAATACCTTGGGAGGGGGATACAACTATCGTAAAGGCCGGGACTTCATGTTCATGGCCAGAGCTAATTTCCAGTGGGCTCAATTGATCACGGACCAGACCTTTCCAAGGGAACAGAAGCTGAAGAATACCTTTTTTGGTGTATTACCTATGATGATGATTCGTTACAATATTGAGCGAACCAAAAATATTCGGGTATTCTATCGATCGAGAACGCAATTACCTACCCTAGAACAGCTGCAGAACGTATTGGACAATACCAATCCCTTACAGCTGTCGATCGGAAACCCCAACTTGGTACAATCAGCTAGCCATACCTTGATGGGGAGATACCAGGAAACCAACGTGGAAAAATCAACTACCTTTTTTGCTATGCTCAGTGCGGGCTATACGCAGAATTATATTGCCAATAGTCTGTTTCTTTCAGCTACTGACGATCCAATTTTTTCAGAGCTAGATGTTGAACCTGGAGCCACGCTAACGCGCCCGGTCAATTTAGAAGGAAATTGGAATCTCCGTACCTTCCTTTCGTATGGTTTACCATTAAAGGGCATTAAGTCCAACCTCAATTTTGATTTGACGGGTAGCTATAATCGAGTCCCTGGTTTAATTGACGGACAAGCTAACTTTTCCAATAATAGTACGGCAGGGCTAGGACTGACTTTGAGTAGTAATATTAGTGATAAGGTAGATTTTACGATTTCCTCTAGATCTAATTACAATGATGTGCGCAATACCCTAAACACGGGCAGCAATACCAGTTTTTTGAATCAAAGATCAAGGGTACGCTTGGGATGGATCATTGGCTCAGACCTGGTGTTCAGAACCACCATGACGCATCAATTCTATGATGGCCTAGCTGAGGACTTTGATCAGAACTTCTTCTTGTGGAACATGAGCATTGGCACGAAACTGTTTAAGAACAAACGCGGAGAACTTACTTTATCCGTTTTCGATTTGTTGAAGGAAAACAATAGCTTACGCAGAAATGTAACGGAGATTTATTTTGAGGATGTACAAACCAATGTGCTACAACAGTATTTCATGTTATCGTTCACTTATAATATCCGGCATTTCCGCATCGGTTCTGCCCCTGATCAAACCGAGATGCGAGATCGCCTGCAGAGAGAGGAGCGCTACCGGAACTTTAGAAGGAATTAGGTGCCACTTTAGAGCAACCACCATCTGTTTTAACGTGTTCGTGGATGGCAATAAACTTGGTTTTATTGAGGGCAAACGCATCAAATTTTCAGCTATCCAAGAGTACGTCAAAACAGGTGGCGGTGGCCTGAAAATGCACTGTTCGACGGAGGAGTTTGCATTTTCTAGCGCTTTTGCTTCGTTTTGGGGCAATGCCAAAATGAAGAGCCTCGCCGGCTTGAGGCGAAAACCAAGCAAAATGCACTGATCATAAAGCGTTTTTGCTCACTTTAAGGGCATTGCGTTTTGATGCGTTTGCCGTAGATTTTATCCAAGCACCAAATAAAATGAAATTCACCATGAAGAAGTACACTTTCCTACTCTTGTTAACCCTCACCTTTGCCTTTGCTTGTAATTCTAGCAAGCAAACCACCACCACTGCTGCTACGCCTACGGCAGAAGCTACCCCGCCCACTAACCCAAGACAGGCTGGGCCTCGTGGCGGTGGGCAACGAGGAGGGCAAGGGCAAGAACAGCTACAAGCTTTAATCGCCGAGCTAGGCCTCAATGAAGATCAAAAAGAAGAATGGCAAGCCATCAATCAGAAATACAGAGGGCAAATGCGGGCGATGAGAGATGAGGCAAATGGAGATTTTTCTAGTATGCGTGGCAAAATGCAGGAATTGAGAGCCGCCCAAAACGAAGAAATCAAAGCGATTCTTACCGATGAACAGTTCGAGAAATACGAGAAGTTTTTGGCTGAACGCCGCACCAACCGCCGTGGCAGAAGACCAGGAGGTAACAATTAATCGATTGCTGGGATTGAGGGCGCTAGGTTAAGACAAGTCGCAGGAATTAAGTCCAGGAAATCGGAGTGATTTCTGAGCCAGTAGCTATATTAGGGGCAAAAAAAGAGATGCGATTTACAATCCTAGCCATTTGTTGCTTGTGCTTTTTCAGCCTTGCTGCACAAAACCACTTCGAACTTGAAGATATATTTGAGTTAGAGAATGTTAATGATCCTCGGATCTCGCCGGATGGGGAAACCATCGTCTACCGGCGGGATGCAAAGGACATTATGACCGATGGAACCCGTTCTCAACTTTGGATTGTCAACTATGACGGAAGTAACAATCGTCCATTGACCAATGGGTTGAAGAATGATTATCAACCGCGCTGGTCACCTGATGGTAAGAAATTGGTGTATACCTCCAACCGGAACGGGAAACCGCAATTATTCTTACGCTGGATGGATTCGGGGATTGAGAACCAAATTTCCCACTTTACTCAGAGTCCTAGCAACGTCAAATGGTCGCCCGATGGGAAATATCTGGCATTGACCATGTCTGTTCCTACTAGCAAGTCCAGCTTGAATGTAAAACTACCCAAGAAGCCAGCTGGTGCGAAATGGGTCAATCCTCCGATTTATATCGATAAGCTAAAATATCGTTCTGATGGTTCAGGTTATGTTAAGGATGCCTACAATCATATTTTCATCCTTCCCATAGAGGGTGGCTACGCCCGCCAACTGACCTCAGGAAATTTCAACCATGGCGGACAGTTCTCCTGGAGCCCAGACGGCGCATCCATTATCTTCTCCGCCAATCGGCATAAGAATGCTACCTACGAGCCGGCCAATTCCGAGATCTACGAAATCAATATAAGCACGGGAGACATAAAAGCCTTGACCGAACGCAAAGGGCCAGATTCCAATCCGACCATTTCACCTGACGGAAAATGGATTGCCTACACGGGGTATGATGAGCAGTATCTGGGCTATCAGGTGAGCAAGTTGTACGTAATGGAGCGTTCTGGAGCAAATCCTAAACTGGTCTCTGGGAGTTTGGATCGTGGGGTCGGTAATATCAATTGGTCCGCAGATGGTAAGGGCTTGTATTTTCAATATGATGATGAAGGTCATACCAAGATTGCTTGGATGGACCTGAATGGAAAGCATACCGATCTCGCGAATGAAGTCGGGGGACTATCTCTTGGTAGACCTTATGGAGGGGGTACGTATACGGTGTCAAAGAACGGCCGATATGCCTTTACTTTGACTGCCCCTGAACATCCTGCCGATTTAGCGGTAGGAGAAAAAGGACAAGCGGCTCGTCGCCTTACACACGTGAATCAAGACCTTTTTGCGCATAAAGAATTGGGTGAAGTAGAAGAGATTTGGTACAACTCCTCCTACGACAAAAGGAAGGTGCAAGGTTGGATCTGCAAACCGCCTAATTTTGATCCATCGAAGAAATACCCACTCTTATTAGAAATTCATGGAGGACCTTTCTCCAACTATGGCTGGCGCTTTTCAGCTGAGGTACAATTGTACGCGGCAGCTGGCTACGTGGTATTGTATACCAATCCAAGGGGGAGTACCAGTTATGGAGCAGAGTTTGGGAATTTAATTCACCACAATTATCCTGGTCAAGATTATGATGATCTGATCTCTGGGGTGGATGCGGTGATTGACAAGGGATACATTGATGAAGATCAGCTGCATGTAACAGGCGGAAGTGGTGGTGGAGTTTTGACTGCCTGGATTGTCGGAAATACGGATCGATTTAGGGCAGCTGTTGTCGCAAAGCCAGTAATTAACTGGACCAGCTTTGTACTGCATGCAGATAATCCAGCTTTCTTTTACAAATACTGGTTCCCGGGTTTGCCTTGGGAGGAGCAGGAAAACTATTACAAGCGATCTCCCTTGTCTTTGGCGGGCAATGTGAAGACGCCGACGATGCTGCTGACCGGAGAACAAGATTATCGTACTCCTATGTCGGAAACCGAGCAGTACTACGCGGCCTTAAAGCTCAATAAAGTGGAATCAGCCATGGTACGTATTCAGAGTTCTGGACACGGCATCGCCAGTAAGCCTAGCAATCTAATTAACAAAGTAGCTTATATTTTGGCTTGGTTTGAGAAGTATAAATAAGTCTTTAGCAACTAAGTAAGTATAGTTGGCCAAAACAAAAGGATCTTTTTACTAAGACAAGTAGAAAGATCCTTTTGTGTTTTTATGGTTCTTCAAAAAATCTCGAGTTTGAGGACCTGCAAAAATGAAATGCCACGCTTTTACCTCTCATTTTATGATGGTCCGAGAGATTTGTCAAAGCAGGTTTTTATTTCGGACTTGCCCTTAAAACAAACCTGAAATATTCCCATCCGCATCAATATCGATCTGCTCAGCAGCTGGTGTGGAGGGTAAACCCGGCATTCGCATGATATTTCCAGTGATCGGGACTAAAAAGCCCGCACCCGCAGCAATCTCAATTTCACGTACTGTAACCACAAAATCCTTTGGTCTACCTAATAACTTGGGATTATCCGATAAGGACTTTTGGGTTTTAGCGATACAGACAGGAAGTGCTTCCAATCCTAATTTCTTGATCTTTCTTAAATCGGCTTTGGCTCTGGCGGTATAATCAATCGCACTGGCTCCGTAAATTTTGGTCGCCACGGTTTCGATTTTCTTTTCGATTGGCCATTCCCAATCATATAATGGGGTAAACGGCTTATCATTATTTTCGACTATATCGATCACCGATCGTCCCACATCCAAGGCCCCAACACCACCTTTTTCCCAGGCTTCACAAACGTGAATCGGAACTCCGCGGCCGGAAAGATTCTTCTTGATTACCTCTATTTCCTCCGCTGTGTCCTTATGGAACTTATTAATGGCTACTACTGCTGGCACATTGAATAAGGAGATGTTTTCGATGTGCTTTTCTAGATTGGAAAGGCCAGCTTCTACCGCTTGAGGGTTTGGTTCGTGCAGTTCTTTCAGAGGTACGCCTCCATGGTACTTGAGTGCTCTGACAGTGGCTACCAGAACAACGGCATTGGGCGATAAGCCAGCAGATTGACATTTGATGTCGAAAAACTTCTCCGCACCTAAATCAAAACCAAAGCCCGCCTCCGTAACGACGTAGTCAGATAAGGACATGCCCATGCGGGTGGCAATCACGGAATTCGTACCCTGAGCAATATTGGCAAATGGGCCACCATGGATGATGGCTGGATTCTTTTCTCCAGTTTGTACCAGGTTAGGAAGAATGGCATCTTTCATCAAGGCTGCCATCGCACCCTGCGCCTTTAGGTCTCGGGCATAGACTGGTTGCTTGTCGTAGGTAAAGCCAATGAAAATATTTCCTAGCCGTTCTTTCAGGTCCTGTAGATTATCGGATAGGCAAAGTATGGCCATGATCTCTGAGGCGGCAGTAATATCAAAACCGGTTTCACGAGGCACTCCGAAACTGGTTCCGCCGAGCCCGACAATGGTGCGGCGAAGCGCCCGGTCATTCATGTCGATTACTCGCTTCCAAAGTACCGTCCTGGGGTCAATGCCTAAACCGCCATCCTTTTGCTGCAGATTGTTGTCGATTAAGGCAGCCAGGAGGTTGTGCGCTTTTTCAATCGCGGCAAAGTCTCCCGTAAAGTGCAGATTGATGTCTTCCATGGGAAGGACTTGCGAATAACCACCACCGGTGGCTCCTCCTTTAATTCCAAATACGGGACCTAGGGAAGGTTCCCGAAGGACTACCGTGGTTTTCTTTCCCAATTGATTTAATCCTTCGGTCAGGCCGATGGACATGGTGGTTTTCCCTTCCCCCGCAGGAGTGGGTGATAAAGCAGAAACTAGAATGAGTTTACTGCGTTTGATAGCTTCTGAATCGATCAGAGACAAAGGGAGTTTGGCCTTGTGTCGGCCGTAGGTGATGATGTCCTTTTCTTCGAGATTAAGTCGACTAGCAATGTACTTAATATCAGAAAGGACGATCGACTGGGCAATTTCGATATCGCTTGGCATAATGGTTAGGGCTTGATTGAGTGATGAATATAAGTAGCTTATTTGAAAATCTGATGCTCTTAGCTGTTTTGTCTTTTCTTAGGTGAAGACAAATCTTGCCAGATTTCTTAGCCGTCGCGAAGAAAAGCAAATTGGCCAGGTTTCGCTATGATTTTTATCAGCTTCCATACTTACATTCAGGATGAGAATAAATCCTTACATTAGACAACTTCAATACCAACAAAACGAGTAGAAACATGTCCAGATCACAAAATCGTCGAACTTTTATTCGGAATTCAAGTCTAGGGTTGGCCTCCATAGCCATCATGCCAGGTTTACAAGGAAAAAGCCCCGCTAGTGATCGCCTTCGGGTGGCTCATATTGGATTGGGGGGAATGGGGAATGCCCATATGCGATGGTTTGCCAATTTGCCAGAGGTAGAGGTAGTCGCTTTATGCGACGTGGATCAAACCCACTTGGGGAATACCCTGAAGAAGTTGAAGGAAATTCAGCCGGATGGCAAAGTGGATACCTACGAAGACTTTAGATCTATACTGGAAAGAAAGGATATAGATGCCATTACTTGTGCGACACCGGATCATTGGCATGCCCAGATCGCTAGCCTCGCCTTTGATGCGGGGAAGGATGTATATGGGGAAAAACCGCTGTCCTATGACGTAAGAGAAGGGCAGATGATGCTAAAGCATTTAGAAAAGAACCAACGCATTTTCCAGCTCGGAACGCAAATCCATGCTGGAGATAACTACCACCGCGTGGTAGAAATTATCCAGTCAGGAGTGCTGGGGAAAATCCATACAGTAAGGCTATGGAAAACCGGAGCACCCCCTGATTTGGGACAACCCAAAGTACAGCGTCCACCTTCCACTTTGAATTGGGATATGTGGTTAGGTCCTGCTCCAAAGACCGACTACTTTCCAGAGCGCTGTCACTTTAACTATCGATACTTCATGGATTACTCAGGAGGTGTTTTTGCAGACTTCTGGTGTCACATCGCTGATGTAGTTTTTTGGGCATTGAAACCGCAAGGATTGACCTCCATCCAAGCTCGTGGGAAGGCTCCGGCAGGCATCGTAGATACCCCAGAATGGCTTGAGGTAGATTACGCCTTCAAGGATCTTAACATCTATTGGACCACCACGCCCCCCGATATACCTGGGGCCAAGGACCGAGGGATTGGCGCTTATTTCGAAGGAGAAAATGGCACGCTGATCACCGATTATAGCAAACGATCGATTACCATCAATGGTGAAACGATGGAAGACATTGAGAAGTTACCACAAAGCGTCCCACGCTCACCTGGTCACCAGCAGAACTTCGTGGATGCCGTGAAATCTCGCAAAGAACCAGAATCCAACCTCGCCTACGCGCGCGCCATGACCCTACCGATGCATCTAGGACTGATTTCCTATCAGTTGGACGGTCGGAAACTGGAATGGAACGAAAAGCGGGAGCGATTCGTTGGGGACAAGGAAGCCAATCGCTTGCTAGCTCGCAAAGCTCGTAAGGAATGGCGTTTGATACGATGAGGCAGCGCTGGTAAATGGAATATTTCCAGTAACTTGCCCGCTCGGATCTCCTTGCTGCCTTATGTTATTTAACTCTGTTGATTTTGCCATTTTTCTGCCGCTGGTATTGCTCTTGTACTGGAGTGGTTTACTTCGGAACGTGAGGGATCGAAATGGCTTTCTGGTCGTGGTTAGTTATCTTTTCTACGGTTGGTGGGATTGGCGGTTCCTTTTGTTGATTGTGTTCAGCTCTGCCCTGGATTTTTCTGTGGGTAAGCAGATCGCGAAAGCGGAGGATCAATGGGCGCGAAAGCGCTGGTTATGGCTAAGTATCTCCACCAATGTAGGGTTGTTGGGGTTCTTTAAATATTACAATTTCTTTATAGACTCCTTCCTGGATGCTTTTCAATTGCTGGGCCTGACCTTTTCGCCGCATTCCTTGCAGTTGATTCTTCCCGTCGGTATTAGCTTCTATACTTTTCAGACGATGAGCTATACGATTGATGTATACCGCCGTAAAACGGAGGCTACCGATGATGCCCTTGCTTTTTTTGCTTATGTTTCTTTTTTCCCACAATTGGTGGCTGGTCCGATCGAACGGGCTACCTCCTTTCTGCCCCAATTCTACCAATTGCACACCTTCCGAGACGATCGATTTCGAGTGGGCCTGCAATTGATCTTGTGGGGACTCTTTAAGAAAATGGTCATTGCGGACAACTGTGCCTACTGGGTAGATCAGATCTTTGCCGATCCGGGCGAGCACTCGAGTTTACTGTTGGTACTTGGTATCCTGCTCTTTGCCTTTCAGATTTATGGAGACTTCTCCGGCTATTCGGACATTGCCATTGGTACGGGACGCTTACTAGGTTTTGAGCTAAGAAAGAATTTTGCTTATCCCTACTTTTCAAGAGACGTAGCCGAATTTTGGAGGCGTTGGCATATATCACTTTCCACTTGGTTTCGAGACTATGTCTATATTCCCTTAGGGGGGAGTCGAGTAAGTCAGGGGAAGCAGATTCGCAATGTATTCATGATTTTCCTGTTGAGTGGATTTTGGCATGGTGCCAATTGGACTTTTTTGGCCTGGGGCTTTCTCCACGCCTTATTTTTTCTTCCACTTATTTTATTAGGACGTAATCGGAAATACTTGGAAGTCGCAGGAAAAGACCGATGGCTTCCAACGCTAGGAGAGGGGCTACGAATGTTATTGACCTTTGGTTTAGTGGGCCTAGCTTGGGTACTTTTCCGCGCGGAAAGTGTAGGGGAGGCCATGGAATTTTATCAGGGGTTGTTGGCCTTCAGTATGGATGGTTGGAAAGTCCAGCACACGTTTCCACTACTTGGTGTTTCCTGCTTGTTGGTGATCGAATGGTTCTCCAGGAATACCGAGATACCATTTCTTTTTCGACATAAAATGGTTGCGGTTCGTTGGAGTAGTTATTGGGGAATGGCTTTAGCTATATTGCTGTTTAGCCCCGCGGAACCTTCCGTGTTTATATATTTTCAGTTTTAATAATCATCGAAATAATCTGTAAACCTAAACGACTAGACCATTATGAATGCATTGATAATCCCTAGATAAAATTTTCGACATTGAAACCACTGCTCATCCGCATATCCGTCTTCCTACTTGGCCTAATGGGCCTCAACTTCCTATTGGCTTATGCCTTAGGCGTATTGGAACGCGATGTGGACAAAAGAGGCTACGCCTTTGATCGCTATCGTTGGGAGGAGTTTTATCAACTACCGAAGGGAGATAGTTTGGATATTCTATTTCTGGGATCCTCTCATGCCTATCGGGGATTTGATCCGCAGCAAATGGAGAGTAGTTGGAGAATAAAGAGTTTCAATTTGGGCAGTTCTGGTCAGACGCCCCTAACTTCTTGGCACGTATTGCAGAACGCCGTATTGCATCAGCCCCCCAAGCTTGTGGTGATGGAACTATACTTCTACACCTTCATGGAGGCCGATCAACTCAATAACGGAGGTAATAATTGGTTACAAATGGAGGCATCGTCAGCGAAGTGGAGGTTTTTATGGCAGGCCTTCGATTTGTATGAAATAAGTGCCTTGACCATCCTGCCGGTGCTGCGGAGAAAGAACGCTCTACCTTATATTTTACGGAAGTATCTCCGTGGGGATGATCATCTAGATCATGCGGGAAAGTATAAGGGGGCCGGTTACGTAGAAAGAAACGAACGAATCTCCACTCAACAGCTCAGCAGCCCAGATCTTTATGATGAGTTGGGACTAGCAGCCAATTGGGCCTTGCCAAAGCATGAAAAGGCCATTGAAGAGATAGCAAAATTTTGTGCAAAACGAGATATTGAGCTACGTTTTATTTCTGCTCCGATGCCGACCCTTACCGTCCAAAAAATCAAAGATCAGGACCGAATCGATACTTATTTACAAGAACTAGCGACTAAAGTTGGGGTAAACTATCGCAATGACACCCATAACTCAGGTCTTGGATTGGTTGACAGTCTGCACTTTTTTGATAACAATCACTTGAATGCAGAAGGGGTCAAGATTTGGAACCAGCAATTAAAAGAATTCCTATCGCCTTGACCAGATAACGAACAGGGAATTGCCAGGGCCTTGCCAAAAAATGCAACAGTATTTCCTATCTTTACGGGTCCTTGAGACCGTAGTGAAATGAGAAATTGTTTCAATAAGATCTCTTAAACCCAAAAGCAAGTTATACATCCCATGATCCGATATTGTATACTTCTGCTCACGTTTTGTCTGAGCATTTGCCTATTTCTACCTGCTACTGCACAAGACTATCCTTCACTCCGTCCGGCTGGATTGGAAGCCTCTTTTGCCTCCGTTTTCCCCGCTGAATTAAGCAAAGTCCAATTACCGCAAATCGAATATGATAAGGTCAAGTTAGAAGATCAAAATAGCGGAATGCCAAGAATCGCAGTTCCTGCTAAGGTGCAAGCCGGTTTGACCAATGGTGGTACATGGACAAGCCTACCAAACGGTGATTTGGTATGGCAATTGGCTATAGAAAGTAGGAATGGTCTGGGCTTGATGGCCTTGTACGAAGCCTTCTTTATCCCGAAAGGGGCTAGCCTGTTTATGTATAGTCCCGATGGAAAGCAGGTCTTGGGACCTTATACACATCGCGATAACACGAAGAATAGCCGATTTATGACGGGCCTAATCCAAGGGCAAACCGCCATCATTGAATACCGGGTTCCAGCCGCGATCAAGGGGCAGGGAGCTATTCAGTTATTCCGCGTAGATCAGGTATATGATCCCACAGTATTGAGTCCTCTCGAGGGTACAATAGCAGGAGGGAATAGTCGGGGCTTTGGCACCTCTAACAACTGCCATGAGAATATCAACTGCGATCTTGGGTTAGCCTTCCAAAAGGAGAAGCGAGGAATTGTAAGAGTGATTGTGGTGGTGGAAGAAGGGATCGGGATCTGTTCTGGTAACTTACTCAATAACACCCGAAAAGATGGAACACCTTACATTCTAACGGGGTTCCACTGCATGGATGGATTTACACCACTATACGATATGTGGCGTTTTGATTTCAATTACGAGACTGGCAGCTGTGATAATCCAACTGCAGAGCCTGGAGCACAGGCCTTGACCGGTAGTGTATTTCGAGCTGGGCGACAAGAAAGTGATTTCCTGCTGCTAGAATTGACCGATACGATTCCACTCAACTACAACCCATATTTCTTGGGTTGGAACAGCCAAAGTAGCGAACCAGATACCTCCTACTGTATTCATCACCCGAATGCAGACATCAAGAAAATTGGCGTATCCTACGAGCCAGTGGATATTATTAATGGATCCTTGAATTGGAACAATGGCGTGACCACTCCTCGAAATCATCATTATGAGATGATCTATTCGGAAGGGAGCTTTGAGGTGGGCTCGTCGGGCTCAGCTCTTTTAGACCCGGAAGGATTAGTCATCGGGCAATTGAATGGGGGGCAAGTAAATGAGAATTGTGCGGGCACTAAGGGCTGGTTTGGTCGGTTCAATGTGAGTTGGGAAGGTGGAGGCACCATGGGCACTTCCTTAAAGTATTGGTTAAATCCCGATACCCTGGCACAGGATACCATTCATGGCATGGAAAACCCAAATGCTCTTTTCGTGAGTGGATATGTTTATACCGAAGAGGATTTTGGTGTCGGAAATGTCTTGATGGGCATTGGTGATGGGGAAGAGCTATATCTCGCTACCACAGATAGTACGGGCTACTATGAGTTTTTACCCCTACCAGCGGGAAAGGAGTATACTTTATTGCCGGCAAAGACATCTAATACAGTTAATGGCGTTTCAGTATTGGATATTATTCAGGTGAGACGTCATATCCTAGGACTGGCAGAATTAGATTCTCCGTATAAGATTATAGCTGCGGATGTCGATTCAAATGGAATGGTTACCACCCTTGACATTATACATATGCAGCGCTTAACCCTCGGCTTGGTGGAGGAATTACCAGGTGTACCTTCTTGGCAATTTATCCCGGAGGATTTCAATTTCCAAAACAATACGATGCCGTTCTCCGAGGATTATCCGATAGCATACATTCTAGCCGAAACGGCCAATGGGAAATTTGAATTGAACTTCGTGGGAATCAAATCGGGGGATGTGAATTTGACTGCGGATCCTATAGAGTAGATGGATTTGCTCCTTAAGCTGCGGAAGGTAGGCCTAATCAACTTGATCCCCAAGTTGATTAGGCCTTATCTTTTGAGTCCTACTGTTTAATGACCTTGCGGCTTTGCACCACCTGACCATCCAAACTCAGTTGCACAATGTAAACTCCAGCATCTCCGCGCCATTGCAATGCTTGGCGCCCTGTAGGCTGATCAAGGTCAAAGGCTGCTAGTTGTTGTCCTACGATATTGAAGATGCGCACTTGGCCTTGGCGGAAATCTTGCTCAATGTCATATTCAAATTGAATGGCATCCTGAAATGGATTGGGGAAGAGTTTCAAGGAACCTTGGAATACTTCTGTATCAGCCGTGGAACTCACAGTCCCATCTGTGATAAGGAAAGCATCCACGGCCGCTTCTACCGCATTACCAACTGGTGCAAAATCTGAAGTAGTGAAAGAAATGGTCATTGTTGAGGTGATATCAATGAAGTCTCGCAGCTGGAATTCAGATTGATCTCGCCAGTTATTTTGAGCGTCTTGTAGTACCTCAAGCGTTACCTCCTCACTTCCATTACTCACACTTACTACAAAGGAATCTTGGGTTACTCCTTGGTTGCTATTGAAGCGTTGGAACCAAAGGTAATAGGAAACAATGGGTTCTTCGTAAGTGGTAAGATCCATGACGGGAGAAGTAAGGGTTACGCTTCCTCCATCTACATCATCGGTTCCAGAGCTACCGCCACCATTGCCCGTCATATAGCAGTTTTCGCCGATATCACCTTCTATATCAAATTCCGGATTGGCAGCTGTGGAGGAATTGACATAGGTGCCAATGGGTTCACCCAATACCCAAAATCCAGAGGTAGTTTCATCGGCGGCATCCTTCTCCCATCCGAGGTCAATGAGGAAGTCATCCTGATAACCTGGGGTTAGTTCTAGTGTTAAGGATTGGTTTCCATTTATCATGACATTTTCCATGACTTTGTGCAGATAGCCCCAAGCCAGGGCGTACACATCATAAGTGCTTTCCACAATGTTCTGCATGGAAAACTGTCCTTGCAAATCCGTAATGGCAGCATACTGGATCTCATCACTTTTAAGAATTACACGTGCGCCAGGTATGATCTGACCATTACCATCCTCAACGGTATTTCCCGCCACTGAATAGACAGCTAGTGGTTCTAATTGCACATTGACCAATTCGAGGACGCCATTGTTCAGCGTAACCTGTACGGTTTTCGCTTCATACCCAAATTTACTGTAGCGGACGCTATAAGTGCCAGCTTGTGCCACTCCAGTAGCATATTCTCCCATTAAATCACTCTGCCCGACATTAGGCTCATCTGTACTAATACTAATCGTTGCATCAAATATCGGGTCGCCGTTTGATGCATCTGTGACTGTTCCCTCTAGCCAACAAGCCTGCTTGTAGTCAACCTTTAGTACATATAAACCAGAATTGATATCGCTCACGAGTAGATGGCCAGAGGGTAGGTAGGGATAGGCACCCCAAGCGCCATTGAATCCCCCGTCCCCACCAGAGAAGGTATCGTAATTGCCAACTTCTATCATATTGGCTGGTCGTGTGCCATCGATAATGACCACGCCATCCGTGTAGTAAGAAGTTACTACCCAATTGTCTTCGTAGACATGTACATTATGTGGAATCACACCTCTATTGACGGTACGTAGCGGCCGGAACTGATCGAGCTCTTCAATGGCCCCATTCGAGGATATTGAATAAGAGGCTACGGGGGCATTGCCTCGTTCGTCCGTGGTGAAAACTATTGCATTATTATCAGTAGCCCAAGCATTGTGGGTGAAGTCGAAAGGTGTTTCTTTTCGCCCTACCACTGTAATGTTTTGTTTGTCGCTGATGTCATAAATGCCCAAGTCACTCCTTAATTGGGAGGCAAACATCATATTGTCCTTAACATATACATCATGGGCATAAACCGTCGGGCCATAAGCAATGACTGATGGTTCGGTAGGATTGGTTAGAATGTCCAGTATAATGATCCCTCCATTATTGACGTCACAGCCGGCTAAGTAACAAACGCCTTCTTCATCGATCCAAATATTGTGACAGTCTGTGAGTAGGCCGCGATCCAATTGGGGGCGCCAGTAGACGTAATCTGCTGAGGCTGGAAGTTTGGACAGGTCAATAATGGCAATACCAACATCCTCGTCAGCATCAGTAATATCCTGGGTCACGTAGGCATAGTGCCCTTGGGTTTTGATATCTCGCCAAGAGGTAGATGCACCTGGAATAAAAGCAACTTCCACTATATTCCTAGGATCAGCAAGACTTACAATCGAGGTTCCTCGATTGGTACCTACCAGGGCATATTCAGTGCCGTCTTCTGCGACCCAGCCCCATATATCATTGGCGTTAAAATCGTAGGAAAGCTGATCTAATAATTCAATATTCAGCTGAGCATAGGTAGTCTGGACGAGAGAGACTGCAAGTAGGAGGATTACAATTCTTTTCATAATACTACTTTGGATGGAAAGGGATGATTTGATGCAAGAAAATATATTATTGATCGCTAAAATTAAAGCTTGTATTATGCATTTGGATTAGGATCGTCGACTTACCACGGCAATTGTTAATCTGCTGACAGAAATCAGACGATCCGTTTCGTCTCTTATTTCAATCTGCCAGACGTGTATGGTGCGGCCAACTTTCGCTGGTGTTGCTCTTGCAAAGACAAAACCTTGCCCTTCCTTGGCCGAACTCAGGTGGTTAATATTAAGTTCCACACCTACAACTGCCTGTGTGGCCATATCCGGTAGACACATGACGGATGCAGTACTACCCACGGTTTCGGCTAAAGCGGCAGAAGCCCCACCATGCAGTAAACGCATAGGCTGAACAGTTCGATGATCAACCGGCATCTTAGCGGTAATGAAGTCATCACCAAATTCTACGAATTCAATATCTAAGTGTTCCACTAAAGTGTTCTTACTTACCTGATTCAAGCCTTCTAGACTAATGGGTTGCTTCCAAATCATATTTTTGAATTTGGGCGCAATGATACGTAATTATTAGGAGGGGAGAGGGTGCAACTATTTCCAAAAATGGACATCTTTGCAAAAAACACCTGATAAATATGCGCATTATCCTTATTGCTTTGCTAAGCTCTACTTTCCTTATTAGTTGTCAGCAGACTGCTAAAGAAATTACTGACCCGGAGATTCTTACTGAAATAGAAGCTGTTGAGAATGGATTGAGAAATCCCGTTTCCTTTGCAGGTGACCCATTCTGGACGATCCAGGAGCGGATGAATCATTATGGTGTGCCAGGGGTGAGTATAGCCGTGATTAAGGACTTCAAGGTGCATTGGAGTAAGACCTATGGAATTGTAGACCGAGATTCGAAAAAACCAGTGCTAGAGCATACCTTATTTCAGGCTGGATCTATTAGTAAACCGGTAGCTGCCATGGCTATGCTACGGCAGGTGCAAGCTGGGAAATTGGATTTAGAAACGGAAGTGAATACCTATCTCAAATCGTGGAAGCTGCCGGATAACGAGCATCAAGAAACGGAAAAGGTAACTTTAGGAAGAATCGTGAGCCATACGGCAGGACTTACCATCCATGGTTTCCCTGGTTATACGCGCACGGATGAAGTTCCAAGTATAGTACAAGTCTTAGATGCTGCCGGTCCTACCAATACCGGGGAAATACGGGTAGACATGACGCCTGGTAGTCGCTACCGATACTCTGGCGGTGGGTACTGTATCATGCAATTGCTGTTGGAAGATGTAACAGGTATGAGCTTCCCAGACTTGACCAAGGAGACGGTTCTGGCTCCCTTGGGGATGACTCATTCCAGCTACGCCCAACCTCTACCGAGTAGTTGGCAAGCTAATACAGCAACCGGCTATTTGCCGGATGGTAGCAAAGTGGAGGGGCAGTGGCATATCTATCCTGAAATGGCTGCTGCGGGCCTATGGACAACTGCCTCCGACTTGGCTCAAGCTTTTATCGAACTCCAAAAAGGAATAGCTGGGGAAGAAACCAAGGTACTGAAACCGGAGATGGCCCAGCAAATGCTCACCCCTTATTTTGAGGATTTCGTAGGCTTAGGTATGTTTTTGGATAATCAAGATGATGAATGGTACTTTTCTCATGGTGGCTGGGATGAGGGCTTTTCTAGTGAAGCCATTGCACACAAAACAAGAGGGTACGGTGTAGTGGTGCTGACCAATTCAAATCACCCTCCTTTTATTGAAGAACTTATTCGTTCTGTGGCGGCTACCTATCAGTGGGACAATCGACAAGCTCCGATCTACACGCCCCAGGAGGTGACAGCGGAAGAATTTTCAAGAATTGCAGGTCGATACCAGTACGATGAAGATCAGCATATCGAAATCTTTCAAGAAGATGATCAACTTTTCTTCAAATACCTCAAGGACAAGTTGCCAATACCACTGACCAAAATTGGAGATAACGAATACATCCGACCTAATCGCTCCAACATCATTCAGTTTTTGAAAGACCCTGAAACGGGTGTTCAACATTTGGTGTTTAAGGAGGAGGGAGCAGAAGAAGTCAAATTTAATAATCCATTGATGGGAGAGGAAGAGAAGGTTCCTTTCCAATATTTTGTGGAGGAGGATTATGAGGGTGGCCTGAAAGCCTATCAGGAACTACAGAAAACGCAACCAGATAGTAGGTGGGTAGATGAGGGTAACCTCAATTCATTTGGCTACGAATTGATGGGTAACGATCAAATTGATCTGGCCATTTCTATCTTCAGGTTGAATGTTGTGTTATATCCGAACTCTTCCAATGTGTATGATAGCCTAGGGGAAGCCTATTTGAATAATGGAGAAAAAGCCTTAGCGGCAAAAAACTACCAGAAGTCCTTGCAATTGGATCCGAAGAATACCAACGCCCTAAATATACTCAAGAAGTTGGGGGTAATGGCTTCGAGTTAGTTGGCTATTTGCCAAATTTCTTGGGAAGAACTCGCCCATTTACTAAGGCGGCTAGGTAGAGTGGTTAAGGAGCATTTCCTAACCTCAGGTACTTCAGGAGGGTTTCCGGCTTGAACTACCTGATAGACGGTAGTATCATTCGCTCTATTAATTGCCTCGTGCTGAAGCAATTGCTTTAGCTGCTCATTGACGGGTAAAAACGCTAGCTCCGGCAAGAGTAAAACATCCTTCTTGTGCAAAACCATCGGAATGCAGTGGAGAATTGAATTCGATTGGTAGGCAGCCAAGCATTCGATTTGATCGGCTGTGTTTTCAGGTATATTGATTTGCTGGAGCCACGCCTTTTTCTCTTCTTCTCCTGCCCAATCTACTCTAAAGCCTAGGCGGATACTGTAATCGATATAGCTTAAAGCAAGCTCCCATTCCGTTGGGTGAAAATGTTTCCAAAAGCCATCTCTTCGCATCCAAGTGAGTTGACGTTTGGCGTAGCGGCGCGAATTGCGCTTGATCTTCTCAATCCCTTCTTGTAGACTGATCTTATCCTCAAAGTATTCGAATAACTCCTTGTAGCCGACGGTCTGCAAAGCGGTGAGCGTCCTGAAGGGAAAAAGCTGGCACGCCTCCTGCACCTGTCCCGCCTCGATCATCAAATCTACTCTCTGATTGATTCTATCGTATTGCTCCCGGCGAGGCCAATGCATCTGCAAATAGATGGGCTTAAAATTGCGATGGGCTTTACTTTTAGTTTGAAAACTCGAAAATGGAGCACCGCTGGCTCGACAAACCGAAATGGCCCGCATTAAGCGGTGAGGATTCTGTAAGTCGACGGCTTCATAATAGCTAGGGTCAAGTTTTTGCAATTCAGCTTGCAGGGCAGACAAACCTTCGGAAGCATATATGGCAGCGACATCGTCCTTAATCGATTGCGGGACAACGGGGAATTCATCTAAACCCTCACAAAGAGATTTGATATATAAGCCCGAACCTCCAGTGGCTATGACGATATCATACGTCTGATATAGACGATCCAAACGAACCAGCGCCTCTCGCACAAAATCACCGACGCTATACTCCTGTTGAATACTAATATGACCGACAAAATGATGCGGAGCAGAAGCTAGCTCCGCTGCCGTCGGTTTGGCCGTGCCAATATCCATTTCTTCGTAGAATTGGCGACTGTCCAAAGAGAGAATTTCCGTCTGGAATTGCTGGGCAAGCCGGATCGCAAAACCCGTTTTCCCACTAGCCGTGGGCCCACCAACGATGATTAGATACTTTTGCTTGGACATGCCATCACATTGTAAATTAGCTGGACAAAGATGCAGAAAAGTTTCCAGAAATCAGTAGAATGAAGTGTTGTAATTGTTTTGTTAAAACAAGATGATTACGTATATTTGTGGCTGAAAACGCTCCAAGATTTTTCCACTTTTAAAAGTCTTGTAGCATGTACCAACGTACAACAGAATTACGCCCTGGGTGGGCGTCCTATTTATCACATTACACCCATTTTCCGGTCATTATTGCATTGGACATGAGTTTGGCTGCGGCCGCACCCGTAGCTGGGTACGATCAGTATCTTACGGTCACTGTTCCCGTCCTGTCCCCAGGCAATGGCGGTTTTGCTAAGGGGGAGGAATTGCAGCTCTTTTGGGATATGGAGCGGATGCTGGTCGGAAGGCTCGAGCGGGAAGCACAAGCCATCTATGCCGGTAGGACTAGTGCTCAAGGTAAAAAGCACTTGGTCTTTTTCTTGTATAATGCAGATTCAATTGAGGCGATTATGGAAGGAGTGCAAGCCGTGTATCCAGCCTATCCCTTGGATCATCGCCTAGAGCCGGATCCAGAATGGGACATTTACTTTGATCTGCTTTTCCCTAATTTGGAGGAAACCAACAGCCTCCTGAATCAACGGATGGTAAAGCGCCTGATCCGGAAAGGGGTTGACCTCCAGCAGGAACAGACCGTCCATCACTGGATCTACTGCAAAACGGAGGAAGGCCGCCGATCCCTCCGAAAGATTGCTGAGACGCAAGGTTTCGAAGCTCAATTGCTACCTACACGGATTGGGGAGCATCATTACAGCTTCTTGTTGCGTTTGTGTAAACGGCACACTTTGGATCAAAGCACCATCGATTCGGTTAGCGCTACCCTGCGAACCTGGGCTAGAGCACATCATGGTGATTATGATGGCTGGGAGCTTTCCGTGGAGGATTGCAAACCATTGGACCGGGAATTGAAGGATTTGGAATAATTTAGTTCCATTGTCTGAGCGGACACCTTATCTTTCCTCTTGACTGCTTTACTGAACCATGAAACATTATCAGTACCTGTTTCGTCGGTGGAGAAGAAGTCGATTATTGATACACAACACTTAACATGACTCGAAAGACATTTTGGCTAGCTAGCATGCTATTTTTAGTAGCAGGACTCTTCTTTGGAACGCGCTTGATACAAACCGCTTACACCTACAAAAGCGAGAAGGAAACCTTCGCCAATGCACAGAATTACGAAAACCGATTATTGGATTTTGACCAATGGCTACCGGATGGGGACAACAGAGAGCGCCAAGCGATGGAACGCACGGCCAAGAATAAGATGCTGGATTTACAAATGACGGCAGATCGTTATTCCGGTTTCATGATTTCGGTCATGGCGCTGTATTTGGTCTTTTTGTTCTTCTACGGTAGGAATGAGGAGCAACGCCCAACCGCATTGGGTGGTCTGCTTTTAGTGGCCTTAGTATGCCTGACGATTGGCCTTTTCACACCCATTCTTGAAATAGCTGCCTTTGAACGTGATCTAAGTATCCCTGTGAAAGTCAAGACGGACTTCCTGTCTTTGGATATAGATTATACCGCCAAGTTTGACGGTGAAATGTATTTCTACTACCAAAGCAAGTCCATTGTGGAATTGATTGGACTGCTACTGCAACAAGGCAATTGGGTCGTGGGCATTAGTATTCTAGTATTTAGTTTGCTATTCCCCTTGGGAAAAACCCTTTTCACCTTGTTAGCCCTGCTTCGACCCAGTTTGATTAATAAACCTTTGTTTTCCTTTTTTATTTTCAAAACCTCTAAGTGGTCCATGGCGGATGTATTCGTAGCCGCTATTTTTCTTTCGTTTTTAGCGTTTAATAATATGCAAACGGGTATCCAAACGGATAGTAATATCCTTTGGGGTTTATACTATTTTTTAGCCTACTGTATATTAGCTATACTCTCTGCGGTCTTACTTCAGCAACAACAGCGGAAAGTCGAAATAGGAGAGACCGTGTGATAATATTTGCTTTACATTTTTAAAATTTACTTCACAATAAATTAAGCATTTCATAATGTGAGGTTTTTCGGAAGCTTTAACGATTTGATTTTCTTTCGAGCTTAAATCAAATCGCATTATGAATAGATTTTACTTATCCCTTTTTGCCTTTTTGTTTGCTTCTGTCCTGATCGGACAGAGTAGCATCGAGGTGCGCGTAAGTGCCCCTGAAGACGACATGGAAGAAGCACTTCCTGGAAGTTCTTTGACTGTGGGTTCTCTTGATGCAACCAGCTCCGACCTTGAATTGGGTTCTGAAGATGCTGATGGATCTACTCCTCAATTGACAGGAGTACGTTTCCGCAATGTCGAGATCCCGACTGGAGTAACGATCATGAAAGCTTACCTTGTATTTACTGTTGACAACACGACGAAAAACACAGATCCATGCAACATCGTAATCAAAGCACTTTCTGGTAATCCAGCTGCTTTTGATGCTGGTGATCCTTTTAACATTTCTTCTAGAGCCACGCTGGCTGATTCTGTAGAGTGGGCTATTCCTGCTGATACTTGGGGAATCATTGGCGAGGCTGGTGCAGATCAGACGACTCCAGATCTAACTGCATTCGTACAAGCCTTAGTGGACTAGGAAGGATGGGCAAGTGGTAATGCGATGGGTTTCACATTCTACGGTACCGGAACTAGAGAAGCTGAATCCTACGACGGAAGCACCTCTGGTGCAGCAAAGTTGGTAGTGGAATTCTTTGATCCTAATGCTCCCACGGGAGATGGCTTAGCCGAATGCGAGGATGAATTACCCGAAGGAAACCGAGAATTTGAATTGAGCCCGATAGGTACTTATAACACAGGTATTTTTGATGAATCTGCTGCGGAGATCGTAGCTTTTGATACCACCTCTGGCCGTTTGTTCTTCACCAATGCCAACGACAATGTAGTTACGGCTTTGGATATTTCTAATCCCTCCGCACCTACAAAAATTGCGGATTTTGATATGAGTACTTACGGAGGAGGAGTGAACAGCGTAGATGCTTCCAATGGGGTGTTAGCCATTGCCATGGAAGCGGAGGAAGCTACGGATCCGGGTAGTATTGTCTTTCTAGATACAGATGGTAACTTGATCAACCAGGTAACGGTGGGGAGTTTGCCAGATATGGTCACCTTTAACAACGCGGGTACCAAGGTGATCACGGCCAACGAAGGAGAGCCCAATGACAACTATGATGTGGACCCAGAAGGTTCCGTTTCTATTATCGATATCTCAAATGGGGTAGAGAACGCAACGGTGACTAATGTGACCTTCGAAAGCTTCAATGACAAGAAAGTAAGCTTGCAGAATAAAGGGGTCCGAATCTTTGGACCTAATGCAACGGTAGCGCAAGACTTGGAGCCTGAATATGTAGCTGTAACGGATAATGATTCCTTAGCTTATGTTGCCCTACAGGAAAATAATGCCTTTGCGGTGATTGACCTCGTGACGGATGAACTGATTGACATTCTTCCATTGGGGTATAAAAACCACAATACAGGCCAGCCATTATTAACAGAGTTTGTCTTAAACGAATTGATTGACATGCCAGAACTGGGGACACCTAGCTACGGTGGTGGCCAGGATCCTGTATTTTTGGGTGGTTTCTCTGGTTTGTACTTTGACGCGAATGAATCTACGGATTCACTTTACGTTTTCTATGCCATTCCTGATCGCGGACCTAATGACGCCGCAGTGAACCGTAACAATGTAACGCCGGCATCTCCAACGAATCTACGGCCTTTCAAGTTACCTGACTACCAAGGCCGCATTGCTAAGTTTACCTTAGACATTGTCCGCGGAGAGGCTTCTTTGGATGATCAAATTCTATTGACTCGTGCCGATGGTACAACTCCGATCTCTGGCCGTGGAAATATTCCTGGCTTTGACGAGACGCCGGTTGTGCCGGCAGATGTTGCCGTGGTAGGTACAGGGAACATCTTTACTGATGACTTTCAGGATGAAATGGTCGGATTAGGTAAATGGACTGCTTTTAGCGTAGCAAGTGATTCCGATTGGAGTCATGATGACTTCCAGGGTGACTTTCATGCTGAGATGAATGGCTTTGGAGCAGATGAAGCTAGTGAAGATTGGCTGATTACACTAATTGACTCAGATGGTACCACTCCTGTATACGTGTCTTTCTTTACCGCAAAGAACTTTGATGGAGGTAGTTTAGAAGTCTTGAGTTCCCAAAATTATACAGGGAGCGGAGACCCGAATTTAGCTTCCTGGGCTGATGGAACCAGCCTTTTTACACTTTCTAGTGGTAACTTTGAAAAGACGTACAGTGGAGAAGTTGAGGTTCCTGCGGACAATCCTTTCTATCTGGCTTTTAAATATACTTCTACTGGCACGGGCCCTGGCGACGGAGCACTATGGCAAGTAGATGATATCAATGTCAGCACTACACCTTTGGAATCCAATGGCGACTTCGTAGATGCCGACGGCAATGGCTACACTGCCCTGGACTTTGACGAATTCGGTGGTGACTTCGAAAGCGTGCTTCGTGATCCGAATGGTGATTTCTGGATGTGTGACGAGTATCGTCCAGCCATCTACCACTTTGATACAGCGGGTGTATTGGTTGATCGCTTCGTACCTATTGGCACCTCTATGCTAGGTACTACTCCTCAGCCAGTCGGAACTTACGGGACGGAGACATTGCCAGCTATCTACGCTAAGCGTCGCGCCAACCGTGGCTTCGAGGGCATGGCTTTGAATACCGATGATGGCTACCTGTACGCTTTCATCCAGTCTCCCATCGAAGCACCTGATAACAGCGTAAGAAACAATACAGATGTGATCCGCATCTTGGCCGTTAATCCTGCTGACGGAACACCGGTTGCTGAATATGTATACCTACTAGAATCTAATGCGAATCGAGGATTTGACATCGGCCGGGTAGATAAGATCGGGGATGTGGTATATGCCGGCAACGGCAAATTTATGGTACTAGAGCGTGATAGCAGCGTACCTGGCCAGGATGAAGGTAAGAAGTTCATCTTCGAAGTGAATATGACTGGTGCCACTAACATCTTGGGTACTGCGATTTCTTTGGAAGATGGTTCTACCGGTATGAGCTTGGAGCAAATGACTGCTGACGAAATCGTTGCTGCTGGTGTACAGCCTGTTCACAAGACTAAAGTATTGAACTTGCCATCTATCGGTTACCTACCTAGCGACAAGCCTGAAGGTTTGGCGATTTTACCTGGTGGTGACTTGGCCGTATTGAACGACAACGACTTCGGTTTGGCCGGAGCGGGTGTATCTGATAACTCTACACTAGGAATTATCCAATTTTGCGACGATAACGGATTCGATGCCAGTAACCGTTCTGATGCCATCGAAATTCAGAACTGGCCAACTTTGGGTATTTACAATCCAGATGCGATCCGTTCTTTCTCTGTAGGTGGTAGAGACTACGTCATCACTGCGAACGAAGGGGACTCTCGTGATTACGATGGTTACTCTGAGGAAGAAAGAGTAGCTGATCTTGTTCTTGATCCAACGGCATTCCCTAATGCTGCGGAAATCCAAGCTGACGAATTGTTGGGACGTTTGAAAACAACCACCGCTAATGGTGACTTGGATGGCGACGGTGACTTCGATCAAATCTACTCTTACGGTGGACGTTCATTCTCTATCTTCGACAAGTACGGCAACTTAGTATACGATAGTGGAAACGAATTTGAACGCATCATTGCTGAACTTGATCCAGCCAACTTCAACAGTACCAATGACGAAAACGATTCTGGTAAGAATCGAAGTGATGATAAAGGACCTGAGCCAGAAGCCATCGAGGTGGTAGTGAAAGGGGATACGATTTATGCTCTCATCGGTCTAGAGCGCCAAGGCGGCATCTTCGTATACAACATCACTGATCCTGCCCATCCTTACTACGTAAACTACGTCAACAATCGAGACTTCTCTGTGGAGGACGCGACTACACCTGAAGTAGGAGACTTAGGTATAGAAGACATCGTTTACATCTCTGCTGACGATAGCCCGACTGGATCTCCACTTGTAGTTACAGCCAACGAAGTAAGTGGTACGGTCACGCTATTTGGAGTTGAATTCGATAAGCCTGGTTTCTTCTTACGAATCGTACATAACAATGACGGTGAGTCTAAGTTGTTACCAACGGACGTTGCCGGAATGCAAGTTGGTGGTGCTGCTCAATTCAAAGTGGTAGCCGACAATGTACGTTCTGGTCAATATCCGAATCTAATGCTTTCTTCTGGTGATAACTTCTTGGCGGGTACAGCTTTCAATGCCAGTTTGAACCGTGCACCAGGTTTGCCTCTATATGACGCGGTGGTACTAGATGAGATCGGATACGACGCCATCTGTATTGGTAACCACGATTTCGATTTTGGTCCTGATATTTTGGAGCGTATGATTGGCGACTTTGTGAAAACACAGCCACCATACCTAAGTGCCAACTTGGACTTCAGCGCAGAGCCTGGCTTGCAAGCTTTGGTAGATGCGGGTAGGATTGCCAAGCGCACTGTATTTGAAAAAGATGGTGAGAAAATTGGTGTGATTGGTTTGATCACGGATGCTATTAACACGATTTCAACGCCAAGAAACGTGGTAGTAGATCCAGATATCATGAGCGTAGCTCAGCAGCAAATCGATGAGTTGATTGCAGAAGGGGTGAACAAGATCATCTTGATCTCTCACTTGCAGTCCATTAATAATGAGATTGAATTGGTTGGAATGCTTTCAGGAGTAGATGTAGTAATTGCCGGTGGTGGTGATGAGCTACTGACCAACAATCCTGATAACGCTATTCCTGGTCTTTCTGTCTTCGACGAATATCCAATCCGTACCTTGAATGCCGATGGTGATACTGCTTACATCGTGACTACTCCAGGTGAGTACCGCTTCGTAGGTAACTTGGTGGTAGAGTTTGATGAAGAAGGTGGTGTAATTGCCATTGCGGACGAAAGTGATGTAATCCTAGTAGCTGACGGGGAAGCAGATTTAACGATCCAGAATGAAGTAATCGACTCTGTAGTAGCTTATCAAGCTGCACTAGAAACCAACATCATTGCGATCACGGAAGTGGATCTAGATGGTACGCGTACAAGCATTAGATCGGTTGAGACCAACCAAGGTAACTTAATTGCTGATGCCTTCTTGTGGTTGGCTAATAAAGAAGCAGCTAACTTCAACCTTGATCCGAGCATTCCGATCATTGCCGTTCAGAATGGTGGAGGTATCCGTAACAATGAGATTATCCCTGCTAACAGTGAAATCTCTGAGTTGAAGACTTTCGAAATGTTACCTTTCGATAACTTCGTATCCATCTTGAACCCATTGACGCCAGCACAATTGAAGTCTGCGCTTGAAAATGCGGTGGAAAGACACGAAGATGGTGATGGTGCCTTCTTGCAAATCGCTGGTTTCAGAATCGTTTGGGACGACTTGGACGGTCAGCCAGGGATCAACAGAATTGTATCTGCCACTTTGGATGATGGTACGCCAATCGTAGAAAACTATGAAGTAGTAGACGGCGCACCCAATGTATACATCGTGACCAACAGCTTTACTGCCGGTGGTGGTGATTCTTACGATGAATTCGCAGCTGCAGGCTTCCAGAACTTGGGTACTTCTTACCAAAAGGTACTATTTGACTTCATCTTAGCTGAAGATGGTGTGAATGGTGTTATCACTGCTGCTGATTACCCAGAAGGTGGTGAGGGAAGAATCCAAACTAGAACGACAGCTGTAGAAGAATTGGATCTGGATGGATATCAGTTCCTAGTGAGTCCAAATCCATCTTCTACTGATTTCATTGTCCGTTACGACTTGCCAGAAGTAAGTCAGGTAAGCATTACTTTGATGAACGCCATTGGGCAAGAGATCCGTACGGTAACTGCTGAGCAGCAATTAGCTGGAGATTACAATTATACCATTAATGCAAGTGATTTGTCCGCAGGTGTTTATATCTTGCGCGTTCAAATTGACGGCAAATCTGCCGCCACTCGCTTGATTAAGCAATAATTGCAATACATTCTATACCCAACCAAAAGAGGTTGGCGCCTTGTGTGCCAGCCTCTTTTGTATTTAGCCTATGAAGAAGATTGAAACTGTACCTACTTGGGAAGATATTCAAGAATCACACTTGGCCATCCAGTCCATGATTCATCGTACCCCTGTGCTCACTAATACCGCCATCAACGAATTGACGGGGGCTGAACTCTACTTCAAATGCGAGAACTTTCAAAAAGTTGGCGCCTTTAAGATGCGGGGAGCCAGTAATGCCGCTATGCGCTTAACCGAAGCGGACAAACAGCGAGGTTTGGCCACGCATTCCTCCGGAAACCACGCCCAGGCCGTGGCTTTGAGCGCCAAAATGCTGGGCGTACCAGCCTATATCGTCATGCCGGATGTCTCACCCGCCATCAAGAAAGCTGCTACAGCTGGCTACGGTGCCGAGATTACAGAATGCGAGAACTCTCTAAAGGCTCGGGAGAGTACCTTACAATCCGTTGTGGAACGAACAGGGGCGACCTTCATTCACCCCTTTGATAACTATGACGTGATTGCGGGACAGGCGACCTGTGCCAAGGAGCTTTTGGAAGACGTTGGAGAATTAGATATAGTCATGTCGCCAGTAGGAGGGGGAGGATTAATGAGTGGAACCGCCCTCACTGCCAAGTACATGTATCCGGAAATTACGGTCTACGGGGGGGAACCAGAAATTGTTGATGATGCAGCCCGCTCCTTGGCTAGTGGCCAGTTACAAAAGAATGATCGAATCGATACGATCGCAGATGGACTCCGTACCAACCTTAGTGCTAAGACCTTTGGGATCATCAAAGACAAAGTTGATAAGATCTTTACGGTCTCGGAAGAGGCGATCATCAAGGCTATGCGTCTGACATGGGAGCGCATGAAGATTATCATTGAACCTAGTTGTGCCGTTCCTCTGGCAGTAGTAATGTCTTATCCTGAATATTTCAAGGGTAAGAAGGTGGGCTTGATTTTGACAGGCGGGAATGTTGATCTGGGAAAACTGCCATTTTAGCTAAATATGAAGCAATCCCTAATTGTAGATAAAAACTCTTTTTTAGCTTTGCTCATCTATTTCAAGAGAGAAACCTAGAAAGGATGTTATATAGCCTTGTACGCCCTCTGGCTGCCTTAGCGATTCGGGCCAATTACCAACACATTTGTATCTCTAACACTGATCGTATACCGGTCGATAAGCCCGTTATCTTGGTGGCTAATCACCCGACGGCCTTCATGGAGCCTTGTATCTTAGCTTGTTTTTTAGGCCGACCGCTCTACTTCTTAGTTAGAGGCGACTTCTTCAAGCAACCCTTCTACAATTTTTTGTTACGTCAGCTGAATATGTTACCCGTCTTCCGAATGCGGGATGGAGGATATCGTAACTTGAAAAACAACTATTCTACTTTCGAGGCTTGTTTTGAAGCCCTCAAAGACAGCAAGACCATCATGATCTTGGCGGAGGGAAATACGATACACGAAAAGCGACTTCGTCCGATCCAAAAGGGCACGGCTAGAATTGCCCTAGGGGCCTTCGAACGTTTTCCTGATTTGGAGGACGTATATGTGGTACCAGTTGGCGTCAACTACACCTATGCGGAAAGAAGTCGTACCCGCGTTATGATAGATTTTGGGGAGCCCTTATCGGCAAGATCTTACCTAGAAGAGGGCGAAATTGGAAGTAAGAGTATCAACCAACTGACGGAGGATCTGACAATAGCGCTGCAGGAAAGGATTGTGATTATTGCGGACCCTGCCGATGAGCCTTTGGCGGAGGACTTGCTTAGAATTCAGCGGCCTCTGCTGCATTTACCTACCTTCCCTGTTATTAATGCCGCCTTTGAACCTCTTCAAAAAGAGAAGGCCATTACGGATGAGGTGAATAATACCAAAGCTGAGGCTAAGACTTCCTGGAAGCTAGCTACTACAGCCTTTTTACAGCGTTTAGAAGATTTTAAAGTTTCTGAGTTTGATGTATTGGGCCCTAAATTGGCTATTGTACCCACCCTATTGTACTTGATTTTGGGCTTTGTTCCCTTTCTCTTAGGATATCTTTGGAACCTGTTGCCATTGGGTTTAGCAAGGTACATAGCAGACAATAAGGTTAAGGACATTTCTTTCTATACACCGGTGAAGTGGGCCGTTGGTATTGGTGCCTATCTGCTTTGGTGGATTATTTGGATTGTCATTTTCTTGACAATGTCATTGTTTTGGGCCATTCCTTTCCTTTTTGTTCTAACCCTTTTTGGGTATCACGCAGTTTACTATGAAGAAGCGGTAAAACGTCTCCTAGAATCACGTACTTGGGAGCGGCTTTCTGGTAAGGTCAAAGAGGATTTGAAAAGTCAGGCTACTCAATTGCTGCTGGGGAAATTCTAACTGGTACAGATCTTGTGACTGGTATTATCTTTATCCGTCCTAAAAAAGGAACAAATAATACGACGAATTTGAAAGCGCTTGATATACATACCTTTCGCGAGAAAATGAATAAGTTGGGAAGTAAGAAACGCCCCTTTTTGTTCTTGATCGACTATGAGATGGTGGCTCCCCAGATCTGGGAGGCATCGCAAATCGATTCTAGTGAGCTCCTATTCGACCTGAATGGCTTTTCCAACTTCGATTTAACAACATACAAGCAGACTGATAACATCTTTCTCGAAAAATTTCCTGTATCTTTCGATACCTATAAAATCGCTTTTGAAAAGGTGCAGGAAGCGATCCAACTGGGGGATACCTATTTAGCTAATCTGACCTTTGCGACCAAGGTGCTAACCTCAATAGGACTTCGAGACATTATTGAAAAGACCAAGGCTCCTTATCGATTCTATTGGAAAGATCATTGCGGATTTTTTTCTCCGGAATCCTTTATCCGGATAGAAAAACAGCAGATTAAATCCTTTCCGATGAAGGGAACAATACGTGCCGATATGCCCAATGCTGAGGCTTTGCTACTGGCCAATGCTAAAGAAAAAGCGGAGCACGCAACCATCACAGATTTGATCCGTAATGACCTGAGTCAAGTTGCAGAACGGGTCCGGGTAGAGCGATATCGCTATGTGGAAGAAATTGAGCATCAATCTGGTAAGTTATTGCAGACCAGCACAGAAATCGTCGGTGACTTAGATGAAGATTACTGTAGCCATCTTGGTGATATTGTATTGAAGCTTCTGCCGGCCGGCTCTATTAGTGGAGCCCCCAAGGCCAGAACGGTGGAAGTCCTAGCAGAGGCGGAAGTGGGGCCAAGAGGGTATTATACTGGCATATTAGGATACTTTGACGGTGAAAATTTGGATAGTTGTGTGGCTATCCGTTACTTAGAACAGGATAGGGACGAACTTTGGTATCGAAGTGGGGGGGGATTGACGTACTTCAGTGATGTAAAATCTGAGTATCAAGAGCTCCTACAGAAGATATATTTACCAATTATCAGGAAGAACAGATCAATGCCGACATGTTAAATGGACGCTAAAGCCTCTTTTTTGGAATCAATAAGGTTAGAGGACGGGAAGTTTCCTTTTCTCGCTTATCATCAGAACCGTTTCGATCGAACGAGGCAACACTTCTGTAAAAGAAGCCAACCCATATTTTTGGCAGAAACACTCGATGTGCCGCTTGAGCACCGTAAAGGTTTATACAAGGTACGGGTAGAATATCGGTGCGATATTATAAACATTAGCTACATTCCGTACCAGGTTCGTCCGGTGAATTCATTGAAGTTGATAGATGCGAATCACATCAACTACCCTTACAAATATTCAGATCGGTTGCCTATTAACAAGCTATTTGCCGAACGAGGAAACAGTGACGATATTTTAATGGTCAAAAATGGTGTGATTACCGATACTTCCTATGCGAATGTTATCCTATATGATGGCCAATACTGGTACACTCCCGCCAATCCTATCATGGCTGGTACTTGTAGAGCTAGACTAATGGAGGAGGGTAGAGTGTTACCGGCAGATATCTACGTGGAACACCTGAAGGACTTTCAAGAAATCAGATTGATCAATGCGATGATGAACATTGATGAGGGACCCCGCGTAGCGATCGCCAATGTCGCAATGAAAAACTTCTGAGTTATTCGCCCACCTCGTCCAGTTGATTTAGCAAGTGATCCGGTAACTGTTTGGACGCTTTAGCACCCAGCGATTTAATTTTTTCAGCTCTCCCCAACAGTGTGTCTCCATATTTTTTAGAATTCACCAATTTATTCATCGCATCTTCATAGGCCGATTGAGCATTGTTCAGGCGATTGCCGATTGTACTCAAATCTTGTACAAAACCGCACAGTTTATCGTAGAGTAACCCACTTTGGCGAGCGATTTCCAACACATTCTTCTTTTGTTTCTCTTGCTTCCAGATAAAGGAGACGGTACGCATGGTAGCAAGTAGGGTAGAGGAGGTGACCAATACAATATTATGATCTAGTGCATCCATGAACAGCTTACTATCAGCCTTAGCCGCTACCGCAAATGCTGGCTCTATGGGCACGAATAGCAGTAAATAGTCTGGTGTATTGATCTGGTATAGTTGTTGATAATTCTTACTGCTGAGATCTTTAATGTGCTGCCGGAGGCTGTCAGTATGCTGCTTAAGGTACTGCTCTTGTTTCTTGTCATCCTGGGTATTAAAGTACCGCTCGTAGGCTACCAGAGAAACTTTGGAATCAATAATTAGGTGTTTTCCTTCTGGTAGGTTAATGATGAAATCTGGTCGCTTTTGTTGGCCTGTTTCATCCTTAAAGGTGCGCTGCACCTGATAGTGGATATCTTTGATTAAACCTGCTTTTTCTAGGATCAACTCCAACTGAAGTTCGCCCCAATCCCCCTGAGTTTTGTTTTCTCCTTTTAAGGCAGAGGCCAAATTGTTGGCATCCTCGCTGAGCTGTTGATTTAGCAATCGTAGATGTTCGATTTCCTTTTGTAGGGACATACGGTCTTTGGTTTCTTCTAGGAACCTTCGTTCAATACCCTCCTCGAAACTCTTAATTTTCTCTTTCAGTGGCTGTAGAATACCATCGATTTGCTGTTGGTTATGTTGGGTGAATTTCTGACTCTTTTCCTCAAGTAAGCGGTTAGCAATATTTTCAAATTCCAACTTACTTTGCTGCTGTAAGTTCTGGATTTCTTGCCACTGCGTCTGTAGCTTTTCTTCCAGAAAATTGACTTTTTCTACCTTGCTTGCCAAATCAATTCCATGTTGCCTGATCTCCTGTTCTTTCTCCAAGAGGTCTTCCCGGTAAATGTCAGCTTGCTGTTGCAGGTTTTCATGGATTTCTTTCCGCACATATAGCTTGTCCACTTCCTCCTTATGCAGTACACCCGCCTGACGCCTAGATCGGCTATACAAATACCCAACAGCCCCTCCGAGAATCAAACCAATGATCAGAAAGAGAAAACTCAAAACCAAGGGATCTTCCATAGTTGAAGCTTTTAGCGTATTAGGAAACAACTGTTGATACCCTGCTGCTGATTCAAATTAATAATATTTCTACGATATCACCAAATTATTTAAACTTTTATCAAGAATCAGTGAATTCTCCTGTTCGTGACAGCTGACCCTCATTGAGTTTTGCTCCACATCATGATCTGCCCATTTCACAACAGTTAAATTTTATGGTAATGCTGGGCGCCTCATATTTGTATCGATCGATCACAAAACCAAACAAAACCAAATTTCAAATTCAAAACCACCCAAACCCCTAAAATCAAATGGTAAGCCCATGAACAGCCTTTTTTATAATCCCTAAAACCAAGCCCCAAACAACTAAACCCCCATAATTCAACCCTCAACATTCTTCATTCAACATCTAAAAACCCTCAAGTACCAATGAAAACCAAACAAGAAGCCATGATCGACCAAGCCAAGGATAGCTTAATTAAGGGCATCGATTGGCTAGCAGCTACCCTTAAAACCGCAACCCAGCCCGAAAAAATTGAGGCGGTTAAAGCTTTTGTAAAAAAGCACAAGACTATCTTGATGGGACTGGCCGCTGTGCTAGTGCTATACGTGGCCTGCTCAGATTCCAATGACGCTATTCCAAAAGATGTTCCGGCAGAATCTGCTAAAATGGCTGGTAAATTTGCGCCTACGGAGGAAGGTGCTCGAGAACTTGTAAAGGTGTTTGCTGCTCCCGGCTCGGATTTCTGGGCGTTTACGGAGATGGTTAAACCTGTCAAAGCAGATTTCGAAGTCTATTTCACCAAGGAGGTGGCAGAAAAACTATACGAAGCCTACGAGACCGAAATTTGGAATGGGAAGTATGCTGGCCAAGGTCTTCACCGTCAGCCTGCTCAAAACTACGTGGTTCTACATTTTAGTAACACCACTACCCAGAAGAAAGGGAAATCTGGAGGATTTCGATCGGATCTTTCTCAAGTGGCTCCCTACATCAATAATGGCTTCCCATATTGCGAATTTGAGCTCGTGGTGCAGGGTAAAAGAAAAGGTACCTTTTACAACAACCTGGCCTACGTCAATGGACGTTGGGTAATCTTCCCGGGCCTTTGGGGAGTTCTTCGTAAAATTGGCGAGGACGTGTAGGCAAAACCAATTGAACCAGGAAGCGGTAGCATTTGTTGAAAAGGATAACTTTGACGCGTGGAAATTTGATGGCTATGATTCTCTTTTTCAGCAGACTACTGCTTTTCTTGTCCTTACCTTTTGGCCTGTACGCTCAGGCAGCAGCACCAATTGCTCAGCCCGGACAGCCCACTGAGGGGCCGGGTGGTAGCGAGTATATACATCAGGAAGTGGTATTTCAGGACTATGCTACTGATCCGGATGGCTACTGGCTGTTTGAACCGGCTAGTCCCAAGCCAGATTCTGCTGATGTAGTCGTTTTCCTGCATGGCTACGGAGGCTACAATCCGATGATCTATGGCCAATGGATTAGGCACCTAGTACAAAAAGGACATATCGTAATCTTCCCCCGCTACCAAAAGAACTTAGTATTTCCTCGACCACCTCGATTTGCCCGAAATTGTGCCAAAGCCATTCGAGATGCTTTGACGGAACTAGAAGGGGAGGGACATGTCAAACCTCGACTCGATGCCTTAGTCTTTGCTGGTCATTCTTATGGAGGAGTGATAGGGGCGAAGCTCGGAGTGCAGTTTGATAAATTCAACATTCCACAACCCAAGGGGCTGCTCCTTTGTGCGCCAGGAACGGGACCACTGACCGGTGGGCGACTTCGTTCCTACAAACATATGCCTAGTGATACCAAAATGGTTATCGTGGTCAGCAAAAATGATGAAGTGGTCGGAGAAAAGATGGCTAAGCGCATTTTCAGGACAGCAACCCATACACCTGATCGCAATCTCCTCTATTTATACAAAGACAAGCATGGGCAACCAGCCATGAAAGCTTCGCATAATCAATCCTATTCGCTCGACTTGGAATTTGATAGCGGCGTGCGGAACTTCACAGCTAAACGTGCGCTACGAATTGCTAAAGTGGATGCGGTGGATTACGGCGTTTACTGGAAGTTATTGGATGCTATGGTGGATTGTATCCGGGAAGGGCAGCATTGTGATATCGCTTTGGGAGGTGGTTATCTGCAAACTGGCGTTGGGAAATGGAGTGATGGCACTTCCATGCAAGCCCTCCGCGCTGTTTTACCGGCCGACTTAGAAGCCCGAAAGTAATGCCAGCATTTATGGATCAAATGGGGCGAACAATAGAGTTGGATCAGGCCCCACAGCGCATCATTTCTCTGGTTCCTTCTCAAACTGAGTTCTTGTATGATCTAGGACTCCAAGACGAACTGCTTGGGATCACTAAATTCTGTGTGCATCCCGAACAATGGTATCGGTCCAAAACACGCGTTGGAGGCACCAAGCAATATCATTTCGATCGTATCGCCTCGCTTCAACCAGACTTTATCATTGGCAATAAAGAAGAGAATGACAAGGAGCAAATCGAGCGTTTGATGGAGCAATATCCCGTATGGATGAGTGATATCTACGGGCTAGAAGCTGCCTATGAGATGATGCTGAATTTGGGCGAGATCCTAGGTAAAAGTAAGCGGGCTGAAACCTTGGTCAATCAGACCAGGCTAGGCTTTGCCAATTTTACGGGAGGAAAAGGGCTGAAGGTCGTATACTTGATCTGGCATAATCCCATCATGGCTGCGGCAAATCACACCTTCATTCAGGAAATGCTCACCCAATGTGGCTGGGTTAATGCGCTGGCAGAACAAAGGCGTTATCCTCAACTAACTATCGAAGCCCTGCAATCCCTGAACCCTGACTTACTTTTGCTGTCCTCCGAACCTTTTCCCTTTAAAGCAAAGCACGTCAATTTTTACCGGGAGCATTTGCCCGACACACAGGTCAAGTTGGTGGATGGAGAAGCCTTTTCCTGGTACGGAACTAGGTTACTAAAAACTCAACCCTATTTGCAAGACCTGGTCAATGAGTTGTCCGAAGCTCTTTAGTTGTAGCTGATCTAGTCCAGTCCTTTACTACGGCATAAAAATAGCTTACCTTACCCTTCTACTTTCTCCTTTTGCAAATGCTATTATTGTGACGAACTTCCCGACCGTCGGTACGACCATCATTGCTGTCTTTTGTATGCAGATCGTGATTTTATGCGTTTTGTTATTCCGCAAGACAGAGCAGCTTGTAAGCAATAGATTACTTGCCCTGGTATTATTTTTTGCGATGCTCAATGCTGCAAATTTTTGCCTTAGCTATGTCTTGTATTTGGGTGGATGGGGAGAGTCGTATCGCTATTTTAACCTAAAACTACTTTTTGGTTTAGGACCAGCGATCTACCTCTGTTTTCAAAGCTTGTTGAAGCCGACTTTCGTCTGGAAACCGTGGTTTTATGTTCACTTCCTCCCAGTGAGTTTGGAGTTTGTTTACCATCGTTCGGTCTGGTTTGAAAAAGGAGTGATTGGGATTTTACAGAGACCAAGTACTGCTTACGAATATTTGTACGTGATTATCCAATACCTTGGAGTCTGTAGTCTTTTCGTATACGCAATAGTAACGATTAGGATCCTATGGAATCACCATGGGCAGCGACCCACTAACTTCCTCGCCTCCGACCTGAAAACCGATCATAAGCTGGCCCGTTCCGTACTATATCTCATCTTGTTTTTTGGGCTTTGGTACTTCATTAGAGGATTAGATGTCTATTTCTTCCGGGGGGCTTATCGGACCTATTACTACTTCCCCATGTTCACACTTTTGTCTGCCAAAATGGTCTGGCTAGGATTCAGGGCCTATAATTTATCGCCGCCGAAAGAAGGCGGTATGCAAATTCTAACCGGAGGAAAAAAGCAAGCGCCAGTAAAGGTTGGTGCACAAGAATATGTAGCAGTGATCCAACAGCTAGAGGACTTAATGGATCGGAAAAAGCTGTTTTTAAATCCAGATCTAAACCTGAAGCTTCTGGCGGAGACAGCTAAGCTTCCACCAAGAACCGTTTCCAAAGCTATCAACGCGGGAAAGGGGTGTAACTTCCAAGCTTTTGTAAACCACTACCGTATAGCAGAGTTTCAAAGGCGAATAACAGCGCCCGAGGCGGGGCAGCTAACCCTGCTAGCTCATGCCTTTGCCAGTGGATTCGCTTCTAAATCCACCTTTAATTCGGTGTTCAAAAATACAATGGGCATAACGCCTAGACAGTACCTGCAGACTTATCAAGAGAAGGTATCAGAAAAAGGTCCAGAAACATGATTCTGGGCGATTTGGGGTAGAAAGAGGGCTATGCTTGCACCGATAAAATGATTGTTTGAGTTAAAAACACATTATGTTTAGATCGTTTCGGAATTCCGTTGCCCACTTGCTATTACTACTATCTGCCACCTGCATAACGACTACCGTTGCGGCCCAATCCAATCCAAAACTGGCTTTTTGGGACGAGCAACGTAAGGGAGCCAATGGCGATGGAGGAGCTCTATATGATACGGGGACTAGCCCAGAAGAATGGTTTTCTGCTGCTGCTGAAGCAGGGATAGAATATGTCCGTTTGACGATTGCTAACTGGAAGAGCGAAGCTAAAGATTTCCTGATGGGAGATGCAGATCAATTCAAAGCAGTGGTGCCAGAAGATCTCGATTATTTGAAACAAGTACTAGCTGTAGCCCATCGACATGATGTAAAGGTGGTGCTGTGTATGTTTCAAATTCCAGGGGCGAGATGGAGGCAGTTGAATGATATGAAACGCGATTTTCGCATTTGGACGGACAAGGCCTACCAAGAACAAACTATTGCTTACTGGGAGCAGCTGGCAGCCGAATTGAAGGATGACCCTGCTATTGTCGGCTACAATATTCTCAATGAACCTCATCCCTCTTGGAAGGACCATCCCGAAGCAGAAGGCAAAGAGGGCTTTGAAACTTGGCTACAGCAAGCTAAGGGAACTGCCGCCGATTTGAATCTATTTTACGAAAAGATGGTTCAACGTATCCGAAGTATCGATAAACAAACCCCCATTATGCTAGATGCTTGGCAATATGCTTCCATCGAAGGATTTCCATACCTAACCCCCATCAAAGACGAAGCGATTCTATACGCGTTCCACTTTTACGGTAGATGGCGATATGCCACCTTCCGGGTAAATAAAGGAAGATTCAGCTACCCAGATGAGATGCCAGCTGCAGTGGAGGGGAAAACGGAAAAATGGGAGGCTGGTAGAATTACTCAAGAAATGGCTCCGGTCTTTGCCTGGGCGAAAAAATACCAGGTTCCTTTAAATCGAGTTGTCGCAGCTGAATTTGGAGTGGATAGGAGAGTCGCCGGAGCAGAACAGTTTTTATGGGATACGATTAAAAGTTTAAATGAGAAGTCCTTGCATTGGGCATTTTATTCCTTCCGATCAGCTACTTGGGATGGCATGGATTACGAACTAGGCACCCATAAAATGGGTTGGAAGTATTGGCAAGCCATTGAAGCGGGCCAAAAGCATGAAGACCTAATTAACCGAGGGGATAACCCGCTTTGGAACCTATTTAAAAGTGAATTTTCTAAACAATAGCAAAGTACTCCCAGACACGCTCGGTAAAGGTGTCCTGAGCCTACAGCAACTCACCTTGATGGATGTAGGACCACCGGATGTCCAAAAGAAAAGTGTTAAGGTGTGTAACTATTCGGAAGTCTGCCGTTATAGTAGTAGGCAAGCAAGAAGAATGGCAAAACAAGCGCTCTTACATCCCTATACCGAAGCCAAAAATCAGTTTGCACGATAGCCTAAAAATGCGCTTTCTAAAGCTTCAACTACTCTCATTTTTGTAAGGATAAATAATCTGTTGATAACTAAGCAGGCAGTCATTCGAATACTGCTATGCGCAAAACACCTTCAATCATGAGGAAAATGTACCTGTTCCTGCTGCTGGTCTTTGTCGTGACCAGTGGAGTTCGAGCACAGGAACTGCTGCGGGAATCCGTCTTCTTCGATACGGATCAGCATCAACTTACGACAGCAGCTCGCCAAACCTTGGATGAGCTCCTAATTCAAACCTTAGATCTTACTGATTTTCATCTTCAAATCTTAGCTTTTACGGATGATCGGGGAAGCACGGACTACAATTACCACTTGGCCCTTAAGCGTGGTCAGTCTGTTCAAACCTATCTTCAGTCTTTGGGACTAGAAGTAGAAAGATCTTCAATAGAAAGCCTGGGAGAAGTTTTATTGGAAACACCCAATGAGCAAGAGCGGTCAAGGAATCGTAGGGTAGACCTCATCCTAACTGCAAAATTGATTGGCTCGTTGAGTGAGGTATGGGAGGCGCTCGATCAAGATCGTCTACAGAAATTTACTATTGATGCCCAACAAGGGAATGTAGTGGAAGGTCGAGCCGGCACCCGCGTCTGGATTCCAGCAGGAGCCTTTATTTTTGCGGACGGCCAACGCCCCGAAGGCCCCATTACCTTGAAGATGAGAGAAGCCTATGACTTTGGAGCTATGCTCGTTGAGGGGCTCAGTACCCACAGCGATGGGCAACTCTTGGAGACTGGAGGAATGGTCTACTTAGAGGCCGAAGCTGATGGACAAGCACTGCAGCTGGACACAGATCAGGCGATGGCTGTGGCCCTACCTACCAAGCAGATGAAAGACGGGATGCAGCTCTTCATGGGGGAGCAAGCTGCCGATGGATCGGTGACCAACTGGTCTGCGACCCAACAGGCTCCAGCTCCAAGCCTCGATGAATATCTCCTGGACCTTCCGCCCTTCCCCAAGGTTAAACACGACTGGATCAAGCCGCCAAAGGAAATCATCGACTACTCCGGAGAACCTGTTACCCCACGGAAACCGATCAAGCCCCATGCCCCTACTAAGCCTCGTAGAGAGGCCGTGGTTTATTATCCCAGGGGGATGGAAGGGATCTTTATGAGCAAGGCTAAGCGAGAGAAAAAGGAAGAAGCTATGTTCGAAAAGAAGATGGCAGCCTACAACCGAAAGCTGGCAAACTTTAAAGAGCGGCAAGCCGGGTATCGGGTGGCAATGGAGAAATACCAACATGACTTTAAGGTCTTTCAGCAAGCGCAAAAGGATTACCAAGCAAAGATCCAAGCGCAGAAGGATAACTTCAAATCTACCCCTGCCTACTTGGCTTATGCCGAGCAAGTGTCCAAATCTAAAGATGCTAGACGAGCCTTGTATGAAAAAGAGGTAGAAGAATGGTATGCAGCTAAAGATCAGCGTATAACGGAGTACGAGGCGAAGTATGGTGATGTACTGCTGGGCTCTAGTACCATGGCAATGGAATATTTATATCGCGTAAATCGACTGGGATGGATTAATTGCGATCGGTTTTACCAGGTTCCAAATGAAGAAAAAGTGGATTTAGCTATTGCCGATGATGATGTCGAACAGGAACAGCTGTTTGTCATCTTTAAGGATATCAAAAGTATGATGAGAGCCTCCAAATGGAAGGAGAATGCCAACTATCAGGTGTCTAATTTACCCAGGAATATGGATATCCGCGTTGTTGGGATCAAGGTCGTGGATGGGAAGGCGCAATTGGCGATAAAGGATACTAAAGTATCGGATGAAAAGCCTGTGAAGCTGTCTTACCAGCCAGCCAGTATTAATAAAATTCGCTCTGCCCTAAGTAATTTAGATAGTTAAAGTGAATTGGAATATTAGGAGTACTATTTTGCATGTAGGCAAGGCGCAGGATTGCGAGGCTAGCAGCGCTAACTAGCCCAGTTCTGCAACGCAGCATACCTGCAAAAGAACCTCATAAGATCCGGTAGGACTTATCCTACACTACTTAAAACACTGTGGGTTTCCCCAAGCCGCTTCTAGCCTTTTTCTGCTCCATAGCAGGAGGTAGTAGAAAGGGCTTGGGGATTTTTTATGCTACTACACCACGATTTTGAAGGTGTTATAGGCTTGTTTGCTGAGTTCTTCTTGGTCATCGGGGTGGGCGATTTGTATCATACGCTTAACGCGTTCTTTGAAGTTTTGAGCGTACAAATATGCCACTCCGTATTCGGTAGCCACATATTGCACATGGGCTCTAGTAGTTACTACAGAGGCTCCTGTTTTTAGCGTGGTAACAATTCTCGGAATACCCTTATGCGTACGGGAAGGAAGGGCGATAACGGCCTTTCCACCGGGTGATAGGGCTGCCCCTCTCACAAAGTCCATCTGCCCACCCACGCCAGAATAATGCTTAGTACCGATAGAGTCAGCACAGATCTGCCCCAACAAATCAATTTCAATGGCGCTATTAATTGCTACGAAATTTGGGTTACTGCGAATGGTGCGCGTATCATTTACATAGCTCACATCCATCATGTTAACAATGGGATTGTGGTCAATGAAATCGTATAATCTTCTACTACCAAAGGCAAATCCTGCCACAATTTTTCCTAGATCGGTTTTCTTGTTCATACCCGTAATTACTCCTTTCTCATAAAGATCGATTACCCCATCTGAAATCATCTCTGAGTGAATCCCTAAGCCCTTATGATTGGCCAGGCTACTGAGGACGGCATTGGGAATGCCTCCGATGCCCATCTGTAGCGTTGCTCCATCTCCGATCAATTCAGCTACATTCTTGCCAATCTTTTTTTCAATCTCCGTGGCTGACTTGACCGGCATTTCAAATAAAGGATCATCTACTTCGATGTAATGCGTAATCTTATCCATATGGAGAATGCCGTTCCCATGCACAAAGGGCATATTAGGATTGACCTGAGCAATCACATACTTGGCATTGTCAATGGCCGAGTTGGAAACATCTACGGAGCAACCCAAGGAGCAAAATCCTTTTTCATTGGGCTTTGAAACGGTTACCATAGCTACATCTAGCGGCATTTCTCCCGACCGAAATAAGGTAGGGATTTCACTTAAGAATATAGGTACATAATGGGCTCGACCCCGTTGAACCGCTTTTCGGATATTGCTTCCAATGAAGAAGGCGCTGATCTGAAAACTGTCAGCATATTGATCCTCCGCGTAGGGGGCAGGCCCTTCCGTGTGGATGGAAACGATTTCTACATCTCTCAGTTCCTCGTGTCTGGCAGTCATCGCTTCTACCAATCTCACTGGCGTAGCTGCCGCGCTGTGGATAAAAACTCGGTGGCCAGACTCAATAATTTTGACTGCCTCTGCAGGGCTAGAACAATACTTAGAATTCATGCTCGCGTTTTAATGTTTTTAGTACGTCCTCCGCTGATCGAGCAGAGAAGTAAGTTTCCAATGTCCAGCCCATGAAAGTGAACTGGATTATGTTTTGAAGTAGCCCTAGGTCCTTGTGATATTGAAAATTAGTTGACTTTCAGCCTTGCCTTTTCCTTGGTTTGTATCGAGATTCTGATAGAGTAAGGAGGCTGAAAGTAATGTATTTTGTGAAGGTTATTTTGTAGATCTAATTGTTATTTCTTGTTTATAATCAATCATTAAGAGCGTATTTTGAATTTGATTGTGTTCTAATAGCCAATTGGCGATGGGGCTCACTAGATGTTGTTCAATGGCCCGTTGTAAAGGCCTGGCACCATAGCGCTCATCGAAACCAATCTTGACCAAATAATCTACTACTCGATCTGAGAAATGAATGTTAAGACGTTTCTTCGTAAAGCCTTCCCGCTGTTTCAATTCTGCTAACTCCTTCAAAGTAATCTCCCGGATATCTTCCTGGCTGAGGGGGTGAAACATGACCATCCCATCAATTCGGTTAACAAACTCTGGTCGGAAATGCTTTTCAATGGCAGATTGATAGTTTAGTTCGTCACTGGTCGTATTCTTGAAACTAATCGACTGCTTATTATTGGCTCCTAAGTTGGAGGTCATGATAATAATGGTGTTCCGGAAATTGGTTGTTCGGCCGTAGGCATCCACTAACATTCCTTCATCTAAAATGGACAACAAAGCATCAAAGATAGATGAATCTGCTTTCTCGATTTCATCAAGAAGCAGTACTGAAAAAGGACGTTCCCGGATATCTTTAATCAATTCCCCGGTTCCCCGCCCAGAGCCAATGAATCGGGTGATCTGACCAGGATGCTGATACTCACTCATGTCGATCCGAATCAACGGAGATTGTTTCTGACCTTTGCCGAAGAAGTACTTGGCTAGTGTTTTGGCACAGGCTGTCTTCCCTACTCCCGTTGGACCAGCAAACAAAAGGGTAGAAATAGGCTTGTGTGGGTTGTTCAGCCCGGCTTTAAATATCTTAACCAGATTGCACATTTGGGCAATAGCGGCGGGCTGACCGATGATATTTTCTTGAAAAAAAGTCTCTAATTCCTCCTTATCTAATAGTAGGTCATCTCTCAGGAACAGTTCTGGCAAACCTGTCTGTTGCACAAAGGAATGAATGACTTGCCACTGGTCTACTGTCGATTTATGGTTGGTCTTAGCCTCACTGATACACTGTCCCAAGAACTTAATTCCTTTACCAGGAAAGCTTTCGTAAGGGAAATAGCGATGCAATAGGCGATAGCTCAAGGCAATGGCCTCGGGTAAAATCGAAATGCGATGACGTTTGCTACTATATTTAGACAATTCATTGAGGACATTGTACACCTTCTCCTCCGGCAGTTCCTCTAATCTAATGATTTGGAAAGTTTGGATAAATCCGGGAAGCAAGCGACGCATGCTTTCCAGTTCTCTAGGCGTGGCTTCTCCTATGATTTGTAGTTTATTCTCCTGTAAAAAGGGAAGTAAAAAAGCTGCCACGCTATCTTCTGGGCCCTCGCCACCAGATAGTAACAACTGGATTAAATCGACCACCCATAGAACTCCATTGCTGGCTTGTAATTCTTCAATCAACAACTCACAGACCTCCTGCCATTCCCCCAAATACTTGGTACTGGCCGTAATCCTCTGCGACATGATCTGCCAAAAGCTTAAGGATATCTGCTGTTGCCTGGACTGGTTGCTGATCTTCTTAATGGCTTGTTTTAAGACCGCACTCTTACCTACGCTCGGTGGGCCTACTACTAAGACATTCGCCCGATTGTAGAGTAGCTTATCTATCACCTCATTTACCATGTGATCAAGCTCCCAAGCGGTATCGGGGAGCGCACTGATCGTCTTGCGTCGGGCCTTGCTGTAAGGGAAGCGCTCTGTCAATCGATTCAATACCTGGTACTGCCGCTGGTAAGTGAAAGTATCCCAGTCGAATTCCCGATCAAAGTTCACCCGTAAAGTGATGGTTTCTAGAAAAGGAGATTCGTAGGAGAGTAAACGGTAGATCTTTTCTGGCGGAGTCTGATTTAGAAGGGAGGTAGCCGAGTGTTTTACCAGCGCATCAAATTGTTTTTGATCATAATAAGCAAATCGTTCATCAAATAGCGGTAAAAAACATTCGTAATAGCCCTGCTCCGTCTCACCATAGATGACAGGTACGGGTACTTTGACCGCTTGCGACAAGGGAAAGGTACCTGTCTTCGACCGGATGGTTGGTCGAATATTAACCTCAATCACTTTTAGTTTGGACCCCAATAGATCCATATATGGATAATCATCGTACTTCTTGTATTGTCGTTGTAGGTGCGACAGAAGGGTACGTTTTACGGTCTCTACATCTTTCTGTATAACTTTGTAATCAGTGCCAACTAGTATGCCGAGAATCCCTTGATCCTTCAAAGGATAACACAACAACGGATAGTTGATTTTATCCATAAGTTTGTCATTGTTTTAGAAGCTGTTTGAATTTGGCTTTTGGAATTTGTTATAGGCCTATTTTTTTGCCAATTGAGTCTCTTTTTAAGGATTAGCGAGTGTTTTTGCCAGTGGCAAAAAGAGAGCAGAGCTATGTGACGAACCTGTCTGCTCGGCGCAGCCAGGCAGGAAAAAGCCGAAGAGTGGCGGCAAAAGGGGCATAACAAAACCAGATCGTTAAATTCATACAGCTTCTTAGGGCTCTGCAATATCGGAAATTTCTTTTTTCTCTGAGTGCTATTCCACAAAAACAACAAGTCCTTTCAAATAAGAACCTTCGGGGTGAAATAAGTTTACTGGGTGATCCGCTGGCTGACTAAGGTGGTGCATGACTTTGATCTGTCGCTTTGCTTCCAATCCTGCTGCCACAATAGTATTGTAAAATAAGGGCTTATCTACTACTTGAGAACAAGAAAAGGTAAATAGTAAACCGCCCGGGGGGAGTTGTCGAATGGCGCTGGCATTCAGTCGCTTGTAAGCTTGTACAGCATTGTGTCGCTTCTTTACACTTTTAGCAAAAGCGGGTGGATCAACTACCATAAGATCATATTGTTGCCCGGGATCCTTCAGGAATTTAAGTACATCTGCTGTGATGGATTGATGTTGTAGGGAAGGGGATTCCAATAGCTCTACATTGGCGTCGGTCAATTGCATGGCTTTGGCGGAGATATCAACGGAGTCGACTCGTTCAGCTCCAGCTGCTAGCGCATAGATTGAAAATCCTCCAGAATAACAAAAAGCATTCAAGATCTTCTTCCCAGTGGCATAACGCCCCAATAGTTGTCGATTATCGCGTTGATCTAAAAAAAATCCTGTCTTCTGACCTTGGACCCAGTTGACGTGAAATCGATGACCGTTCTCCAATACAATATCATCTTTTCCTTGACCAAGTAGAAATTCATTTTTTCGGCCCGTGGCATATTCTACGGGTAAGCTATCTACGCTTTTGTCAAAAATGGTATCAAGTTCCCAACCTTGTAAGCTTTGCAGTGCCTCGGCAATAAACGCACGGTTTCTATACATTCCGATGGTATGACACTGGATAACTGCCGTACGATGATAGATGTCTATAATCAAACCAGATAAACCATCTCCTTCGCCATGAATCAGTCGGAAGCAATTGGTTGGCCCCGCTGCTTGAAACCCTAATCGCAATCTGTATTCTAAGGCCTTCTGCATTCTCTCCTTCCAAAAGGCCAATTCCGGATCAACAGAAGTAAAGGAAAGGATGCGAACCTTGATACTCCCATCCTGATAATGCCCCATGCCCAATAAATCTCCTTTTTGACTGCGAACTTCGACCCATTCTCCGTCTTCTATGCCGGCTTCTTCCTTGGCAATCGCACCAGAAAAAACCCAAGGATGAAATCTCCTAACGGAGGCATCTCTCTTCGATTTCAGCGTAATCTTCTTCATGGCCGAAAGGTAAGAAAACTATTCACAATCCAAGCTGCTTGAAAGCTTATGCCTTACTCATTCGCAGCTGCTAGTTTTACTTTAGGGCCCTTCAACCTATGCTGCGTGGCTTGCTCGTAGGCATAGGTCAATCGAATCAAGGTAGGTTCCGCATACATTCGGCCTAGAAATTGTAAGCCTGCGGGTAAGGAATTGTTAACAAAGCCCATGGGGACTGTGAAAGCGGGCTGGCCTGTATGCGGCGCAATGATTTGGCTATTGTCCCCCTTATATCCATCGAAATCACCAATCTTGGCCTGCGGGAAATTCCAACTGGGGTAGACCAGGGCATCTAGGGATAGGCTATCCATAAGGGTTTCAATGGCTGCTCGGAAGGCTATCCGTTTTGGATCTAGATAGGGATCTAAACAAGATGAAGTAGCTTCATTTGGCACCTGACCATTTTTCAGAAAATACTGCAACCTTCCTTCAATGTAGGGCGCAAATTGACCACTGTCCACGATCGTTTGTAAGTCTTTAGCTGGGGCATCTGGACCTAGCGTTGCTAAAAATTGATTCAGATCATGTTCAAACATTGCACACCACTGATTTTGGGAAAGAGACGCAAAATCAGGGATTACTATCGAATCCAGTACGGTAGCTCCAGCTTTCTGCATGTCTAGAAGCGCTTCCTCCAACAAGGTTTTAATCTCAGGGTGAATCTCCGATGTCAATTGACGAAGAACACCAATCCTACTGCCTTGTAGCCCATCCGCTCGTAGATATTGCTCATAATTTGTAGCTACCTTACCCGTTGCATACTTTGTGACGGGATCTTTCGAATCGTAACCAACAATGACTTGCAGGATCTTTGTGGCATCGGTGACCGTACGACCCATTGGTCCACCTACATCATTTCTCAAATACAAGGGAAAGATGCCATGTCTACTGGTAAGTCCCAAAGTAGAACGAAAACCGACCAAGGCATTGTGGGATGAAGGGCCTCGAATAGAATTCCCCGTATCGGTTCCCAATCCGATCAATCCAAAGTTGGCTGCGACCGCAGCCGCTGTCCCTCCACTGGACCCTGCTGTTGTGTGTTCAGTATTATATGGATTTCGAGTCTCCCCGGCCAGGGAACTAATGGTCACCTTAGGACTAAAGGCCCACTCTGCCATATTGGATTTTGCCAGGATAATCGCCCCCGCCGCTTTCAATCGCTGAACCTGGTGGGCATCAAAGCTAGGTCTAAAGCCTTCAAATACCTTTGAGCCAGCAGCGGATTGCAAGCCAATGGTTAAATAATTATCCTTTACAATTAGTGGGACGCAATGTAAGGGGCGCAATGCGGCCTTTTCCTTCCACTCCTCATCCAAGGCCTTGGCTTCTGCCAAAACATTGGAATTGACTTCGGTGATAGCATTGATTCCAGTAGATTGATCATAGGTATTAATGCGATCCAAATAGAATTGCGTGAGCGCTTCGCAGCTACAGCTACCTGACTGCAGAGCGGTATGGAATTGTTCGATCGTAATTTCTTCCCAATCCATCGGTGTTTCTGATGATGAATTCGGAGGATTGCAGTTAGACATGAGAACAAGGAGAATGAAAAGTGAGGTAAATCGATGGAGCTTTTTTCTCAACATAAGGCGTGCTACTTCAGATGAAGCAGTAAAATAAGCTTTTACCTTCATAATCTTGATGAAAGTACCTCCCTGGCGAAGCTATTGGCTAAAAAAGGAAGGGTAGCTCCTGCGTGAACTACCCTTCAAATTCTAAATCGAGAATATTTAAATGAAATCTATGTTCAGCCGTAGGCTATAGCTCCGTAAACAACTTATTGACGATTTGCCATTTACCTTCTGATTTGCTAAAGGACAAGAAATCGTGATATTCGTGACCCAGCATGTGCAGATGCGCTTTCACAATGGCATTATCACCTATGGCTTCAATGGAGGTCACCTTCATCTGGAAATCTTCGCCCCGTTCTTTTGGGGATTTTCTTCCTTGTACTCCCGCCAGATAGGCTTGCAGATCCTTTTCATAAGGCGTGCCTTTGAGATCACCATACAGGAGACAATTGGGGTGAAAGGCCTGTTGAAGTAATTGTAGGTCGCCTTCGAAAATTCCTCGGAAGTAGGATTGTGCGACGGATTGGATATCACTTATGGAATTTGTATGCATAATGAATTGATCTTTGGTATTATTTAATTGAGAATGTGTCCAGCAACATGACCACCGTCGACATTTATGATTTCACCAGTAATGAAATTGCTATGAATCAGGTGATAAGCCGTTTCTGCGATGTCGGAGGTTTCCCCGATTCTATTGAGTAGATGGAGACCTGCGAGATCATCGGCATTTTCAACGCCAATCTTCCCTTGCAGCGGGCTTCGAATGATCCCGGGGGCTATGGTGTTGACTTTGATGTTGTTAGCTCCGAATTCTGCGGCCAGTTGCTTCGTTAAAGCGTGAATACCGCCTTTACTAGTAACGGGGGCGGAAGCGGGGAATCCCGCTATGGCGTGATCCACTAGTACGGTTCCAATGTTAAGAATAACCCCTTCATGCTGTTTGATCATTTGCGGAATGACCGCTTGGGTAGTGAAATAAGTGCCCTTTAGGTTGATCTCCCAAAAACGCTCCAAGTCAGCTTCTTGCACTTCTAGAAAGGGCTTCGGGGTGAAAACACCAGCATTATTGATCAGTGCATCAATCCTACCAAATTTTTCTACCGCCAGTTTGGCTAACTGTCTTCCAGTTTCTGGCTGACTTATATCTCCGATCAGGTAAGCGGCCTTGGAAGGAGAACCCAGGCGCTCATAGGCCTTAATCAGTCTTTCCGCATTCGCGGCATTGAGTACAACATGGGCTCCTTTTGCCAGGAAATGTTGGGCTAAGTCGAAGCCGATTCCCGTGGAAGCCCCAGTGATAATTACGGATTTGCTCATGATGGTTGTTTTTTGGTTCCAGTGTATTGTTTTCCGTCTACGCCCCAGTTTTCAATGGGAACTTCGTCGATTACTACATGGGTAGTCTTCGGGTTTTTGTGAAGAATATCGACGACCAATTGTGTGGCGCCTTCAATCAGTTGGCGCTTCTGGTCTTTGCTTACCGACTCGTCAGTAACTCGGATATTGATGTATGGCATAATGAAATGTTTTATGAACGTGTTTAAGCATTGCTTTAGGAAGCAGGAGCAAATTTGTCCCAAATGACCCTTATTGTAATGCTTAAGCACGTTCTTGATGTTCCCTACAAAGGTAGAGGCAGAAGAGGCCAGGACGTGAGGAGCTATGTCACAGATATGATGTGATCTAGATCACTTTGTGCAAGGAAGGGAAAGGGAGAAGAAAGAGCCTTATTCGCCGAGTCGACTTAGGGTCTCTCTAGATACACCTAGGTAGGCGGCAATCAACTTTTTGGGCACGCGTTGGAAGAGCTGCGGATATTGCTCCAAGAGTAAGTCGTAGCGTTCTTTGGCAGAATTCTTGAGCAAGGATAGGATTCGATTTTGGAGTGCTATTCGGCCGTATTTACTTTTTTTGGCCCAAAAGCGCTCCATCTTGTGCAGCTGAGTGGTTAGTTTTTCTCGATCGTCATAAGTAATGTATAGTAGCTCACAATCTTCCAGACAATCGATAAATATCTTGGAGGGAGTGCGTTTAACAAAGGATTCGTAGTCGGTTATCCACCAGTTCTCCAAACCAAACTGTAGGATATGCTCCTTGCCATTATGGTCAAAGAAATAACTCTTCAAGCAACCTGTAATGACCCAGAATTCTTTGCTAACTACCTCTCCCTCCTGTACAATGTATTGATGTTTGCGTTTCTTTATGCTTTGGAAGTGCCCGAATATATATGCAAACTCTTCGTCAGTTAGTGGAATTATTTCCTCAATATGTTTTCGGAGCGGATGCATTACTTAGGAAAGGCTACTTTCAAAACATCTTGGAAGTAATCCGCGAAATGCACGGTAATACCTTCCTTGATATAGTCTGGCAGCTGCTCGAAATCACGCCGGTTATCTTCTGGGAAGATCAATTCTGTGATCCCTACTCTCCGCGCACCAATCGTTTTTTCTTTCACACCGCCAATCGGTAGCACTTTTCCCGTCAGGGTGATCTCACCCGTCATGGCAATACCATCTTTTATCGGCTGACCAGTAGCTAGAGAATACAAAGATAAGCTCATCGTGATACCGGCAGAAGGACCATCTTTGGGCGTAGCGCCTGCGGGTACATGCAAGTGGACCAAATGCTCATCAAAGAAATTGGCATATTTCTCATCGTCAGCCAGTAGTGATCGAACATAGCTATAAGCAATCTCTGATGATTCTCGCATTACATCACCCAATTGTCCCGTTTGTTTCAGACCAGCTGCTTTGCTGCGGATAGCCGTAGCCTCAATGTAAAGCGTGGCTCCTCCCATCGAAGTATAAGCTAGCCCTAATACCACACCAGGAATGGGTTTGTCATATAGCCTTTCTGTGCTAAAGATCGGCTTACCAAGAAGATCCTGGATGTCATCGGCCTGTACTTCAAAGTTCATCTCTTCCTCTTCCGCCAACTTCAAAGTACTTTTACGGATAATTTTTCGGATCTGTTTTTCCAGGTTTCGCACGCCTGCCTCACGAGCATATTTATCTACGATGATACGCAGGGCGTCCTCCGTGAACTTAATCTCATCTTCTTCGAAACCGTGTTCATTGAGCTGTTTAGGAACTAGGTAACGGCGAGCGATTTGCACTTTTTCTTCCAAAATATATCCAGATAGTTGGATAATTTCCATTCTATCTAGCAATGGACCCGGAATGGTGTCCAATTGATTGGCGGTCGTAACAAAAAGGACATTAGATAGATCGAAGGGAATATCTAGATAATGATCGAGGAAACTAGGGTTTTGCTCAGGATCTAAAACCTCCAATAGGGCAGAGGCAGGATCGCCCCGGAAACTGCTACCGATCTTATCAATTTCGTCCAGCATGATGACTGGGTTCGAGGTGCCTACGCGCTTCAGTGCTTGAATCAACTTTCCAGGCATCGCACCGATATAGGTTCGTCGGTGCCCTTTGATTTCTGCTTCGTCTCGCATTCCACCTACAGAGAATCGGAAGAATTCTCGGTTCAAAGCATGAGCAATGGATTTCCCAATGGAGGTTTTTCCGACACCCGGAGGGCCCACCAGACAAATAATCGAACCGGCCACTTTACCTCTTTTAATCACGCTACTGAGAAATTCAAGTATGCGGTCCTTCACCTCCTCTAGGCCATAATGATCTTCATCCAGTACATTTCTAGCCGTTTTAATTTCCTGGTTGTCTTCAGAAAAAATACCCCAGGGGAGTTCTGCAATATTTTCCAGATAATTCCTTGTTACATTGAATTCCGGAGATTGCATATTCAAGGTGCGAAGTTTATCTAACTCTTGTCGAACTACCTTATCGGCTTCTTCGGATAGGGTCTTTTCGGCAAGCTTCTTCTCAAGTTTTTCTACTTCGGTCTCATTGTCCTCCTTCTCGATACCCAGCTCTTTCTTGATGGCCTTAAGCTGTTCTCGCAGGAAAAACTCCTTTTGTTGCTTGTTGACCTTATCGTCAACCTGCTGCTTAATTCGCTGCTGGATCTTAGAAATCTCAAGTTCTTCCTTCACCAGCCCCAATAGCATTTTGGCCCGTTCCATCAGGTCGAATTGCTCCAGGAGTTCCTGCAACACTTCAGACTCTGCCGACAACAGATTACTGATCACATCCATGGTTTGACCAGGAGCTTCATAGTTCAGTTGGGCAACCACCAGATTGACCTGCTCTTGGAACAGTGGATTGTGCTTTAGCAGCTCTTTGATTTCAGAACTGACGGCCATCATATAGGCCTTTAGGTCGGTAGAAGGCTTATCTTTCGAATCTTGTACATACTCCACTTCCCATCTAATATTGGGTTTTACCAAGATGACCTTGCGCTTCTTGAAACGGCAGATACCTCGCCCCAGTACTTGTATGGTGTTGGCTGCAATCGGCATAATCCGCATCACCTGAAAGACCACACCGACATCATAGAACTCTGATTCCGTATAGTCCTCCTGGTTAAAGGTTTGAGCTAAAACCAGCCCAATATGTTGGTCTTCACTTTCGAACACCTTTTGTATCAGCTCAATTTCTTCCTTCCCGCTAAAAGTGATAGGTATGGGAATACCAGGGAAAATAGGTCGCTGACTTAAAGGTAGGATGGGTAAGCTGGAGGGTAATACATTTTCGAGAACCTGCAGTTTACCTTCTTCAAAGATGATTTCTTCTGCGTCTGTTTCCTGAATGATAGAATCTTCTTGCATTCGCCTGATTAGTTTTTTGGAATGGACCATAGCTTTGGGGAGTGCCAAATAGGGAGCTCCCCCAGTTTGTCTCTAAGATGAGACAGATAATTATTCTAATGTCTTTAGGTGGAGTTTTGTTTAGCAACCTCGAAATAGTCGACAAAGAAAACCTTTCTGTAGATGAGAAGATACAAATATTTCCTTGATGAAAGTCTTTGGTATAGTGGACTTACTGTGGCGAGAAAGAGGTATCCCCGTCTAAGCTTATAGGTTGATAATCTTAGACGGGGATAGCGGTAGCGATTAGAAGTTAGGACAACGCATTTGCTGCTTGCGATTGGCAGGCTGGGTGTAGATCAGTGATACTTCCATACCTCCTCGAGCATTGTTGGCCTCAGCTAATTTTGAGGTAGTAATGTCATAGCTAAATCCTACATTTAAGGTCTCCAGTTCCAGAATAGCGGTGACGATAACTGCTTCGAAACCGATCTGACTCTCTAGCTGATTGGATACGTGTCCCCACAAGCCAGCACGGATAGCTAACTCATTTCGTTCTCCATTGCTATAACGGAAGTTGGCCCCCACGGTAGAACTCATGGACGGTCCTTGCACCATGCCCACCAATGCGGGAAGTAGACTCAATTGTTCATTGAACGGAAACTCTCCACCTGCATGCACTACATATCTGGAATCTAGCTTTTCAATCGCACTTTCCATGAAAGCTACGTTAGGTGTAGTCAAATGATTGATTGCTCCTCCAAAGTAGATGCTCATATTGTCATCAAAAAGAGCATACCAAAGTAAACCCGCATTGAAGTCCAGGTACGTATTAGAGTTTTGCTCTCCTAATGATTCACCAGGGTCAGCGTCCATATTGATGAAAGGTAGGGTAGGATTGCTATTGTCAAATTGTCGACTGAACCATAGCCCCGACCAGTCAAAACTATGTTGCCCCAGACCAACCTGTGCTCCGACGATAAGGTATTTATTGTTGTTTCGATACCTACTGCCATCTAGTTGCTTCATAAAAGATCCACCGATATGACCTCGGGTACGGGTAAATTTCGAGATACCAGCCTGATCTCTTTGCAAGCTCACGGAGAAAGCCGCAAAGTCTCCTCGGTTAACATTTTTACGAAACTCAATACCGGTGGCATAGCTCGTGTAGGCATTGGATTTCAGTAAGGAGCTGTATTGTTGTTTGTAGTTGGCAGTAAAGCGAAAGCTGCCATCAAATACACCATTCATAGCTGGGTTAAGTTGCAGCGGATTGGCATAGAATTGTGAATACCGGGCATCCTGTGCGTTCAGCAAGATGGAAAAAGACAAGAAGAACAGCGTTAGATGTGTATATGTTTTGAACATTGAACTCGAATTTGAAAGGGATGGAAAATAGGGGTGAAGCCTGGCGGTAGGAGTCTTTTTCCCGCCACCAGGCAAAATGAATGGACCTTATCGAATTAGGGTGGTTTGCCCCCACTTCGTTTCTTCGGCATCATCAAACGGATAGAGAACCTCCATATACCAGATGTAAACACCGCTAGCCATAGGCTTATTTCTGAAGGTTCCGTCCCAGCCCACTTCTTCATTGACCGTGAAATTACTCTTCTCATAGAGCAATTCCCCCCAGCGGTCAAACACTCGGAATACCTTTACGATGGTTTCATCTCTTCCGTGTACCCTAAGGAGATCATTTTTCGAATCGTTATTCGGTGTAAAGCCGGTAGGCACAACCGCCAATCTGGGTTTTTCTACAAAAACCGTAATCCTAGCATCAGCTTCGCATCCATTTTCATCAATCGCAAGGACATCGTAAGTAATGGTATTGATCGGATAGGCCGAGGGACTAAGACATTCATTACAGCTCAAGGTTCCTTCGTAAGGAGCTCCCCAAATCAATTCCACATCTTTGGCAGGGCCAGCTTGGTTTATTGATTTTGCGGTCAGATTGATGGTGTCTCCCAAAACAATGGTAATATCATCTCCTGGGTCAATAAAGAACTCCAAAGGACTACCCACTTCGCCTTGGCTAGTCATTGAGCATCCATTGGCATCCAATACAAATACATTGTACTCGCCTTGCTCAAGCCCAATCAACTTGCTGGAACCGGTAAAGTTCTTATTGTCCAGACTGTATTCGAAAGGCCCTGTTCCTCCGGCGACTTCTACTTCGATACTTCCATCACGCCCTCCAAAGCAGCTGACATCTAGGCCATTGATGCTTATATCCAGTGGATCTGGCTGATTGACCATAGCGGAAGTGATAGATTCACATCCATTTTGATCTGTAACCGTTAGGGAATAAGTGCCAGCAATTACATCCGAAAGGTTGGTACCTGTACTCGCATTTGACCAGCTATACTGATAGCCGGGACTACCCCCAACTACATTGGCTTCAATCGCCCCGTTCTGATCACCGAAACACTCATTATCCTGGGTTTGATAACTTACCTCAATTCTCGGTGGCTGATTTACCGTAACCAAATCTGAAGCAAAACAACCTTCTTCGTTGGTCACCGTCACGCCATAGCTTCCCGCCAGAAGATCATTGGCTTGGTTGCCCATTTGACTTCCAGTAGCTGCATCCCAGTTAATGGTGAAGTTGGTTCCTTCCCCTTGAATATTGGTGACCAAGGCCGCCCCGTCATTAGAACCAAAGCAAAGTGCATTCTGGACTTGAGCATCGAAAGTGATGGACATAGGATCAATCAAGAAATTGGAACCAGTGCCAGTACATCCCTGATTGTCTGTAATAGTAACCTGGTATTCCTGTCCCCCCAGGAGCCCTTGAATGGTTAGATCTGTGGAATTATTACTCCATCTAATCGTATAATTGTCAATGATTCCCTGGCCAGCACCACCGGAAATCTGGTTGATGCCCATTTCCCCATCAGAGAATCCGGAGCAACTTGGTGGGCTATCGATGATATTAAGTTGAATCGGATCAAGATCCCTTAATTTGATGGTCCCTTCTGCCGTACAGCCATTGCCATCAGTGGCTAGGACGGTGTAGGTGATTGAATCTAAACTAGTAGCCGTGGGAGTCGTCTGTTGTTGTGGATCACTCCAAGCATAGGTAAATACTGGATTACTACCACCAGAGGCTGTGACCATCGCAGCATTGCCGGCTGTTCCATAGCAGCCCATAAAAGTCTGCGTAAGATCGACACTGATACCTGTAGCTGGTTGTCCCACATCAGCAAAAGCTTCTGTTTCACAGCCATTGCTATCCGTCACGGTGACCACATAGCTGCCGGCCTCTAATCCGGCGCTCAAGGAATCGTTGACACCCGTATCCCAGGCGTAGGAATAAGGACCCACACCACCAGAGGGTTCTGCCAGTACGGTTCCATCTTTTCCTTCAAAACAGCCTGCATCCGTCACCTTAGTGGTTACAAGCAATGGGCTCGGTTCCCCGACTTGGACATCTGCCGTGACTAAGCAACCCGCTTCATCGGAAACTTCTACTTGATAGGTTCCAGCTCTCAGGAATACGGCCTGATTGGAAATCTGAGATAAAGAATCATTCCAGGCGTAGCTGAGTTCTCCTGTACCTCCGCTTGCCATCACAGTAGCTGATCCATTCGAGCCACCAAAGCAACTCACTGGAGTTGAGCTGGAGTCATCAATAAAGATGGCTACCGGAGCGGTTAGGCTGGTACAAGCTATCTTCTGGCAGCCACTACCATCTGTTACCGTAACGCAGTAATCTCCCGCGCCTAGATCAATGATACCGGGTGTACTGGGGCCACTATCCCAAACGAAGGTATAGTTGCCATCTCCACCGGTGACTACCGCATCAATTTGTCCATCACTTTCTCCCGAACAACTGATGCTACTTACTTGTAATTGTATATCCAGTGAATCGGGTTGCGTTAGAGCGATGGTATCCTGAGCAATACAACCTAGACTATCTACTGCTTGAACTCGATACTCTCCTGCACTCAAGCCTGTGCGAATAGCACCTTCAGCAGTAGAAGATTCATTCCAGAAAAATTCGGTGGTACCCGTTCCACCTGTCAAAGCGGCGGAAACCCCACCTGAATCTTCCCCAAAACAATCAATCGTATTATCTATGGCTAGAGCTACGGTAAAGGGTGCCGCATTGGCGATGGAAAAGGTTACGGAGTCTTGACATTGTTGATCATCTTCGACGACCACAGTATAAGTGCCAACGGCTAGGTTTGTGAAAATATTTGAGGTTTGGATTGGGTTGCCGTCCAAAGAGTAATTAAATGGAGCAATTCCTTTATCCACTGCTATCTCAGCTGTTCCGTCGCTGTAGTTAAAACAACTTACACCTACTATGCTAGCCGTAGTAGCAGTCAAGAAGCAAGCATCGTACAAACAAGAGGTGCTACCAATCGGCGGTTCACAGTTGACCGGATTCGCACCTGGAGCCACTCGTACCTGAAGTTCCACCACATCATTTAGGCTCAGGCCTTCAACTTGATAAGTGAGCGCATTTACGGGACCGGTCCAGCCACTTTCTACGCCATTTATAATGGGATTCACCTCGTAATTATCAAAGGCATTTACCTGAGTCCAGGTATAAGTGATTTGACCTAGGTCTGTTACTTCACAGCTTACGATTGGAGCGGTGATATCATCTAGTAGTACGATAGAAATGGTATCTGTGGCAGTACAGCCGTACTCATCACTAGCCATCAAAATATAGTCAGTACTACCGCCAGGATTTGCAGTAGGTGTAGGACAATCTGTACAGCTTAAGCCAGTTGCTGGAGTCCAATTGTAGGTTACGGCATTAACCGATTCAAAGGTGATGGACCAACTATTCAGTCGTCCCACTTGTAAGGCACCAAATGCATCGCTAATCTCCAAGGCCCAGTTCCCGTTGATGGTCGCTCCTGTCAGATTCGCCCAGCTTCCTTCTGGCTGGAAAGTACCCGTGAATGGAGCTGCCGCAGTGGTAATACTAGTTAATGCATTAGGACTAAAGCAGGTGTTGGTATAGTTCTGACCACCCCCACCGTTATTGGAGGATAGTTCTAATCGTTCACCGCTAGGAGCGATTAAGGATATGACTAAATCATCCACCCAATCTGTTTCAATATCAATACAGACCGAAGAGACCTGGGTGAAGACGCTATTTAAAACAATAGGCCGGACACCGTTTACAGCTAGGAAGCTGCGGTGCGGGTTTCCGGGAGGGCTATTAGCATTTCCGACTGGATGGTTTGGAGAAGAAGAAAACACCAAAGTCTCCGCTGTTGGAACATTGGCATCTACATCAAAGCTCACGGCTTCAGGGGTACATTGGAGTACGTCAGCCGTTTCCTGAATAATCTCTTGACAATCTCTACAATCGGGATGATTATTCGGCAATACTACTACATTGATCGTCGTATCTGTAGTACAACCAAATTCATCTAAAACACTTAAGGTATAACTTTCACTTCCTGCAAAAGGAAGGATATCTGCAATCGAATCTGCCGAATTATATAGATAGGAGGGGTTTTGTTCCCAGGCTAAGTCCACCAAGGGCACGGTAAATCGTTCCAGCCTCGGATAGATATCAGGGTTGAAATTGATACCCCATTCAAAAATCCAGCCGTTGTCTACGGCCCACAAATCCTGTACGACGATGGTCCATTCTCCATTCAGAGGACAACCTACCAGCGGTTCAAACATGTTGGGTTCTGAAGGTCGATAATTACCAGAAGGTAAGGTGTCTGGATCATTTTGCACCCAGTATTCCCGCCAAGTTGGAAGGCCGGGATCAGCAACCCAGAAATAATCCCATCCAACTCCCACTGAATTAGGGATATTCTCATCGCCATCGATAGGCTGGCCCAAGAATACTGCGTCTACATCAAAGGTCTGTTCTTGCAGGATAACTTGTGTGCCATCCGGACAGCGAACGAAAACGTCCAGGTCAAACATCCAAGAGTGCTCGATATTAACAAATACATTCTCAATATCTGCCGCATTTTCCAGGACTTGCCCAGGACCAAAGTCCGTTAATAATATGCTCGTCTCATAAACGGTACCTGTTCCATCAGGCAAGGCTAGTGAATCAGAACGAACACCACCAGCCAAGAAGCCAGCCTCTCCAGGTGAGGCTACAACATTACTACCATCTCCTGGATCAGTGGAAGCTCTTAAGGTGATGGTATCATTGCTACAGGTTTGCGCAGAAAAATCTGTAAAAGTGCTAAAGTTTGGATAGGGTGCCACACGGACTCGCTGAGTAAGAAAGTTGCTATTGGTACAACCTTCCGTATCTGTGATGGTTAGTTGGATGACATATCCGCCTGGCTCATCGTAGACATGAGTCACATTCGGGCCCACCGCTTCGGTACCGTCTCCAAAATTCCAAAGAAAGGTGGAGGTAAGATCCGATTGCTGGTAAAACAATCCATCCTGAGGATACACCCCTTGACCGCTCAAGGTCACTAGGTCCCCTGGACAAACATCAATATAGCCAGTATCTGGTGGATTGATGATGGGGGTACTGCTGGCAATACGTGCCTCAATCATTTGGCATCGTTGTGTACAGGTGACATCTGCACTCCAACCACTCAGTTGAACACTTTCGTTAGAGACAAAAGTGACCGTCAAACAGCCCGTTGGATTTACGGCGGTAGCCTGTGCGCTGAAAGGGTTGCTAAGAATATCGAGTTCTGTGGAGGTGATGAGAATTCGATTGGCATTAGCAGTGGTATCATCAAATATGGTTAGGACATCCATATCGGCAATATCCAATCCGGAGGTAAAGGTCAGCTTGACGTATTGGCCAGCATTTTCCGGACAAATGGTGATCGTGTGATTCTCATCTGGACCATATTCTGAAAACAAGCCGCCGCTGTCCACGAAAGTACCAGAACAAGATTCCACTCGGCCTTGCGTGATATCAAAGACATTTGACTGCGCAAGAAGCGAACTGCTTAAGCTAGTTAAAAGGAACAGGAGGGCGATGTAGCTTCTCTTACATATTGCCATCAGGATCAATTTAATGGGTTTGTTAATTGGGACCATAGATTATAAGTTGTTGGACGACAATATCTTAAGGTGGACATTACTTTTCGAGGACTAAAGTAACCTGAGTATAGATGTCTATTTGGAGAATAGTCTTCTACCAGCTCACAGAATGGTGAGAGGAGTCTGAGCAGGAAAATGGAGCAATTAAGTAGTTTGTAGTCAGTTGCTATTGAACACCAACAAAAGTAAAAAAATCTAATAGAAATTTGTCGCATCCCGGAAAAATTAACACAGCGATGGGATACTGATCCCACCTTAATGATGGGCCATCTGCAGGATTGGCGAGCATATTGGCTGGCTAGCCAGTGCAATAATTTCAATATTTCGAACTCGTATCCTAAAAGATAAGCCTCCTACTGTAAAAATATTTTTTTCCTTGAAATTGAAAAGCCACTTTTTACCCTAAGTACCTAAAAGTGCCACTTTTTTATATTCTTTGTCGAGGGCAAGTCGCTTACCTGGATTAATTCCTATTTTTACTTTTTTATTCACACAAAGCTATAATAGGAAGGATGAGTAATATATTAGATGGTAAAGGACTAGCTCAACGCATTAAGGATGAGATGGCTTCCGAAGTCGCTGCTATGATGATTAACGGAGATAAAATTCCGCATCTTGCGGCCGTCTTGGTAGGAGAAGACCCCGCCAGTCAGGTTTATGTTAGAAATAAAGTTCGTTCTTGCGAACAAGTAGGATTTAAGTCAACCCTGATCAGAAAGGAGGCCACGATTACGGAGGAGGAATTACTTTCTGTCGTGGCAGATTTGAATAAGGATCCTGATATTGATGGATTTATCGTCCAATTGCCCTTACCAAAACACATTGATGAACACAAGGTAACGCTAGCTATTGATCCCAAGAAGGACGTAGATGGTTTCCACCCGAGCAATTTTGGCCGAATGGCGCAGGGGCTACCTGCTTATTTGCCGGCCACGCCTAATGGGATTATGGAAATGCTGAAACGTTATGAAGTGCCTACGGAAGGTAAAGAGGTAGTGGTGTTAGGACGAAGTAATATTGTCGGAATGCCGATGAGTATTCTCTTGGCGCAAAAAAACTATCCCGGTAATGCAAGTGTTACTATTTGTCACAGCCGGACTAAAGATTTAGAGAGCCATACTCGGCGGGCAGATATTATCGTCGCTGCCATTGGAATTCCAGAATTTCTGAAAGCCGATATGGTGAAAGAGGGCGTAGTGATTATTGATGTGGGCATTAACCGGGTGGATGATGAGACTCGAAAAAGAGGATACAGACTTTGCGGTGATGTTGACTTTGAAGGGGTGTCCCCGAAAGCGAGCCTAATCACACCGGTCCCCGGAGGCGTTGGCCCAATGACGGTGGTATCTCTTTTGATGAATACACTTAAGGCAAGTAAGGGAACCCTATAAGTTCTTGTTGAGCATCAGTTCCTTTTGCCCCCAAATAACCAGACAATATAGTTTGTACATATGGACTGTAAAACAGGAACAAAAAACATTATTGCGCAGATCGTTGAACTCTTAAGCTCCCTCGATGAAGAACAATATGCCCGCCCCTTACCAATTTATAATGGATCTAGCTTGGGGCAGCATTTTAGGCATATCTTTGATTTCTATCAATGCTTAATCAATGATGTCTCCCGAGGGACCATAGATTACGCCCGACGAGCTCGAGATCCTCGGATTGAGCAGCATCCAGGCTATGCAAGGGATGCTTTTTTAAGAGCGGCAGAAGTGATCGATGGATTTGAAGAGCTAGCATCCTTGGAGGTGTTGGCTGATTTTTCCTCAGATTCTACCGATAGCCGACCGCTGCTGAAAAGTACGGTAGGTAGAGAATTGATGTTTGCTCATGATCATGCAGTTCATCACATTGCCATTATCAAAATTGGATTTCAACAAGCCTTCCCCGAAATTCCTATTGCTTTGGAGGTCGGGGTAGCGCCTTCGACCATAAAATACAGAACAGGTCAAGTTTCTTCAGACCAATAATTATATGGATAGCTATCAGTATAGATTTTTAGTTGATCAGACGCAGCAAGATATCTTGCTGGCCTTCCTTTCCACGCTATCTTTTGATGCCTTCGAGGAAAAAGATGGAGAAATATTAGCCTTTTGCCCGGCAAATCATGCCACTCCCGAATTGGAAGCTCACCTAAGTAACCTGCAAACTCAAGTTCCGTTCAAGTATGAAAGAAAACTCATCCCATACCAAAATTGGAATGCGGTATGGGAGGAAAACTTCACGCCAATCATAGTCGATAATTTCTGCGGAATCCGAGCAGATTTTCATCCCTCAATAACTAACGTAAAGTACGAGATTAGGATTAACCCCAAAATGGCATTTGGTACAGGCCACCATGCTACGACCCGGATGATGATTCAAATGATGAAGGACCTTCCTTTAGAGAAAAGTAAGGTCCTAGATTTTGGCTCGGGAACCGGTATACTTGCAATTCTGGCCGCCAAAATGGGAGCACTGTTGATCGATGCCGTCGACATCGAAAAACCTGCCTATGAGAATGCCATCGAAAACTGTCAGTTAAATGACGTGGACGTAGTTCAAGTCTATATAGGGGGCATAGAGGTGGTGCTGGATAGCGGCTACGATATTATCTTAGCTAATATCAATAGAAATGTAATTTTAGATAGCTTAAACACGTTATATAATAAGCTAAAAAGAAGTGGCATATTGCTAATCTCCGGTATCCTGCAAGAGGATGAAGAATTGGTACTAACAAGCGCGAAAACTGTGGGCTTCACTATCGATGAAAAGAAGCGATTGGACAAGTGGAGTTGCATTTCCTTAATATCATGAATCCTGTCTTATGAAGAAGCTTTATCTCCTCTGTCTCCTGTTTTGTTTTGGGTTGACACTTTCGGCTCAACGACTCGAGGAGTTTTCAGAGAATCCATCTGAATTTATGTCTCAATTGGGAAGTTTCATGACTTCTGGAAAACAGAAGGCACTAGAAGAAACTTTCAAAGAATTCGAATTAGTCTTCAAAGGTGGGATGTTTGACGAAAAGGAAGTAGAAGAGATCCTGAAGACCTCTAACATCATGTTGGAGCAGCGGATGACAGCCAACCCCTACTTTGGGGATTACTTCGCTGCTTTGCTCAAGGCAAAACAAGGAGTTAGTGAAAAAACGGCTTTCCAAGAGTGGCACCAGGTGGTGGTGGAATTGCTAAAGGATCGAGATAATCGAACCAATAAGGATTTTCGAAGTTTTTTGCAGTTTTCATCCACATTCTTTGAGTATCGTGCTATCCGATACTCCGAGACCGGTACTTCTTGGTATAGCCCGGGTGACAAATTCACATTTTCCTACCTGGAACATGAGGCGAAAGTAAATTTTGAAGAGTTGAATTTGGTAGCCGTGCGTAAACAAGATTCTTTACTGATCTACGAGACTACCGGGACTTTTATTCCTACGGAAGGAATCTGGCAAGGTAAGGGGGGTAAAGCCACTTGGGAAAAGGCCGGCTTGGACGCCGGTGTTTATGTGGAACTAAGTGATTATGAGCTGGAAGTGAAGAAGAGTCTTTACAAGGTAGATACAGCTTACTTACATTATCCGCTCTTCTTTGGCGGGGAAACTATTGTAGGTTCCTTTAGTGATAAACTAGTGCCCGGTTCTGATGTGACCAGTGCGACCTTCCCTCGATTTGAATCTTACAAGTCTCGTTTGGAGGTAGATAACCTCGGACAAGGCGTTGAATACCAAGGAGGGATCAGAATGCAGGGGACGACCTTGTATGGATTTGGTAGTAAGGAAGAGCGAGCAAGAATAACTCTATTAGACAACGATGACCAGGTTATCTTCAAAGGGGATAGCGAACTATTTACCATCCGTAGAGAGGAACGGATCGTGGGTGAACGTGTGGAAGCTGTTCTGTATTTCGATGCTGACTCCCTGTATCATCCCTCGGTCAATTTGCGATTTGAGATTCCCACCAAAGAAATTCAGCTGTCAAGGGGGCAGCGGGGTAGTGACAGGAATCCGTTCTTTGACTCTTTGCACGAAGTGAATATTGATGCGGAAACGATCAATGCTTATGTCGGACGCGATTCCATCGTGATTGGTAAGCCCACGGTGAGTATTTCTTCCAAAGAGGACGTGTATTTTGAATCCTTCGGATATTTTAATCTTCGGGATTTTGAGCGCTTTCAGAATATCGCCACCTCGAATCCGATTGCCATTATGAAGGCTACGGCCGAAAAGGAGGGGACCAACTTCATTGATGCAAACCTATTGGCGAAAAGGATCAATTCTTCTTTTACCGTGGACAACATTCAAAGTTTGCTCTACAACCTCGTCGGAGAAGGATTTATCAACTATGATAATGATAAGCAACTGGTAGAGGTGAAAGAAAAGGTTTTCCACTACACCAACGCCAGTAGAAAACAGGTTGATTATGATGCACTGAGGATCAAATCTGCCACTAGAGGTACCAATGGCGTCTTTAACCTCAAGGATGATGTGATCCAACTGGAGGGCGTGAAGAATATAGAATTCAGTCCTCGTCAAAAGGTGGCGATCATGCCGGATAATAAGCAGGTGACCTTGAAGGCGCATCGAGATATGGACTTGGATGGACGCATATATGCCGGTTACAGTATCTTGGAGGGGCGAGAGTTTAGATTTGATTATGACAAGTTCATCATTGAGCTGGATTCCGTAGACTTCTTTGACCTATATGTACCGACCGGAGAAGCGGATCGAGACAAAGAAAAGGTAGCCTTGGCTTTAGGCTCTAGAATAGAACAACTGCAAGGAGTGCTGTTGATTGATGCTCCATCCAATAAATCGGGTAAGGATGATATCGCCATGTTCCCATCCTTGCGCACTCGAGGATACTCCTACGTTTTTTATGAGGGGATAGATTCTATTGCGACTTATCCCCGGGATTCTTTCTTCTTCCAGCTGGAGGCCTTTAGTTTCAACCAGTTGGATGGTTATACGGCAAAAGATATTAAGTTTCAGGGAACCATGAAGTCTGCGAGTATCTTCCCAGATTTCACCGAAACTTTGAAGCTGAGAGACGAAGACCTTTCCTTAGGTTTCGTTACGGAGACACCGGAAAAAGGCTATCCCGCCTATAAGGGCAAGGGTAACTACACTGGTGCGATTAGCCTTAGTAATAAAGGCCTGCAGGGGCAAGGAGATCTAAGTTATCTCAATGCCTCGATCAACTCCGAAGATATCCAGTTCATGCCAAAGCAAGCACTAGCCAGTGCCGAGCGTTTTGACTTAGAGGAAATGCGAGGTGGTATTGAGGTACCCCAGGTTCGTGGTGAGGAAGTGAAGATCGACTGGCGCCCTTATCGGGATAGTATGTACGTAACTCCACGTAAAGAACCTTTTGCACTCTTCAAAGACAACAACCATACTTTCCAAGGGGTGATGATTCTTACCCCTGATGGGTTGAAAGGAAATGGCTTGTTTGACTGGGATAAGGCGAGTATGAACTCCAACTTGTTTTCCTTTGGTGCCTTTTCTGCGGATGCAGATACCACGGATTTGAGTATCAAGGCCTTTGATGCCGGAGAATTAGCCTTAACCACCTCTAATGTGAAAGGTGCAGTGGATTTTGATGAACAGATCGGTACCTTCAAGGCGAATGATGAATTCCTAGTGACCACACTTCCTTATAACCAGTACATTACCTCCATGAATGAGTTCGACTGGGATATGAAGGAAGAGACCATCAAATTCAAAACGGAGGAGGACAAGCTGGGAACTTTTACCTCGATCCACCCAGAGCAGGACTCCTTGGAATTTAAAGGGAAAGCAGCTTTTTACGACTTAAAATCAAGTCAGTTGAATATTAGCGGAGTGCCCTACATCGTTGCTGCGGATGCTTTCATTTATCCAGATAGTGAGTACGTGGAAATCCAACCCGGTGGCTACATGTCGAAGTTGGAAAACTCTAAGATTATTGCGGATACCATCAATCAATATCACGTGATTAACCGCGCTTCCATTGAGATCCTAGGGCGTAGAATGTATAAAGCGAGTGGTTTTTATGAGTACAATATTGGAGATCGGGAGCAGGAGATTGAATTACAGAATATTGTTGGGCAACCCGTCGGTAAAGGAAGTTGGAAGAACAAGAGAATGGTAACTCGAGCCACGGGTAAGGTCAATGAAATTGATGATTTCTATATTGATCATAAAACGAGCTTCAAAGGGACGATTAGTCTTAATGCGGAGTCTAAGAATTTGAATTTTGATGGTTTTGCTAAGCTTGATGCTGATACGCTAAACAAGTCCTACTGGTTTACGATCAGCAATGAAGGAGACAAGAATGACCTAGCGATTAGCTTTGACACGCCTAAGAGCTTTGAAGGAGATCCTTTGCGAACTGGACTCTTCCTGAGTAAAGAAACGACTCGAATTTATCCTAGAGTTATGGCCCCTTTGACTTACCGGAAAGACCGCGCTATTTTTCCTGTTACTGGAATCTTGAAATACAACAAAGAAAAGGATCAATTCATATTTGGTGATTCACTAAAGGTAATTAGTAACGAAGGCAGAGGCAATGTTTTTGTTTTCAAGAACAAAACCGGACAGGTAGAGGCAGAAGGACGATTTAACATCGGTTCCGGATTGCAATATATCAAGGTGGATGCTGCAGGGATAGCGACAACAGAGATTCCTCCTCCAGTGGAAGAGGAAGAAGAGAAAGAGGAGGAAGATTTAGATATGATGGCTGCAGAGGATGATACAACTTCCCTGATGCCTAATATCCTTCCCGAGATTCCTTTGGATGTGGATCTAATGGCTGGGGTTCAACTAATTGTTCCGGAAGCCTTATTGAATATCATCGTCAAGGATGTACAATCCTCCAGTTTTGATGCTAGAAATATCACTTACTTGACCGATATTAACTTTTACAAAAAGGCCGCGTTTGAATTGTTCCCTAATAAGGAAATAAAAGAGGCAATAGATGGTATTTCTTCGGGATTCTTAGATATTCCGAAAAAATTCAACCCTTATACCTTCCTCTTTAGTCGACTTAAACTCAAGTGGGATCCTGATTACCAATCTTTTTTATCAAAGGAAAAGAAGATTGGAGTGACCAGTATTAATGGGGAATCCATCAATAAAATGCTGGATTGTACCATTGAATTTAGGATGCCAAGCAATGAAGATGATCGACTCTACGTTTATCTAAAGTCACCCAGCGAGCTGTATTACTATTTTGGATTCAAGCAAGGTATTCTGGAAATTACTTCGAATAACCCAAGTTTCATGGAGGCCTTAACTGGACTCAAAAACAAGGATTTGATCCAAAAAATGCCCGATGGCGAAACCTATGAAATCCAAGCAGTGGAGCCTAGCGTGGCAAAAATCTTCTTGAGAAGAATTCAGGCGGCAGGAAAGTAACATGTTTACGAAACTAAATGGGCCGCAAATTAGTTTATAAGAGGTGTGTACGAAAGATTAACCTTTCTTCGCAATACTTTGTAACCCCGAAAGGTTAAATGTAAAAAGGCATTAACAAGGTTTTACGATATTCTGATAGCCCATCCTATCCCAAGGATGGGCTATTTTGTTTGCCGCTTTAGATAGGACAATAAGCCCCATGCACCGTGATGTGATAAGGAAATAGAGTAGGGGAGTCTTTGTTGCTTTTGATATAGAAAGGGAACTTGTCTGCTGTCCTTTTTAATGTTCAACTCACCGTCATTACCCTCCCACTCTTCGGTCAATTGGGAACAAATGAGCTGTTTCAATTGCTTAGATTTTGCCTTTTGCCCTGGCCCATCTAAAGAATAGATTTTTCGGTGAATGCTAGGTGTTGAGGCGGCACTGGTATAGCTTTCAGCCACCAGGAAGCTATCGAATAAATGAACTTCGGTGGTTAGGCATTCAAGCGGGGTCATCGTGTAGCCTTTAATTCGCTTCGAGCGGATGTCGGTAGGAGTAAAACAAAATTTTTTCGGAGCAAACATCACTGGCCCATCTGCCTGAATATAATGCTTGTAGGCACTTTCCTTGGCAGCCCATAGCACCCAAGTACTGTATTCCTCACCAAACTGAGTCCTTAGCGGCTCAAGTTCAGCATCTAAGCAGATTCGTTCCTTAAATCCCGGTCTTTTGGCTTGACCAGAACCTAGAACCTCGCTCAAATCTACAATATCATTTCCAAGCATTATTTTACTCAGATATTATTTTCCTTCTATTCTAAAGAAAACTAAAAATTAAGAAGATAATTTACTAGATACAATATCCACGGCTGCCTTTACCGTGAGCATTTGTTCAGCTGACTCATCATCGATTTCGATATCAAAAGCCTCTTCGGTATCCAAGATAATGTCCACGAGGTGGGCGGAATTGATGTTTAAATCATTGACTAGGTGCGTTTCGGGAGTGATCCCTTCTAGAACGGATTTGTCTTCCACATAAGTCTTGATTACTTCCGTTAACTTTTCTATGATTTCTTGCTCTTGCATTCAATTAAGATTTATAGCTTTTGAAAACTAGGATGCTATTGACATCCCCAAACCCAAAACTGGATTTAGCAACGATTTCTAAAGGGATTGACATTTTCTCCCTGGGGATGCAGTTTGGGTCGATAATATCTGCGATTTCTGGATGTAAATCCTCACAGTTTAAGGAAGGATGTAAAAAGTTCTTCTGCAGTTGCAGAACGGAAGCCACGGATTCAATCGCTCCAGCAGCACTTAAGCAATGTCCAATCATGGACTTCAAGGCATTAATCTTGGGAAAGTTGCTGCCTTTACGCCCCAGCGCCTCACTCCAGTTCTTGATCTCTAAGACATCACCCATAGTCGAGGTCAAATGGCCACTAATGGCATCGATTTCATCAGGTGAGATATTGGCATCTGCCAGCGCTCCATCGATGCAGCGCTGAATACCAACGGGATTGGGGGCGGTCATGGTACCCCCCTGACGATGACCACCTGAGTTGGTATAGCCACCGATAATCTCTGCATATATAGTGGCTCCTCTTTCGAGGGCATGATCTAGTTCTTCCAATACCAGAGCTCCTGCTCCACTCCCCGGAACAAAACCAGCGGCAGACTCACTCATAGGTCTGGAGGCTGCTTCCGGCGTTTCATTAAATTTCCTACACAATACCCGCATAGAATCAAATCCTCCCCAAACGTACGGACCGTAGCTATCACAGCTACCACACAGCATAATTTTAGCCTTGTTTTGTCGGATTCTATCCAAACCCATAACAATAGCTTCAGTGCCCGTACTGCATGCAGAAGCATTGGTAGTCACCTGATTGCCTAATCCAAGGATTCCACTCAAATGTGCACTGACCCCACTCGGCATGGTTTGTTGAATCAGAGAACTACCTAGTCGCTTCACCTTTCCTTCATCAACTTTGTAAATACCAGAGCGAATCACAGACATACCAGACATACCAGCTCCGAAAATACAGCCTGCGTTCCAATCGGGTTGTCCTTCCTTTTCTACGGGATAACTTAAGCCTGCATCTTGCCAGGCGTCAATACCGGCAATACAGCCAAAACGAATGCCATGCGCTTGCAGTTGCTTCAAAGTAAGATCCGAAAAGTATTGACCGAGTAGTTCATTGGTAATGGGTGGGACCCCCCCGACTTGACAGGCAAATTTCAGACGCTCCATATCAGGAAGGAACCGTATCCCTGAAACACCCTGCTGGATAGCCTGCTCGAAAGGACCTAGACCTATGGCATTGGGCGCTACAACCCCCATGCCAGTGATTACGACTCGTTTCACATCAGCAAATTTATGATGGATTTGTTCTGCCTAAACGAAAAAGCTCTACAGAAAATATAGGATTCAGTTAGCTAGAGATATCGCTACAAACAACCTAATTCTTTTTCAATATCATACCCGAAAGCGTTCCCGAGCATACCTTATCACCAGCACTATTGTACATGGTTGTTTGCACCTTGATCTTCCCCATTCTGAAGTACACCTTTTCGCCTTCTACGGTAACTTCTTCTCCCGGCAGCACCATTTTCCTAAAGCTTACATCAGCGGAAGTAAAAGCAAAGGGTGGTGGTGAAGGACTTCCACTTTCATTAGATAGGTAGATTCCTAAAGCAACTAAGCCAATCTGCGCCATCGTCTCCGTCAAGATTACACCAGGAGTGACTGGTCGCCCCCTGAAATGCCCTTGATAAAAATATTCGTCTTCCCGGTATCTATATTTTCCTTTTACGTAATCATCATCGATCTTGAGGATCTCATCTACAAACAAAAAAGGAGGATCGTAAGGAAGTGTGTCTCTTAACTCACTCAAACTCTCTTTGGTCATATCATACTAGTTTTTCTCCACCGTCTACAGGTATCAGTGCGCCGTTAATCCATCCGGCTTCGTCTCTTGTTAATAGATACACCACCTGTGCAACGTCTTCTGGTTTAGTCAATCTCCGAAACGGGTTGTGTCTTTCCGCATATTCCATTAGGTCTTCATGTCCTGGGATCATTCTGAGTGACGGGGTATCCGTAATCCCCGCCTGAATTACATTGGTCCGGATACCATAAGGAGCAAATTCTAGCGCCATAGAACGAACCAGGGCTTCCAAGGTACTCTTTGCTGCTGAAACCGCCGCATAATAGGGCCAGGCTTTGCTATTTCCTGCGCTAGTAAGTCCCAAAATCCGAGCATCCGGGGTGAACATCTCGCCCTCCCAGAGTGCTTTGGTCCAATCATACAGACTCAATGCCATAGCTTGTATCGTTAGGGAGAAGTCTTGGTTTTGCAGTAGTAACTCCTTTTCTTCTTGTGCGGGCACCATACGCTTTAAATTTCCCTTGGCAATGGCATGCAACAATAAGCGAACCCCTCCGTCACCTTGATTATTAATCTTTTTCTGCAATTCGATCAGCATATGCTGCCGATTCTCCTCCTTCAAGGCATCCTGATTAAAGGAAATCATCTCTATCCCTTGACTTCGAAGTTCATCAAGTTCGGCATTAATCTCTGGAAGTCGCTGCCTTCTATCTCGATGGATAATACATAGATTCATCCCTTCTTTTGCCAAGCGCTTTGCGCTGGCCAGACCAAACCCACTTGAACCTCCCAAAATAACTGCCCAAAAGTTCTTTCCTTTAAAGTGCATAGCTGGATTTTAAGCTTCCCAGCGCAATAAAACCCGCTGGGCGGAAAAACCTGGCCCAAAGCTAAGCATTATTCCCAAGTCATCAAGCGGAATCTCTTTGTCAAGGTATCTATCCAATACATAAAGTACGGTTGCACTGGACATATTACCATATTGAGCAAGGACTGCTTTCGTTTCGTCAATGTTTTTTCCCATATCTCCTAGCATACCGTCCACTATCTCAACAATCTTTTTACCGCCAGGATGAAAAATAAAGTGATCAATATCTTCGACGGATAGTTGATTCTTTTCTAAAAAAGAGAACAGAATCTGGTGAAAATGCGCCTCAATCTTCTGCGGAACCTGGGGGTCCAATACCATGTGAAATCCGCTGTTTTTTACATCATAGCCCATCATACGAATCTCATCATAGAAATGGTACATTTCACTGTCCTTGATCGTTGGTCCCGGACGATCGTCGTAGCCCAGGATGGCAGCTGCAGCTCCATCTCCAAAGATCGCGGCACATACCATGTTAGTCATGGAATAATCATCCAGCTGGAAGTTGCTAGTTGGAGACTCTACCGCTATCACAGCAGCTTTTTTCCCAGGGTTGGCTTTGAGAAGATTATGGGCGTAAATGAGACCTGATATTCCTGCTGCGCAGCCCATTTCCGTCACCGGTAGACGGATGATGTCCTGCTTCATTCGCAGTCGATTAATCAAGTAGGCATCAATGGAGGGGATCATGAAGGCGGTACAGCAAACCGTGATGATGATATCTAGATCTTGCGGTACCAACTTGGCTTTATCTAGCGCTTTGAGCAAGGCTTGTTCGGCCAGGTCGATCGATTTTTCCAGAAAAAAATTGTTCTTTTCTGCAAAAGAAGTCATCTGAAATACCTCAGCGATATCCATCAGGGAATATCGTCGATCTACCTTGGCATAGCGAAATATTCGATTCACCTTTTTTCGAAACCGCTCCGGTTGATCAGCTAGCCATAAATCCACATAGGGCAATATCTCTTCCGTCGGTCGCGTGTAGGGAGGCAGGGCGATGGCGGTCGATAAGATCTTAGGTTCGTCTTTCATCCTTGACATTAATTCTTTTTAACCGAAACCATTACTCAGCGAGTTTCGATAATCAATACATCCGATGCATAAGCTCATTGACCCTTACAGGCATGAGGAGGACGGAATCGATTTACGTTAGCAAGATTAGTTGATAGCGGAACGCCCAACGCCAGGAGAGTTCATAACGGCTCACGTTGCAGCGCTTCAACAGGGTTTCTAATTCTTTTCGCTGAAAGCCTTTCCGAATAGAGATGGCCCCATCTTTTCTAGCCATTGGGGGAGCTAGACTGAAAAAACACAAGATCTGAAAAAGGAAATAGGCTAACCAATGTCTTTGCAGATCGTTGATGATGACTAAGGTGCCCTTTGGAATTTGGCGCAAAAGCGCAACGATCTTCTCCTCTTCAAAGTGGTGAAGAATAAGACTGCAAAGTACAACTTGAAAGGGTGCCCAGTCAAAATCTTTAGTAAGAAAGTCCGCCTCAATATAGTTTATTTCTGGATGCATCTGAGTGTTTTCCTTCGCAAATGCTAAAATATGAGGGTTGGCGTCAATTCCGCTTAATTTCAGATCTAAGTTCTGTTTTTCAGACCACTTCGCCACTTTCAAGAGGGTATCTCCTCCTCCACAACCTACATCTACCAGATGCATGCCAGGGCTTACCCCCGTCCAAGATAATTTTTGAAAGGCTCGTTGTAGACTTTGTAGGATTATTTGGTGACCACCTAAGAAACGATTAACGAAGGCTAAATATCGTAATGCCCCTTCTAATTCTTCTCCTTGAATGGAGAAATCATCCATGTCTTCCATTTCCGAAGCTCGCTGGCGAAAGGAGTGTTTTATCATATTTACCATGAGTCTGTCTAATAATTAGTGGTACCAGAGAAGGAGCCTTTTGCAGGGCTCGCATACTGAATTCGGAAACAATGGTTTGACCGAAAAGTTTTTGCAATTGTCGGCCTACCCATAATCGCCATCTAAAGGTGGTATTCCACTCTTGCCAGTAGTTCTGTTCCATTTCGCTTCGACTGATCTTCTGTTGCATATACAATTGAATATGCTTTGCTGCAATGTCAGCCGCGTGAATGGCCATGGCCATGCCATTACCAGCCAAGGGGCTGATCAGACCCGCAGCATCCCCTGCCATCAAGATATGATCCTGAATGAGGCTTTTGGGGCGGAAAGATATATTCGAAATAGACAAGGGGAAGTTTTCCAAGGGCTCACCTTGTTCAATGGCGGACTTCAGGAAAGGGTTCTTGGATAATACTTCTCGTTCGACAGACTTGATATCATTATATCTCTGAAAGACAGATTTAGCAATCAAATAGCAGAAGTTCACGCTACCATCTTCCACTTGAGACAGACCTGCATACCCACCCCAGAAATTGTGTAAACTCACCAATTGACTGGGGAAGTCCAGTTTAAGATGATATTTAATGCCAATGTAGGGCGCTTCATATTTAAACCAGCCACGATCCAAGGTACGATCCAGCATTGATCGTTTACCAAAACTGCCCAAAACTACTCGACCATGAAATACCTGCCCTTTTCTAGTGCTTAAGGTAAACTGATCTTTAGTAGCGTGGTAATGTACGGCATTGATGGAAGTCTGCGTATAGACCTTCACACCTGATTCTATAGCTAATTCATAGAGCGCTAAATCGATCGCATAGCGGCTGATTCCAAAACCACCCAAAGGCAAGGGAGCTCTTAGACTATTTCCGCTAGGGGCACTTAGTAATAACTCATTTATCTTAACCGGCGAAATGCGATTAGGGAAAAGCCCAATTTTTTGCAGAATGGGACGTACTTCATTGCTGATGTATTCGCCACAAACTTTGTGTTTAGGGAAAACCGTTTTCTCAAATAATATGACCTCCAGTCCAGCTTGTGCTAGCTGAATACTCCCAATGAGTCCTGCCAGACCACCCCCTACCAACATTACTTCTGCATCTAGGCCAGTATTACTTCTGTTTGTTATCATTTTTCACTGACAATCAAGTCCGACACAAAGATCGGAATTATCCAGCAATTCCTCACCGAATTAGCGATTCTGCTGACAGAATTCATCTCAGTTCTGCTTTAAACTTTCAGGATTGTCCGAGGGCGAGCAAATTTTGTTCTGAGTCAAGCGAAAAATGTCCTTATACCTAAGAGCTAAACCTAGATTTTGTATTGCTGCGCAGGAGAAAATTTGCTGCTCGGAGCCCATTGAGGAGTGTTTAAACAGGAACGACTAGGTCTTCGGTACGGCACATTGCAACGTAATAAACACTTTCTGATTCATTAACCAGCTCTTTTTGCCTACTCCGTAATCTATCCGATTGATCGAGAATTCTCCTTTAAGTAAATGATGGTCCCCCTTGTCTTCCACTTCAAAAGGGATACTGACCGTTTTTTCGGTTTCCTTGATCTTTAGGTTTCCTTCCCATTTATACCCATCACCTTCTTTCGAAAGCTTGGAGGAAGTAAGGGTGATAGAAGGGAATTTTTCCACCTCAAAGTAATCCTCGCTTAAGAGATGCTTATCTCGCTTCTTGTTGTTCGTACTAATGGAATTTACCGTTAAGCTACCACTAAGTTGGCTGCTGCCGAGTGCGGCTGGATTGAACTGGGCCTGCATATTGAAGTCCGAAAAGGAGCCATTGACCCAGAAGCCGCCATTTTTAATGCGGAAGGTGACGGAAGACTTGTCTTTGATAAAACTTTGGCCAAAGGCTGCTTGTGCAGTAAAACATAGAAAAAGGAAAACAAATAAGAATGGCTGATTTCGCATAATCTGACGATTTGTTGAACATTTGGTTACTAGAAATAGAAGCTCACCCATCTAAAACCAAGGAGAGCAGAACAGTATTCTACCGCCCTATTTGGAGAGTATAGCCCCCGTACCTTATGTAGTTACCAAGAATCCGGACTAATGTCAGCATAAATTTCCTACTGGATATACATTTAAACCAGAAAATGGTTGACATAAGTATAAGCGGCTGGTGTTTATTAACAAAACTTAACGAATTCTATGGTGGGGGGAACTTTGTAAGCGCCAAACCGCTTATTGAAGCATA
>JABSSL010000087.1 GCA_013214355.1 Saprospiraceae bacterium | reverse complement strand
ACACGAGTTTGGTCAATCCATTGTAGCACAGAGACAAAAGTTACTACGCAACGAGATAAAACGAATATCCAAAAACGGGGAAGTCATATTGGCAAAATCTGCCTAATTTCGACCAACCCACTTCGGAAGTCTAGAAGACTAGTATTAAACATCACTTGTTCAGGTTGTTAGAGTTGATGTAGCCAGGTTCGATGAACGTCCAGCCGGATACGATCTTTCGCAAGTTGATGCCTAGTCGTGTGGCTGCTGGATTGGTCCAAGTGTAACTTACCGCATAGCTGTTGATGCCAATGCTATCCATGGGCATTTCATAGACAGCTAGTTTCATAATCTTAATGGTTTTGGCGTAGGCCAATTGAGTTAACTCCACGGTATAATCTACTCCTTCGATATCCAATTCTACCATTCCTCCCTGATCATGCAGCTCAAGATTCCGTTGAAAGTAAGTACTATCTGGAAACTCAGGGACTGGATATTGTAGCCAACCAGAAAAAGATCGACACTTCAGGAATCTATAGGTAATGGGGTTATCCTCAAGTGGAGACAATTGCTCTATCCAAAGGGTATCCTGCTTAACCTTAATCTGGTTCAAACCCACTGCTGAAGCGCCGAGTTTGTTTCGGCCGTTCCTACCGGAGGAGAAAGTGATTAGGACTGAGTCCTTACTTTGCCCCAAAGAATCAATGGCTAGATGATAATGCTCGTGCTTTTGTGCGACCTCTACCCGGTGCATATCTGTATCGGTATTTTCCAACCATACTTGTTGGAAATTATCCCATTCACCAATAGGCAAAGTGGCTGTATCCTTGGTCTCCTCTGTGGAAGTCTCTGGAACTTGACAGCTTGATAAAATCAGCGCTATGAATGCAAGGCAGGTCCAGTATTTCATCTAGCAGTTATTATCTACGGTCTAAGGTACATACTTATTTGTCTGATCGCGAGGCTTGTCCGTTGGTTCTCTTCTGCGGTAACTCTACCCAGAAATTGGGATCGATATCTGCTTCGTTTCCGACTTTGCGTTCATTGATCATAGTGATCCCTAGGAAGTTGTCATTCTCCGTCCACTTCCATACACGTACTCGATGGTCATCATTTCCAATCAGATCAATCTGTTCGAAAAGAGTCAGCCCAGGACGATGCTTATACTCCCAAATTAGAACTACACTTCGACCTGTTTCCCATGCCTTTCCGGAGAGCCGTGGATTTTCAAAAATCAATTCCCCTTTTTCATTGAATGGGCAAATACCAAAGTCTAAACATTCCTCGAAACCATCGTCCCAAAAGTACTGATTGACCTGATGATACTTATTTTCTGGTAGCATCCGGATCGTTAACCTACTTTTCCATTTATCAATGAGATTACCATCTGCACCAATCCGAGTATAGGTTCCGTCCCATATTCCAGTGTGCTTCGGGAAGAGCTTTAATTCTACCATCTTTTTATTTTTTATAAGATCGATAATGGTTAATTAGATTAACTGTTAACAAAGTTAATTAATTGGGTCGAGAAAAAAAGTAAATCCATCATAAGTTTTGAATTTCGGCATAATCCTGAAATTAATGACTGCATTTGGTGGGGTATCGCAGAAAAAATATAGTTAACTATATTAATAATTAACGAAATTAATTTTTTATGTTTGTAAGGCGAACCCTAGATCATCAACAATAATCTGCCATAAAAAACAGGATTACAAAGCTCAAAATTGATTGCTTATGAAACTTAATCACTTGAAAACCTTCTTTTTGTTACTGCTCGGTCTAAGCCTCGCCAACTTTGGGTTTGGCCAGGGTACGGTCAGTGGCAAGATTACTTCTGATGAGGACCCCACGGTAGGTTTGTTGGGGGTGAATGTGATTGTGAAAGGTAGTACAGTGGGGACCGTGACGGATGTAGATGGAGTCTACCAGATCCAAGCTAATGAAGGAGATATATTGATTATTTCTTATGTCGGGATGATTAGCCAAGAACTAGTTGTAGGGAGTGGATCCACGATGGATGTTGTACTATCCGAAGATGCTACTCGATTATCTGATATTGTAGTGACTGCCACGCGACAACCTATTCGAAAGATACAGACAACTACCGCCATTAGTACCATAGGCGCGGAAGCTTTACAAACTGAACAACCTGAATCCTTCGGAGAGGCTATTCAGTCTATTCCAGGTGTGACGGTAGAGAATAGCCAGGGACGAAAATCTGCTTTTAATATTAGGGGCTTTCCTTCTGGTAATACCTATGTAACTACCTTGATGGATGGATTACCCTTGTCTGGTTTTGCGGCCCGTTCTGCTGGTGTGGCGGAATTCCATGGTTTGGATAAGAATGTGGAGCGTATTGAAGTGGTAAGGGGTAGTGGTGCTACTTTATTTGGCCGTGCGGCAGCCGCTGGTGCTGTGAATATTATCACAAAAACGGGAGGAGAGGAGATTGGTGGCCACGTGTCGTTTACTAGATTTAATAATGTAGTAGGCGATGATCATCAGTTCAGCGGTGACTTTGACTACAGAGCTGATTTCAACCTTAATGGCCCTCTAGCGGATAATCTTAGGTTTAATATTGGCGGTTATCTGATGGAGGATTCTGGCTACAAAGAGTGGGCACAAAAAGATAAGGGTACACAGTTTAGAGCCAATCTGGACTATTTAATCTCACCTACCAGCTCTATCCGAGTTTACGGGATGTGGGGAAATAATCAGTTCAATAACCTTACCGATGTTCCTTATGATCTTGGAACAGGCAAATTGGCTGATGGATGGGAAACCCATAATACCTTTTATCCAGACAATAGCCAAGTCGATTTTGAATCTACCCTGAGAACGAGTGTGTTTGCTCCCATTCAATTCACTAGTCCAATATTGGACGTGAATGGCAATGAAATCACTCAGAACCAAGCTGAAGATAACCGAGAAGAAGTAATTGGTGGCCACGTAGGCATTACAGCGGATATTGATCTTGGCAATGGCTGGAGATTGGTGGAAAAGTTTCGGGTCCAGGCATTTGATTGGAGAGATCAGAATGAGATTACCTTTAGCTCATTCTATACCGCAAACAGCAATATCTTGCGTTTGAATGCGAATTCAAACGGACGGATTAATGACCTCGTCAACGAAACGAGACTGCAATACACGGTAAAAAGTGGGACGTCGGTGCATAACATAAGTGCTGGTTTTTACTACAGTGATGCTAAATATGATCGCTTTGGAGGCTTACACTGGTATAATTCTAGCGTAGACCCAAGACCAACATATTCTTGGTTTGGCCCTCCAGGTACGCCTCCACCTAATCGTTTCTCCTTGTCTGGTACGACCTCACACCAGGAGGAAAGTGTAACTAGTTTCTTTGCTGGTGATGAAATGGTTTTCAACGATAAATTGAGTATCAATGTAGGTATCCGATATGACCGTATGACGGGCTTTTTTAACAATGATCCAGAGGAAATTGACGGTTTAGATTATGACCCCGCGGAACTACAGGAGAATGAACTAGATTTCTCTGATTTCTCTGGCTCCATCGGTTTGAACTACCTGCTTAGCCCCAGATCGGCCGTATACGGTAGTTTCTTGAGAGCGTTCTCCTTACCTTCAGTAGGTCTGGCTACGCCACTTCCTGAGAAGAATGAGATTGTGATTAATACAGAGTTAGGGTATAGAGCTGGCGTTGGTGACTTGGGCTTTGATATTGGATTGTTTAATACCGTGATCAACAACCGTTTGGCTTCAGTCTTTGACCCTAGCGCGAGTGGTGGACAAACTTTCGTTGTTCAACCAGTGGGTAAGAATACCGTGCAAGGGGGAGAACTGCAAATTACTTATGCACCTTCCGAGGTCAAAGGACTCCTCTTCCGTACCAGTATGACCTACCAAAGATCCCAATACGATGGCTTACAGATCGCGCTGGATAAAATCGACCATGATGATGATCCCGATACACCAGATGTTCCAGAAGCGAACATTAATAATCTCTTTGGTTTAGAGCTAGTGGAACTGGATCCAGCCAATAACAACTATGCGATTGACGTAACAGGTAATCAGGTTCACAATACACCGACCTTTATCTTTGCTTTCAATGCGGGATACCGTGCAAAATATTGGGGGATCGGTTTTGATATGGTAAATTATTCTGGTCGGAAGGTGGGCGCTTTGAACTTGTACGATACACCGGATCTAACGATCGCCAATGGAAATATCTATGCGAACTGGCCAATGGATAATGGTACCAACCTAAGACTTGGTATTCGGGTTAAAAACTTGTTTGATGGTTCTGCTCCTCAGCAATTCGTGTTGGGTAGCACGAATGATTCTGTCTTAGTACAAAAACAGAAGACCCCAGATTTCAACAATGTACTGGGCTTTGGTATTTCTCAGATTCCAAGACGAGTATTGATCACTTTAGGATATGATTTCTAAGGAATTAACCCAGGTTGCGATGAATGAGCGCAAAAAAGGAAGATTTTGCAAAAAAGTAGTCAGGAGCTTGGTTTTGCCGCAAATATCTGACGCATTTGGGCTCTTTGGAATGAATCGCAACTTGCATTAATTAATGTCATAAATTGAATAGGGTATTCCAAAACGTTTGGAATACCCTCTACTTTTTTTGTTCTTCGACAATTTTTGTGCCTAGCGGAAGTAAGACTTTGAGCTAAAAGGATGACTTCAAAACATAGAAATTGTCAGAGAACCATTTTTTTTAAAGTTAAAACCTCTTTTCAATCTTTGCTTTTATGAAAAAACATACGCTTCTTTTTCTAGCCTTGGTACTCTTCGGCATAGCTTGTCAGCCCTCCGCTACTGAAGGTGGGGGAGATGATCCTACTGCAGCAACCTCACTGAATTTAGACTTGGATGACCCTGCTGATAACTTAACTGCTTTTGTAAAAGTGCGAGGCTCATTGCAGGATAATGAGGAGGTGATTTACTATGCAAATGGAAAAATCTATGGTTTCGTAGATGGCGAGCGCGATAAACCGCTGATGGGATTTCAGATGTATAATATTGGTCGTTCCATCAAGAAAGGAGAAGATGAATATGAACTATTGACCAATGAGGTCTTGCTATATACGGACCTGAAAACCGGAGAAGTATTGGAGCAATTTGAAAACCCATATACGGGAGAAACGGTAGATGTCTTGCACGTTTGGAATTCACCAGTTAACCAAAAACAGCAGTTGGAAGGGCGTTTTGGCAAGTGGGGCGTGAATCACAATAAAGTTGGAAAAGACATGATCTGCATGAATGCTGATATCTTCTTAAAGTACCCTTCTCCACTTAGTACTGCCGAATATCCAGAGAACTCTCAGTCAGATGATTACGAGGCCGCAGAACTCTTTCAGTTCTTCTTCTCCGAAAAGGATATGAATGATCCCAATCAAAATAGCATTGATTGCACCATCTCTTGGACCCGCCTTGGCCCCTGGCTACCTTGGCTCAAAATGGGCCAACGACCCGGTAACATGGTCTATCAGGGAGCAGGCTATAAGCTCATGGAAACCGACTATGACCAAATGCCTAAGGTCTTGACGGAATATGTGATGGCTAACAAGCCAGAATACCGGCATTCTCCCACAGCGTTTAGCAGTCCTAACGAGACCAGCTGGACTTATTTCAAAAAGATGAATCCTAAACAATAGACTTAGGCTTTAATCCAATATCATGAAACGAATCATTCAATTCTTCGCTTGCCTCCTTCTGATGGGAGGTAGCCTGACGGCCCAAGAAACCGTTATCACTGGGCGTGATGCCATTTTGACCCGCCAGAAAACTACCTGCGGTACCATCGAAGAAGGCAAAACGCGTTTTGGCATGTGGGAAGGTAGAGCGTATAGCCGTGTCCCCGGAGAGAAAGATCGCCACCTGTTCAATGTGATCGGCATAAATACCCGCCAATGTTCAGTTAAGGAAGATGACACTCGAGGCCGTGGCTTTAGAAGCGTATCGCGGGAGGTGATGTTCTATCTAGACCCTGAGACCAATGAAATTATGGATGTATGGACGAATCCTTGGTCAGGGCAGGAGGTACCCGTGGTTCATGTTGCGAATGATCCCGTAAACATGCGGGCTTATTCCTATGAAAAGGATGAATCCGGGAAGTCTACGGCGAGAGTAGCCATGCGTAAGTATGGTGATGTCATGGTGTCCTCAGCGGAGATTCCACTTTTTTATTCCAATCCACTGGGTAGCGAATTTCAAGCCTACATTGGTGGAGCCTATCATGCCATGGAAATTTTTAATACCTACTATAAGGCAGCCGAGATTGAGAATTCGAAGATTGCGGCTTTGACGCAGTCCAATATCTCCTGGTCGAGAGTAGCACAATGGCTTCCCTGGATGCAAATGGGCGATCGAGCAGGGATCATGGTCTTTAACGCCACCGGGTTTAGCACCTTTGACGAGGAAGAGATATGGCCGGCCTTGAAAGCTGCGATTCAGGAACGCTATCCCGCTTACATGACGCCCCCACCCTTGGATGATCCACGACCAAATGAAACTTCTTGGACTGTGTTTAAGACTTTTATGAAGGACAAGGAGAAAGCCAAGGTCGGTGGTCGATAAATCGAATCCTCATATTAAGAACCTACGCTGGTGGATCATTGGAACCATTTTCCTGGCTACTACGATTAACTATATCGATCGGCAAGCACTCTCAGTGGCAGCCCCTTATATCAGAGAGGACCTCGGATTGTCAAATGAAGACTACGGTTGGATTGTCAGTGCCTTTCTGCTGGCTTATGCCATCATGCAGATGGTATCCGGGAGAGTGATCGATGTAATTGGCACCAAACGTGGCTTTTCCATAGCGGTAGTCTGGTGGTCCATTGCGAATATGTTGCATGCATTTGGTCGAGGACTGTATAGTTTGAGTGCTTTCCGATTTCTTTTGGGTATCGGAGAGGCGGCCAATTATCCGGCAGCGATGAAAGCCATTGCGGAATGGTTTCCCAAGATGGAGAGAAGTAAAGCGGTGGGGATATTGAACATGGGGCCTGGGATGGGGGCGATTATTGCCCCGCCCTTGATGGCAGCTTTGATCATAGCAATAGGATGGAAGATGGCCTTCGTGATTACAGGTGCCATTGGATTTCTTTGGCTCTTTTTGTGGCGATGGATTTATTATTCCCCGACGCAACATCCTAGGATTTCTCCTGCGGAAAAAGCCTATATCTTAGAAAGTAGAGAAACGGAGGAGGAGGCAGGCAGCCTGAGCTGGTGGTCTTTCTTTCAGCATCGTGAAGTTTGGGGACTAGCCTTGTCCCGCTTTATCTCAGATGGCGCTTTTTATTTCTTCGTTTTTTGGCTTCCCTCTTATTTGACGGATGTGAAAGGCTTCAATCTCGTGCAAATCGGCCTGTTTGCCTGGATCCCTTTCTTAATGGCAGATGTAGGTAGCTTTTTGGGTGGCTGGACGGGTGAAAAACTCATGAAAGGGGGAAGAAGTCTGGATGCTTCCAGGAAATGGGTAATATGGTTGGGCGCCATATTTGTGGTTCCTGTTCTCGGCTGCTTATATGTTGACTCACCCTACGTTGCCATCGCCCTAATCAGTTTTGCCTTGTTTGCCACACAGTTCAAACAATCAGCGCTATTTACCTTACCGATAGATTTGTTCCCCGCCAGGGAAGCGGCTTCCGTATGGGGGATTTCGGGCTCGGCCGGCAGTTTCGGTGCGATGCTATTCACACCTTTGATCGGTTGGATGATAGATACGATTTCTTATTCTCCCGTTTTCGTCATCGTTAGTTTCCTACACATTCTGTCAGCACTCTTCGTGATGATCTTTATTCCTAGGATAAGGCAATTGGCCTAGTATGCCGAGCAAATACCTTCAAATTAAGGGACTATGAAAAAGATTGGATTCCTTTTGCTTGCCAGTGCTTTCTTTTGGCTTGGCGCTTGCCAATCCGCAGAGAAAAAGACGGATAATAAGCCATTAACGGCCAAGCAGATCATGCGATTGGCTCATGAAAAGGCGGGAGGAGAATTTTGGCAAAGGCCTTTTTCTTTGAGTTTGATGGGCCATGCAGTATTTTATCAAGGAGATACCGCCTTTCAGCATGAAAAGCACAACATGTGGCGCATCTTTGAACGTACCAAGACCGATGCGCATGCTGCGAATGGAAAAGTTCGTATCGAATCTTTCCACCAGGAAAAACCCGTATTTGTGGTAACCTTTGATGGACAAAATACCTATGATCTATCCGGGAAGCAAGAACCATCCGCCGCTGATCAGCGCTGGGCTTCCAACTTTGGCTACGGCGCCATCCGTCACGCCTTGGACGACGACTACCAACTGGAACTCGCCGGGGTAGATACAGTGAAAAAAGACTTGGTGCACTGGGTTAAGGTAATTGACCCTAAGCAAGGGGAAACCTTTTTTGGAATTGATCAGGAGGAATTTAAAATCGTTAAGGTGGGCTTCCAGACCCCCAGAGGATGGCACGAACGTATCTATTCTGAATTTTTCAGTAAGCCAGAATACCCATGGTTACAATCCGGTAGAGTAGAATTGTACTATGAAGGTGTCCTGGCCAATGAAGTGTTTTGGACGGACTTCAAGGTCAATGAAAGCCTGCCTGATTCCCTCTTCGTATTACCCTAATTTTCTTAAATCCAACAACTTGAAGAATCGACGACTCGTTTTAGCTGCTCGCCCTGGTGACCTCATTAAAAGCAGTGATCTTGCCTTACAGGAGGTGAATATTCCTGATTTACAAGCAGGCCAATTCTTAATTCGTGTCCTCTACCTTTCCTTGGCACCGGTGATGAAATTCTACATGCTGGATGGAGCGGGCATCGAACAACCCCTGCAGATCGGTGATCTCATGCGGGGTCGTGGGGTAGGGGAGGTGATTCAAAGTCGCCACGCTGATTTTCAAGTGGGAGATATAGTGCAAGGTAAGTGTGGTTGGCAGGAGTATGTCGTCTGCGATGGCTCACCTTATTACATGATGTATAAAGTAAGACAGCGGAGTCTACCCTATTCAACGGCTTTGGGCGTATTGGGTATGACTGGCTTTACATCTTACTTCGGTTTGTACGAGGTAGGCCAATTGAAGGCAGGAGATCAGGTATTGGTTTCTGCTGCTGCTGGTGGGGTAGGCTCAAATCTAGGGCACCTGGCCCGTATCAAAGGAGCCAGAGCTATCGGATTGGCCAGTACAGATGAGAAGTGTAATCTTTTGACGGAAAAGCTGGGCTATGAAGGGGCGATCAATTATCTAAAAGAAGATGTTGGAGAACGTATAGCCCATTACTTCCCAGAAGGCATTGACGTGTACTTTGACAATGTAGGGGGTGAAATGCTGGATCAGGCGCTATTGCATTTACGACGCTACGCGCGGGTAGTCTGTTGCGGACGAATTTCCCAGTACCAAGATTTACACTCTGCTTCCTATGCTTTGCAGAATTGGCATAAAATAGGGGCTACACGCAGTCGGATGGAGGGCTTCTTTATCTATGATTTTGAACCTCATTTCCCGAAAGCGGAGGCTGACATGGCCCAATGGATTAAGGAAGGAAGACTGCAATATCAAGAAGATGTATTGGAAGGCTTAGAAAACATGCCGAATGCCTTGAATCGCCTGTTTGAACGCAAAAATGTGGGCAAGCAATTGGTAAAGATTTTTTTGGATTAGACCCATTGTTTCGACCAGTGATTTTGTTCCCATTTTCATTTTCCAAAGGTCAACCGTCCATCGAAAGGAATTATATATTGTACCTGACGGCACAAATTTTCTCACCATTATCATGGCTATTCAGATCTAGTCCCTACGGGACTAGGCTTGCACTATGGCTTTCTCCTAAAAACCCCATTAGGGGTTACATATGCCTGCCACCGGATCAGGAATGAATCCATGCCATTAGGTATGGTATCTGCAATCCATAGCGATACTTAGGAAGCCCCTTCCTCGAGAGAAGCGAAGGAAGAAATTATATATTGTACGAAACGGCACAAATTTTCCCACCCCGATCATGGCTAGGTATATTTAGTCCCTACGGGACTAGGCTTGCACCATGGCTTCCTCCTAAAAACCCCGTTAGGGGTTACATATGCCTAGCCACCGGATCAGGAATGAATCCATGCCATTAGGTATGGTATCTGCAATCCATAGCGATGCTTAGGAAGCCCCTTCCTCGAAAGAAGCCATGGTGGCCGGTTTCCCTTCTTGGATCAACAAAGCTTTCTTGCGGAAAAAGCGAAGAAAACCTGCATCTCCCATTCTAGAACCATTGATACCGGATTGTTTAAAGGAATTCTTCTCTGCGTCAAATACGCGATTGGTTAAGCTGCCATCATTGATGCTGATGGCGCCAGCTTCCAACTGCTGGGCGATGGCAATGGCATGATCAATATTGGTAGAAAAAACGGAGGCAGATAAGCCGTAGATGCTATCGTTAGCCAAGGCTACGGCTTCTTCTTCGGTAGAAAAGGTCATGACGGGAATAACTGGACCAAAAGTCTCCTCCGTCATCACCTGCATCTGATGATCCACATTCGTAAGTACAGTCGGTAGACACCAATATCCACCACCAATTTGTTCCACTTTCCCGCCATGATGGAGCTGGGCTCCAGCGCTAATAGCTTCATCAATTTGAGTTTGTATCTTTTCCGCCTGCTGCTCAAATATAATAGGCCCCATTTGACCCTGGTCAGGGTCGATAGTCAGGGTAACACTTTTGGCTTTTTCCACCAGCATATCCATAAAGACAGGATAGATCTTTTCATCCACGTAGATTCTCTCCAAAGACTGGCAGGCCTGACCCGTGGCCCCTACGCAACTTCTTAAAATGGCATCCGTTGAGATTTCCAAATCTGCATCTTGGAGAACGATTGCTGGATCCTTACCGCCCAGCTCTAGGAAAGCCGGAATAAAACGAGCTGCTGCTGCTGCTGCTATCTTTCGACCTGTTGGGACGCTACCCGTAAAGCAAATGGCGTCAGCAGTATCCACGATAGCCTTTCCCGTCTCTGCCCCGCCTCTTGCCAATTGAAACACCCGGGCTAATTCTGGGACTGCCTGTAGGCTAGCTTCTAGGGGATCGATAAAACGTGGCGTGACTTCACTTGGCTTCAAAATCACGGCGGAACCTGCCAAGAGTGCTGGAATACTATCTATGACCGCTAACAACAACGGGAAATTCCATGGACTAATCACCCCTACTACGGAATAGGGAATCCATTGTTGTTCCACAAATATGGTAGGGTTGGTAGAGGAAGGTCGACGTGGAGCCGTTTGGTACAATTGCGGAGCACGGAAGCTCCACCCTTGGATTAACCCTAGCAAGGCCCCTAACTCAGTACGTGCAATGCTTTTTCGTCCTGTGTCGAGACTGAGCTGTTGAATAATGTCTTCTTGATGAGCCTTGATCTGCGCTGCCCAGGATTGTAAAGTGGCAATCCGATGAGGTAAACCAGCCGAATTCCAAGCGATCTGATTTTCTCGGAGAGTAGCTATATTATGCTGGATTTGTTCTTTGTTGTCAACAGACAATTCAAAATCATATTGACCAGTGCGTGGGTTTCTTATCTGCATATGGAATTAATTCTTCAGGGCTTAGACTAAATTGACCTCAGTTGTATCTGCAGCATTTACGGGACGGATGAGGAAAGATAACACTAGGGAAAGGCCAATAAATACGGCAATGACCCAGAAAGCCACCGAATAGGAACCATAAGAATCGTAGAGCAGCCCAGTCATCCACATGCCCAATCCCCCACCAATCGATTCAATAGTACTAATACTTCCCCCGATCTTCCCAGCCGACTTCAGACCAAAAGCATCAATGATAATATAGTTAAATAAAGTGTACATCCCGCCCCACCCTAGGCCAATGATTACAATGAATGGGAATACCCAGCCTGTCTGCCCAATGGCCAGTCCTATGGTGCCTACGAGCATAATCCCAAATTGTATCTTGAATAACGTAAACTGGCTAAGATAATCGGTGAGAAAGCCAGAAAGGAACTTGGCTACTAGCATTAATCCAAATAATACCGTGAAGGCATTGCTAGCTTCCCCGGGGGTAAACCCAAGGGAACGCAGGTATAGAAATAGGTTAGAGATGATAGCAAGGATAGAATAGTAACTCAAAAAACCGGCCGCACAAATGGCCCAGAAAGTGCGAGTTCGGATAGCCTCCTGGAAGGTAAAGGCTTCTTCTTCCTCCTGCACTTCTTCCTCATCCTTTTCCACTTTTCCTTTCTTGATATCCTTTAAAAAGATCAATACTACTACGACTAAGATCAACGGCAGGATGGCTTCGTATTGAAAGGCGGATCTCCAATCCATATCTTCCAACAATCGCGTACCGATTTGAGGAATTATCATTCCGCCTAAGCTAGTACCTGCAATCGCAATTCCAATACCCAAGCCTCTCCTTTCCTTCACTCGCTCAGAAACCATAATGATCATGGAGAGCGTCCCCGCCGTGCCGACCACAAAAGCAAAACCAATGTGCAGCATATACATATGAGTAGGCGTCTGGATAAAACTGTACAAATAGTAACAGATACCCAATAAACTTAGTCCAAACACGATCGCTCGTTTTACCCCATATTTGTCGATAAAGGCACCGATGAAGGGTAGGATAATGGCCGCACAAACCAAGTTTAAGAAATCTCTAAACTTTAAGGTGGAACGACTCCAGCTGAAAGTTTCCAACAAGGATTCATCAAATACGGTAATGCCGGAAAGGGTTAATCCATTGGTAAAGATCAAGATTAACATCCCTAAAAAGGCAAAACCAAGGGCAGCTGGATTTTTCATAACTAGGTTTTAATACGCTTGTAGATCAATGGGGTGTCGTAAGGCGTGAGTCTTTGGCCATTGCGTTCCAGTAGTTCCATGACTTGTAGATAGTCCTTGGTCAAGGTTTCGATGAGGGTAAAGGTCATGCCGTTTCCCAGATCATTGGGATGATGAACGGTGAAATAGTCTCCTTCGTGATATTGGTAGAGGGCGGGCTTGAAGCGTTCACTTTCTTTTAACTCATGATAGTCAAAGAATAATTCCTCATTGGCATTGATCACTTCTGCTGGCTCAAGGCGCTCCGGGACTTGCATAGAGTGTAGGAGAACGCTTTTCTCCCCATGAGGTTCGATGAAAAAGAGCAAAGGCTTTACCCCGGTGTCTTATCCCGGATAAGTATAGTAGCTTTCTTCTAGGATATAGATGCCGTTCTGATCGGCGGGCCTGTTCCGGACAATCTTGGTACATTCTCGGGTAATGTGTTTGGCATAAGGGTGGACCTGCTTTCCTGTCGCTTTTTCCTCTTGGATTTGCTCAGTATTGTCTAAATCCCCGATCAATATCTCCTTGATTAGTGTTATTCCGTGTGTCATCTTTGAAAAACTTCAATTAGAAATCCATTTGGTGCCAATAAGGTCATGACCTGCGCTTTTCCTAAAATTACGTCTGTGTAGTCCAATGGAGATGGCACCACTTCTATACCCTTGGCTTGAGCTCGCTTTTCAATTTCAGCAATATTGGTGGTTTCGAAGGTCCACATGCCTAGCCCTCGATTGGGGATACGCGGTGCCACCTCAATCGACTCAAACTTCCCGTCCTCGTAATCTAAAAATAGTAAATGGTTGTGTCCTGCTCCTTTCGCATATACCAGAGAGAAACGGAATGGAATGCCGGGCTCTAAACCCAAAGCTGATCCTTCACTGGTCTCCCAATGTCTATCCGCCCTAAGTTCCAAGTCCAATACATCGGTTAGGAAGCTTAGGAAAGCATCAGAATCATCCAAGACCATGGCCGAATATCCTGGGCCCCCCTTTTTAGTAAGGGTATCAATAGGGGCTAATTGAGGAACGCCATCCTTGCGTTCTATCCCTACAGCGTGTAGGAAATCTGGAGCTTGATAGATGGTTTCAATGTAACGATAGGAGGAACCATCTGGACGTTCTATAGTTCCCACCTGCACCGGAGCCATGCTATTAAATCCTTTATCCCGTAGCTCTTTATCTAGCTGCATTTGATCGCCATTCGGGAATCCTAAAGAGAACGGTCCCAATTCCCTGGAACTATAGCTTTTGTGAATACTCGGCGTTTCTTGTTCTAGGAGAAGTAAACGAATCTGAATTAAACCGGGTACGTTGGGGCGGTGCAGCCTGTAGGTTTGCCAACTAATCTCTGCTGGGATCCCCCATAATTTTCGTTGTTGCTGTATCACAGTTTCCTTGATATCCAGCGGTCCGTCGAGGGTCATGCCCATCGCATCTACATAGAATTGCTTGTATTTTTCTAGGTTGGTGGTGGCGATTGTGGCGGTGTGTAAACCTCCACATAGGCCTTCTGCTACAGCGGAAGGAGCTAGCGGATCATTTTGGGCCATGCTGTTCTCTGTTTTATTATCGGGCTGCTCTTCTTGGCAAGAAAAGGTGAGCAAGAGGAGGCTAAATATGTATATGATGTACTTCATATATGGATCTATCTACAGTAAATGTCGCGTAACCAAATTTATAAAAAAATAGTTAACTTTATAAATAATTAATCTAATTAACTAAATTTACAGAGTGACTTACAGCCTAATTTAGGGGTGATTATATTCTTCAGCAGCATAAATCCTTCAACATGAGTTCCTCCTCTTCTTCAACATCGATCTTGCCTGTAGTGAGTGGATTGCGGGAAGTAATTTTCAGTGTAAGAAATTTAGCGAAAGCGAGTGTGTTTTACCAGGAGGTGGTTGGGTATGGGGTGTTGTACGAAGGGGATTGTTCTGCTGAGCAATTGAGTGCTTGGGGACTAGGTCGGGAAGCTAGTGGACGTGAAACCCTATTGGGTAATCCAGGGGATGAAGAGGGGTTTATCCGACTGGTGCAATTTGATGGGGTGGAGCAAGTGGTCATCCGATCCAGTGGACAAAGCTGGGATCCTGGTGGGATATTCGATATCAACATGCGCGCCAAGAATTTACAGGGTGTATTCGAGGATTTCCAGAAGGCAGGTTGGAATGGAGTCAGTGATCCATTGCGGTATCAATTTGGCAAATTTGATGTGAGTGAGGTATTGATGAAGGGGCCCGAGGATATCGTTATTGCCATGATGGAACGTCATGCACCAGCCTTAGAGGGCTATCCCAATTTAAAGCGTTTGAGCCATGTCTTTAACTCTTCTCATATTAGTAAAGACGTAGAAACTACCCTGGATTTCTTTGTGAATCAATTGGGATTCAAAGTTTACATGCACGCTAACAGTACGGATCGAAAAGCCGGGCCAAATGTATTAGGGTTTCCACACAACGTGAATGCTCAGATAGAATTGCCGGTCTATATCGTTCATCCCGATGGTACGAACTTCGGAAGCCTCGAATTTCTGCAAGTCAAGGGATTAGAAGGCACAGATTTCTCTGAACGAGCCATACCCCCTAACTTAGGGATACTCATGTACCGCTTTCCTGTGTCAGATGCCATGGCGTATGCCCAATTAATTGAGCAAAGAGGGGTAAACTTGCATACATCCGTGACGGAATTAGCCATACAACCGTACGGTACTGTAAAAGTGTTTGTGGTAAAATCCCCCGAAGGGATTTGGATTGAATTTATAGAACTGCCTAAATCGTAATCTTCTTCAACAGATCTCGTGGATAATCCTCAAACACGAGCTAAGTTGAAGAACCAAACTTAAATCATGCCAACCGTTGGACAAAAAGCACCAGATTTTACGCTAGTAGGAACCGATCTTAAGCCGATCCAGCTGGCAGACTATAAAGGCAAGAATGTAGTCTTATTGTTTTTCCCCTTGGCCTATACCAGTGTTTGTACGACCGAAATGTGTATGGCTAGAGATGATCAAAGTCAGTATGCTGAACTAAATGCAGAAGTGATTGGGGTTTCAGTAGATTCTCCCTTTGTGCTAAAAAAGTTTGCTGAAGAGAATAAGCTTAATTTCCCGCTGGGGTCTGACTTTAATAAGAATGTGGCGGAGGCATATGATACCCTATTTGAAGGTGATTTTCTTGGGATGTCTCGATTTGCCAAGCGTTCTGCCTTTGTGATTGATCGAGAAGGTATATTGCAGTATGCGGAGATAACGGACGGCAAGAGCCTGCCAGACTTTGAAAAGATAAGAACAGTGCTCTCCACTATTTGATAGCTTATGATCATTTTAGAAGAACAAGGCCTAAGGGATGGCTTCCAGAACCTGGAAAAAATTGTCCCGACCGATATGAAACTTCGGCTCATCGATCAATTGATCGATGCGGGCTTGCAACGTATCCAAGTGGCTTCTTTTGTGCACCCTAAATGGGTGCCCCAAATGGCTGATGCTGATACGCTTTGCTTGCAGCTAAAGAAACGAGAGGGTATTGTCTACAGTGGCTTGGTGCTAAACCTTAAAGGAGTAGAACGGGGCCTGGCTGCTGGTTTGGATCATTTAGCCTGCTCCATTTCCGCTAGCAATACCCACAGTCAGAAGAATGCGCGGAAAACCTTGGCGGAAGCAAAGTCAGCCTTCAAGGAAATGGTAAAAGTGAGCCAAGCGGGATCGGCCAAAGTTCGGGGTGGGATTCAGTGTGCTTTTGGTTGTCGCTACGAAGGGAAGATTGCAGAGGCCCACGTTTTGGATATGGTCAAGCATCACTTAGACCAAGGTATTGACGAATTAGCTTTAGCGGATAGCACAGGTATGGCCAATCCTCGCCAAATGCGTGATCTCATGGGGAAAGTGGTGGAATTGGCCAAAGGCAAGCCGGTCATCCTACATTTACACAATACCGAAAATAAGGGGCTGGCTAATGTCTTTGCTGCGCTGGAAGCTGGAGTAAAATACTTTGATACGGCCTTCGGGGGCTTAGGTGGATGTCCCTTCATCAAAAGTGCTACCGGAAACATTGCAACGGAAGATACCGCTCATATGCTTCACCAAATGGGATATGAAACGGGGATCGACATTGGGAAACTAGCCGTCATTAGCGAAGAATTACAAACTTACCTAGGTCACGAATTGCAAGGCCAGCTGTACAAGCTTTGGAATAAACCTGAAATAAAAATAGTTTAACACGGCATGACGATCAGTGAGAAAATTCTGTCTAAGAAAGTCGGTAACCTGGTGAAAGCCGGCGAGTTGATTATTACCGAAGTAGACGGTGTAATGGCCACCGATACCACCGCTCCTTATGCTATTCAAGCCTTCCAAGAGATGGGCGGTGGGCAGGTTTGGGATGCAAGTAGATGCGCTTTGATCATTGATCATGCTGCTCCAGCTCCCAATGAGCGCATTGCTAATTTACACACCATGATGCGAGAATTCGCCGCTCAACAACATATCCATTTGTTTGAAATAGGGGAGGGGATCTGTCATCAGCTGATGATAGAACATCAATATGTTCGACCAGGAGATATCTTCATGGGAGCAGATTCTCATACGCCTACCTACGGAGCAATTGGAGCTATGGCCTGTGGGGTGGGTTCTACCGACTTGGCAGCGGTGATGAAGACCGGGAAGATCTGGCTAAAAGTACCGGAGACCATTCGGATTGTGTGTCACGGGCCCTTACAGCCCGGCGTAACGGCCAAAGACCTGATTCTTTATTTAGTTGGGAAAATATCAATTTCTGGGGCAACCTATCAGGCAGTAGAGTTTGAAGGTTCTGCTTTTGAGAATATGACGGTAGCAAGTCGCATGACCATTGCCAATATGGTGGCCGAAATGGGGGGGAAGACGGGCTATGTGAATCCTAAAGGATTACAGCTCGACTACGATTTTGAGGCTGTCTTTCCAGATGCAGATGCTCAGTATATCCAGACGCTGGAATTTGATGTACGGGATTTGGGGCCACAGCTTAGTATCCCCGAAAGTCCTGATCAGGTAGAAAACTTAGAGCCGCACGAGGGGCAAGCGATACAATATGCCTTTATCGGCACCTGTTGCAATGGTCGCCTAGAAGATTTGCAGGCAGCTGCTCAGATTCTGGAGGGCAAAAAAGTGGCCAATGGGGTGCGTTTCCTCATTGCCCCTGCTTCCCGATCCGTCCTGCTAGATGCCATTACCGATGGAACCTTACAAACCTTAGTAGCCGCCGGAGCAACCATCTTGAATCCCGGCTGTGGGCCCTGCGTGGGGACCCACCAAGGCGTGCCTGGGAATGATGAAGTCGTCATATCTGCAGCCAACCGAAATTTTCGAGGCCGCATGGGCAATCCGCATTCCAATATCTATTTGGCTGCCCCCACTACGGTGGCGGCTTCTGCTTTAGAGGGGAAAATCACTCATCCAAAAAAGTACGCTTAAGATGGAGGGGAAAGCACATGTTTATGGTGACAATATTGATACGGACCGTATTATTCCAGGAAAGTATACAAAGACCTTGGATACCGCCTCATTAGCTGCTCATGTCCTGGAGGATCTTGATCCTGAATTTAGACACAAAGTGAAAGTGGGAGATATCTTGGTTGCTGGTGATAATTTTGGTTGCGGATCCTCCCGTGAGCAAGCGCCTATTGCACTTAAGGTAGCCGGCGTTGGGGTAGTGGTGGCCCGCTATTTCGCTCGTATCTTCTTCCGCAATGCCATCAACATTGGCTTACCTGTTTTGGAGGTCCCAGATCATGACATTGAAGCAGGTGATCCGGTGACGATTGATTTGGAGAAAGGGGAAGTATTCAACCAAAGAAGTGGTAAACGTTTTCAGGCTACGCAACTACCAAAAGTAATGATCGATATCCTGAACGCTGGAGGCCTAGTGGCTTATCTCAAAGAGCATGGAACCTATCAATTGAACGAAGAATAAAAGCCTAGACCTATATGTCCCGTATCACAGCTGTTCCTATTGCTAAAGTTCCAGAGCTGCAATCTATTTTCGAGGCGGCGGAGTCTATGATGGGCTTTATCCCTAATGACGGTTTGATTATGGCTCACCAGCCCCATATTTTAAAGGCATTCCTGGGCCTGGTGCAGGCAATTTATCGTCCAGGGAAAGTGGATGATGGTTTAAAGCGATTGATCGGTTTGGTGGCAAGTTCGACGGCAGGCTGTCGGTATTGTCAGGCGCATGCCGCCAATGCGGCTCGCGATCAGTCGGTACCCATCGAGAAAATCCAATCGGTTTGGGCTTTTGAAAATAGCAGCCTGTTTTCGGAGGCGGAAAAAGTGGCTTTGCGATTAGCCATGAAGGCTAGTATGGTGCCCAATGAAACCACGGATGCTGATTTTGATTCGTTGAAGCAATACTATGACGATGGCCAGATCATTGAGATGTTATCCGTCATTTCGATGTATGGTTTTCTCAATCGTTGGAATGCAACCTTGGATACTGACTTGGAAGCGGTACCTGCGGAGTTTATGAATGAAATAAAATAAAGGAAGGGCTTGCGGGGTAGATACTTCCTAAGTCTTCAAGACTTCGGAAGTATCTACCCCGCAAGCCTCAGCCAAAAATCCTAAGCCTATGTATGACATACTAATCGTTGGTGCAGGTACGGCAGGAATGGCCTGCGCGATTACCGCCGCCCAAAATGGTGCGACCGTGGGAGTGATTGAGAAAGCAGATCACATCGGAGGAGCGCTGCATTGGTCTGGAGGACATATGAGCGCCGGTGGTACCCGTAGACAAAAAGCGCAAGGTATTGAGGATAGTCCAATCAAACACTACGAGGATATCGTAGCCCTAAACGAAGGTACAGGAGATCTGGATTTAATCCGATTGGCTACCGAAGAAGCCCCACACACCATTGATTGGCTGGAGGACTTGGGGTTCGAGTTTGCACCGGAATGTCCACGGATTATTTATGGGCACATTCCTTACAATACCGCAAGGACACACTATGGAGTCGATAAAGCCCTATCTATCTTCAAAGTACTCAAACCTTTGTGGGATGAGCAAGTCGAAAAAGGCCAGATCGATTGCTACCTAGAGCATAGCATGGTAGGCCTTCGGATACAAGGGGAGGGATCGAAACAAGTGGTGGCTAAGAACAGGGAAGAAGAACGAGTGCTGGAAGCTCCATTTGTAGTACTCACTACTGGAGGTTACGGCAGCGATCCCACTTACTTCGCGGAGAAGCACCCTGGAGTGCCGCTGCTGAGCTCTACTTATCCTACGGCAACGGGTGATGGACATCGAGTCGTGGAAGATGCGGGCGGAGATTTTGAATTTGCGCAGTATCACTTGCCGAGTTTAGGCGGCGTAGCTTTGTCTCCTGGGCGTTGTAATTTCAATGAGGCTTGGGCTATGGTGCTCACTTCGATCTACCGTCAACCAAGGGAGGTGTATGTGAATGCGGAGGGAAGGCGATTCATGGCAGAGGACGAAAGCAATGCAGATACGCGAGAACGTATCGTTACGCAGCAAACTGATTGGAAGTTTTGGTTGATCTTCGATGAAGCAGCCTTACAAGAAAGAGGCGAAAATGGAATGGAGAACCCGATCATGATCGGCTGGGATACCGCTAGGATCAAGGCAGCGGCGGCCGAAGAACGCTTTCTATGGAGAGCCAATGATTTGCAGGGTTTAGCGGAGAAATGTGGATTGCCAGCAGATACACTGGCGGATACGATTCGCGATTTTAATCAGAAGGTGCAAGCCAAGGTTGATGTTGATTTTGGCCGGGCCTACTTGGAGAATCCCGTTCTGGAACCGCCCTTCTACGCCTTGGAAGTACAGGCTTCCGTCCTGGTTACCTTTGGCGGGATGAAAGTGAATGACCGATTACAGCTGCTGGACCGGCAAGGCGAGCCGATGCCTGGTCTGTATGCGGCTGGTGAGCTGCTTGGCTTGGGAGCAACCAGTGGGAAAGCCTTCTGTAGTGGAATGGCTATCACTCCCGCCCTTAGTTTTGGAAGATTATTGGGCCGCAACTTGGCTCGTCAAATACAATCGATATGAGTTTACCGCTAGAAGGCTTGCGTGTTTTAGAGTTTACCCATGCTGTGATGGGCCCCTGTTGTGGTCTATTACTGGCAGATATGGGTGCAGAATTGATACATATTGAACCCCCAAGTGGCGATCATACTCGCCGGCTTAAAGGCTTTGGGACAGGCTATTTTTCTATGTATAGTCGAAATAAGAAAAGCCTGGCGGTAAACCTAAAGGCAGAAGAAGGGAAGGCCATCATTTATGACTTAGTGAAGACTGCTGATATAGTGGTGGAGAACTTTGGCCCTGGTACTATAGATCGCCTAGGATTCGGGTATGAAAAACTCAAAGCGATCAACGAGCGATTGATTTATTGTTCCCTAAAAGGCTTTCTTAGTGGCCCTTATGAGAAGCGTCACGCCATGGACGAAGTAGTGCAGATGATGGGTGGCCTGGCTTATATGACTGGGAGGCCTGGAGATCCCATTCGAGCCGGTACTTCCATTATCGATATCACGGGTGGGATGTTTGGCTACATCGGGATTTTGCAAGCATTATACGAGAGAGAGAAAACAGGTAAAGGTAAATTCGTGAAAGCTGCTCTCTTTGAAACTTGTGCCTTCTTGATGGGGCAACACATGGCTTATGCTTCGCAGGTGGACCATGCTGTGCCACCGATGCCAGCAAGAATCAGTGCGTGGTCTATCTATCGCATCTTTAATACCAAAGATGGAGATAAAATCTTCATCGGTATAATTAGCGAAAAGCACTGGGAGCGCTTCTGCAAAACCTTTGGCTGGGAGGATTGGCTGGAAGACGAACGCCTAAGTACCAATAGCGATCGCATCGATGAGAGAAGCTGGTTTATGCCAGAATTGGAGCATCGATTAATACAATACACCAAGGCTGAGATCGTCGCACATTGCGAGGCGGCCTCTATCCCTTTTTCCCCCATTTCACGCCCAGAGGATCTATTTGAGGATCCGCAGTTGAATGAAGGTGGGGGTCTATTGGAGGTAGATATGCCCAATGGCAAGACCGTTAAACTCCCTAAGTTTCCGCTAGAATATGGAGAGGCTTTAGTAGAGAAACGGATGAACCCTCCCGAAATCGGGGAACATACCAACGAACTATTGCAAGAGATTGGGTATGAGCAGGATCAGATTGAGTCCCTGGTGGCGGCGCAGACTATAAAGTGACCGAACAGAGGTCAGACTGGTTCACAGCCAGACCGTTCCATCATCAGAAGTCGGAAGTTAGAGGACAGTTGATAGGAATAATGGCATTAGGCCCATTACTCTACACCTAGCCCAATAGCTGTCTTCTGACGTCTTGTTGCTGACTTCTTCTAGGAGATGGCCCCTTAAACTCAATTCCGACCAAGTTTCTATTGACTATTGACTATTCGTCTATCGACTTCCCGTCTAAGGTGTGATATCTGGCCTCTTCCTTCTACCCCTGTACCCCCCAAAGCCATCTAATCGGCACTTTCACCAGTACCAGCACACCCCAGGCTTGCATTGCCAAAGAATTGTAGTAAATTTAGGAACATCCGAAACGAAAACCACTTGTACTTTTCCACTTAGTGCAGGGCAAGCGCAGTCTGCTCCTTTGCCTTGGACTTGAACCCTATATTCAAGAATGGTAGCGTTGGTCATTCGTCTTCGGTGCTTAAATGTACTGCGATATGAATGATCGATCGAATTTCATGGTTCTACTGGGGTTTCTCGGACTGATTTATCTAGGACAAGCCTGTCAAACAGATGCCTCTACCTCAGCCTCTGTCCATAAAACCCTGCCCAAGCAGCCTGATTTTAATTTCCATATCAAACCTATTCTTTCAGACCGTTGCTTCAAATGCCATGGACCGGATGAAAAAGTCCGAGAGGCTAATCTCCGGCTAGACACTAGAGCGGGGGCTTTTGCCGTATTGGACAGCAGTAGCATGACCTATGCCATTGTACCGGGGAACCCTAAGAAAAGCCTTTTGGTACAAAGAATTCACAGTGAGGATGCGGAACTGATGATGCCTCCCCCTAACTCAAATCTGGCACTGACAGACTATGAAAAGAAATTGCTGACGCGTTGGATTGAGCAAGGCGCTGACTGGAAAGACCATTGGGCTTATATTCCGCCAAAACAAGCAGAACTGCCTCAGGTAAACAAGCCATCCTGGCCGCAAAACGCCATTGACCATTTTACGCTGGCGAGGATGGAGCAGGAGGGACTGAAGCCCAGCCCGAGAGCTACCAAAGAAAAGCTCATCCGCCGACTATCCTTTGACCTTAGGGGGCTCCCGCCGAGCCTTGCCGAAATTGATGCTTTTGTCAATGATGATTCCCCGGAAGCCTATCAGACAGTCGTGGATCAATTTTTGGCAGATCCTAGTTTTGGGGAGCGTGTAGCCATGGAGTGGTTGGATATTGCAAGGTACGCCGATTCCCATGGCTATCAGGACGATTTGGAGCGCAGTATGTGGCCCTGGAGGGACTGGGTAATTCGTGCCTTCAATGAGAATATGCCTTATGATCAGTTTGTACAATGGCAGTTAGCAGGAGATCTATATGAAGACCCTACTTATGAACAGCGCTTGGCCACTGCTTTCAATCGAAATCACAAGATCACGCAAGAAGTTGGGGTGATTGATGAAGAATATCGAGTGACTTATGTGCTGGATCGTACCAATACCTTTGCCACGGCCTTTTTAGGATTGACAGTGGAGTGTGCACAATGCCACGATCACAAGTATGATCCTATCAGTCAGGAGGAGTATTATGGGCTCTTTAGTTTCTTTAATAATGTTCCAGAGAAAGGCCGAGTGGACTACGGAATTGAGGTGGCTGCACCTTATCTACCACTTCCAGCGGAGCAAGTGAAGGAACAACGGGAGTATATCGAGAAGCTATACGAACAACATCATGTCAAGGTGCAAGCCTATGTACAGGATAAAAAGACTTGGAAACCTACCAAAAGTGGTGTGACGGAGACACTGGCCGATTTGCCGACAGGTCTGCAAGCTTGGTATCCTTTAGATTATGTGGAAGAAGATAAAACGCGTGAAGTGGTATCAGGAGAGCTGGCGCCCGTTCTAAATGATATGTTGACGGTACCTGGCCGATTTTCTGGTGGGGCTGAAATGGTTGGTACCGGATATACGCTGCTGGAGCCTAGCCGTCAATTTGATTTTGGCAAGCCCTTTTCCATGAGTTTTTGGATTAAATCCTTGGACGGAGGAATCAGAGGCCCCGTGTTAAGGGCCAAAAATGCACAGGAAAAGGTGACCTATTACGTGCACGTGAATAATAATAAGAATCTAGAGGTGGTTTTAATCAATCCTAGCAATAAAACGCAGACACAATTGATGACCAAGGCGACGATTCCGGAGAACGAATGGACGCACATTTGTATCACCTATAATGGAAAACCCAAGGCCTCCAATTGGAAGATCTACTTTGCGGGGGAAGCGTTGGAAGAAATTTATGTTCGGAGGGATGATTTAAGCGGGAAACCGGGCCGGAACCAGACACTCTACCTGGGGGCACAGAAACGATTAGAGGAAGAGCAAGTAGACTTTACTGTAGCCAAAGGACAAACCAAAGGTATGTTAGCGGGGCAGTTGGATGAATTGATGCTGTTCAATAGGGTACTGGATAGTTCGGGGGTACGGCAACTATTTGCCTATGATCCCATGCAGGCACTGTTGCAAAAAGGGAATTGGAGCGAGACAGAACGACAGCGACTATTGTATCAGGAATTACTGCATGGAGATCCTATTTTTCAATCGCTGACTGAACGGCTGCGAGAATATAAAATTCGGCAAGTACGCACGGATGATATAGTGGTAAAGCCTACTATGGTCATGGAGGATATGGACACGGTGAGGCCTACCTATATTTTGGACCGGGGGCAATACGATGCTAGAGGAAGGCAAGTGGAAGCCGCTACTCCAGCCGCCGTCTTAGCCTTTGATCAGCAATGGACTAAGAATAGAAAGGGCTTGGCAGAATGGCTATTCTCTCCAGAACATCCATTAACAGCTCGAGTGGCTGTGAATCGATATTGGCAAATGATCTTTGGGCGAGGGATCGTCAATACACCGGAGGATTTTGGTAGTCAAGGAGAATTACCAAGTCATCCTGAGTTATTGGACTGGCTAGCCGTTGAGTTTCGAAAAGAGGCTTGGAACGTCAAGCATCTAGTCAAGCTGATGGTCATGTCAGCGACGTATCAGCAATCTGCCTCAGTTACACCAAGCTTAGTACAAGTAGACCCAGATAACGTATTGCTAGCGCGGGGCCCGCAGGTTCGCCTTTCTGCCGAGCAAATTCGAGATCATGCGCTAGCGGTTAGTGGATTGTTGAGTAAAAAGCAAGGAGGTCCAAGTGTGAAGCCCTACCAACCGCAAGGACTCTGGCTGCAAGTGGCATCGGGTAACCAGACGCTACGAAAGTATATTCAGGATCACGAAGATGATCTCTATCGGCGAAGCCTGTATACCTTTTGGAAAAGAACCATTCCTCCGCCTTCGATGACCGTCTTCGATGCCCCAAGTCGAGAGCAGTGTTCCATTAAACGGCGGATCACCAGCACACCTATGCAAGCCCTAGTGCTTTTGAATGACCCACAGTTTACCGAGGCCTCTCGTATCCTTGCACAACGAATGTTGGAAGAAGGCGGGGAAAAAGCTAGTGACCGAATTACCTATGCTTTCCGCTGGGCTACCTCGAGACCGCCAAAAGAAAGAGAGTTGAAAGTATTGGTGGACTTGCTCAGTGCGGAGCAGGAAGCCTTCTCTGCGGATCAAAAGGCTGCTGCAAAACTGCTGGCTATTGGAGAAAGCTCCTTAGATACTACTTCTGATCTTGGCGAATTGGCTGCCTATACTATTGTTGCCAATGCCATTCTTAATCTGACCGAAACTATTCAAAAAGGCTAATGATGAAAGAAAAAGACCTATTGGATCAATATTCACCCTTTTCTTTAACGCGCCGAGCCTTTTTGTCAAAAGCTGGGCAAGGTTTAGGCTTAGCTGCCTTGGGAAGCCTGTTACCCGGATGCGCGCCGACATCTTCCAGTGAACTTGGACGCACCAGCCAGGCTCTACTCAGTGCTACCCATCACGCACCTAAGGCCAAACGCATCATTTATCTTTTCCAAAGTGGCGGACCTGCCCAGATGGAATTATTTGATTACAAACCCTTGCTCAATCAACGTGAAGGGGAAGATTTACCTGATTCGATCCGGAACGGTCAGCGATTAACGGGGATGACAGCAAATCAGAAGGCTTTTCCATTGAAGGGAGCTCATCGCACTTTCAAGCAGCATGGCAATAGTGGAGCTTGGGTGAGTGATCTGCTACCTTATACCTCGAAAGTTGCTGATGATTTATGCTTTGTTAAGTCTATGCATACGGAAGCGATCAACCACGACCCTGCGATGACTTTCTTTCAAACGGGTTCCCAGTTGAGTGGCCGTCCCAGTATGGGATCCTGGTTGAGTTATGGTTTGGGGAGCTCGAATAAGAATCTGCCGGCCTATTGTGTGCTATTATCCAAAGGCTCTGGCCGGGTGGCGGCTGCCCAGCCCTTGTCTTCGCGCCTCTGGGGCACGGGCTTCTTGCCTTCCAGATATCAAGGCGTGCAGTTTAGATCCGGGGGAGATCCCGTTTTGTATTTGACGAATCCTGAGGGCGTATCCGCACATGGCCGCCGTCGACTCTTGGATCATCTAAAGGAATTGAATGAGCTGTACCATGCCGAGGTGCAGGATCCAGAAGTCCAGTCTCGCATTGCTCAATACGAGATGGCTTACCAAATGCAAACTTCAGTACCTGAAGTCATGGATGTAGCTGGCGAGCCAGAGGAGGTGTATGAGTTGTATGGGCCAGAATCCAGGATACCGGGCACCTATGCCGCCAATTGCTTACTGGCTAGGCGTTTGGCGGAACGCGATGTTCGTTTTATCCAATTGTATCATCAAGGCTGGGATCACCACAATGACCTCCCTGAGCATTTGGCGAAACAATGCCGAGATACGGATCAAGCTTCTGCTGCCTTGATTACAGACCTAAAGCGCCGAGGGATGTTGGAGGATACCTTGGTGATTTGGGGAGGAGAGTTTGGGCGTACTAATTATTCGCAGGGATTGAATCGGGGAGAACGCTATGGTCGAGATCATCATCCTCGCTGCTTTAGCGTGTGGATGGCGGGAGGTGGGGTAAAGCCCGGAATTAGCTATGGAGAGACTGACGAGTTTGGATACAATGTAGCTAAAGATCCAGTACATGTACATGATTTTCAAGCCACCCTACTGCATTTACTGGGCGTTGATCATGAGCGCCTAACCTTTAGACATCAAGGAAGGCGTTACCGGCTGACTGACGTGCACGGGAAGGTTGTAAAGGATATACTTGTTTAAACTAAGATCAACTAATGAATTCGAATCCAATGCCTAGCCTTGAATCCTTCTTGAACACCTCCGAAGTCTTAAAGACTTCGGAGGTGTTCAAGATTTCCAAGCGACTTCTAATACTCACCCTCTTGCTTTGCCTGAACTTGACACTCTCTGCCCAAGAAGCAGGGAAAGTGATCACGACAGTCTATAAGCAAATTGACACCGTGGAGCTAGCTATGGATCTGCACTATCCTGCCGGAGAACTCTCCAAGCCACTACCGATCATGGTCTTCTTTTTTGGCGGGGGGTGGAATGGAGGTACGATCGAGCAGTTCCGTCCGCATGCCAAGTACTTTGCCTCCCGAGGAATCATTGCTGCGCTGGCAGATTACCGAGTGGCCTCGCGGCACAATACCACGCCATTCGAATCCTTGAAAGACGCAAAATCTGCTGTTCGTTTTTTGCGGAAGCATCATCAAGAACTGGGCCTAGACCCTGATCAAATCATTGCGGCAGGTGGGTCTGCAGGTGGGCATCTGGCGGCGGCTACGGGGAATGTGCCAGGGATGGATGAAGAGGGGGAAGACTTAAACATATCGGCGCGATCTAATGCTTTGGTGCTATTCAATCCGGTATATGATAATGGCCCGGGTCAGTATGGGCACAATCGCATTAAGGATCGATATCCTGAATTCTCTCCCAAGCACAATATCAAGGCTGGTGCTCCACCAACCATCGTTTTCTTTGGGACGAAAGATCGATTGGTTGACGTGCCGACCATCGAGGCTTATGATAGGGCGATGGAAGCCGTCGGGTCGCGCTGTGAAACTTTTCTCTATGAGGGTCAACCCCATGGCTTTTTTAACTTTCGCAGCCAGCAGTACTACCGCGCTACTGTCCATGAAGCGGATCTCTTCCTGACTTCTCTTGGCTATTTGCAAGGCCCGCCAACGATTACACCAAAAATTCGGGTAGTCGTTTGGGATGAACGTCAGCCGAAGCAAAAGGAGGCGTACCCTAACTTCTTAGGCAATCAGATTGCGGAGGCTTTAGGGCAAAACCCCCATATTTCAGTACGGTCTGTCTCGATTGATGACGCGGAGCAGGGCTTGAGTGAAGAAATACTGGAGAATTGCGAAGTGATGATTTGGTGGGGCCATGTGCGACATACTGAAATATCCTGGCAAACCTCAGAACGGCTCATCGAACGAGTGAAGCAAGGTAAGATGCATATGATCTTTCTGCACTCTGCACATTGGGCCAATCCGTTTATGGCAGCGATGAATGCCGCGCTCCAACAGCGCGTGCAGGCTCAATACGATTCTTTACCAGGGGAATTTGATATTGTATACAACACCATTCCGGATAGTCTTCGTTTCCGCGTGCCAAAGCTAGGAGAGCAACTCAAGCCTAGTATCTACGAACGAAAATATCCTGATGGTACCGTCAAGGTATCAGTGGACCTTCCTACTTGTATTTTCCCCTTTTATCGAAATGATGGTAAACCGAGTACTGTACTTACCACACAACCTACCCATCCAATTGCTACTGGGATTCCACATCGCTTCGCCATTCCTGCTACTGAGATGTACGACGAACCCTTCCACATCCCTGAACCCGATGAAGTCATTTTTGAAGAAAGATGGCCTACTGGTGAGTGGTTTAGAAGTGGTGCCCTTTGGCAGGTAGGGGAGGGGAAGGTATTTTATTTCCGTCCTGGTCATGAGACTTATCCCATCTTTTTTCAGACGCATCCGCTACAGATCTTGAAGAATACTGTCCTCTGGATGGAGGGCTTTTTGAAGTAAAAGACAACACTTCCGAAGTCTCGAAGAATTTGGAAGTGTTGTCTTTTATTAAAACTGCAATTGCGAATTAAATCGAATTGTTGTATATTTACTGCAATTACGAATTTAATAGCATGAAAGTTACTAAGATCGGAGAATTTGAGGAGCTCGTCCTCATGACAGTGATTGTACTACAAAAGGAAGCTTATGGTGTCGCTATTCGCAAGGAATTACAGGAGCGCTTGAATACCTCGGTAAGTGTGGGCTCCGTGCAATCTGCCCTGAAGCGCATGGAAGATAAGGGTTACCTAAGCTCCGAATTTGGAGAGGCTACAGCCAAGAGGGGAGGGAAGCGCAAAAAGATCTATAGCGCCACGCCCACTGGCCAGGCGGTGCTAGTACAAATGAAAGAAATTCGGTCTGGTTTGTGGAATGCCATGCCTCCTTTCCAAGTAGACTTCAGCTAAGATGCAGACACCTGAACACGCTAGTCCACCACGATGGCCCCTCGCCCTTTTGCGATTTTTTATCCGAGATCAATATCTAGAAGAGATAGAGGGAGATTTGGAAGAGGTTTATTTTGAACTCCTGGAGGAGCACTCTGGAAGACGTGCTCGCTGGCTATATACTTTAGAGGTTATACGCCTTTTTCGCCCCAACTTAGTCAAGAAATTATTATCACCGACACATCATATTCACCTCGACATGTTTAAACATAATCTAACCATCTCTCTGCGCTCCTATTGGCGTCAGAAAAGCTCCTTCCTTATCAATTTAATTGGGTTGTCGACAGGATTGGCATGCTTCCTCCTAATTACGCTCTGGATCAAGGATGAGCTATCAATGGATAAGTTTCATACGCATGATAAGCAACTATATCAGGTGATGGAACATATTAAGGGACCTAATAGCATTGGTACTTCAACCAATACGGCTGGCCCGGTTGCGGCTACTTTGGCGGAGGAAATGCCAGAAGTATCGATTGGAGTTACCGCTCGAACCAAGTCTATCAATCCCAATACCTTGAGCGTTGGAGATGTAAATCTCAAGGCGAAGGGATTATATGCTACTGAGGATTTGTTTCGCCTTTTTTCTTTTGAATTATTAGCAGGAAGTGCTGATCAGGTTTTGGCAGATCCCAATTCTATCGTACTGTCCGAAAGTTTAGCAAAACGACTTTTTGAGCGAGCAGATGTAGCTACAGGAAAATCCCTGGAGTTGGCTCATGAGACTGCGCTGACCGTAGCGGGTGTTTTCAAGGACACACCAGCCTCATCTTCTCTACGATTCGATTATGTACTTCCTTTTGAGTCGTGGAGCCGTGAAAATACCTGGGTGAATGAGTGGCGAAACAGCCATCCTCAGGCCTTTGTCCTATTGAATGAAGGAACTGACATTGATCAATTCAATGAGAAAATTGCTGGATATGTGGAGAGAATGACGGAGGGGGAAGATAGCCACCGGCAGTTGTTCGTTAGAAAGTTTTCCGATAATTATTTATATGGCGGATTTGAGAACGGCGTGCAGTCTGGAGGGAGGATTGAATATGTCCGCCTATTTTCTTTGATTGCTTTATTCATCTTGATGATCGCCTGCATCAATTTTATGAATCTTTCAACTGCCCGCGCCACCCGCAGACTAAAAGAAATAGGTGTGAAAAAGTCGATGGGAGCTACTCGAGCTAGCTTGATTTCACAATACATCAGCGAATCAACACTTTTAGCTTTCCTCTCTTGTATCGTAGCCTTGGGGATTGTCATAGCAGCACTGCCTACTTTCAATCTGATCACCAATAAGGAGCTGTGGATTTCCCTTGATCCTTATACCATCGGTTTTTTGGTATTTACTATTCTAGGAACAGGTTTATTGGCAGGCAGCTATCCGGCTTTATACCTCTCTAGTTTGAAGCCCATTTTGATCATCAAGGGGACACTCAAGTCGTCTTGGGGAGAGGTATTGGTTAGAAAAGGGCTGGTTGTGGTGCAGTTCGCCTTATCCGTGATTTTGATTGTATCTGTTTGGGTCGTCTATCAGCAGATCCAGTTTACACAGAATAAGCACTTGGGGTACGACCGAGATAATGTACTAATCATAGAGAAGGAGGGCAAGATGGAAACGCCAGAGGCTGCCCAGACCTTTCTATCGGAATTAAGAAGGATTCCAGGGGTACAAGGGGCTGCTAGCATCGATAACACCATGACGAATAGTGATTGGCGTACCAATAGTGTAGAATGGCCAGGGAAAGATCCGGAGGATCGTACCGCCTTTGAGATTATCCAAGTTGATTATGATGCGATAGAGTTACTAGACATGGAAATGGCGGACGGGCGGACCTTTTCTCGAGCCTTTGGATCGGACACGACGGCCATCATCTTTAACGAGGCAGCCATCAGACATATGGGCTTGGAAGATCCGGTAGGTATGCGATTAGACATGTGGGGAGGAACTCCAGAAATTATAGGGGTGGTGAAAGACTTCCATTATGAATCTCTGCACGAAGAAGTGGATCCATTGATCATGTATCTGGGAGATCGAGGTCGATACCTTACCGTTAGGGTGGATGGACAAAGAACCAAATCCACAATCGCCGCCATCAGAAACCTATACCAGGAGGCTAACCCTGGCTTCGTTTTAGACTATAACTTCATAGATGATGAGTATGCAGCTTTGTATGCTGCCGAAAATCGCGTATCCACCTTATCACGATACTTCGCCGGTCTAGCTATTTTGATTTCTTGTTTGGGACTTTTTGGCTTAGCCATGTTCTCCGCTGCTCAGCGGCAGAAGGAGATTGGCATCCGAAAGGTGCTAGGCGCAAGTTATATACAGCTGATTCGACTACTATCTCTGGACTTCACCAGGATGGTGGGAATCGCTATCCTAATTGGCTTGCCGATCAGCTATTATCTATTGAGAAACTGGCTCAATACCTTTGCTTTTAGCATTGATCTCCATTGGTATTTCTTCTTGGGGGCAGGCCTTCTGGCACTACTCATTGCGTGGCTAACGGTGCTTCTACAGATGACCCAAGCCACTCGTGTAAATCCGGTGGAGAGTCTGCGAAATGAGTAAGTAAATGACAAGATTGGACATTTCCAGGGTCGCCCGCTGATTCTTCTCCTTCAGCTCTGTTTTCTTCCCGTTGGGAGGTTTTTGGTTGAAAATGACCGCCGATAGGCCGTGATTTGTGTCATGATTTTTAACCAAAAAATGAAAACAATGATAGCGAAGAAATTCAGTTTGATGGTCTTTACACTAGCTCTATGTTTAGGTTTTGTTTCTTGTAGCCAAGATGATGATGACAACCCCATCACGGCCAATCCAGATATCCAATTGGTACAACATGCTACTTTAGGTAGTATCCTAGCGGATGAGACAGGTCTTACGCTTTACTTCTTTAGCGAAGATGTAACGGGAGAGTCAGCTTGTACTGGTGGTTGCCTAGCGAACTGGCCTGTTTTCTACGTAGCCAATCCATCTTATGGAGCTGGCGTAGAATCTGATCGATTCGGCGTGATTACTCGAGCAGACGGAAGCAAGCAGACGACTTTTGATGGTTGGCCTTTATACTACTATACCCCTGACCAAGCTCAAGGAGAGGCTAAGGGAGAAGGAGCCGGTAACAAGTGGTTTGTTGCGAAGCAAAATTATACTGTGATGTACGGTTTGGCGCAGCTGATCGGTGCAGATGGTAAGTCTTATAAAGAGGATTATACAGAAGGGACAGCTATGACGCCATACCTCACCGATGCAGAAGGACGTACGCTCTATGGTTTTGTAGCTGACACCAGAAATCAGAACAACTATACAGATGCTGATTTTGGGAATGACCCAGTATGGCCCGTATATGTGGTAGATGAGGTAAAAGAAATCCCATCGATTCTATCGCAAGGAGAATTCTCCATCATCGACGTTCATGGTAAGAAGCAATTGACTTACAAAGGTTGGCCATTGTACTACTACGGTGGCGACGCAGGTCAGAGAGGGGTGAACAAGGGCGTAAGTGTACCTCAGCCAGGAGTGTGGCCGATCCTTAACAAAAATTCTGCTTCACTTTAAGCGAATCGAATATAGTGCTTGCTCAGCCGAAAGAAACTAATTCATCCGCGTGCACTGATCCTTTTTAGGCTGCTAGCAAGTATTACACAAGAGACAATAGGGTTTTAGGTATTGGAGTATGACTCCTCCACATGAATTACGTATAAGCTAACCAAATACGTGCAGGGCTGGGGATTTTCTCCGGCCCTTTTGGCATTTATAGACTTGGTTGAAGTAGGTCAAATAAGTTTCCATACAGATCTTTGAAGATCACTACTTTCCCATACACTTCACTTCTGGGCTGTTCTATAAACACTACCCCCTTCTGTTTCATATCCTCATAATCTCTGGTGAAATTATCGGTCTGTAGGATCATCAAGACCTGACCCGCACCTTGTTTTCCGATGGTAGCCTTTTCCTGCTCGTTTTGGGCTTTGACAAACACAATCCCACATTCTTTAGCCCCTGTGGGACGAACCTGCACCCATCTTTGCTCAGCACTAATCGTTTCATCGGCAACCAGCTCGAAACCCAAACTTTGGGTATAAAACTGGATGGCTTCGTCATAGTCCTTAACCAATACCATTACACTTGCAATTCTCTGATACATAGTATGGTAATTATGCCGGTAGTGCCCTAGCTTTTTCTTGAATGAAGGCCCAGGCCGCCTCTACATGTCGCTGTTCTACCGTAGTCTGCCCAATTACGATCCGCAAGGTGTACTGTCCTCGAATCTTGGTATGCGTTAGGAAGATTTTTCCGGTATCATTCAGCTGATGGAGCAGCTTTTCGTTTAACTGATTGATTGTATCTAGGTTTGTTAGGCCTTCCGGTTTATAGTGGAAGCAAACTAGGTTGAGATTTCTAGGCACTAGCATGTGAAAATCGGAAGCAGTATTGATTTGTTCTTCCAGCCAACTGGTCATACGCATGTGGCCTCTCAACTTTTCCTGAATACCCTCTAAACCATAATAGCGCAAGACAAACCATAGCTTCAAGGCTCGGAAACGCCGCCCCAACGGAATACCCCAGTCACAATAGTTATTGACCTGTCCATCGGTACGAGTTTTGAGATATTCCGGCAAGATGGCAAAGGTATTCACCAAGGCATGACTATCCTTTACAAAGTAGGCCGTACAATCGAAGTTGGTTAGCATCCATTTATGTGGGTTAAAGACAAAGCTATCTGCTTTTTCGATCCCTTTAATCATCCACTGGAATTCGGGTAGTAGGAGAGCGGAACCTGCATAGGCCGCATCCACATGTAGCCAGATGTTATGTTTTTGAGCGATGTCCCCGATGGCGTCTAGTGGATCAATAGCGGTAGTTCCAGTCGTTCCCGTAGCTACGACGATGCAAAGTGGCTGTAGACCAGCCGCGATATCCGCCTCAATGGCTTGCGCCAGCAGATCCGGCTGCATCGCCATGTGCTCGTCCACCTCAATTTTGACTAAATTTTCTTTACCAAAGCCAGCAATTTTTACGCCCTTTTCGATCGAAGAATGCGTTTCCTTGGAGCAATAGACTCGATAGTTGGTAAAGCCTGTAAAACCCTTCTCATTTACTTGATATTGTGAATGCCGCTCCCTAGCACAAAGTAAAGCAGCCAAGGTTGCTGTGGAAGCCGTATCCTGGATCACACCCTCCCAATCCTTGGGTATCCCCATAGCGTCTCGTAGCCATTCCATCACCCTTTCCTCTAGTTCAGCCGCAGAAGGGGAGGTTTCCCATTTCATGCATTGAGCGCCCATGGTGGACATTAGCATTTCAGCCAAGATGGAAGGTGGACTCACATTGGCGGGAAAATAGGCATAGTAGTTGGGACTTTGCCAGTGCGTCATGCCGGGAAGGATCTTGTCTTGAAAGTCCTGGAAGATCGTGTCCATCGATTCTCCGCTGTTTGGCATTGCTGTAGGAATTTGCTGATATATTTCCCCTGGTTGTACCTGGGATTTAACAGGATACTGCTCTACACCGTCCATATAATCAGCCATCCAATCCACGAACTGGTGGGCATATTGTCGAAAAGTACTGGAATCCATAAACAAGTGCGATTTGCAAGTCTTAAGAAATGGATCGGAATATAGACTTTTCAGGGAGTTTGGCCAAGTAGAGATCTAGCTCATCGAGCGGACTTGATAAATAATGGCCAAGTATTTTCCCTGTGCTGCACTAAGGAATGAGTTTATTAGGAGAATACTTGACCACAGAGGAGAGGTAGAGGAATGAGAACCTGGCTTACCTTTTGAAATAACTTACCAGAGATGCTTTTGCCAAACTGTTGGCATTCAGGTAATAGCCCACTAGCGCTGGACTGGCCGTAGCATCCAGGTCCAGTTGGTCTACTTTCAGTGCATACACCGTAAGGATGTATTGATGGTCGCCGTGGCCTTCCGGTGGGCAAGGACCGCCATAGCCAGTAGTTCCGTAGTCCGTACCCCCTTGAACCGCTTCCTTCCAAAGCTTGTTTTGGGTATCTGCACTAGCATTGGCTGCAATTGAGGAGGTGGAAGCTGGAATATTGAATACGACCCAATGCCACCAGCCACTTCCAGTAGGTGCATCTGGATCGTACATGGTAATGGCAAAACTTTGAGTGCCGGCCGGCGCATTATCCCAACTCAAATGTGGAGATTCATTATTCCCAGTACATCCAAATCCTTGGAATACACCTTGTTGGGTGAATTGTCCACCGAGGGTTTCACTGCTCAGCGTAAATGTTTGTGCTTGTGCAAAGGCGGCCCAGCATAAGAAGAGAAATAGCAATTTACTTTTCATGATTCTTTTTAAGGCAAAATTGCAGGAATTCAGGAGGCGTCACCTACATCAATTCGTTCGATAAGTACACTTAAACGTTCATGTTGAGGTATTGCCTTGGACTCATCTGATGGTATTGCTTGAAGGCTCGGGCAAAATTCGAATAGGAGTCATATCCGACCAGGTTGTAGACTTCAGAGGGGAGCTTTTTCTTTTGGAGCAACTGCCCGGCCATTTTCATCCGTTGTTCCTGGATAAAGCGACTGGGCGAGGTTTCGTAAAATTTGTGGAAATGGCGCTTAAAGGTGGAGACACTCATATTGCAGAGAAAGGCCAATTCCTCTATGCTAAGATTGCTGAAGAGATTGTTTTGGACCACATTCCTAAAGCCCACCTCAGTTTTAGATTTACTATTATTTAGGAGTGCAATTAATTGTTGTGGGCGCCTTTGTAATACATACAGGAGAAATTCTTCTAGCTTGGCGGTCAAAAGTGCCATGCTCGGTGCTTTTCCTCCACAAAGCAGTTCAAGAGAACTTCGGAACTGCAGAAGATATTGATCATAAGGCAGGGCTAATGCTTCAGCCTTGGTGGCTACTTTCTGGAAGGTATCCATATGCTTGAGCCAGAGACTCCGCAATACCTCATCATCGAAAAAGAAAAGCAGGCTTCGGTACTGACCATTAGCCGAAATCTCCGTCATCAGGCAACGGCTCGAAGTGATAATTGCAAAATGGCTTTGATCGAAGTTTAAGGGAGAATCTTGCATATGAATCTCCTTGGAGCCCTGTATCATAAAGCTGATTACATTCTGCGTATACAGAATTCGATTGCGTATGGGATCACCCACAGTTCGATAATCGATCAGACCGATTGGGGGAGGGGAGTCTTCCTGGATTAAGTGATTGGGAATGGTATACTCTCGCATACTCAATGATACAAAATAGTACTTACATTAGTTTTCCGTTACTACGACCAGCTTCCCGGCTGCCTGATTGCTCTCCATCATTTCATGTGCCCGAGGAAGCTCACTAAATGGGAAGACTTGGTGGATGTTGGAATTGTACCTTCCGGCGGCCACATGATCCACTACCTTTTGTAGAACCGGAGTGGCGTATTCAGCATGGAGGGTTTCACTGCTATATAAAGTAAGTTTTACGGTGGAAGGCATCCAAGGGAAGAACTTGTAATCCCAGGTATCTCCGAGGAAACCTACCATTCCCACCGTGCCTTTGGGGGCGGTGCACCGAAGACAGTCCATAATAGTCTTTTCAATTCCTACCAATTCCACCACTCCGGCCACACCTCCAGGAAGGATGGCCTTCACTTGAGGCGCAATTTGTCCATCGTCAATGATGACGTGATCAACCCCCGCTGCTTTCAAAATCGGAACCTTCTCTTGCTTTCGGGTAGTGGCTAAAACGGTACAGCCCATTTCCTTGGCTATTGAGGCACAGGCAAGCCCTACGGAAGAACTGCCTCCTCTGATCAGCAAGGAGCTGTTTCTAGGTAGATCAATGGCTTCCTTGATCACTCCCCATGCGGTCAGATACATCTCTGGTAAGGCTCCTAGCGTGGCCCATTCAAGCTCGGTTTCCATAGGATATACATTGGATCTTGGAATCAAGGCCATTTCTGCATAGCCTCCATCATACAGCCGATCCATGTGGCCCATCGCTGCTCCAACTTTTTGGCCAATCTTTAGGTCAGTCCCTCCATTATCTCTTACGATGCCTACGCATTCTATCCCTAACACTCTAGGTAAGGTCACCGCATCCCCAGAATGGCCTTGTCGAGTGTACAATTCGCTTCTATTGATACCAAAGGCTTTAATCTCGATGAGGATGTGGCCTTCTTTGGGACTAGGATCAGGAATAGTCACAAACTTGAATACGTCAGGTCCTCCGTAGGAATTAATTTGCCAGGCTTTCATGCAGTAATTGTCTTGGTGAATAGATAAGCTCAATTTTCACCTTTTTCTGGAGAATGTTTTCATCAAAATCGACAAAAAATGATCATTTTGATAAGCTGGGTATGAGCAAGCGCCGCTAGGAGAGATTACCCATGAATTTCTTGGGACTGATTCCGAATTCTTCGGTGAATTTTCTTGAAAAGTAGGCTGGATCATTAAACCCGACTTCAAAGGACACTTCGGTGACGTTCATGGAGTTTTCTTGTAGTAACTCCTTGGCTTTGTGCAGCCGCACGGCACGGATCACATGAGAAGTAGATCGATTGGTTAAAGCCTTGAGCTTAAGATGGAGTTGGGATCTACTCATGCCCATGTCCTGGCAAAGGGTATTGATACCAAACTCTGCGTCTTTCATTTTGGATACAATGATGTCTTGCAGTCGATGGATGAAGGCATCCTCCTGTGCATAAGGATTCTTTTCTTCCTCGGTATCCACCGGTTCAAAGCCTTGATAGCGTTCTCTTAGCTGCTGCCGTAGAGCGGATAATTGCTCAAGTCTGATAAACAACTCTCGCTGGTCAAAGGGTTTCGCTAGGTAGGCATCAGCTCCTCGGCCTAAGCCTTCCAATCGAGAATCTATGCTGGATTTGGCAGTCAAAAGTATGATGGGAATATGACTCGTTCGTTCATCTGTTTTCAACGTACTGCAGACTTCAAAACCATCCTTGATGGGCATCATCACATCACTCACGATTAGATCTGGGATGTGTTCCAAGGCAAGTTCTATACCTTCTTGTCCATCACGAGCAAGGTAGAGGTCATACCTTTCTTCTAGCAAGGATACCAGGTATTGCATCACATCTGTATTGTCCTCAATCAAGAGAAGACTTTGTAAGGTGCCGCTGTTTGTCCCGGCGTAGGGACCAGCCGGAAGCTCCGCCACTTCAGTTGGAATCTCAGGCGTGAGAATAGGCGCTTGGGTGAGGTCTTTGATTGGGACGACAGCTGCGTTTTGATGGAGCGGAAGTACAATGGTGAAGGAACTCCCTTTGCCCAACTGGCTTTTGACAGAAATATTGCCCCCCATTAATTCGACGAGCTCTTTGGTCATGGCTAGACCGATGCCAGTTCCTCCACCTGGGCCACGATATTGTAGGGAGGAATCTACCTTCGGGATACTATTACCTACTTGATAGAAGCGATCAAAAATATTTTCTTGATCCTCGGGTGGAATCCCGATACCGGTATCCTGCACAATTAGAGACAGGGTAGGTTCTTTTGTTCCTGCGATTACTCCCTTGAAGGTACGGATATAGATATGTCCATGCGATGGCGTGAACTTTATGGCGTTGGAAAGCAAATTAGAAAGTACCCTTTGCAGTTTTTCTTTGTCGAAATCCATCAGGATCTCCTCATTGTCAGGGACGAAATGCAGCTGAATATGCTTTAAACCGGCCAAGGCTTCATAGGAAGCCAACAAATACTGCAGATAAGCGATTATATCCGTCTGGATCCACTTTAATTGTAAGCGACCTTCTTCTAATTTTCTGAGGTCCAAGATTTGATTCACTAAATGTAGAAGGTTAGAGCTACTCCTCTTTACCTGTTTCTTCACTTTATCGTGCCCTTGCACTTGCTCTATTACTCCACTGATCACCGTTAAGGGTGTCTTGAATTCATGCGTGATATTAGTGTAAAGTTTGTTCTTAAAGGCATCTAAGGCCTTAAGATTCTCAGTCTCCTGAATTTGTAACTGCCGATTCAGTTGGAAACGATATACTAGATAGCCAAAACCAACTAGCAGCAGTAGATAACTTATGTAGGCTGCGGTACTTTCCCACCAAGGTGGAAAGACGCGTAAAGAAAGCAGTTGGATCGCTTCAGAGGCAATATTGCCGGCACTTCTAGTTCTTACCAGAAATTTGTACTTACCAGCATCCAGATTCGTAAAGCTTACCTCCATGTTTTCTGGGAGGCTCATCCATTGGCCGTTGAATCCCGCTAGCTGGTATTCGTATTGTCGATCCTGAGTGCCATGCCAAGCTAGATCACTAAGCTGAAGACTGATAGATTGGTCTTGATATCCCAGTTGAATTTCTTCTGATTTATCTGCTACGAAGTAATCTGTATCTTTTCTTCCTTTTCCATTTCCAAGGCGAAAGGTAGAAAAGGAATGAAGGGTTAAGTCGTGACTGAAGGTATCTTGTCTTATGAGATCAGGGTCTACCATGACCATCCTGCTGGCAGTTCCGAGGAGCATATGCCCGGTGCTAGGACTTTGGTACAGGGCCTTGGGGATGAAGGAGAGGCTGCCCAATTCATCTTGGATATTGATTTTTTGAAAGGAAATCTCCTCTAAACCTCTGATGACTCTGACAGCTCCTTTGTCCGTATTTATCCAAAGTACGCCTTCGCCGTCCTCCGCTAAAGCGAAAATTGTATTGGAAGGAAGACCGTCATGCTCGTAATAGTGTTCAAAGCTGTTGGTTTCCGGATCAAACCGATTGAGACCTACATCAGTACCGACCCAAAGATCTCCTTGGCGATCTTTGAAAACAGACCAAACGAGATTGTTAGAGATACTAGTGGAGTCCGTGGGATCATGTACGAAAGGTGTAAAGGTTTCGGTTTGTGTATCTAATCGATTCAAGCCACGAGTAGTTCCGATCCAAAATGTATCATCTGGGGCTCTGTAGATATGGCGTATGCTATTACTGCTCAGACCATTCGGCTCGGCAAAATAGTTCTTTATCCTGCCGTCAATGGGGTTGAGTCGGGCTAACCCTTCGGTCCAGGTACCTGCCCAGATGAAACCCTCCTTATCTTGATTCAAGCCCCAAATACGATTTCCACCTAATGAATTCCGGTTATTTTCAAGGTGTCGATAAATATCTATTTCTCCAGAAGCCAGATCTACTCGATTTAGGCCGTTGGTATTGGTGGCTACCCACAGCACATCTTCTGATTGATCAAGCATTACTTTAATTACTAGATCACTGCTTAGGTCTGTATTAGCTGTATTGATTGTCTTCAATTTCTCGAGCCCTGTGCCGTCAGGAGTATACCGAAATTGCTCAATACCAGCCCCTAACAGGCCAATCCAAAGATGCCCTTGCCGGTCTTCCGCGAAGCTTCTGATGGATCCAGCTGATATCGAATTGGGGTTGCCGGGTTCGTGCTGATGGAAAGTGTACACGGGTTTTTCGCCAGACAAAAAGTGAATCCCTTCCCCTTCAGTCCCGACCCAGACACTGCCCTTAGCGTCTGTCAATATGGATAGGATTGACTTGCGAAATAAATTAGCTTGCTCTTCAGCTGGGAGGAAAAGCGTTTGTTCTCCACTTTCAATATCAACGGTATAGATCTGTGCTAGATCCGTAGCAAGAAGAGTCTGTTCATCCTGCCAGGTCATATGCCATAGCGGTTGATTTGCTAAAGAATTGGATGTGGTTCTAGGAAGTTCTACTAGAGAGGGGTTTGTATCTTGATCTTTTACTCGATACAATTCTCCCCCCAGTTGAAGAATAATATCACCTGAGGAATTAACCAAACTCCTTACAAAGACTACTTCTCCTTTGAAAAAAACATTGGAATTGGGAATCCGTAGGCTGAGGATTTCTCCGGTGGGTATATGTAGTCGATCGAGACCTTGTGTGGTGGCTAGCCACAAGTAGTCCTCATGAACATGAATCAGATGAGCCAGCCTTAAGCTATTGGCTGAAGCTGAAGTTACATGTTTGTAGGCGAATTGTTCCGCAATGTAAGGTGGTCCATTTTTCTTAATCTGTACGCTGAACAGGCCTGTTCTAAGTGTCAAAACCCATACGTTACCCTGCTCATCTTCCAGAAAGCTGGTGATCTCATCCCTAATGATAGAACCGTCTTCTCTTCTCAAGTCTACCCTTTCAAATACCCCACTTTGTCGATCCAGCCGATTCAAACCACTTCGGGTACCTACCCAGATATTCTGCTTGCTATCTTCAAAAATAGTGGTAATCCAGTTGCTATTTAGGGAGGTTGAATCCTCCGGGTCGTGCCGGTACTCCAAGAAATGAGTTCCGTCGAATCTGTTCAGACCATTCTCTGTTCCAATCCAAATGAAGCCCAAGTGATCTTCCATGAACGTCATCACATAGTTACTGGAAAGACCTTGTTTTTGAGTCCAATGTTGATAAGTAGACAAGGGCTGGCCATGAAGCTGACAGATATCAGCTAAAGCAAGGTAGGTAACTAGGGCAAGAATACAACGACAATGGCGAATACTACGGATCAATTCAACCAATTTTGAAAATGACGGGTTTTAAGAATCAACAGGGGGTATCAAAAACGAAAGTTAATGAAAATATATTTGTTCGCCGATGGATTCAGGGCAACCGAAGAATCAAGTCGCCTAATAGGCTTTCCTCAGATACCAGGCGTGCATCCTTCTTGGCAAACAAAGCATATCTTTCTTGTAGACGAATTTTGAACTGTATCATTTTTCTTACTTGTACCAATAGCTGTCGCATACTATAAGGATATTCTAGAAAAACGTCTACTTTATATTTGATCTTGGCACGAAATGGATTGATCTGGCGTCCGATAAGTAAGATTGGTATGTGGCTACTTAATTGATGGCTCTTTAGTTTTTGACAAATCTCTGCACAATTCCCTTCTGGTAAATCTTTATTGATGAAGATGATATCAGGAATATGCTTGTGAGCTTGTTTTACTCCATCTCTGCCATTGTCCGCCAGGTAGAGCTCGTAGCGATCTCCCAAGAGATCCTGTACGATATCCTGATGCTGCTCATTGGAGTCGATCAGCAGAAAGGAAATCTCTCTAGCTGGCATAAGGTAGGTTTGACAAATAGGTCTATCACTAATCCACGATTACAGAACAAGCTTACTCCTCCTAGTTTTGGAACAAGTCGCTTAGTTTCTAACTGACAACACAAGTTATGAAATACTATTGAGACTCTAATTTAACATCCTTTCTTGAAATACTACTATTCTTTGCGTCAATTCGGTCTTAAGCGACTGATTAATAGTCGGTTGTGTATTTATTGTTGTTTTGCGATTAAACAATAGTCCAAGTTTTAAAAACAATAGTCCAAGTTTTAAAACAATAATCCAAGTTTTAGAAACAATAGTCCAAGTACGGTTCAGGATTTTGGTGCACCTTTGTACGGTAAGAAATGACTTACGCTCAGCATTGAAAAAATCATTACTGGACTTCCTCTCATCGGGGGCAAGACCAGGATTAAAAATAAAGGTCCCTTTGGGAATGGGTATTAGAATACTTGTAGTCAAGACCTAAACTGGAGGTGATGTGTATTTGGAAAAAGTTTCAAATAAAACCATCACATCTCTTAGGACACTGCAAGTACGAGATGCTCTATTTGTCAGAGGATAGAAATAGGTTATTTGCAAGGGAGAGTCCAGGTGGGCTCTCTTTTTTTTTGCCTATACGGAAGAAAAGGCTAGGCTGTTTGGGAAGGTAAAGACAATTGATAGGGGCGCCACCGCTAAGGAGTAGCACCCCAATATAATGCTCTTATCTACGAACGCAGATCCCAACCGATTCTGTAGGTTCTTCCCACAAATTGATTGGCTTCTACAAGGTTAGTGATTTTCATATTCTCACCATCCCACAATAACTTCTTTCTGCCAAAGTACTCTGTGCGGCCTTTGGCGTTTTCTCGACGCAGCATATAGCTCCTAATTGCGAGATTCCCCATTAGGACCGTCTCTGTCATTGGACCTGCATAATCAAAGGAGGAGGTCAAGTCCTTATGCTCCGCGCTATCGAAGCCTGCTTTGCAAGCATCCACCCATTGTCTATGATGTCCGTATTCTGGCTCATCAAAGTTTTCCTCCTCCGGGCCAAACTCTTTGGTGCCGTCATTGAGATACAACTTCGGCATGAGCGGAGAACTATCATTTATATTGGTAGAAATAATTCCTTTCTCACCGATGATCAGCACTCCATTCTGACTATTCTTTCCTCCGATATCATCATCGGCAGGGATAATAGTGGGGTGAGATGGACGAATACCTCCATCACTCCAAGTCATCTCGATCGGAGCCTTACTCTTTTCGGTTGCCTCAAAGTGAAGAGTAATAAAGGAAGAAGGAGGGCATCCTTCTGGGTGGTACTCTGCATTCCACATCTTAGTGTATACTGCTCCAACACTGCATTCTGCATCAGTGGGGTACTTGAGGCCAAGGGTTCGGAAAGGAATATCAATGAGATGACATCCAACATCACCGAGGGCACCAGTACCGTATTCCCACCAGCCACGCCAGTTAAACGGATGAATATTCGGCGTGTAAGGAATGGCTTTTGATGGGCCAAGCCATAGGTCCCATTTGAGATCTTCCGGTTTCTCGCTTTCATCCGGTTCAGGGAATTTAAAGCCCTGCGGCCAAACTGGGCGGTTGGTCCAAACCTGTACCTTAGATATCTTGCCCAATTTTCCGGAATCAACCCAGCCCTGCACCATCTTTAGGAGTGGGTTAGAAGCTCCCTGATTGCCCATTTGACTAACGATTTTCTTTTCACGGGCCAGTTTGGTCAGGTAGCGAGCCTCTTGAATATTGTGGGTCATGGGTTTCTGAACGTAAACATGGATACCTCTTTGCATGGCAAAAGCGGCAGCCGGCCCGTGGACGTGATCCGGGGTAGAGATCGTCACGGCATCAATATCTTTTTCCTTGTCCAGCATTTCCCGATAATCATGATAGATTTTCGCCTTCGGGAATGCTTCTACTGAACTTTTGGCAGAACCGGAGAAGTCGACATCACATAGGGCAACCACGCGCTCACGCCCACCGACTGAGGCATTTCTAATGTCACTGCGCCCCTTACCTCCTGCACCAATAGCAGCTAGGTTTAACTGATCACTTGGCGCCGTGTAACCTGGTCCACCCAGGACATGCCGGGGCACAATGAAAATGGAGGAGGCAATCGCACTTTTCTTAATGAAATCTCTACGAGACGATTGTTTTGGTTGTGTTTTTCGTTTTTTCATCCTGATGAGGTTTGAATGGTGTGGTAAAGTTGGCTCGGATTGACACGAAAGCTTGGCCATTGATGCAAAGCATGATTCAGGCAGCGGCTAGCCAATCGGCCCCCCTCTAATATAATACAGATGATTGAGCATGAGTAGATATCCCGGTACTTGTTTATATAAACTTATCCTTAGCACTTTTTGGGGATCCCAGCATATGTCCCCATTATGTTACAGTGTAAAAGAACATCCTAGGATATTAGAGTGAGGTACCGTTGGATTCCGAATGTTGAAAATCAGGATTGTATAATTGCTAAATTTAGTCGATTTAACTATCTTGGTAATGTGTGTATCCTTCAGTAAGTTTGTTTTGTCTCCCAAGTCTCCTCAATAAAGGCTCTCTCTAACCTAAATAAAAACACTTTTAAATCTGATCCGCAAACTCGGCCTTGGATAGCGGGTAATCCGCCTTGTCGAGAGCCATAATTAGACAACCCGATTTAGCATGACAAAATCGAACCTCCAACTTAAGCATCTGAAGAAATCCGTTTCTCTTGGAAACATCCGTCAAGTCATTGAAGAATTAATTGAATTTACAGAAGGTTCTACTAACCATATGACTACGGAAATCTATCATGTGGCTGCTCGCTATCGCCAACTAGAAGCAGAGAAATTACGAGGCCACATTGCTTTGCAAGATTATAAACTAGAGTATAACTCGATTACCTTCACTATACTGGAAATTATTGACCAGATACAGCACTCTGCCATTGGTACCTTCCAACAGGTCTGCCCGATGGATCAAATTCGCAAGGAGTTGGCCATGTTGTCTGAGCAATTCGAAAAAACCAATGAAATGCGAAGCTTGGCCTCTAATTTCCGTATGAAGATCCACATTGCACGAAAGATGGCGGAAAAGCTCATTCCTTGGCCAAAGTTGATCTTGGAGTATAAGGGAACAAAAGATCAGGCCATGATCTGTGCTATTGGGCGAAAGGTGAAAATACTAGCAGAGGTGACGGATCTAGATATTTTGGAAACGATCGTACCTAATGCTGAAAGCGATTTGGTCAAGGGTTTTTTGACCAATGCTCTGGTGGAACTTATCTATGCGGGTCAATTGCGTTGGGGCGATGAAGAGCGGATTCAAGCGATGCTGAACCTGATGCAGGAAGGTGCTGAAGAGGTGTTGCTAACCAATATCATCAGAGTGCAAGCCACCCTCGATGTAGTAACCAGGCACGTGAAGTAGTAGCCAATAGTCCCCACCTTATATGGGTTATCCCTTGATCAGTTTGAATCCTTGGTTGCCGACCCTAAGAATGTAAACTCCTTTCGGAAGTGCGGAAAGGTCTAGTTCCTGTCTTTTATTTACTAAGATCCCTTGTTTCATCAACTGACCTTGGATCGAATGTATTTGATAAGTACTTCCGATGGCTTGTTTAGATTCTACCGTGACCCGCCTTTCCGTAGGATTGGGGAAAATCTGAAGGCTAGCTTCCTCGGAAGATTGTTCCTGCACAGAAGTGATGCCACGTAAACCGTCTAGATCATAGCGGGAGAAAAATTTCCAAATTTCTAAAGAAGCATTGAAATCTTGATTGGTGCCTGGACTAGGAAAGGAACCTGGCCAAGTGTGTCCCCCACCGCTAATCCGGAAGTGCTCTACTGTACTCTCATTATCACCATCAGGATAAACCTGGAAAGAGGCTGATGAAGCATCTAAAAGGTTTGTATTGGGCACATCAGTTTTGATGAGCTCCGTAGAACAATTGTTATAATTCCTCCAATAAACCAGTACATCAGCAATAGATCTGGTCCAGGTAGCACCAAAATAAGGTACGACTCCATCTATCACTCCATGTATTTGCATCACTGGCGTAGGATGAGAAGGATTGCAGTTATTATAGATCTCTGGGGTCATGGAGCCCGTCACAGAGGCAATAGCCGCAATGCGGTCACTCAGCTGACAAGCCAATAAAAAGCTCATGAATCCTCCATTTGACATACCCGTTGAGTAGATTCTCTTTTGGTCGATATTGTAATCAGTGCTTAACTCATCTAGTAGGGCTTCAGTAAATCCTACGTCATCCGTGGTACTACCAATCGTCCAACCTCCTACATTCCAATGCGTGATGCCATTGAGTAAGCTACCTTGCGGATGCACCACCAAAAATCCTGCAGTATCAGCAATAGCTCGAAAATCACCATACCACATTTGATCATTGGCATTGCTGGTGTATCCATGAAAATTGAGGACAAGTGGAACAGGGGTGTCTCCGCTGTAAGAATCGGGTACATATAGGATATAGCTCCGGTCCTTGCCATCGTGTGTCAGGGAAGCGTTGATGGTTTGTTGTGACCAAGCACAAACGGATAGCAAGCCGGCTAGTAGCAGTAGGCTGTAGGTTTTCATAAGGATAGATTTTCAAATTAGTGAAACCTGGGTTGTGCTATATTCCTGCTGCAAATTAAAGTTTTCATGCTATTTCTCGATATGGAGCTTTAAGAAAGTATGTAACTTATTGTCGATCTTTAGTATTCAGAACCATTCAAAACGAAAAAACACAACATGAAACGTAGAACCTTTATAGCAAGCAGCGTATGGACCGCTGGGGCCATGGCCACGAATAAACTGCATGGCAAAACTAATTCCTCCTCCTTCGCCCCCAAATTCAACATGAAGTTTGCGCCGCACACGGGTATGTTCCAACAGCATGCGGGGAAGGAGCCCTTGGATGAGATCCAATTTATGTCCGACCAGGGCTTTACCGCCTTTGAAGACAATTACCTTAAGCGCCGAGAAAGTAGTATGCAGGATAAGATCGGAGCCAAATTGGCTCAGCTTAATATGGAGATGGGCGTTTTCGTTGGTGGCCGTATCCGTACCAAAGAACCGACGCTAGTGCTAAAGGATGAATCGATTCGCGAAGAATTTCTCAAAGGAATCAAGGAATCAGTGGACGCCGCCAAACGCGTGAATGCTACCTGGATGACCGTTTTACCTGGCTATCTTGATCTAAGGCAGGATATGGGATATCAAACGGCCAATGTGATCGAAGTGCTCAAACGTGCCTCCGCCATTTTGGAGCCACATAATCTAGTAATGGTATTAGAACCCCTGAATTTCTTCAATCACCCCGGCCTCTTCCTTACTAAAAGTTCGCAAGCCTATCAGATCTGCAAGGCGGTGGACAGCCCAGCTTGCAAAATACTTTTTGATATATATCACCAACAAATTCAAGAAGGTAACTTGATTCCTAACATCGAGCAATCTTGGGATGAGATTGGCTATTTCCAGATCGGTGACAATCCTGGCCGCAAGGAACCCACCACCGGAGAAATTAACTATAAGAATGTCTTCAAGTACATTCACGAAAAAGGCTACCGCGGTATTTTGGGCATGGAACATGGGAATTCCAAAGAGGGTAAAGAAGGAGAGTTGGCCGTGATTCAAGCCTATCGCGAGGTTGACTATGCTGCTACAAGTAAGTAAGCGTCTTTTGCACTGGTTTTTGTATCGAAAAATGTCGTTTCAGCCGTGAATTTTGGGTGGAAAAACTATCTGTATAGCGCCAGATAGTTTTTTCACCGACCAAATGAGCCTTGCGCTGGTCGGTGTTTTTCACCGACCAAATGATACTACTTAGATATATCGCTCCCGCTTCTGCAAATTGATCAAGGCTGTTAGGATAAAGACGATGGTCCCGACGCACAGGAAGACCCGATTCTTCCACACGATCTGCTGCCAGGCGAGTTCGCTGAAGCCCCGCTCCGGATCAAAGGGGTTGAGGAAGATATTCCAGAAAGTGTCTTCTAGAATCTCACTGAAAATACTCAAACCCAAGCCTAGTAGGATCATGATCACCGCCGTGGCATTTCCATTCTTGATGCGGGTGGCAAAAAGAAAGGCCAGACTTCCCAAGAAACAGATTGGGAACAGCAATTGGGAAGCAATCACCAATGGATTAACCGGATACAAGAGATAGGAACCTAGTGAGGCAAATAGGATTAGGAGAATAAAGATTTGGGTAAAGATCAAGAATAGGCGTACTAGCCAGACCTTATAACGGTAATCAGGTATACCGAATAAAATCTCCAGCATCCGAGCATCATCGTCTCGTTGTATGCCAAATACCATTGGGTAGAAAATCAGTAGAATGGCGGGAAAGAAGGTTAGAGCATAGATGGAGCCAATATTGATCTCATCATTATCCAAAACACTAATCACCATGAAGAAAATGTAAAATGCCAAAGCAGCTAGGAGGAACCAAATGAACCGCCCGGCAAAGATGATCTTCAGGTTATAGCGAACTAATTTGCTTAGCAATATGAATGCGTTCCCCATTATTTTTGAATGTTTTTCAAGAGACACAAATAAGCATCTTCCAAGACAGGTTCGGTTTCGACGGCCGCCTCGGAGGGTTGAGTGGAAGAAATGCATCGGACTCGAATATTTTCTCCCTCTCGCATGTGATTGACAATGACCTGTTCGCTCTCCGCCTGTTCAAATTCATTGGCGGGAATTACATATTCCCAAACTAGACCTTCGGCATGCTGTAGCATATCCTGCGGTGAGCCCTGGTATCTCACCGTTCCTTTATTGATCACGGCTAACTGGTTACAAGAACTAGCAATATCCTCGATAATGTGTGTAGAAAAAAGCACAATGCGCTCTCGACTTAGCTGAACCAAGAGGTTTCTGAACCGGATTCTTTCTCTCGGATCCAGACCCGCAGTTGGTTCGTCCACTATCAGAATGCGCGGTAAGTGCAAAAGAATCTGAGCAATACCAATTCGTTGCTTCATACCTCCAGAGAAAGAACCAATCTTTTCATCTTTCCGATCCAACATATTGACGGAGGAAAGCACATATTCCAAACGCTCTTTACGTTCCTTATTATCTGTTAAACCTTTCAGGATGGCTTGATAATCCAAGTAGCTCCAGGCAGACATATGTTCGTAGCTACCAAAGGCCTGGGGGAGGTAGCCAATTAAACCCTGTAACTCTTCTCGTTTAAGCTGTGTATCTACACCATTGATCCAGATCTTACCATAGCTCTGTTCAAATACACCACTAATGATCCGCATCAAAGTAGATTTGCCGGCTCCGTTTGGCCCCAATAAACCATACATACCTGTGCCAATGTTGAGAGAAACCCCATTCAAGGCCTTGAATGGTAGTTGCCTTTTCCCAATAATGGGAATATTGATGATCATCCGATAATAAATCCGTCTGAGCCTACCCTTTACCCGTTCAATATTGATCCCATTCCGATGAATGTAGTTAGAAGAACTATAGATCAATAGAATCAAATACCAAACTACGCCCACAAAGACTGCAAAACCCCATCGTTCCCAGCGTGCATTGAGTTGTAGTACCAGCACAATGGGGCTTAGCCAAAACACCAACCATCCAAAGGCCTTGATCAATTTCTTCCAACGCTTGGGTTCTCCTTTAGTCAAGGCCGTACCGATGGGAAACCAAGTCTCCAAGACCAGAAGGTAGACCCCAACCGCTAGAAGGGTCATCCAAAAACCAGAACGTAGGAAACTAAAAGTAAACCAGACCATGAAGCCGAGGAGTGGCAACTGCCATAGGAATTCCCGGATTAGCAATCCCCATTTGATTCCTCTCAGACCCGCATGATGGAAGTCTGCTAGGGCCTGACTACCGGTCCATTCCCTAGCGAGGCGACCGGGGCGATTATAAATCTTAACTAAGTTCTGGATGCTGATCTCCAATTCCTGGTCCTCTGGAATCACATCCGCTCGCGCCCGTTTCAAACTTACCTGAATGAAGTAGGTTACAGCCGGAACTAAGAATAGTAACAACAGCCAATCTACCATTTGCCAGAGTAAGGAGTCCAATTTGAAATAGATGTAGATGCCTACTCCAAACCATAGTCCAAGGTTGATTAATCTGACCCACCAAGGCAACGCTCTGAACCAGCTGATTGCATTTTCCAGGCCTAGATATACCGTAGGAATCAAGACTAAGGTCAACAGGGTTCCGAGGGCTAGTCCTCCGATGACGGTAATGGCGAAAGGGGCACCGATTAGGCTCACATACTCTGCTGTTCCCAAGGCTAAGGGGAACATGGCAGCTATCGTAGTAATAGCTGTAATTAGAATCGGCCGCAGTCGATGCAAGCCCGCGGTCATTAAGGCCCTGGTTTTTCGATACCCTTGGCGTCGCAAGGCATTGACATAATCAATCATGATGATGCCATTGTTCACAATTACCCCAAGTAGGATGAGGAAACCGGTCAAAGTATTGGCATTGAACAAGCTATTGCCGGTAATGGCCAAACCAAGCAAGGCACCCGTGGCGGCTAGAGGAACGGAGAACATCAAAACAAATGGAGCGGACAAGGACTCAAATACGGAGGCTAAGATCATGAAAATCAAAAGAATGGCAGCTCCGGCCAAGACCTTAAAGTCCTTAAGCTGATCTTGGGCTTCTACAATTTCGATGGCTATACCCGGAGGCGCAGGATAACTGGCCACCAGCTGATTAATGCTTTCTTTATGTGCCTCAAGGATCTCCTTAGACTGCATAGCTTGCTGGGATCGGCGGTAGGTTATCTCGATTTGCTTCTGCTGGTTAATCCGTTGGATGTCATCCATACCTTGCCCCGTCTGGATGCTTGTGAAGGTAGCCATCTCATGCAATCCACCCGTCCCATCCGCAACTTCCAGACGCTGCAAGTCACTCATACTTTTAGGTTGGGGCTCCTCATAGTTTTGCTCTTCCTTCTGCCGGATGATGATGTTGTATTCTTCATCTCCATATTGGAAAGTGGAATTGGTGGGCGCATCTTGACCAAAATCCCGCAGTGCCAACATGATATTCTCGGGAGCAATATCCTTACGGGCTAGCGTCAGTGGGTCAAAGCGTAGGAGGACTTCTGGCCGATTACCGCGTGAACTCAAGCTAGCATCTTGAGTATCATCCATGCTTTCAAGGTAATAGAGTAGATCTTGAGATACTCGCTGTAAGACGTCATAGTCTTCGCCTTTGATCACTAGTTTTTCTTGGTTGTTGCCAAAGCCCAGGAGTGAACCGAGGGCATCCATTCCGCCTATACCACCACCGCCACCGCCACCACCGCCGCTGCTCTGCTCGGTGAGACTGATACGCGCATTCCCGCCAATCTCTCTGATCAGACGATCAATGTTGGCTTTAACTTCAAAATAATTCCGCTTATCAACATCCTCGAAGTCTTTCTGTAACTTGATGCTAACCACCGCATCTTCTTCGCGAATTCGGCTACTGACATCTTCTTTTTCCTTAATGCCATCTACCTTGGCTTCAATCTCTTGGACAATCTTATCTGTATTATCCAATGTACTTCCCTTGGCCATGGTAACGAAGACATCGATCTGATCCGATTCTACCTCTTCTTGGGCGTTGATGTTTATAGCGAGGACAGCGAAGGTGGTTAGGAAGAAAAGCACCAAACCAGCAATAATAGTTCGTGCGGGACTACGTAGACTACTCTTAAGGAGTACTAGATACAAGCGTTCTGTCCGGGTCTTGGCCTTGGAGACGGCGAAGGCCTTGGATTTTTTCTTTCTATAAAAACCTAGGATAAAGGCGGCTAATACGGGGATCAAGAGGAGTGCGACCAATAAGGATACACTTAGGGTAGAAATGATAGAGACACCAATATTCTTTCCAATCAAGGCAATCAGATAATTACCGAAAAATAGAAAAGGAACAAAAACAGTAGCTGTGGTTAAGGTAGCAGCAAGAATCGCTTTAGCTACGCCTGAGACTCCTTTTGTCACCGCTTTTTCCATGAGTGATCCTTCAGCAAACAGGCGATAGATGTTTTCCAGGACCACAATACTATTATCCAGCAACATCCCAATCGCCAAGGCCATCCCGACTAGTGTTAAGCTATTAATGCTTATGCCTGCGCCGTAAAATAGGTTGAAGGCGGCGTAGACCGAGATAGGGATGGAAACAGCAATCACTGAGATTAGGCGTAGATCCTTCAAGAAAATCCACAGTACAAAAATGGCCAGAAGCCCACCCACCAAAGCCAAATCAATGATTTGATTGATGTTGTCCTCCATATTTTGGGCCAAGTTCCGTTGCACGGTGATCTGTACGTCTTTGGCGGCCAGCTGTTCGTTGAGTTGATCGATCAGTTTCAGGCAACGGCGTGATAGGTCTATGATGTTAACCTGAGACTCTTTGGTTGCCGTTAAAGAAATGGCATCCTTTCCATTGACCCGACTAATGGATTCTTCTTCATCTACTCCAAAGGAAACTTTTGCCACATCTTTTAGCAAAATTGGACCGGGAGCCATGACGATGTTTTCTATCTCATTCACCTCTGCATATTCAGAAGCGGTACGAATGAAGAATCGCTTATCTCCTTCGTACAAGAAACCAGCCAAGGTTCTACTTCCGGAGTTTTGAGTTAGGCGTGACCGGACGCTTTCTGGCGTAATGTTGTGTGGTTCGGCAGCCTGCTTATCCAATAGTATTTCCAGGTTCTTTTGCCGACCACCGAAGATGCTGATGGAGGCTATGCCATCCAGGTTTTCAAAAGCGGGACGAATATCCTTTTCCGTTACGTTACGCAGTCGATCTGTTCCGCCGCTGCCTCTAACCTGTAGCTCCAGGAATTGGTTGGTGAGCTGCTGGAGATCAATTTTAGCTACCTGAACAAATAGATCCGTAGGAAGATCAGGCTTTACGGCATCAATCTTCTGCTGTAGCTTCAAAAAGGCATATTTGAAGCGCGTATTCTGTTCAAAGCTTACGCGGATCGTGGCTCTGTTTCCGGAGATCTGAGTCTCGATCTTCTCGACTCCTTCCATCGTCCCGATGGCACCTTCAACAGGAATCACTCCCTGCTGCTCCAGGTATTGTGGATTGACCTGAGAGGGAGAAGCTACCTGCACGAAGAGCATAGGGAGCTCCGCATTGGGCAACAATTCTACCGGCAGCTGTCGATACGAAAGAAAGCCCAATAGGGTTAGCCCTATGAAGACCATACAGATCGCTACTTTTCGATGTATGAGTTGGGTCATCATGAACAGCTGGTTCTGTTTATCTTTTTATAAGAATGATATCTTTTCATTGATCGGGTCTTTTTGGAAGCTAGGTGCTTTAGCACATCGCTTCTATACCATTTCCACTTCTTCCTTTTTTCCTCCAAAATCAATTACGGCATATACACAAGGAATCACCACTAAGGTCAGTAGGGTAGAGGTGACCAATCCTCCAATCACAGCCCAAGCCATTGGTGCACGCAAAGAGGCACTTTCTCCAAAACCAAAAGTTAGCGGAAGTAAGGCCAGTACCGTTGTGAGCGAAGTCATCAGAATCGGGCGGATCCTTTGCTGCCCTGCCTGGGCAATAGCCTCATAACGCGATAGGCCACCTCGCTTCAACTGATTAATCCTGTCTACCAGTATGATGGCATCATTGACCGCTATGCCGACCAGCATGATGATTCCAATAATCGCCATGATGTTCAATGGGGCATTTAGCCAATAGAAGGTGGCAATAGTACCCACCACCGCTAGTGGAATGGTGAGTAAAATGGTAAAGGGATGTAAAAGTGACTCAAATTGCGAAGCCATTACCATGTAAACCAGGATCACTGACAGGAGCAAGGAAAAGCTCAAACTCTGTAAGGATTCCTGTCGTCGCGCCTCATCCCCCGCCACTTTGATGCTGTAACTGGCCGGCAAATCTATCGAACTAACGGTCTCCCTGATTTTATTGGCAACAAACTCCAAGGGTACAGATTCATCCGTTTGTGCGTAGACTTTTCCTAGTCTACTTTGATTACGCCGATGAATCTCTCTTGGGGCGGCAGATTGCCTAAGGGTCGCGATTTCATGCAAGCGATAAATCTTATCCCCACCTTGAATGGTCAAGTTTTCGAAAGCAGCAATACCTTGTTCCGGTGTCTTTAATTGGATGTCAATCATTTCTCCAGCCTGCTCTAGCTTGCCAGCACTCTTTCCCTTCAGTTGATCTTGGATTTGAGTAATCACATTATTCATATCCAAATTGTACAAGCCGAGTTTAAAGCGATCGAATAAGACCTCCACCTCTGGCGCACCTTGTTCAATGGAGGTCTGAATATTGATCAATTCCGGCAATTCAGCCATGAGCGAGCGAACCTCCTGTGTGATACTTTCAATGGTTTCCAAATCCTGCCCCTTAATCTCTACCACCAAGGGGGCTTCCTCCGTTCGAAGAATGCTATTGAGGGAAGATACTTCCGGGGAAAAGGACAACTCTACCCCAGAAATTCCTGAGGTAACCTCGTCCAAAGCAGCCATTACTTTTTGAGTGCCTAATCTAGTACTGTCGATCAAGGCTACTTCAACGGTGGCGGTGTGCTCTCCTTGGAATACAGCAGATTGGCTTTCCTCAATGGCTGATTTTGGGCCAATATGACTGTATACAAACTTTAGATCATCTTTCAGAACATCTTGCACAATGCTTTCTACATTCTCTGTGGTCGTGGAAGTCCGCTCCAATACGGTGCCCTCCGGTAACCGTACATCGATGCTGAACTTCTTACTAGAAGCTGCGGGCATGAATTCTGTCCCGATGGATGGATAGATATAGTAGGCTCCGCCAATCAGCAAAGCAGCTAGCAGAATTACCAGCCAACGGAAGCGTAGCAATCCTAAAAGAAAGCGACCATAAGACTTTAGTTGTAAGGAGCGGGCTTGGGCAGGTGCCGTGCGTTTGCGATAGAACCTGTGATACAACATCGGGATCACAAAAATGGCCACAAATAGAGAGGATAGGAGTGAAAAAGCTACCGTCCAGGCTTGATCTTTGAAAAGTTCACCCGCTGCATCCTGCAAATAGATGACCGGAAGGAAAACGATAATGGTTGTCAAGGTAGAAGCCGTGATGGCGCCCCCCACTTCGGCTGTTCCATTGATGGCTGCCGTCTTGGCATCGGCCCCCGATTCATGATTCCGGAATATATTCTCTAGTACTACAATCGCATTATCCACTAGCATCCCCGCTCCCAAAGCCAAGCCCCCTAGCGTCATGATATTGATCGTAAGACCATTAAAATACATGAGCGTAAAGGTGGCAATGATAGAGATTGGGATAGCAATACTGATGATCAAGGTAGTACCAAATCGATGTAGGAATAAGAATAGTACTACAACTGCCAAAAGTACCCCAACCAAGGCGGTCTCCTGTACCTCATCAACAGCATTTTGAATAAATATCCCTTGATTGGAGATTACCTCAAATTGATAACCCGGCAAGGCTTGACGAATATCCTCCAAGGCTTCCGTAATCTCTTCCACGGCTTTAACCGTATTAAAGCGATTTTCCTTATAGATGGATAAGCCGATGCAGCGTTGACCATTAATCCGTACTATATTTTCTGGATCCTTATTGGTAAAGGTGGTTACCGCTACATCTTTGAGGTAGATGGGAGCCCGATTTCTGGGAGTGGCATTGGCAGCACTAGCGTCTTCAGGATTGCTTTGCGCCTGAGCATTGGCCGAGGCTTGTTCCTCTTTGTACCCTACGATGAGATTGTTGAAATCGTCCTCCGTTTTCAACATCCCCACTCCTTTAACGGTGTACTGTAATCCCAATTCCTGAACCGTGCCTCCAGAAACATTCTGATTAAAGCTCTGGATTTTTTGACTGATTTTGTCCAGACTCAAACCATAAGCCTCTAGCTTATAGGGAGCGGTATTGATGATCACTTCTTGTTCTTGATCACCGGATAAGGCTACCTGTGCCACGCCTTCTAATCGCACCAATTCCTTGCTCACGTAGTTGTCACAAACCTTTCGCAATTCATTCAAATCGTTGATGCTGCTATGCGAAACTCCTAGGAGCATGATGGGAGCGCTGTTGGGGTCGTATTGTGTGACGGTTACCCGATCCAGCTCTCCTCCTTGATTGAAGTCGTTGAGTGCCTTTTGCAGGTCAAGAAAGGCCTCATCCATATCTTTTTCCCAGCTATACTCCACGGTAATCTGGGCGGAACCAATCTTAGTGACACTAGCCACTTGCGTCACACCGCCTTGGCGCATGCTGAGCGCCTCGATCTGCTCCACAAACTGTTTTTCAATTTCCTCCGGAGCCTTTTCTCCAGACTCAATTTCCACAAACAAGCGTGGGGAGTTGAGGTCGGGGAAAAGATCTACTCCTAAACGGAAATAGGATATATAGCCTAATATCCCGATGGCAAGGATCGCCATGAGTACAGTGACGGGATAGTTAACGGCAAATTGAGTCAATTTTTTCATTTCAGTACTTTCACTTTGGACTTGTTACGAAGGGTTTCAAAACCTTTGATCACTAAGCGTTCATTGACTTCCAACCCGGACACCACTTCGATCCTGTCTTCATTTTCGATGCCAGTTTCGATAATACGCTCAAAGGCCGTGTTCTCCTTCACTACAAATACGCGTTTGCCTCTTTGATCAGAAATGATCACTTCTTTTGGGATCACGATAATGTCGTCCTTTTGATTAACCTTAATCAGCGTCTTAATGAACATACCCGGCCTAATCAATAGCTTAGGATTTCCGAAGCGTACCTTTCCGAGGTAAGTTCGCGTGTTAATATCGATGGCGGGAGATAGTTCCGTAACGGTGCCGATTAAGGTATCATTGGGAAGGCTATAGTTGGTGATCTGAACCTTTTGCCCCGTCTTAATTTCCGTCATGGTATTTTCCGGCAAACTCACATCAACATACATCTTCGAGTAGTTCATGATGGTAGCCAGCGAATTCCCTTGTTGGATCTGACTATTGGGGGTATAGTGAGGTAGGGTTACGATAGTCCCAGAGATCGGAATATCAATTTTCATTTTCTCGAGGCGGATCTGTGCGTTTTCCAATTCATTTTGAGCATTGGTCATTTGTAATTCGGCGTTGCGCAACTCGCGCAAGGTTACGCCGCCTTTATCATATACAGACTTTTGCTTTTCGTATTCTTGCTTAGCCAGGTCCAGGTTCATCTTTTTGGATTCTAGGCTAATGCCATTTACATATTCTTTGTCTTCAATTTCGACAAAGGCTTGTCCCGCTTTCACCCGATCTCCCAACTTGAAGGGCCGATTGTAAGCAGGATGATTTTTAAGCTTATATTTTCCCGCGATCTGCGAAGTCACTTCCATTTCCTTTTCCGCTAAGGCATTGCCAGTAGCAATGGTATGCCGGGAAAGGGATGAGGTAGTCACGTCGATGACGGAAACAGGTGCAGCGAGATCGATGGAAGGACTTTCTTCTTCCGGTTGATTGCATGCCCATAGCGTTAAGAGCACTAGGACGCTGAGAGAAAGTTGTTTTTTCACGAATCTAATATTTTGAGTACTCGATAGTGGTTTTGTCAAACTAGCTAGTAGCTAAGCCCCTATCCAGCTAAAATTTTCAAATAAGCCTATTCATTGGGTAATGCGACGGAGACCGGTTGCTGTTTTTCCCAATCAAATAGGGTTAAGATCTTGAGTTCTAATAATTGTGTTTTATAGTTGATCAGCGCTCTAGCGTAGTCTATTCTCGTGGTAGAAAGCTGACTTTGAAACTGATTCAATTCAATGCCACTGAGATCTCCATTGATATAGCGCTCTCTGTTGATCTCATAAGTTCTTTCGGCATTTTCTACGCTTTTCTTCGCGATTTCGATCCTTGGCATTTGTGTTTGCACGTTGCGAAAAGCTCGCCGAATATCCATCCGAATTTGTTTTTGATCTTCTCTTAGTTCCAGCTGTTGGCTACGCATGGAGACCATCTGGGACTCGATTCTAGCATTGCGTTCCCCCCAGTCGAAAATGGGAATGTTCACGCTGAGGCCAACGCTAGGGTTGCGGGTGGGGGTGTCATATATTTTGCCCAAGACTTCATTGTCTCCGAAAATACCCAGGGTTAACTGTAGGTCGGCTCGAAATTCGTTTTGTGATTTCGTGCGCATCAGGTTGTAGGATTCCCGTTCAATATTGATCTGCCGTTGGCGCAATTCCATTCTGGATTTCAGCGCAAAATCAATGGCCTTTTCTAAATCTACTACCACGGGCTGTGCCTCTAGTGCGGTGACCAGCTGGATTTCTTCTGTCAAGGTCATACCGATCTCGCGTTTGAAGAGTTCTTCGGCATTGGCTAGTCCCAGTTCATTATCTTGGACGGAAAGCTGTGCGTTGGCAAAGTTGAGCTCGGCCTGGTATAATTCTTCTTGTGCCAGTAGCCCCGCTTCGACCTTGTTCTTGACAATTTCAAAGTTTTGGGTGGTATTGGCTAACTCCTCTTTAGAAATATCCAGGTTAAGCTGTGCCAAATACACATCGAAGAACTGGCCAGTGATGGTCTGCTCTAAGCTCAGGCGCTGAATGGCATATTGTAAACTAGCATTCTCATAATTAAGCTCTATTTCATTCAATTGCACTTTTCGGCGATTGAAGGTAAAGATGGGTTGGTTAATGGCGAGGTATAGGTTGTTGTAAAAGGCCCGGTTAGAGTTTTCCCCAAAACCAGCAATGACGGTTTCATTGCTTCGCCAACTAAAGGTGTTGATTAAGGCCAAGGTCCCATCCGTTGCTAAAATAGGTTGGTCTACCCTAAAGGTTCCGGAGGAGAACATCTCAATGTTGGTAAACCACTGGGAAAACTGGTTGTCGAAACGTCGATTGTTACTGAAACTAAACGGATCCACGGTGAGTGAAAAACGAGACTTTAGAGAAGCCCGTTCGGCCTGCAGATCATATTGATACTGCTCTATGTTCATCAGCGAACGCTGGATAGACGGACTACCTTTTTCTGCGATTTCCATAGCCGCCTCCAGGGTTAATACCGTCTGACCAGAGAGACCAGCCGCCGTGAAGCAAACCGCTACCAGGAGTAGCAGGCTTTGAATCGTATTCATATTTATCATACTACTATTATTGAGTGCTAGATGTATTTTAATCCATTTTTACCAGCTTCACGGCATCTGCAAATACCGCACGAAGCCGCGTTTCATTACTAAGGGATACCACTAATGTATCCGCCGAAAAGGTATAATCCCCGAGTGAGGTCCATCCCTCGGGTGTATCTTTATGGAGCTCTACCGTAGGCTCATCTGTACCATTTTGATGTGGAATAGTAAAGCGGTAATTCCCGCGTTGATTACGATTCCAATTGAAGGAATCATCCTTATATACATGATAAAAGACCTCATACCTCCCGGATTCGGGAATCGGGATTTTCCAGTTGGCTGCTTTTGATCCATCTCCTGCCTTGATGTACAAGGCGGAGCGAACGAATTCCCCAAAGAATTTATCATCAGTTGTGGCTGTCCAGTTGAAAGGCGGCCGCCACACCCGGGTACCTTGGTATTTAAAGTCTTCTTGTGCTGCTGGCTTTAGCCATTTGCGGAGGCGACTTACCTCTTCGAAGATGGAGTAATCAAAGTCTGCACTTTCATTATCTACAATGATCTCGCCTTCATTCACCAGGACAATGGCTTTGTCGATGGTGCGCTGACTCTCCCTGGCATTTTTGACCCCCGTCTCATCAATTTGATCAAAATTGTACTCTATTTGGTTGGGTAAATTGCCGGAGGCCAGGGTATTGATCTCTAAGCCAGTGGGCTCCGTAGCCGTTAGATAATAGAGCTCTTTGGTTTGATTGGGGTCTAGGTAAACGAGTCGTTCTACCTCTTCGCCAGGCCGCAAGGTAATTTTTACTACCCCTTCTGCTGTACCTTGATTGGAAATACTCAAACGGATACGGGTAAGCTCCCGATCATCTGCCAAGACCTTTTCCGCCACTGGAGTTGAAATAAGATAGCGAGGCAACTCTATCTCATGGAACCACTTAGACATGACGGAAGAAAGATCGATATCAAATTCATCTTGCAGGATACTGTTGAAATCCTCGAAGCTGAGATTTTCATAACGTGCATTAGTGAGCATATCGGTAATGAATTCTCGGAAGCGATCTGTATCCGCCTGGGCCTGGATCATGGAAAACAAAAGATCCCCTTTTAGCTCGATCACATTATCGATTAGGCTTTGATTTTCCTGTAGGGTTAGAATGTCTGCAAAGGATTTTTCCTGTAGCACCATATTCGCTAATTCATACTGGGTACTACCTGTATTTCGTCTCACCCATTCCGGTTGCTCTCCCGTTTCACTTCGCAGGTAGGATTCAAAAATCCGGTTTAGTACCGGCCATTCATCAGATTCTAAATTGTTACACAATTCATACAACTGTACGAACTGATAAGAGGGGTTAATCCGTTCATCAACCGTAATCTGTTGATTGCTGAATTGGGTATTGACATCCTTGAATTCGAAGAAGGTCTCCAGAAAGCTGTTCAGGCCCATCATTTGCAACTCCGCATCTGTACGGTCCCGGTTGCGACTCCAGCGCTTTCGCCGTTTTACCATACCCTCGAAGTCGTAGTTCCGCGTGTGCATACCCCGTTCCGGGATATAAACAAGTCCTGGCTGAGTCGTTTCATGAATGGAGGTCCAGCTTCGATCAAAAGATTTGAATTGGGCAGGAACTTCGACGATAGAAAAGGTGGATAGCGGATACTTTAAATCAGACTTTCTTTCAAAATCCCCAAGGCGCTCCCGAATTACTGAGGCTAGGGTATCGCGGATATCTGGAAATGCATTCTTGAAGTAGTCGTGTTCATCAATGTAAAACACCTGAAAGGTTAAGCTATCCGTTTCCAGCTTGGCGGTTTGGTAATTGCCAATGGCCAGGGATAAGTGAGCGATCTTGTAGGGGCGATCAAAAGAATAAGCGTTATCTCCTTCCGTGATTGTAGCCCCTGTCGATACGGGAGTTAGTCCTGGCAGCGTCTTCACGCTTAAGTCATAATCAATGAAGTCCTTTCTGTACCAAAGCGGAGAAGTATCGCTATAACCTACTCCGGAGGTTGGATACCACTGGGCCTCTGGGGTAAGTAACAGGAAGTTAGGTTCCGTGAAAGCATAGCGTTGATCCAAGTTACAGACCATTTCCTGATATCGTTCATACTTCAACTCATCAGAGATATCCAGGAAGCATGCCGCTTCATCAATGCTGCCGGTGTAATTTATGGTCCAGTTTATTTCCTGTCCAGCTTCCAATGGGGTTCTTGGGCGAACGAGCAAGAGGTTGATTTTGCGTTCGAAAGTAAGGTCACCCCGCTCATCCTCAACTGTACTAACGGTGAGGCCGGGATTGAGTGTGAAAACAAACTCCTCTGCGCTCTGTACCGCCTTGCCGCTGATCTTTGAGGAGACTATTATACCATCTTCTTTTTGTTCCAAGGCTATCGCATGCGCATCAATATCAATTCTTGCTTGATCTAGATAAGCGTTGTTCAGTGCTATAATATCTTTTGGTAGTTGTGAATTGACTTGATATTCCATGATATGCTGATAGCCTAGCCAGGTCCCAAAACTCACGCCCGCTACTCCCAGAATCAAGGAAATGCCATTCATCAGGCGGGACTGAGGTAATCTTTTAAATAGCAGAATAGCAATGAAAATAAAGCCTGCCCCAAGACTTGCATACATGCCTCTTAGTCGGAGAATGTCTTCCCAATGCCCAAATCCTATGATATCAGAATGGAAGAGCGGCAAATAAAAAGCCATGCAATCAAACAAGTAGTGGTAAGAGGTTTTTAAATAAATCATGCTGGAGAGTACCAAGCCGATCAGAATGACAAAAGTCAAAGCTTGGTTGCGCATAACACACATGAGCACAGCAGATAAACCGATCAGAAATAGCAAGCTCGGCAGAGAAATCAGCAGTGGGTAGTAGAGATAGGCTTGCCAATCAACGTAGGTGTTTTGTCCCAGGAGATTGAAAATTAAACCCAAGCCCAAGGCGGCAATATTGATAATGAGAAAAATGGAAAGAATACTCCACGTCTTACCGAGCAAGTAGGCCCCGTTACTCATAGATCGTACATAGATCACCTCCGTCGTATCCTGCTTACGATCCCTTTTGATAAACTCTGAGGATAAAAAGATAGCAATAATAGCCTGTGCTAGATTGAGGATAAAAAGCCAGGCATAAGGCATGGTTGAGGGAACAGCGCGGTAGCCCCAATCCGTGTCCCCCACCTCGGAGATTTCTCCCATGTTAAAAACGAATAGTACAAAAAGCGAGAACACGGAGAAGATTCGGAAGAACCAACTTCTCATCAATATTTTTCGCTCATACTTGGCTACAGTCCTAATCGGAGATGCCATTGGCAATCTATCTTTTAAATAAGTTCCTTCGAAAAATCTCGTGTTTGAAGACACTCAAAAATGAAATTCAACGCTTCTTTCAGTCGCTTTTTCGTTTCATTTTATGATTGTCCACAAGATTTTTCGAAGAAGGTGAAATAATTTACAATGGTGCAAAGTTTTGCACGATCCAGAAACAGTCTTTTGGTATCTACAAAAGCCCACTTCTTTACCCATCAGGATCAACTCCAATACTAGGATTCGAACCCAGACGCGACCTGTTCGAGGCTAAACGCCATAGGTTAGACCCATTAGTTGTGAGCTGTTTCCTAATGTGATTCCACTTCCATTAATGATAATTCTATCGCCAATCCAGCGAGGAGGCTTTAGCTTCTTAAAGCTTCCCACCGACCTCCCGATGGCGACTTGAAAACTCGGGAGGATTTAGAAAATACACTTTTTCGGGCTGAGTGTAGCCGATTCTGGTTGCTACTAGTAAACAGTCATCAAACCAAAATCTGGTTCTTCAGTGTATGTTCCACAAAATATACATAGGCATGTTCCAGGTTGGGACTTACGGGCTCGGCATCATAGCCCAGCACTTCATCCCCTACCACTGTCACCTTCCAGCCATCTTTCTGCATGACGGTAGCGATAACCTGGTATTTCTGGTTGACTTCTACGTATTCCTTCTCATCTACGTACAGCGACCATACATGACCTTCAGCTTGTCGGATGATTTCTTCCGGGGATCCAGTAAATGCTACTTGTCCTCGGTTTAGTAAAGCCATGTGTTCGCAAGTGCTAGATATATCTGCAACAATATGTGTAGAGAGAATAATGATCACATCTTGTGAACTAATACGAGCCAATAGATTTCTAAAGCGAATTCTTTCCTCAGGGTCCAAGCCAGTTGTGGGTTCATCCACGATCACGATCTTTGGATCGTTGATCAAGGCTTGGGCAATTCCCAATCTTCTCTTCATTCCTCCGGAAAGTTTTCCGGCCTTCCGATTGCGGACATCGAACAAGGCTACCTCCTCCAGCATCTTGTCTACCGCCGCTCTCCGTTTCTTTCCACTACTCATACCCGATAATCGGGCGGCATAGTCTAGAAACTCATAGGTCTTTAGATTGGAGAAAAAGCTAAAGTCTTGAGGCAAGTATCCCAGCATACTACGTACATAACCCCGGTTCTTGGCAGTGTCCTTGCCATTCACCAACACTCTACCACTACTGGGCTTCATTAAGGTTACCAAAATTCGCATTAAACTGGACTTCCCAGCCCCATTTGGGCCAAGCAATCCGAACATGCCTTCATTGATCTCAATATTGACATCTTTCAGGGCATGATTCCCGTTCGGGTAAACCTTATTTAGATCTTGGATAGAGATATTCATGTGTACAGGTGATCTTCTTCGATGATAAAAGTAGGAAGATCAAGGCGCTTTGCTCGACAAAAGGGCTTGATTTTCGACCAAAGCCATGTTTTGGGGTACTTAAGACGGTATCTGGTATATGGAGGGGAAGTTGAGCAGGAAGGGCCCACATGAAGATGTGGAAGAATGGAAGACTAAGGTTATTACCTTTAGGTGAAATGCACACAGCATCTCTAATTGAATCCATAAAAACTCAAAGCATGCAGATCGAAAAAGAGATTAAGCTAAGCCTGACCCTGGAGGAAACCAATCAGATACTAGATGCCTTAGGTAGTCAGCCCTTCAGTAAGGTATTTGCACTGATTGGTAAAATACAGCAACAAGCTGCTTCGCAATTGAATTCGACAGTTCAGGAGGAGCAATAGGTATGAAACCCTTGGAAAAATTGCTGAATCCGTTAGTGGCTGATGCTACCAACTGATTTAGCACATTCCTGTAGGTCCAAGTTGCTCATTCAAGTCTGGTCCACAAGGTTTTTGTTATTTCGCGAGCAGCTGAGTCAGCTGAATCTCTCCTCGCATTAGTTTGATTTGGCCTTGCTTTTCCAAGTCTTTCAATATTCTCGAAATCACTACTCGAGTAGTTCCGAGTTCATTGGCCAATTTCTGATGGGTCAGTTTTACCCGATCCTCACCATAACGATGACGATACTGAACAAGGTAGTTATATACTCGTTCGTCAATGTGCTTGAAACTAAGATCATTGATGGTGTTCAGTAACTCCGTATATCGCCCCAGAAAGGTATTAATGATGAATTGATTCCATTTGGAATATTTGATCTGCCATTCCCGGACTTTAGAGGTCGGAATCAGGAGTAACTCAGATTTTTTTTCTGTAATGGCATGTACCTGACTTTTCATTTGGGCAAAACTAGCGACTAGAGACATCATGCAAGTCTGTCCTTCGGGGATGTAGTACAGGAGAATTTCTCTATCCAAATCGTAATCATTTCGAAAGACTCGGATCAGGCCACTCAATACCAGCGGAATCATCTTCATGTATTTTCCCGACTCCGCCAGGACGACCTGTTCGTCTACTACAATCGTTTGGCAGTTGTTTTGCAGTTCTTCAATTAGCTCTTTTTCAAGATCAAGTTGGTTTAGGGTCATAGCTGTAGGGGTTCAAGTATGGATACTAAAGATCGTCTTTAATATGCTTGATTCCTAATAACTAGCGTGACAATACCAGTTGTGGATTTCTAGTAAGCCATGAAAAAAGCATCTGAAAATTAGCGTTCTCTATCGTCACCCTACTTGAATACCGTGGAACATAAGTAACTTTGCATCTTGAGTATGTCTTTTGGCGAATGGCAGCGTTTCTCATCGGTCAGGTAGCTAAGGCTATCTTCCCTCTTCGAGCCTTGCCCTTCACCAAAATCCAATGCTCAATATCCCAAAAAAACTTTTGTTCCACGGTATTGAATGATAGACTATTTCCCATTCTGCATCGGGGTAGAGTCTGGCATTAGCTTATTCAATACAGCATATACCGGGCAGAATTTCGTGAATGGACTGATGATTTGCAAAACGCCTACCGCTAGTGCAATGTAGAGCCATTGGATTCCAAATTGGAAGGCTAGACCCACCGAGGCTAAATACAATAGCCCAACTATGGCATCGTGTGCTCTTACTTTAGCAATATCTCTTTGTGCAGTGTTGGTAGAAAGGTGGTCAGAAGCTGTCATAATTATCGGTTTTAATTGTTTTGTAGTCCTATAAAAATAGCCAGCTTGAGGGTAAAAGACGGTATCTTTTGATACACAAGGGTGGGGAGGGAGGACTTGGTCTTAGCTCCAGGGTGTCAAATTGCGAATTATATTGTCACATTACTTGAGCATATGCTTCTTCGTTTTTCTCTTCAGCCACCGATAGGTTAGAACTAGTCCAGTGAGGGTTACAGAAGTGCCTCCTAGCAGTAAAATCATAACAATAACATCCCATAATGGTCTTTTGAAATACAAAGCAGGAAAATCAAGGCTGTGTAAGCCATGGTAGAGCCAACGATTGATCCTACTCTTAGTCTCATATTTACTCATGACTTGGGTGGTTTTAGGATTGATATAATAGCTAGTATTCCGGTCGTCTTTCAAGCTAATTTTGACTACAGGTAAAGGTTTAGTTTGATGTTTGTCATAGTAATAAGCATCGTAATCCTTCAACACTTCCACTGCTGAGATTTCTTTTTCTGGTTGGATGGTTTTCACTTGCTGGATATATAGATTGGTCTCCAATTGGGGCAGCGGTGGCTCGATCTCATCGGCATAAACCAACGTGCTAGTACCCTCGGATTTCCAAAGTAGATAATAAGGCTGTCCAGCAAATCGCAGATACTCTAGCTCCTTTATGGCTACGCTTTCCTTTCCCTGAGTAAGGAGGACTTGAGCTGGGTTGATTTGGAATATTTTAGGTGTTAAGTTACCACCTTTCCAGAGAGCCGATTCTTCCGCATTTAGACCAGTTGAAGGGCTCCAACGCCAAGGGTTCATGGAAAGTAAGCCACTCAAAATCCAGGCGAAAATGATGAAGCCAAAAACAAAGCCTGTATAGTGGTGCCATTTGAACCAGAATTTCTTGTAGGGGCTCAGATTCTTCCACGAGGTATCTTTGATCCTTACCCTGGTAACTCCCATATACAGACCAGCAATACACATAATGGTGCCCAGTATACTGAGGAAAATGACGATATTTCTCCAGCGTTGAGTGTGAATACGCAGATCCTTAAAATAAATCCAATGCGGTATCGGCCCCAGCCAGGCCCATATCTTATCGGAAGTATTCAGTTTTTGAAAGACTTCGCCGGTAATGGATGAAACGTAGCAGACGGTGCCGCTGCCATCATTCATGTGCACTTTGTGGGCCGGTAAATAAGGTAAGAAACGGGTACGCGGTATCCATTGGTCAAGTCCGTTCAATTCTTCCACTCTGGTAACTTCAAATTGGTTACCCATAAAAGCACGTGCGATCCTACCAGCTCTGTCTTGGGTAATGGGAGTGACTAGTTCCCCGGTATCACCATAGTAGCAATAAGGTATGCCATCCTTGTCTTTAAGCCTAAAAACAGGTCTACCCTCCAGGGCCACGACCTTAATGGATGCCCATTCAAGTGCTCCCAAACCATTTGTCTTGATCCATTCATGGGCCATCACCTCAATCTTTTCAACCGGGATTTCTTCACTCCTTTCCCAGGTTTCAGTTTTCGATAGATAGGGAAAGTCTTTATACATCATTACGAAGCCAGAAAGAAACCAGAACAGGAAGAGTAGAGACATACAGAAACCCAAGTATCGGTGTACAATCAGCATTACTCGAGTTAGTTGCTTGGTATTTTTTCCTTTCAAAGGCATAATGTAGAGATTGCATGATAGCTTTAGTCGGCGCAAAATAGAAAACAGAATCTCATTATGCAACAATGTTGCATTAAATGCTACAGTGGGGATTGATTCTGAAGATTGGATAAACCTTAGCTGTTTTTCTCAACGTGTATATCTGGCCCTACGCTGCAAATATGTACTTTTAGTGTAAGACTTTAATTACCTCCTAGATCAACCACTTTAAGCAAGGCAAGACATGAAAAAAAGAGATTTCTTGAAAAAAATCGGCTATCCTAGCCTCTTCCGTCACTTTTCTACCTTCTTCCGTTTGGGCAATTACTAAAAAGACGCATCTCAGAACCGCACACATCGGGGTGGGCGGAATGGGCAATGCCGATCTTAAATCAATTGCAGCGCATGAATTAGTCAGAGTAACGGCTTTGTGTGATGTAGATGCCAAGGCCTTGGCCGCAGCCAAGAAAAAGCATCCAGGTGCTAAAACTTATCGGGATTACAGGAAACTCTTTGATGAGATGGGAAGTGAAATTGATGCAGTGATTGTTTCAACCCCTGATCACACGCACGCTCCTGCTTCGATTCGAGCAATGGAGTTGGGCAAACCGGTCTACTGCCAGAAGCCCTTGACACACCATGTATCAGAAGCTCGAGCCATGCGCAAATTAGCTGCTGATAAAGAGCTGGTCACACAGATGGGCATCCAGATCCACTCCTGGAATCAGTACCGAGGTACGGTGAAGTTGATCCAATCTGGCTTGATCGGTAAGGTGAAAACAGTACGAGCTTGGTCCAACAAGAATTGGGGGTATAACGGCCCCGCGCCAACAGGCAGCGATCCTGTTCCTAAGCATTTGGATTGGAATCTATGGCTGGGAACTTCACCCGAACGAGCTTATAAGGAGAAGGTGTACCACCCTGGAAATTGGCGTAAACTATTGGACTACGGTTGCGGTACGCTTGGTGATATGGGCGTTCATATCTTCGACACCCCCTATACTGCTTTGGCTTTAGATGTTCCAAAAACAATAAAAACAAAGTGCAGACAGCCTAATGGCTTCGGCCATCCAGAGAACAATGTGGTGACCTACAAATTTCCGGGCACGGAATATACGGCCAAGCAACTGAAGTGGGTTTGGTATGATGGTCCTGGAGCTCCGGAAGCACATAAGGATTTGCGCATGCCTAATGGAGATAAATTGCCAGGACAAGGAGCCATGTTTGTGGGGGAAAAGGGACGTCTATTGCTGCCGCACATTGATTATCCAAAGCTAATCTTCAATGGTCAGTATGAGAAGATTGACTTTCCGGAATTAGAAAAACACAACCACTATCTCCAGTTTGTGGATGCCTGCCTGGGGAAAGATGAATGCAGCGCCCCGTTCTCCTACGCGGCTCGCCTTTCCGAAGCTATTTTGTTAGGCGTGGTAGCCAATCGTTTTCCCAATAAGACTTTGCATTGGCGGAATGAGACCTCGCAGTTTAAGCAAGCGGAGGCGAATAAGTTGTTGTCTTCGAAGTATAGGCGTTTTTGATGTATATAGATCACTTAGCCTTTCTGTTGGTTGTCTAGGATGAGATCTGACATAATCATTTGAGAACTTCACTGAGATCATCGATGAATTTCAATGATTCTCTCTCAATCTGCTTCGTCAAGGCTTCAGGATTTTGAAAATTTGCAGTAGTAAGGATGGGATGATCAATAATGGATAGGCTCTTTTCAATAGAATGGACCACTTGATACTTATCCCAATGGCTTCCTTTGAAGATGTGCCAGTATTTTTTGCGGATGTCTTTGTTTTGTCCAGAAAGGCAGATCGTGAACTGCGACGCTTTATGATCCCATACGATGACGAATTTCAGTTTTAGTTTTTTTAGGGCAGCCGGGGTTAGAGAGAAGTAGGAGAAATCTGGATTAGCTCGATAAATGGCGCCATAGCTAAACAGTGTACCATAGGCTTTTTTGAAGTATAATCGCAAGGTTTTCATATAGGTGATGGCTTGGCCGTAATCTATTGGCGCAAGGTCTTCTCCGTTTAGGGTATCACAGCTTGATATTTGCTTCTTGCTGATCTCTTGAGGTGTTTGCTCAACGCTAGCCTTACCCTCTCCTTCGATGGGAATGTTGATCTCTATGATAAATTGCTGTTCGGGATGTGTGGTAGGATCATTTAGATAGGTTTCGAAATAGTCTCCATCTCTAAATCTATAGCCATGTTCTAGCACCCAGACTAGCATACTTTGCCATGCCGCTGGGATGTCCCTGGCATCGATTTCAAAACGCCCTACGACATACTTGCCTTTTTCGATAGTAAGCGACCTGATTGCTCCTTCTCCCGCTATTTCTTTGTCAACGGTAATGCAGGCGCTGAACCTCGTTTTTTCTAGTTGCGTGACGTTTGGGTTGTCGTGATATATGGTAATGGCTTTGAAACCGTAGGGATTCAAAATTCCCTTTTTGGCCCCCCATTTCATTAAGCTTTCGAATAGGCTCCCCATCTTTTCAAATTCCCCGATCTGCATGATACCAAGTAGTTGGATCTCCGGTAATTGTTTGACTTCTATTTGAGCATTCATGTCTAACCATTTTTGCGTTCCATCAATGCTACAAATGTATTTTTCAAGGGGAAATAGGGCTATACCAATCTTGCTAAGTGTTTCTTTTCCGCTAGTTTTAAATGCTGTGGGGGTTACACCATAAAATTGCTTAAAGCTTCTTGAAAATGAACTCTCACTATTGAATCCGTAGGTGTAGGCGAGTTCCTTGATGGATCGATCCTTCTCCACTAGTAGAATGGACCCAATTCTCTCTATCCTCTTTCTAGTGACAAATTTGTTGATATTTTCTCCGACGACGGTTGAAAAAACTCTATGGAAATGGAAGGCGGAATAGCGAGCTTTCTTGGCTAATTTGTCAAGTGATAGGTCTGCATCCAAGTTTTTTTCAATGAAATCGAGTACATCATTGATGCGTTGGATGTACGCTGTTTTTGTGTTGTTGGATTCCTTTGGCATTGAATTCGACTTATTTGGGCTTGTACTTGACAAAGGTGTGATCCTCTCCTGCTAATGCTTCTCTGATAATCGCTTCGATTTTCTGCCAATCTCCTCCTGCTAAGCCTGCCCCAATAGCTGGATACCCGATCCTTTTACCCCCAAATTTTTCCTTTACCAATTTGAAGACGCTGTCTACGGCATCATATTCTACCTTTACGCCTTTACCTCTCCAGTTATATTGAGTGTACCCATTAACAATGATGAGTTCCTTGCCCTCTCGTATCTGTGTGGCCCAGCTAATGGTCCCTAATTTCGATCGATCGCCGGATTCGGTAGCTAAGTCTGCTTGATAAGCTTCCGGGAAGGTTCTCTTGATGGATAAGGCTATTCCCGCTCCCATGGTACAGAAACAATTACAGCCATGAATGATCACATCAAACTCACCCGCAAGCGCTAATTGAATTAAATCTCCTTCTGTAACTTTCATAATCATAAATTTTACAGTAATCCAATACTTTCTGCATGGGTGCGAATTTCCTGAGAAGAGTGAACCAGCACGGCATTGGTGTTGGATTTCGTCTCTATAAGTTCTGCCACCCTGCGGGCATTCTTGTTGTTTTTGGTGAGTCGAATATAAATGGCTTTGATCCTTCCAGGGTATTGCTCTGCTAGCTGGATGTAGAAGTCAGCATCTTTGGAAGCCGTATCTCCTAGCATAATAAAGGGCAAGTCGGGATACGTATCCAATATCCGACTGATCGTGGCTAGTTTGTGCTGCGAGAACTCACCCGCTGGCCGAATACCATAATCCCTGAGGAATATGGGACCTTTGGGGAGTTCATGGAATTCCATGAACTTTTCCAAGAGGTCGTATAGGTTCCAGGGGCTATTGGACACGTAAAAGATAGGGTTGTTACCTATTCCCTTTTCTCCTTTTGCGAAAGCCTGAAACAGTTCTACTACACCTTCCATGGGCAAGCGTTCTTCAGCATTTTGCATGAAAGTAGCATATAACATCTTGAAACGAAGCCGTGAAGTAACGTGTGTTTGGAGCACGGTATCATCCACATCAGTGATTACCCCGTAGCTAGCTGAAGGGGCGGGCAGAAAGATTTCTCCCGTGGTCTTGAACACCGGCCTGTCCGTATTCGAATTTTCAACTTCTGTCAATTGCAGATCAGCTTTTAGCCAATGGTTGATTGGCTGGAGCTCGGGCGGGTCCCAATGGGTATCCAAGGTGAAATAGCCTTCGTGATCCGCTTGTACATCAAAAGTCCGTTCTCCCACCTGAATGGAGACCTTGGCAAAAGGTATCTCATCGGTGTCAAAGCGTTTGAAACTGGCCATTAAATTGCTCAGTTCTCCTTTGGTACGGCTTTCCCAAAAGCTTTCATCCTCCAATACTCTGCCTTTGAAGAATAGTCGTTTCTCATTGGCATACCCTCGATAGGGAAGGATGATGATGGGGTCATCTCCTTTGAATTGACGCGTTATTTGATGTAGCCATTCCTCGGCCTCCTCGACGGAGTTCTGGAAGAATTCGAAGATTTTGTTCATCCTGCAATTTATATCACTACAACTTATTCATGCTATTAATGCGGCCTATTTCTCTTTCCTAAAAGTTAATCCTGCAAAGTCGACGAGATAATATGTATCGTTTTCAGAAAAAGTCAAAGTCCAGCCGTAGCCCGATAGTAAGCCAGCTGTTTTCCCATATTTTTCCGATATAAGGTCAATCGGCATAGGGTATTGAATATTTCCTGCGGCGCGTATTATTGCAAGGAGTACATTGTCGTCGGTGATTTGGAGCTCAATGCTTTCAAATTTCATGTCTCCGGCTTTCAATTGGTAGCCAAAGTGCGCATAAATTCCGGTCTTGTCTTGCCATTTCTTGCTATTAATGGATTCAAATTTATACCCCAATATCCGTTCTGCCTGATCAAATTTCACCACCAAACAAGGAAGAGAACCTATATCTTTGAAATGATACCAAGTGTTTTTTACTCCATTTCCTGTGCTATCTAAGGGAATAAAGGAGTTAGAACTTCTAGGGATTAAACGGAATCGTTCCTTTCCTCTAATGATTTGTAAGGTATCGTTTTCCAAAAATACCCTGGAATAGGATATGGCCTCCCCATAGTTTCCTACGTACGTTTTTAATATCTCTTTGGATACCGTAACTGATTGATCAGAGCTCTGCTTTTCTACGTCGATTAATGATGGCAAAAACACATCCGCTATCGCTAAACCGAATTCTGCTAGGAAGTTGTATCCGGCATTTTCAGCCAGTTCTCTACCATTCTGAGAATTGGTTAGCACCATAATGGCTGCTCTGTCCCGCGGGAAAATCATCAGATGCGCAAAGGCAAAACCCGCAGACCCTGTGTGATTAGCCGCCAGGCCGTCCGGGTTTTCAAATAAGTACCAGCCTAGTCCCCTTTTGTTCCTTCCGATGACATACTCTACCGCTTCATTTTGAAGCGTGAAGATTTGTCTCATCGTGGCACTTCCAACTAAGGCAGGAGATTGACCGTGATAGGAATTAATGATTCCCTGGGCTAGCAGCGCAAAATCATGGACACTACAGTAAATGCCTCCGGAAGCAATATCTCGCAAGGGGTAGTCTATGACCTGCTGGCCCTTCCGATCATAAATTTTAGTGCTGTTCGCTAGAGAATCCATATAGAAACCAGACCTAGTCATACCCAAGGGCTTGAAAATATGTTTATGGACATACTGCGCATAATCCATCCCACTTACTTCCTTTATGATATGACCTAGAATGTTGTAGCTGGCATTAGAATAGTACTCCAGTCGGCCGGGAGGATAGAGCAAATGAGTCTCATTCACGAAATCAACCACATCTGTATACTTTCCTGATGCTAGGTCGCTATTTTTGAAAATATCTCCCTGTAAACCAGCTGAATGCATGATCAAGTGTTTCACGGTGACTTCGCCATTCTCTCCGAATAGGTTATGAGGGTTAAATTGAGATAGGTAGGCAGTAATCGGTTCGTTAAGGTCGAGGAGACCTTGCTCCTGAAGTTGCATGGCACATAGAGCCGTAATAGGTTTAGTGACGGAACCGATATGGACAACGGTATTTTCATCCATCGGCACCTGATTCTCTACGTCAGCAAAGCCGAAGCCCTTTTCCCAGATAAGGGAATCATTCAGGAGAATGGCTGCGCTTACCCCCACAATGTCATCCGTTTCCATTTTTTCTTCAATCAAGTCCTGCGTTTTTTGGATGAGTTTTGCGTCTAGCTCATGTTGAGCCAGGGCAGGTAGGCAGGGGTGTAAAACTGTTACAAGGAGTAAAAGATATCTAGTCATGAGTCCTGTTTTTCTCATGACGAACTTGACGGGTAATTGTTACAATGAATTATACAATAGAACTTGGATTAGCCATGTAGCCAGCGGCGTACGGAAGGCACCAATAGTTAGCTTACTATAGCTGTGTGCCTTTCAAGCAGCTTGTCAATTCTCCTCTTATTCTCTTGCTGCAACAAGGAGGGGTATAGATTGAGTAAAATATTTCCGATCATCATCATCAGCCCGAATACTATGCTTACCCTAAAGCTTTGATAGATGGCGACCAGAACCACAAAGGCAAATCCGATTAAATGGCTGATTTCAGAAAGCGTCATTTGATATCGTATTTCGGTCAAGTCTGTCTTCCTGTTTGGGACTTTAATAGCGGGGTTGAAGAATTTGAAGAAGGTGTTTTTGACAATCCACTTAAAGTATCGGATTCCGAGGCGTTTGTTCCAGGTTTTGCTTGTGATAAAATTTAGGCTGGATAGCTTTTTATAATATTCCGTCTTCATTAGTATACTATTCACGATCATCCCAACTATCCATGAAATAACGGACATGGATACGCCAAATACAAAACCTGCGATTAAGTGTTTCGTTATCATCTTTTGAAATTTGGTCAAATGGCTTAGTGGTGAACAGCCGCTATGAACATTTCAGCCTTTAATGGACGTTTTGTGCTATACTACTTTTAGTTATCCATTAGTTGAATGGCACTAATGATCTCCTCTGGAGCTTCGGCATTTAGACAATGTCCTTTCCCGGGTATATCTATTCGGGTGGTGTTAGGTATTTCTTGTACGATATTGTCGGTGTGAAAGGGGGGCGTAGTTGCATCTTTATCACCAATCACCACCGCACAAGGAATGCTTATTTCTTTCAATCTATTGTAATAACTTTCATCGCCAAAGGCTTTCAAAATGGGGATCAATTTTGAGTGATCCTGTTGCGGGAAAATTTCAAGAATCGAACGTATTATTTCAGGGTCAGGATTTTCTCCGATCAGTGATTTTCCAAATCCTATTCCTATTGGTTTCCATTTAATCAGCTTTAGCAATATTCCTGATTTGATCAATGGTATTTGGAGGCGGTTTTGAAAGTTGTTCTTGTTTACTTCTCCTGCAAACGTGGCCATCAGCACACAACTTTTAATGTGCTTGTGCTGCATCTCCGGATAATCAATCAAAAATTTCATTGCTAAAAATCCACCCATGGAATGTCCGACTAGGATACAATCTTCTAAGTTGAAATATTCAATCAATCCTTTATAGTCGGAGGCCATTGAACTTGAACTAATCCCTTCCTGACCAATGGTTGATTTGCCATGCCCTCTCTGATCAAATACGATGGTTCGATAATCTAATTGATTTAATCCCTCTACAATAACATTCCACTCGATGTGGCTAAATCCATAACCATGCGCCAGTAGAATGGTGGTTTTACCCGTTCCTGAACTAATCGTATGGATACGAGTGCCATCTGGCATCTCGACAAATTCTACCGTTCCTGGTATAGGTTTTGACAGTTGAAATTCTTGGTACATATCTTGTTGGTTTTGCCGGAATAATTTGTTCGTTGTTGTAGGTAAACCTTGCTCCCAATGAAGTAGACCTCTGGAAGATCTTGATCATTGCTCATCCTCATTCAGTGTTCCAAGAAATATAAGACAAGGATCTGCTATTCAGAAACTAAATAGCCTTTTTTCCTAACTTAGCTTTATATCGAGACCAATTGAGCAGCTAAATTGTTTAAGATGGGAAACAATAGATGGTGGCTTAGGATTTCTGGGCTTTTCGGAGTACTAGGCGGTTTGATTTTATTCGCAGGAGATATGCTGTTTTATTTCAATGGGAATAGTACAGACTTAGTCGGCAATATGAGCCAGGCCTCCGATTTTCGAATCAAAGCGAGTGCAGTGACTGCCTTATTGGCCAGTTGGTGCTACGTTTTAGGTTTACCCCATCTGAACTTTGCTTTCGGTCCAGCCAAACCAGTGATACGCAAGGGTATTGTCCTAGGTTTTGGTAGTATTTTCATAGCTTATGGCGTTATTCATGGGGCTTTTGTGGCGATCGCTACTTCCGCAAAATTAGCTACAGCTCATCAACTAGACGTAGCGCAAAGCATTGTACTTGCCAGGGAGGCCAATGATGTACTACGCGCATTTGTGTACCCTATTTTTGGTGTCGTTTCTCTATTCTTTATTGCACAAGTATGGAAACGAAAAACGCTGTATCCAAGATGGATATTGATTTTTTATCCCTTGACCACTTTGATTCTTTTCGAGTTAGTGATAAGTAAGTTATTGTCCGGTGCAGCCTGGACTATGGTTATGGGTGGGCATTTTAATCTAATCCTTGTGCTGTTCTTTGCGGCGTCTACTGTTGTTTTGTGGGGGGAGGAGGCAGAGCACTTGTAAGAAGCTACCGCTTGATTTATCCCATTATACACTCCAATTCGATTAGAACATATTTCCCCTTTTCTTTTTGAGGTACACTTTATCTACAATTTTCCAGCTATTCCCGATTTGCAGGATGTGTAGGAAATCTATATAAATAAAGTCCTCAAAAACAAACAGTACCTTCACGGTCGCTATAGTTGAAGCGATATCTATAGATAAAATATGTGTTGCCAAAACTGGCATTCCCTGCTTGGCTGTAAGATATTCGGTGAAGTGTTTTAAGTCAGCCTCGAAGAGACGGCCATCCACTTTTACATGTTTCAACTTTGCATCTTTATCAAATGCGTTGTGTATTAACTTTATATCACCTGTTCTAGTTCCTTCGAAATAATCCTCAACCACTTGCATGATTGCTTTCTCCTGCTCCAGGTTTTGGACACTTCTCCCAATCGTTTCCAGTGTTAAATTAAGCATACTGCTATCCATTAGTTTTATTTTAGCATAGCACTCGGTAGCGCCACCGAGTGCTATGCGGTAAGATTTAAAATTTTAGTTCTATAATCGGCTATGCGTTGACTACTCCTCCGTCAGCCAGAATCTCAGAACCTACCAGGTAGCTGGAGTCATCACTAGCCAGGAAAAGTGCAGTTTTGGCCATTTCTTCTGGTTTGCCAAATCGATGTAAAGGCGTGGCATCCAGGGCAGATTGTACCAAATTATGTAAGGCATCTTCAGGTAAGCCTGCTCTGGAAGCAAAAGGCGTGGCAATGTAACCCGGACTAAGGGTATTTACCCTAAATCCCTGTTGCACCAATTCTGCGGCAAGGCTCTTACCCAATGAACTTACAGCCGCCTTCGTAGCACTCAATACACTGGTATTAGGAACACCTACTTGGGAAAGAAATGAACCACTTAGAATAATGGAAGCGTTCTTATGCAAGAAGGGAATGGCCTTTTGTACAGTAAAATAAACCCCCTTCACATTGACATCCATCATCTCGTCGTAAATAGCCTCTGTGGTCAGCTCAATCGGGGCAAATTTGCCGACTCCTGCATTGGCGAAAAGTATGTCAATGCCACCGTAGGCAGCTTTGGCCGTTTCAAAAGCATGTTGGATATCGCTAGTGGCAGAGACATCAGATTGGATAGTCAAGACCTCACCATGAATAGATGCTGCCGCCTCTTCGAGTGTTGCTTGATCTCGACCGGTGATGACTAGTTTTGCGCCTTCTTTTGCAAATAATTGGGCGGTGGCTAGACCAATTCCACTATTGCCACCGGTAATAAATGCAGTCTTTCCGAGCAGTCGATTTGAATTATTTCTTTTGTCCATTTTCGTCGTATTTTTTGTATTTGAAAAAATTATACGACAAACTTACAGGTAGTACGTACCATATAGAATGGACAAAAGTTAACTGGACTTGTACAATTGGGAAAAGGTGACAGACTAATGTAGGGGGAGGAATGCCTTAGGGCTTTTTGAGGTAGATTTTTTAAAAAAACGACTAAAATAGGCCGGATCTTCGAAGCCCAGTTCGAAGGCAATTTCCTTGATGGTTTTCTTGCCTTGATACAACTCTCGTTTGGCCTCTATGATGATCTTCTCCTTAATCAATTCACTAGTCGTTTTACCCAATTCTCTTTTAGTGGCATTATTTAAGCCTTTAGGGCTAATAAATAGATGGTTGGCATAAAACTGCACCTGGTGTTCTCTTTTGTAGTTTTCTTCTAGCAAATCTTGAAAGTCCGCAACCACCGAGGAGAGTTTTTGAACAGGATGTTGCCCCATCTTTTGCAATTTAATCTTAGCACTTTCTAGCAACAGGGTTTTAAGTTGGGAAGTGATAATTTCTTCTTTGTAGATGCTGGGGGTTATTAACTCGTCCTGTATCTGATCTATAATGAAGTTTATCTTATTACTTTCTTTATCTGATAGAGGTACTAATGGAGGTTTAGTCAAGTTAAAGATTACGGCATCACAGAAGGTTTCGGTTCGGTTGAGCTTAATGCAAAAGAAATCATTAGAGAATTGAATCACCTTTCCTTTGACATTATTCCCTACTAAGGTGGTGAAGAGCTGGTACTCGGAAATAAACAATAAAGTGGGCGATTTAATCTCATAGGTGTCGAAGTCCAATTGAATTACTCCCTCACCAGCTGTAAATAAAACGACCTGATAGAGCTCTTCTCTTGTCACTGGATCGCTGTGCCAAATTACCTCATCAATACCAAATTGTCTTTTTGCATCTTTTACAATTTCCATTGGGTCTCTTTTAGTAGGCGCTAAGAGCTTGTTTGGAGGTAGGCTTTGGAAGCGAAAGTATTTAATTACGGGTTCTCACAAAGCTCATTTTATGGCTCAAAGCAGCGCTACGGGCCATAAAATAGCTGCAGAGAGGTTCCTTAAGTAAGTATTTGCAGCCTGCCTGGCTAAGGCCAACAGACAGGCCCAAATTGCTACCTCCAAACAAGCTCTCATGGTTGAATTGAACAGAGTAGCACCGTATGGTAGCTCCTGATGTTTTAGTCCTTGTTCTGCACAGTTTTTCTTCTCATGATTCGTTCTCGATGCTTGGTTCCCCATTCTCTCATTACTTCAATCACACTGTCAAGCGATTTTCCATATTCGGTAAGGCTATATTCTACGGTGACAGGAGTAGTATTAAATACAGCTCGATTTACTAGGCCATTCACCTCTAAATCTTTCAATTCCTTTGATAGCATTCTGGGGGTGATACCCTCAATTTGCCGTTCTAGTTCTTTAAATCTTTGGTTGCCAAAAGAGAGGGCAATGATGATAGGGAGCTTCCATTTGCTGCCAATTAAGTCTATTACATCTCTTACAGGTCGAATGTAGGTTTTACACTCCTTACTTTTTTCATTCATAGTTAGCTGATTACTAAGTCGCTATACTTTTTGATACTGCTATACTAAAGTATACCGATATACTTTGTATAGTAAAGGTAGTGTAATTTTGTTTCACCTCATCTATTTGAGATAAACTTTAAAATGAGAGAATCATGAAAGTATTAGTAACGGGTGCAACAGGATCACAGGCAAAACCTGTAGTTTTTCAACTGCTTGAAAAAGGATATGAAGTGGTGGCCTTTACTCGAGATAAGGAGAAAGCAAGTGATTTAGCAACCGCAGGAGCTACTATTTTTGAAGGCAATCTAGCTGATCAAGAGGATGTCAAGAAAGCCATGCAACAGGTTGATACCCTGGCTTTACATCTTCCTTTCTTTATGCCCGATCCCTCGAAGGCTGCCCAAAGTATAGTAGAGGCTGCTAAAACTGCCAAGATCAATTATATAGTATGGAACACTGCAGGAGCTATTTTTGCCCATAAAACTGGCAATCCAGCTTATGATGTAAGATTAGCAGTACAAGATTTATTGATGGAAAGTGGCATTAGACATACGATTCTTCAGCCGACAGTATATGCGGAAAACTTGTTAGGACCTTGGACTGCGCCTCAGGTGAAGAAAGAGAATAGAGTTGCTTATCCTGTACCTAAGGATTTTCAGATCGGCTGGTTACCTACTGCTGATATGGCGAAGGCGATGATAGCTGCTTTGGAAAAGCCCGCACTAGCTGGGAGTAACTTTATTATTAGCGGAAAAAATACTTTGGATGGGATCCAATTGGCACAAGCTTTTTCGCAAGGTCTTGAAAGAAAGATTGAGTACTATGCCATGCCCCCAAGAGATTTTGGCCACATACTAGATACTGTAATCGGATCAGGTGCCGGAGATGCTGTTGCCGCAGAGTATCAAGCGATCTGGGATGGCCAGGTTAAACCCCAAATGTATGTTGACATGACGGAGACATTGGACAAGCTAGGCGTAGAATTTTCTGATCTAAAAGATTGGGTAAAGCAGTTCCAGTTTCTATTTAGCTAGAATCAAAGCTGGATAGCATATAGAACAACGTAGTACCTAGATGACTACTCGACACCCTCCATCGGAATACCTGCTAACCTTTTGATCTCAATCTCCGTCAACTTCTTTCGATAGATGACCTGACTAATTCTGCCCTTGCACATTTCATGTAAATTCTATTTCATTAGCTTAAGTGTCTGCCTTTGTTATGCCAAGATATTAAGCCAAATGAGTTAAAGAAATGTCACTAATAAAGCGAGGATGGTACTCTAATAAATATTTATAACAGGAACTGATTTAAACTTATTCATCTGGACTGCGGCCTAAAGCCTTGAATCTCCTGATCTTCAGCTTTTTCCTGGCTGGCTGGCGCCGCCAGACAGGTTCGTCCCAGACCTTCCAGGCCCCGTTCCGGGGTTACGGAATATGAAACCTGTCTGGCTAGCGCCAGCAGACAGGCTCAAAAAGAGCTTCGCCAGTAAATCCAATGCTTTGATCTCGTCGGCAGCCAATAAGTTTGAATCAGTTCCAGGATTTAGTATCAAGTGTTTGCATTCGAATCGACCTGTTTTCAATTTTAATCAGAGAAGATTCGAGAAGCTTTCTATAATATGATATTGTGATGCAAGTTCAATAATTACTTTTCTTTTAATAGAGCGGTATGTCAATTCGGTTAAACACTCAAAATTTTTGTCAGACCTAGCGTTTGATACCAGACTTTGCATATTACAGGCAATATTTCCTTTAAATGGAAACCAAATTTTCTATTCCTTATCTTTGGTAGTTATATACTCCCTAAGAATTCCAGAGTCTATAAAGAAAATTGAATCACAAATACTCAATGAACGCAACAAATGTTTACCCTTTGTACTTGCCCATTCTGTAGATTTGAGATAAAAGAATTAAATGCCTCAATATCTATTTTCTTTAATTCCCCCAGAGTTTCCCTGAAATTATCGTCCATCACAATTTCTTAGTTATATCGGATTGGCTATGTCCTTGCTTTTTGACAGAATTGCCTCCAACGGTCTCATATATGCGGCGTGACCAGCTTTTGTTGGGGATGACCGTCCTATACAGTGTTATCAGCTGGCTTCATTTTTATTTATATGGGTCGGTTTATACTTCTTCTTTTATTTTAGCTCGATAGGAGATTCTTCTATGTACTCTTCATAACCAGGGGTCAAAGAGACCCCCCAACCAGGATTTTCTGGTACAAACCATTGCCCTCCATTAAATACGTAATCCGGAGCAAGCATGACGTGTTCATTGTACCGGGAATCCTCTACAAATGGAATGTTCCTTTGAATTTTTGCTACATGGGCACTCATGAGTAAGCCCATTTGGCTTTGCCATACATGAGGGATTAGACGCACATGTGGATATTTTTCTGCCATCCTGGCAATACGTAATATATTGGAAAATCCACAAGTGGGAATATCAGGTTGGATATAACTGTAGACACCAGATTCGCAATAATCATGGAAAACATCCATCATATCTTCCATCCAGATACTTTCTCCGTCGGCGATGGGAATATGCAAATTTTCAGCATGAAGTGCATCTCGGAGTTGCTTATATGTTTCCGTATTATCGGGTATTAATTCTTCCATGAAATACATATTGTATGGAGCACAGGCTTTTAGAAAACGCAAAGCCCAATCCAGTTTGCCCTTGTAACCATTATTAGCATCAGTCATTAGGCTAAAGTTGGTACCCACCGCTTCTCTAAGTGCAATAAAGGCTTCTATGTCCTGCTCAACACCTGCTTCACCAGGCATCCATTTATCACATCTACCTACTTTTAATTTTATAGCTCGATAACCATCATTTTTGATGCGTTTACCTATTTCACTTATAAGCTCCACACCTTTAGAATTAGGATAAACCAAATCAGCGAAATATAAGGTACCATCATAGGGGTCGATACCTTCTTTAACACTTTCACCAAACAAGCGATATACGGGTTTGTTTTTTACTTTACCCAGTGCATCCAAGATTGCACTCTCTACCCAGGAATACGCTGAATCATACAGATACTTTTGGGAGGAGGTACTTACACCCATAATCTTATCCCCTTGCCATTTGAAAAAGGAAAAAATGTCTTTCCCAATTAATGGGCGCAATTCCGCTAATACTTTTTTATTGAATGTCCGATATCCAACTGTACCTATACCGATGGTGTCATCCGATAATTCAACCAATACCGTTCTGCGCGTATGACCATGTATACCTTTCGGTTTTTCATCATAAGAATTCGGACCTATGAAACGATAAAAAGAACCACTTCCAGCAAAGACGGTAATTTTTTTGACCGTTGGACCTTTATCCAATTTATCGAGTGACCCGGGAAAAGCTTGGGTTGCGATACCGCTTCCTAAAGTCATGGAGGCAAGGCTGGATGTTTTTATAAAGTTTCGTCGTGATAGCATGTTAGGTAGTATAAATGGTCATTCTAAAATATAAACTCGAAGGACTGTACTTGACAGATATCATAGTATATAAATTCGCTGGTCAACTTGCTAGAATCAAATATAAAATACAGATCATCTATGCCTGCATTTTCAGGAACAGTCAGATTAATGTAAAACCAATCATCTTCTTCATAGGGAGCCCATTTATTTTCCTTAAAGCCTAACTCCTTACGTTGTTGGTCCAGATATTTTCCGTCTGGCCTTCCCTGTCTTACTTCCACAGCCACCCAATCAGAAGTACTCCGTATTTTCACACGTATTGTTTTTACGCCCGTCAAATCAATCTCCTTGAATCCGATAAAGCATCCGTTTAAGGCCACTTCAGCATATAGGTCGCCTTGTTCATTGTATGGTTTGGCTTTTATCCTTTTAGAATAGTCATACTCCACTGCAGGTATTAGAGTAGGGCGAAAAATTTTTCTGACCTCTCTTGAAATTGCTGCCTGCTCATTAGCACCTTTATCCAGGTAGGAGCTGGTTAGGATCAATAAGTCTTTGTCACCTACCGTATCGGTAGAAATTACTCCAGAAAGCGGAAGATCTTGCCCACTGGATGGTGCTTCGTTCAATGCTAATATATAAGACACCATTGCTTTTGCTTCAGCTTCTGTATGTTGAGGATGGGCAGTCATCAATTTATCTCCCCACACACCGACTCCTCCTTTCAAAACTTTCTCACTAAGTAATGAGATGTTGGAGGAATTATTCGCATAGCGTTCAGAGATTTGAGCTAAGCTAGGTCCAACAGAGGCTGTATCCAAAGCATGACATGCCCTACAATCACTTCCTTCTATCAGTTCTTTTCCTTTGAGGAATGCAATAGTTGAGGAATGAATAGATTTTGCTGCTCTAATGGCAGCTACATTGGTTGTGTTTTTGAGATGTTTGAGTTTTACCTGAACTGCCTTTGATGGAATCGATTCCTCCAAAGTACTTCCGTCCTCTAAATCGTCCACATAAATAGCGTATGATATATCTTGATGGGGTACAAAGAAAGATTGATTGTCAGTTATATTTACTTGTACTACAGGAGGGGCATTACCAACTATAATTTTTTGCGTTGTACTTTGGGTGGCTCCCGCTTCATCTGTCACTTCTAACTTCACTTCATATGCTCCATTATCATGAAAAACATGAGCAGGATTTTGTTTGTCAGACTGAATAGTATTAGACGTAAAAAACCATTTATAAGTGAGCTTATCATCCTGGTCTAAATCATAAGAAGACGCAGCAGAAAAGTGAACCTCCAAAGGGGCGACTCCTTCTACAACCGACGCTTCTATTTTGGCAACAGGTGCTCGATTACCATATTCGTATGTGACTTTAGACAATCGTGCATCTACATTTTGTGCATACCAATTACTCCCATAATCCAATACATACATGGCTCCATCAGGACCAAATTCTATATCAATTGGTTTTTTAAATGGTTTACCTTCAAAAGGGTTTTCCATGCCTACATAGGCGCCCGACTCATCAAGCTCAACTGCCAGAATCCAACTACGCATCCATTCGAATATGAACAGTTTTTTGTCAAAGTGACGGGGCCATTGTCCGCTAGCATTACCATTCTCTATATAATGGTATACTGGCCCTGCACATATAGTCCCACCCCCGGTTCCTACTAATGGAAAACTATCTGAGGCAGTATTAGGATACCAAATCAGTGCTTTTTGCGCAGGGGGTAATTTTTGAATTCCAGTATTGTTAGGGGAATTATTGACTAAATCATTGGGGTCAAAAAATTCTCCTGGAATATTTGTTTCAAAATCTACATCCCGGAAGGCTTGATTGTCGCCCATCAAATATGGCCAGCCATAATTTCCAGCTTCTTGAGCTTGATTGACTTCCTCAAAGCTTGGTGGGCCCCATTCCTTATATTTCCATCCGGGATTAGGTCCTACATCGCCCCAGTAGAGCCAACCCGTGACTTGGTCTACGTCAATTTTAAGCGGATTCCTGGCGCCCATAACATAAATTTCTGGGCGGGTATTCGCTGTACCAACTGGAAACAAATTGCCAGCTGGGATGCTGTAGCTACCATCTTTCATTGGTTTAATTCTCAGGATGGCACCTCTTAAATCATTAGCATTGCCAGAAGTCCGTTGGGAGTCATGCAAGGCACGACCTGGGCGCTCATCTATAGGTGCAAAATCCTTTCCGCCAACATTATCACCTGATGAAATAAACAAATTGCCCTTTGGTCCAAAGGCTAGACTGCCACCAAAGTGGCAACAATTTTTATAATCGATATAAAAATCCAATAACACTTTTTCTGAATCATTCACCAATTGATGATCTATAAATTCAAATCTGGAAATATGCTGATATGATTTCCGGATAGGGTCTGTATAGAAAAAGTAGATCCAATAGTTTTCCTTGAAATTTGGATCTAGTGCCATCCCTAACAAGCCATTTTCATTTATATAGTTGACAGGTATTTCGCCAACTACCTGGACAATTTCAGTTTTAGGGTCATACATTTTCAATATACCTCTTCGCTCTATGAATAGAATTTTACCGTCAGGCAAAAAATCTAACTCCATTGGTTCATTGAGATTGGTTATTAGGTCTTCAATATGGAAACGATTGGCTTCTGGCAAGCCAGGACCTTCGTTACCAGCTTGGCAACTTAAGAGGAAGGGCATCAATAAGATGAAGTAATATTTAAACATAAAGATTCTCTAAATTACCATTCTTCCTCAAATCCTGGTTTGTTATATATTTCAGCCCAGTCTCGATGGCCTTCGGTGAAGGAGGCTAAACACCAAGTAAACATAAAATCTACAGATGGTGGGGCAATGGTATCATGGTAGGTAGGTGTCACATTTATTGCCACCTCATCAAAGATATGTGCGTAGACATTAATCTGTTCTTCCGGAAATGCACAGTTTTGTAGCACATAAGGTACATCACCAGGTATATCCGATTCACAACGAAAATGATAAATCTCTTCTTTCGCATTTGCTCCTAATCCATGGGGCCCATCAGGACCATGAAAGTGCGGAGGATAGCTACCGACTCCACCTCTATTTTTCAAGTAAGTATCTCCGAACAATAATCGATTCGCCCGTACATTTTTATCTACCAATTTATATACTGTGCGCTCAGACATCGGTCTACGAGTACCTAAATGAGCGGCCAATTCTGTTCCTTCAATATCTGTATGCCTAACAAGTTGTGCAGGATATACAGTATTACAATCCACGGCTTTAAATTCGCTTAAATCCAGCAAATCCTTGGTGCTTATTGTCACCTGATTGTCTATACCGACATATAGCACATCTCCCTTACCCAGGGTATAGTGCTCACCATCAACTAGTAAATCAGCAGTTCCGCGATTTACATAATAGATGGCTTCTTCTTTTCCTAAAGTTCGATGTGCTGAATTTTCTCCTTTTAAGAAAATCCTACAAAGTCTGAGAAATTTAAAAGTTGAATTGTCTGCAGTTATTATTTCTTGTACCCCTTCAGCTGGAGTAGCATCAAAAGCTTCTACTCTACGGATTTTATTTTTAATGGGAACTACTACCTGTAAATCATGGCGACGATCGCTTGGAGTCTTCGAATCTGCCAAAGTTGTTTTTCCAATTGTTTTTGGATGAACCATGTTCGTATTTTATCTTTATCAAAAGATAAAAAGAATTACCAAGCCATCCAACCTCCATCAACATTAATCAATGTTCCATTGATGTAATTAGATGCTAACTGTGATAAATTGAAAGCAGTTGAGAGATTGACTTCTATTACTGTGCCCCACTAGGCTAATGGGAAATCTACTGCTGGATAGCGCGCGATGGTTCCTCCATTGTTGACCAAAATATCAATGATTCTAATCCCTCCAACAACTTTGTTGTACATTCTGTTGATAGCATTTCGACTATTTAAATCGTAAGCGTCCGAGTTACATATAGTGCACTTGAGTGATTTACTTTTCAAACTCCAATGTAAGATTAGAAGTGTAAACCATTTGCCTAGTCTGTACCTGGTTGATGATAACGGGTAGGGGCTGTGGGGAGTAGCCCTTTTCTATTTTACAATAGAGCATCTATTCGACGAAATGTAACTCTAATCACAACTAGAGTTTCATTTGTAATACAGGCAGCATGATCGCATACATTTTGTTATCATCTGCAATTATTTCATTTGAATTGTTCTTATTTCCAAATTCGTAATTCCCTCTGAAATCACTTCTTTCCAAAGTATACTTTCTATTATCCAACCTGTATTATGGATTCGAGAAACTATTTCTACTGAATTCTTCAAGTCTTACTGATATTTCTGTATCAAACAGTTTTTCAGGATTATATAAATTTGGAGTCTTAATTATGCCCGTTGCTGGTTCACTTAATAAATATTTCCCACCATGGAAATTGTGGAATTGTTGAACGTCTTGGATGGCGCTTGCTTCTATGGATGCTTTCGTAGAATACATTCCTGCGATTTGCTGTAATACTTTGTCCAATCCAGGTATTAGATTTAAATCATTTTTCATTGAATCGATAGACTTCACTATATAGTCTCTCACTTCTTCCCAATTCTCAACAGCTGCAATTGCACCTAATTCATCCAATTTTATATCCACCGCAATGTCCTCTGAAACGGCAGCTAATTTCTGCACTATTGGATTCTGTGCATCTGATTTAAAATTTTTGTAATACCATCTTACGGTGTAAGAATTATCCGTAGAATCAATTACAGACACTTCAACATCATAGGTCATCGTTTCATTGGCTGTGGTATCTTCTTTTGTATATTTAAGTTTTTGTAGATGAACGGAATATTCGTATTTATCCCTCAAATTCCAATAGGAAATTACTTGGACACTCGAATCTTGAAAATTCATCTGTCCCTTTGCTGTAACGGCAAGCATTAACAGTAATATCACAAAAGTCCCTTTTATCATTTTTTCCTTTGATGAGTTGCAACTTCTGAAAATCTGTATCCCTGCACTACTCCACCCCCTCCATCGGAATACCTGCTAACCTTTTGATTTCAATCTCCGTCAACTTCTTTCGAAAGATCACTTCACTGATGCGATCCTTGATTTGCGTCTCGGAGAGGATGGCTTCGCGTACGTCAAAGTTGGTGGCGCGGCCGGAGCGGTAGAGCTGCCGGGAGAGGGCGGTATTTTGTTCGGCGATTTCTAGACTCTTGCGTTCTACGGCCTCCAAGCCGACTAGGGCTTGATAGTTTTGATATTGCTCGGAGAGGGAGGCTTCGATATCTTGCTTTAGATCGGCTTGGGTCAACTGGATGTTTTCTTGTAAAATGGTGGCGTTATCGATGTCTCGCTGGATATTTCTACCGGGGAATAAGTCATAGTTAAAACTGAGTCCCCCCGTAGGACCGAATGTACGGTTAGAGAGTAGGAAACCCACTTCTGCCCGTGAGAAGTTGTAGTTGTACCCTAGGTTCACAGAAACGGTAGGGTAGAGGGCGGATCGCGCTTCTCGAATTTGTGTCAGCGCGATTTGCTCATCTAGCTTTAGCAGGCGCATATCGTAGTTTTGTTCTACGGCCAAGGCGGTAAGTTCTTGCAGTTGGGGAAGGATCGTTTCTGGAATCTCCAGCGGCACGGTAAATTCGATACCTACCGTTCTACCCATGAGTCGGTTCATCGCTATCTGGTTCTGACGGAAGGTATTTTCTAAGTTTAGGAGGGTAGAACTATCCGTATTTACCCGATTTCGCGTTTGCAAGACCTCCAGGTTCGTACCAGTACCAATCTGCAGTTTGCCAGAAGCCAGGTTACGTAGATCTTCATTCAGGGTGATGGATTGCTGCGTGATATCGATCTGCTGATTGATTCTCACTAGTCCGTAATAAAGCGTTTGTATCTGCGATACTAGATCTTGCATAGCCTGCTTTGTGAACACCTTACTTTGCACCTGATCTAGTTCTAATCTTTCCTTGCGGGCATACATTTGGAAACCATCAAAAGCCGTCCAATTCAGGGATGCTCCTAGCCGGAGATTGGTATTCCCTGCGCCCGTTCCCGATCGTTCGTCCCCAGAGAAAAACTTCTGTCTGGTATTATTGCTGGTATAGGACACGTTACCGTTGGTATTGACGGTCGGTAACATGCCTGCATTGCCCCGATTATTGTTGTTAGCCGCGATGGCTTCTTGATTTCTGCGAATCTTAATGCCGTAGTTGTTTTCCAAGCCCACTTCAATGGCTTCCTTTAGCGTCAGCAACTCCTGTCCGAAGACAGGAAAACACAATAAAATAGCTGGAAAAAGTAAACCTAATCGACTCCACTTCATGATTTGCGCTTAAAATAGGTGTAGATAGATGGTATAACGTACAAAGTAAGGAAGAGCGAGAAAATCAGCCCGCCAATGATGGCAACTCCCATGGGGATTCGACTAGTGGAAGCTGATCCAAAAGCCATGGCGATGGGTAGCACCCCAAGTATCGTGGCCATACTGGTCATGAGAATAGGGCGTAGCCGTAAGGTGGCCGCTTCGAGTACGGCCGCTCTGGCCGTGAGCCCTGCCTCCATTTTTTGATTGGCGAATTCCACAATTAAGATTCCGTTCTTGGTCACAATTCCAATCAATACGATGACGCCAATCTGGCTAAAGATATTGATGGTATGTCCGCCCATCCAAAGGGCTAGTAGCGCACCGGTTATGGCCAGGGGTACGGTAAACATGATAACCAAGGGATCTAGGAAGCTTTCAAACTGTGCCGATAAGGCCAAATAGATTAAGATTAATGCCAAAAAGAAGGCGAAATATAGACCCCCAGAACTTTCTACAAAATCCTTGGAAGCCCCAGACAGAGCTGAGCTAAAGGATTCGTCCAAAACCTCCCTCTTAACCTGATCCATAGCTTCGATACCGTCTCCTATGGTATAGCCATCAGCTAAGCCAGCAGATACCGTAGCGGAGATATATCTATTGTAACGATACAGGGTCGGCGGGTTAGATTCTTCGCTGAAGTATACCAAGTTGGAGAGTTGAATCAATTCCCCATCTCGATTCCGAACGTAGATGCCTGCTAAGTCACCAGGATCATTACGGTATTGCCGGGATGCTTCGCCGACTACCTCGTATTGCTTCCCATTTTTGATGAAATAGCCAAATCGCTGACCACTATAGAATAGCTGTAAGGTTTCCGCTATGTCACGCACCGTCACGCCTAAGCTTCTAGCACGCTCCCGATCAATTTCGATATGAAGTTCCGGTTTGTTGAATTTTAAATCCAAATCCACCACGGAGAAAGCTGGATTCTTTTCCGCTTCTTCGACAAATCGAGGAAGCGCCTCCTTCAGGCGATCAAAATCTGGTGCCTGGATCACATATTGTACGGGGAGGCCTCTAAACCTTCGTCCTACCTCTATCGTCTGCCGTTGGGTGATAATGGCTCGCGCATAATTCAATCCCCTTACTTTCGGGTAGAGGGATTGCACAATTTCGGATTGACTTCTTTCCCTTTCATCGGGTTCCACCACGGTGAAAAAGACAAAGCCAGAGTTGGCAGCCGTACTGGAACCAAAGCCAGGAGAGGTTACAGAGATATAAGCCCGTGCCTCTGGAATGGTATCCAAAATATCCAAAAGATCCGTCATGTAATTGTCCATGACCTCAAAGGTGGTTCCTTCGGGAGCTGTTGCAAAAACCCGGAAAGAGCTCTTGTCCTCTAAGGGCGCTATCTCTGTTGGCAACAGCTGGATGATGTAATAAATGGCCGCAATACAAGCTGCGGACAGCGGCCATGCCAGCCATCTGATTTTCAAAAAGCCTTTCAGACTCGCATTGTACAGATGGTTGATCCCTTCCAGGATATTTTCGGTGAATCTAAATAAGGCAGATTGCCGACGACTTTTCCTCAAAAACCGGGCACTCAACATCGGGGTTAAGGTCAGCGAAACCAAGGTGGAAATCACAATGGCCCCCGACACCACAATACCAAACTCACGGAACAATCGACCCGTTAACCCTTGCAAGAATATAATGGGTAAGAACACAGCTACCAAGGTGATACTAGTAGCAATAATGGCAAAGTAAATCTCCTTCGCTCCTTCAAAACCCGCCTTAATGGGTTCCACGCCCTGTTCAATCCGCCGGTAGATATTCTCCATCATTACAATGGCATCGTCCACCACCAGTCCCGTC
>JABSSL010000086.1 GCA_013214355.1 Saprospiraceae bacterium | reverse complement strand
CACATCGGTTATGTGATTACGGATATCAACAAGAAGTACAGTGAGGAAGTATTGACTGACCTGAAGGAGATCAAACACACTATTAAGTTCAGAATACTTTACTAGGAACTGATCTAACGATCGAAAGGAAAACACCCCATATTGGCTTTGCTGGTATGGGGTGTTTTACTTACTTGGCGCTCTGCCAGTTCATCATTTCTGAGGTGACAAAATCTAATGCCTGCAGCCAGGCTTCGCTCAGTTTTTCGGTGTGAAAATCGCCGAGCTCTTCCTTGATGGTTTCAATGAGCAATTGCTTTACAAGCGGATAATGCTCGGGCTTAACGCCATACTTCTCATGACTTTTACCCAGGGTGCGAAGTCCCATCTTTAGATATTCAGGTCGACTCAATGAATAAACGATCCCTCCTAGCATATGCGTCAGTAGGCGTTCTTGTCCTGACATATCATCCCTGAACAAGGACCTCAAACCAGGTGCTCTTTCAAAGACTTTCTTATAAAAGCGTTGCGCAAAGCCAAGCTCATTCTTTAGAACATAGTCCAATGAGGATTGCAGCTGTAAGTTTATATCTACTCCTGCGAAGTCCTTTAACTCATGTAGTTCAATAGGCATTGTCTTTCCCGCTAAGAGCTTGGTGAAAGTTCTGCCGATCTCCAAAGTACCATCTGGTAATCCTTCGAGAATCGATTTCGAGATTAGCGTCTTTGACTGTGTCTCTTTCGTACATCCCTGAATTCGGCTAGCCACATTCACAGGATCGCCCACCACGGTAAACTGTCGATGCTTGGGGTGACCGAGGTGTCCCACAAAAGCGCGACCGTAATTGAGTCCGATACCAATCCTAAATTTGGTTCCAAAGGCTTGAAGTTCAAAATGATTGAGGCGCTCTATGGCGTATTGCATCCCCAAGGCCGCCCGCACAGCATCCATGGTGTTCTTTTCTCGGGAACCCCCACAAGTCCCGAAAATGCCTACAATCTCATCACCCACGTACTGATAAATAATGCCATTGTTCATTAGGATTGGATCACCCAAGACCGTGTAAAAGCGATTGAGCATATGGGCCATGTCAAAGACCATATTTTCCGATGTGATCCGGGTGAAGTTCCGTAAATCACAAAAGAGGATCACAATGTTTCGCTCTTCAGCCTCTCCCTCAGGGATCGTCTCCAGTTGTAATTTATTTACTTCCGCGCTGCTCCAAACCAGTCTTTGCACCTCCACATCACCATGGACGGTGCATTGACAAGCCAATCGAATGGATGGATCCCATTTTCGTACATGAGCCGTATTTTTCTCCACAGCGGTGCGAGGCGAAAGATTTCGATGCCCTTCAATGATCCGGACACGACAGGTCGTACACCTCCCATTTCCGCCACATTCATGAAGGTGCGGAATTTGGTTTTCCATTGAAATATCCAATAGCGTAGAAGGCTTGCTTTTTGCCCTTACACTTTGATTAATACTACTATACATCACGCTGGCGCGCTTTCGATGTCTGCGAGTATTCAGGCGTGACTGGAGTTGCGATTGTTTGTGAATCATGGTTTTCATTTAGTTATCGAGCTGGGTTAAAGTAGCTTGTAGTATCTTATTCAATCCCCACCTAAGCAATTCCATAGATTGCTGGTCCCCTAGTCGGCAAACGTCCTTCGTAACGATCAGGGCTTCCATTCCCATCAGAACGGTAGCTATATGGATAAGATTTCTAATCTCAGAGTTCTCAGGACCTAATTTCTCCTTCTGTAGCGCTAAGCTCAAAGTACTGACCCGTCTAGCGCCACGCTTGGTTTCTGGTGAATCTCCTGCAATGGCTATACTGAGAAATTTTCGAAAGGCCGCCTCATTATCGATGGAAAACCGATTGATGTAATCCTGAATCTGGAGGATCATCTCTTGGACTGGTAGATGCTTGTGTGCTTCGTAGATTTCTTCAGGACTTTGAATATTCAAGTCCAAAGCCACTTCAGCTGATAGCGCTTCTAAACTGGAGTAGTATCGGTAAATAGTTGCACGTGATACGCCCGAAGCACTAGCTACATCTTCCAGGGTAAACGACTGACCTTGTGACAAAAACTGCTGCGCACTCTTAATGATCTTACTCCTTGTTTTTAGCTTCTGATTAATTCTGCCTCTGTCTACATATTTTTCATTCATGAGACAAATATCTCATAAAACTTGCACTTTTCAAAGTTCCCGACTATATTTGTGAGACAAAAATCTCATAAATGAAAACATCTAACACCAGATGGGTATTGGGTCACAAGGTGACCTCCTACCCCACTTCCGGAGACTACGATTTAATGATGGCTGAAACCCCAGCTCATGTCCCCGGCCCACCTCCTCATATGCACAATAGCTATGAAGAGTCTTTTATCATTGTAGAAGGAGAAATGGAATTCTTTGTCAATGGCGAGACGATGGTCGTCAAGGCGGGAGAATCCATTGATGTTCCTCCACTTACGCTACATACCTTCAATAACAAAAGCGACAAGCCTTGTAAATGGGTTAACATCCACAGCCCGAAAGGATTCCTGGACTTTTTTGAAGTGATTGGCATTCCAGCAGATCAAGAGAATGCTCAGAAGAGATCGAGTGATCCTAGCATTATTCAGAAGGTCATTGAGCAAGCGGCCGATTTCGACATGAATATTGGACAATAGCGGCCCGATTGGTAATCAGGTAATTGGGACAAGATATAATCCTTCCAATTGACTTGAATAACCTCAAAAACCATTGTAAAACCCAAATGAACAGGCCCTGTAAACATTCCGTTTTGCTGGGCCTATGTTATTTCCTGTGGTAAAACCCTCAGCTTAATTCTTCTATAGTCTTGGCCAATTTCGCAAGCCCCTGCGGTGCGCTGGTTTCAAACATCCCCATCGCACCAGCCAAGGCTTTCGCCTTGTCCCCTACCAGGCTAAGCCGCTGTGTAATTCGGGTACGTTGCAAAGAAAGTGCTTCCATCCGCATTTCGTTGACAAAGATTGCTCCAGCGACAGGCATCTCGATTCTAGCTGAGCGTTCAGGCTCCAATTGGGTAATGATCCAGGGCTGTGGAGGCTGTTCCGGCATCTTCGTTTCCCCGGAAGTACCGGCGGCAAAAGGGCCATAAATTTTTATCCATTCTACCGCTTTCCCTTCCAAGCGTTCCCAATTGGACACATCGGTCCAAAATGACCAGGCTAAAGATTTTGAAGCGCTGCATTCCACGGAATGCTGGAATTCCCAGGCCGCATCTTCCATAGGTGTTGGATTTATTTTCGACTTTATGGAAGATACGGGAAAATTCCCAGCTCTTGTTGGCGCGAAACACTATCCCCGGTCTTGTTGGTGAAAACACGCAACAAGCGCGGGGGGACTCATGGCTCGTTGTATTCAACCAATGCATATTTCCGATTTGGACAATCGAGAATCAAGACCTTACCCAGGAATATTTGATTACCGATCATGCCGCCCATACCCGTGATGCGAATCCCCATTCTTTGCAGGAAGGAAGTTCCTTCAATATAGGTAACTTGGCTCAGCGGAATAGACATAGATTCGAAGTCAATATGTTGATCAGAATCAATGTTAAAGGCAGTCAATTGCTTTTTCCAGGAGCGTACTTTAAAGCCCTCTTGGGGTTCCGCTCCCGCTTTGGAAAGCTTCTTCCAATTTCTTTTATCCGTAATGAAATCAAATCCACTGGTTCCGGAATCATGCAATAGCTTACGCTTCTTACCCGCTACTTCGGCTGGTATCAAGACTTTACGGAGGTTGAATTTGAGCTCATGAAATTCAAGTGCTTGGCCAAATTCGGGAAGTTGCGATCCAAAAAAGCAGCGATGTTGATCAAAATCCATGACCGTTAGTTTCTTATCAATGATATCTGCCCCTAGCGTTCCGATTTTGACTTTCTTACCGCTCTCCCAATCTATGGGTTTTTCCCCTCGCTCGTACAGTTTGAATCGCGGGGAATGCACTTCCATTTCGCCCAATAGGAAAGTTTGCTCCGTAGTGACTGAGGTACTATCTAAAAACCCCATTTGCCCTGGATATCTGTCCCGAATGGCTAGCATACTTTTTTTGTAGAGCAAAGTGCTTGGTGCCCCGGTATCGAACTGTAGATAGAACGTGTCGGGAACGCCCGGAAACTGAATGGGCAGGTACATGGCTGCAATGTCGCTATCTTTTGACTTTGCCCATTGAATAGGCACTGCACCACTAGCTTCGGTAAGCTCTAGGAAGTTCGGATCAGGCTTGAAAGCTTTTTTGAAGTAGAAATAAGCGCCGACTGCGCCTACGACGACTAGCCCAACGAGACTGAGGGCTACAATTTTTAATACTCTCATCTTCGTTCATTTATTTAGAGCAAAGATGAGCGAGAAAGGGCCGCCAAAACACGACAGCTTGCCGCCAATAAGGTAACAATCGCTATAAGAACTGGATTTTCAGGGGTAAAATATCGTAATTCTCATTCGCTAGCGCATTGGCCGTTCTGAAGATAACAATGAGATTGACCGCTACTGCCATTAGGCTAAGGACAAGCATCAGGGAGAAAGGTGCCATAATCAAATCCTGCAAGAAGGGGCTAAAGATCAAGATAAGGACGGCACAAATTGTCCAAAGGATTTGAAAATTCAGAATCTTCCGGCCTACTTCATCCACCAAAGGATATTCTCGGTATTTCTTCCATAAGGTAAACGGAACGATCAGGTTTCCGAATGGAATTCCCATGAAGCAGAGCGTAGCAAGATTGATCATCTTTAACTTTAGGTTCTCTTCTTTTGAATCCTTACGGTCTGCAGTCTTTGGCTGTTGCAATTCGTTCGAATCTACCCCTAATGTCTGTGCAAGTACCTTCAAAGTATGTCCTTTGGGTATACTTTGGCCCGACTCCAGACGCTGTATGGTACGAATAGATAAGTTTGAATGTTCTGCTAAGTCAGCTTGTGTATATCCCAATTCCTCTCTGAGCGTGCGAACCTTACTTTTAACCATCATCTAAATTGAGCATTTTAACATTGAACAAGATCAATATGCTGGAAGATGCTCGAAATTTAGGGAAAGAAGAGGATTAATTCAACAGAGACGACTCAATATATTCTCTTGGACTAAGCCCCGTTTTCTTCTTGAAAAGCCGGGAGAAGTATTGGGGATATTCAAAGCCTAATTGATAGGCGGTCTCAGAGATGGAAGCATTGGGAGCGAGCAATAACTCCTTTGCTTCTTCTATCACATACAAATTGATTTGATCTATTGCGGTCTTTCCCGTTTCAGCTTTGATCGTATCACTCATATAACGATGGCTGATTCCCAATTGCTTAGCCATCCACTCTACTGATGGGATTCCTTCTTCCATTTGCTGCCCGCGCTCAAAGTAGATATCTAATATACCTTTAAATCGAGAGATCAAATCTTTGTTGATGACCTTACGATGAAGAAACTGGCGCTTATAAAAGCGGTTGGCATATTTCAGAAGTGTTTCCAGGTGAGAAATGATAATTTCTTTACTAAACTCGTCCTGGTTGTTCTGATACTCCGCTTCTATATTACTAAAAATGGATTTAATGGTCTGTTCCTCCTTGGGCGAAAGATGCAGGGCTTCATTTACATTGTAATTAAAGAAATTGTAATTTTTGATCCGTTTCCGAATGTCCAATCCACTAATAAAATCCTCATGAAAAGCAATGAACCAGGAATCTGAACTAATCACAACATCTTTGGCGACAATAGTTTGATCTGGAGCAGTAAATAGCAAGGTGCCTGTACTACAATCATACTTGGTTCGGCCATACATCAACTCACCGGCAACTATGTTTTTCAAGCTGATAACATAAAACTGGTTGGTATAGCTTATTTCTTTGTTGGAAGAAACGCAGTTTTCAATCTCATCTTCATCAAGTCTTTTTCGCCCGACCGCGAAAAGAGGATTCTCAGGTTCAGGTAAATGTTGAGCCCTGGTAAATTCTGTTATACTCTTATAGTTTACCTTGATCATTATTTCAAAATTGAAAAGAGAAGTTATCCCCTCACTGTTAATTTTGTTTTTCTACTAAGACCAATTTTTCCTTATACACTTCCATTCTAGCATTTGCGTTGGTATCAATCGATAAAATAACCACCATCATAGCTATGGTTGTCATGCTAATCGCTCGCCACATCGGCTTATCGATAAAAACAAACAACAAGGCAGCCACAACAATTATCAATGGAATAACCCTGAAAACAGCAGTCTGATACTCCGCCATTGTTTTATCAGCTCGGATAACTTCCATTTTTACAAAAGTGGAGGCATCACTCTCATAAGCAGTTGGGAAATTAGCAATCCTTGATTTATTAGAATAAACCAAGCCGACCCCTATAATGAAAAGTAATATACTAGCTACCAAGGTTGGGTATACAAATGCCTTGGAAAGCTCTGTTTTTCCCAATTGCCAGAACCCTACGCTTGCCAATAGAAATAGGACACCAAAAAGGATAAAAAACATTGATGAAAAAACTTCAGCTTTTGCCCATTCGATGGCTGTCTTTAATATATCCACGGCTTACTATTTTAATGGTTTCCCGATCAGTATTTCAGCTATTAATTTTACCTTTTGCTGCTGGCCTCAAAAATTCCATGTACAGTTGGTTTCCTTTTCTGATATCTGCCACAACTCAGTTAAAACCGTTTTTTCCAAAACGAATGGCTCCAATTTACATTCACCAACCGGACCGGACCAATTCATGGTGCCTGTCGGACCATAATAAGCCTGTTGCTTTAAGTTGTCTTCCGTAGCACACATCACTTCTGGGTAAGCCCCTTTCTCTGCCGATTGAACTATTGGTAATAGCGATAAGATCGAAAACAATATTCTATCTCGCTTCCTGGCTTTGTCATTGATCAATGAAGTTCTGGATGCCCCCGGGTGGCAAACGTAAACTTCGACCTCCTTGTTGGTGCCTTTAATTCGATTTTGTAACTCGTAGGCAAACATCATTTGCGCCAATTTACTCTGGCAATAGGCAGTCATAGGAGTGTAATTCTTATCAAAGTTCAGGTCTTCGAATTGAATGGTTTTCAACCCCATCTTGTATCCTTCGCTTGCGACAACTACAATTCTACCTTTTGATTGTTCTACTTTGTCAAACAACAAAGTGACCAGTAAAAAATGTCCGTAGTGATTAATACCCAACTGGCTTTCATGCCCTTCAGGGGTAAGCTCCTGCTTTGCGATTTGCGCCACAGCAGCATTACAAATCAATGCATCAATTTTGGATACCGTCCTATTCACTTGCGCTGCAGCTTGGCGTACAGACGAAAACTCAGCCAAATCCATTTTAATAAAGGAAACTTTGGCATTTGCCCCCATTTGTGCTTTCAGGTCATCGATGGCTTTATCGGATTTCTTTTCGTTGCGATTAAGCATGACCACCTCAGCACCTTTGCTCAACAATATCTTCGCCGCCTCAAAACCCGCACCTGCGTTTGCTCCTGTGATGAGGTAGGTTTTACCTACGAGCGAGTACAGTTGTTCTGGTGTCCAGCCCTTTGTTCCAAATCTTCGATCCGCCATATTTTAAGCTTTTTCGTTTTTTAATCATTGATCTTGGTACAAAGTTCGCTAGGAAAGGGGATCCATCACTTAATCATTTTCGCATAAGATGTATACATTTTAGTTAGTCCAGGTCTATTGTAGGTTCAGAACATCATCATACTGCAGAAATTCAACTCCTTCTTTTTCGATGAAAATGCTATTCGCCATGGATCTGCCTAACATTTCCACCTTAATTCCCCTATACTTTCTGAGTCCATTGTGTAGGATCAGATCTAGTTTCGGCCAAAGTTTTAGCATCAATCCTTGCGTAAAGCCATACCGATTCTGAGGAGTCAATATCATGGAGGGTTGAAAAATACTCAAGCGCTCAAATTGCAGCTCAACCAATTCATCATTAAGCTCCCCTTTTGTGCGCAAATAGTAATTAGGTGACCTATTGCTTACGCCAATGGAGGATAACAAATGAAACTGTTTTACCCCATTTGCTTTACATATTTTAGCAAAATTCAATACCGCCGTCTTATCAATAGCAATAAAATCTGCTTTAGACACCTTGGAAGGTTCACCAACCCCCAAGGTGCAAATGGCCGTTTGATAGTTCTTGATGTAATCCGCATAGGAGGCAGGATCATGAATATCTATGAGTGCTTGTTGCAGATGAGCTGGTGGTTCCTCTAGTTCGACCTTTCTTCTGCCTAAAGTAAGTATTCTTGCTAACTGCTGACGGTTCAATAAGTGATTAAGTGCAGCCGAGCCTACAGCCCCTGTCGCGCCCATAAATACTACCGTTTGTTTATCCTGCATCTGTATGATTTTTGATGGCCGGTCTAAGAGCCCGTAGCCCTTAGCAGTTTTGCCCTAGACAGTTTCTCCACGCATGGCACTCCCTCTAGATTATCACTGATGACCTATTTCAAGGTAAGAAAGAATATTGGAAACCAATGGCGAGGACAAACCAAAGCACACAGCTTTCCAGAAAGCCATCATAAGTTCTTGATACCTGTCTGAACTACTCCCAGCAAATTCATCAATCACTTTTCAGTTTCAACTTCTTATCCAAAATTGAAAATAAGGCTTCTCCTGCTATTTCATCTAAGATATGCCCTCCATCAGGAATGATCACCAATTCATTTTGATAGCCCCCCTTATCTAATACTTGTTTCGCTCTTTCGGCTCTTTGTTTCCAATAGGTATCTCGCTCCCCAACAATCATTAGGATTTGTTGATTTGCATGTTTCTCCATACTGCTGCTATCAGGATTTCCAGGCATTCCAATAATCCCATCAATTCGATCATCGTATATAGAAGCTATAGTAAAAGCATCAATACTGTTAGCGGAGAATCCAAGGATAAAGGTTTTTGAGGTATGGTAGTGGGAATCTAAATGATCTAGCAGTAGGGAAACCGCTTTTCGATTCTCCATATGAATGGAGCTCTCTACCAAAATCCACCTGGATTGTTTAGGGTGCGCGCCAAAATACCGACAACCCATTTCTAGATTTCCTTTATCCAATCCCGGACCGATCAAAACCGGGTAGCTTTTACTGGCCTTATAGCCTTCCGGTAAGCTTATCCGAACAGGTATCTTTTTGCCTTTAAAGTTAAGTTCAATTACTTTACTTTGACCATTGACAAGCAGGGCAATGAAAGAGAACAGCAGTGTAAGTTTTAGTGGTAAATTCATGGGTAGGTATTTAGTTTTTGGTCAATTTGATGATTTCTCCGGTCTGGATGTTGAGCAAATGAATTTCTGCTCCATCTGCAAAATCAGTATTGTAGGCTACGTACTCCTGCCTATTGTCGATGGTAGAAAACATGATCTTCTTGTAGGGAACGGTTCCCAATTCCTGTAGATCATTCCCTTGTAAATCCTCTAAAATGAAGGTGGTGGAATCCTCGTTTTCTATCGCTTTGACGGAATAGTTACCAGCTATGAATTCACCTTCTAATTCAGGCATGTCTTTGATGACTTCTTTTTGCTGTAGATCATATAGTTGCTTGGTCGCCACGTAAGGATCTGCACTTTCAATTCGGTTGATGAAAAGATGGCCGTCTGCCGTCATTTGGGGTCTGTTGGTCTTACCATTTTCAGTCAGCCTTTCTAGCTGGTCGCCTTTAGCATAGTAGGCATCAGGGGTAAAACCGCCTTTGGGCCAGTGAAAGAAAAAGTATCCTTCGCCGGATAAATCCCAGGAAGAAAACATATGGAATCCATCTTCAGTGACGGTGGCTAGTTCGGTAAGATGTTGACCGTCCGCATCCACGGCCATGATTCGGGCGCCTTCTCCGAGGAAGTTGGTGTAGCCTATTCGTTTGCCGTCTCTTGACCACTTCGGCTCGGTATGAAAGCCAATAGTATCCAAAGTGGATACCTCCCGAACATTGCCGCCATCGATATCTGAGACAAAAATCCTGGCCATGGATTGATCTTCTCCCACATAGGAGTAATAGGCTAGTTCCGAATTTACAGGATTAAAGTTGGGGCCTAAATCGGGGCTCCCCTTTGGAGTAGATTCGTCAACTACCGTAGCTTCTTTGGAAGGCTGTTCTACCTCGCTCTTTTGATTTTGTTGACAGGCTCCCATTATTAGGGTGAGCACTAAAATGCCCAACTGGAACGTAACTTTCATGCTTTTCATTTTTGCTATGGACTCAAACTACTCCAAAATGCATTCGTGTGTAAGTAAGTTGTGATGAACGGCATTTATTGTGACGGACAGCTGGTCCGGCATGCCACGTTTTGATTACAAATGAAAATGATCATAGCCCTCTTACGCCCCTCCCCTTCTCTTTGTCCCAAAAAATGAGCTTGGTCACATTTCTCTACTTTGATCACCCCCACCCCAGTAATTTTGAATCGAACAAAAATCTAATTCGATGCAAATAGCAAGTAAGAAACACCCGATCGTACTTCTTCTAATCCTCAGTCTTTTTTCTACTGGCTGTATCAGTCAATCCACGCCGAATAAGGCAGTTCATCAGCTTGTATTTTTTCAATCAAATCAGGAAGGCTCAAAGGGCCATATCTTCTTGATGAATACAGATGGTTCGGGTAAGCAGCAAATTGGCAAATCCGGCGTAAGGCCCGACTATTACCCCAATTGGTCAAAAGACGGCACGAAGATCACCTTTGAATCCTATCGTAGAGGAGGATGGCGTATTTGGTTGACAGATCCTGATGGTTCGAATGCCAGAAGGTTAGATGTTATTGGTAGGGACTACGAATTTGATCCCACCTTTGACGCAACTGGAACTCGGGTGATCTATAGTCGAAATGGTGACCTTTACCAAATCAATGTGAACTCCGGCAAAACCGAACGTTTTACTAATACGACTAACCTCTACGAATCTCAACCTGATGTTTCCATCCACAATGAGGTCATTTATGTCGCAGGTAATGAGGATGGGGCACAAGTTTTTCAGAAGAACTTGCACTCCGGCAAGCAGAAGAACTTAACGACCAAGCAGTATACGGACTTAGCCCCGATCTGGTCACCTGATGCTTCTGAAATACTCTTTTATTCAGATCGAGAAGGTGGGTTCGAACTCTTTATCATGAATGCCGACGGGAGCGACATCAGGCGAGTTATCTCCAATGAAGCCCTCAAAAAGCATGGCATTCATCGGGGAACGTTCTTACAATTAGATGAAGGGTGGAATCACTGCCTCCAGTATCGGGCCACCTTTTCACCTGATGGGCAATGGATCACCTTTAGCGCTAACACGGATGATAGCCGAGAAATCTTTATCGTTTCCAAAGACGGGAAATCATTACGGCAGATCACTAGAAATAAGCTACACGATGGGTTTCCCGCCTTTAGACCGATAACTAAAAAATAGAGCCCAGGTCCCCCTATCACTCCTCCTTCAAACTCTTCATGGGATTACTAACTGCCGCTCGAAAGGACTGCAAGCCTACAGTGGCCCAGGCCACCAATAAGGTAAAGAGTGCGGTTAGCAGGAAGAGCGCCAAACCCAAAGAGATTCGATAAGCAAAACCATCCAGCCATTGTTGCATACCGTAGTAAGCGATCGGTATCGCGATGAGATTGGCCAATAAAACCAGGAGGAGAAAATGCTTCGTAATGAGGAAGGTCACTCCGGACACAGAAGCTCCTAATACTTTGCGAATCGCAATTTCTTTGGTGCGATCTTTAATCGTGATATTGGCAATGGCAAACATCCCCATCACCGCAATCAGGATAGCGAGGACAGTTAAAAACAATAGCACATTGGACAAGCGGTTTTCCTTGGCGTATAACTCGGCAAAATTTTGATCCAGAAAGAAGTAATCCAAGGGGGCTTGATTTGAAAATTGCGACCACACTTGATCAATCGACTGTAAGGTTTCGGCTAAATCAGTAGTCGACAATTTCAAGTTGAGGTAGTTCTGCGGTCTCTCTCGGTAGAAAAAGGCAAAGGGCTTAATGCTAGACTTAAAGTCAGTAAAATGAAAGTCCTCTACCACGCCAAGAATTGTCCCCATTCCATCCCGGGTTGAATCTTGTGCCTCGGTCATTTTCACCCGCTTACCCACATCTTCATCCGTCAATCCTAATTGCTGTAAACCCGTTTCATTGACGATAAAATTGAGACCCGACTTATCCGTTTCGCGGTCCGGAGAGAAATTCCGGCCCGCCTTGAGCTCGAGTCCCATCGTACCCAAAAATCCAGGATCAACAGTTACCCAATTCATCGTAAAAGCATCAGGATAGCCCAAGGAGGAAGTCCAATTGAGTCCGCCAATGACCCCATTAGACAAGCCGGCCTCCGACACACTGGTAATCTTTAGCAATTCTTCCTTTAGGCTTTGCTGGTTAGGGATATTCTGTATGTTTTCGATGACTAGTACCTGCTCTGGTGAAAAGCCTTTATCTACATTCTTTACGTATTGGAGCTGTTGATAAACGCCAATTGTGCAAAAAATCATAAAGGTGGAAATGGCAAATTGAACGACCAATAAGCCCCGCCTTAAACCATTGGTAGATTTCCCTGAACTATTGAATAAGCCTTTTACCGCTAGTGCAGCTTTGAAGGAAGACAAGTGGATGGCGGGATAGAGTCCGGCCAATATTCCCACCCTACAACTACCAAACCAATCAACAAAAAGGCTACCAAATTTTCGGGGTCTAGAATAGAGATATCACGCCCCAGCACATCCCGGAGCTGCCTAAAGAGTCCCTCGGCCAAAAGGCTGGCAAATAATAAGGCAAAAAAACTGATCAATAGCGTTTCTACCATAAACTGTCCGATCAGAGACCCCTTATTAGCTCCGAATACCTTCCGCACACCTACCTCCCGATACTTCTTACTCACCTCAGCAATTTTAAGATTCAAGTAGTTTAGACAGGACATGAACAATACAAAAAGGGCCAGTAATGCTAGAATGTAGACATTGGCTATATCTCCATTAGGTTCGAGCTCCCACTTTAAATGGGATCGCAAATGAATATCAGTTACCGGTTGCGAATAGATGATGTTGTAATAGTCCCTTTCTTCCAGTTGCGACTCAAAGTAAGGCTGGAGCTTGGGTTCTAAACTCGCCATCTTGGCACCAGGTGCTAATTTGATGTACGTGTAATAATTATACCAGCCCCAGTTTTGTTCCAGATTTTCGAAAGGGATAGCCGCTAAAAAGTCAAAATGAAAATGGGAATGAAGTAGCACATCCTCCAGTACGGCCCCAATCTGATACACTTCCGTGGTATCACTTAGGTAGTGCATCAGGCTTTCTCCAACTACATCCGTTTTCCCGAAATATTTTGTAGCTGCACTTCGAGTGAGAATAATCTGGCCCCTTTCCTCCAAGGCCCTAGCTGGATCGCCATGCAAGGCTGGAAAAGTGAAGACATCGAAAAAACCGGGGTCTGTGCGAATAAAATCTTCCTCGTGAAACTTCTTTTCCGGGCTGGCCCCTAAGAGGAACTTATTGCCCCAGTTAGGGAATAAGCGAACGGCAGATGCCACTTCCGGGAAATCTTTTACCAGGCTCGGAGCCAGGGCCGGGGGAGTCGTAGCATCGGGTATTCGTCGCTGTTCGGAGTCAACTAAGTCAATGGCCACGCGATGGATACGATCGGCTTCCTCATGGAAACGATCGTAACTCAATTCACCTTTTAAATAGATGAAGATGAAAATGGAACAAGCAATTCCCAGCCCAAGACTCAGGACATGCAGGATTGTGTTACCCTTATGCTTTAGGGCATGCCGCCAAGCGAACTTAAAATAGTTACGGTACATAGTCAGGGTGTTTGAATGCTGGCGCCGGCTTTTGATTGCGAAGGGGCGCAAAAAGTGAAGTACATGATACCAGTAATACAACTTGGCCTTCCAGAGTTTCTGGTCGCTCAGCTCTTGGACATAGAATTCGTGCAGGTCCCCCTTGATCTCTTCCAAAAGTTCATCACGGCAAAACCAAGCTAGAAAGTGATCGGCCCACTTGGGGGGATGGTGATTATTCAAAGGAGTCCCCATAAAGAAGGTTTTTCCAGGCCAGATCAGGAATTTGATTCCACAAGGAATTTCTAAGTTCGTGATTTTTCTCTAAGGCACGTTTTCCAGCAGCTGTAATGTGAAAGAGTCGTTTGCGTCGACCACCTCGCTCATGGGTCCCATCGGCCAGTTTGGAGAGGAGATAGCCTTTCTTCTCCAATCGATTCAATCCAGAGTGAACGGCTCCGATGGCCGCCTTGCGACCGGTTTGCGCTATAATCTCCTGGCGGATGCTAAGCCCGTAGGCATCAGGATACAACACCCCCACGATCAATAAGATTAACTCTTCGAACTCGCCTAGATTTGTACCTTTCATGACTAGTAAGTTTGGTTCCACACCAATTTTTATGTTGTTGAGACAAGGTCCATAAAAATTATTGGTGAAGATCAATTTTCGTAAATGCAGAACAAATATAAATCAAATTCTACAAATATGAAACATGAGGACAGCTATAAACTTGAGATAACTTCCAGCTGATGAATGGACTCCAAATTAGGTTTGTTACCATCAGTACACTGAAATTGTGGTAACTATATGACACAAAAAACTCATTTACAAACAACTAAAAATATTAAGTCGAATAAATATTTGTGGTAAGGCCCAAAATTTGTCTTTGCAAAGAAAAAATAGATGTTTTACATTTTGGCCATTACTCTTTAGGACGCTGCTCTGGGGCCCTAATTTGATAAAGCCGCAGGCAGCTCTAAAATTTTTCACTAAATAAATTACCCAACAGCATGAATGGTAATCCAGTCAGTAACAGCACAATAGTGCTATCCGGTGCTATGAACAACAACAAATACTTCAAAATTAACCCCACCACTCTTGTTCCTCACTCCAATGCTGCCAACAAGGATGATGCTACCCCACTCACATTGAAGAAGGTAGGTTCTGTGGAACATGTGCTCCAGCATGGAGGTAAATTTGGTGAAGCGGTGGCAGTCCCGACGCAAGCAAATCTTCACAAACTCGTAATGAATACCACAAATATGGCACAAGCCATAAGGTTTACGGTCGAGGACAATCAGGACGGTAGTTTTTCCTTGAAAGCAGGTGACGGTCGGTATTTAGAAGCGGAATTCGCTTCTGACTCACCCTTGTTGCTGAAATCCACGAATCATGGAGATCAGACTAAATTTCTCTGGGGCACCCCTTCTGATTTTCTTAGCCACGGTCAAAATATTTCCTTTTTTGGAACGGGTCAACGGTATTTTGTTCTCGATAGCAACTCTAGTGGGGTCAGGATTGGCTCTGCAACTTCTGGCGAAACTTTCACAGTAGAGGTGGTTGGTAATAATAGAATTGCCATTAAAGCCAGTAATGGTAAATACCTTGCGGTGGATGATTCCATTCATGGCCGCGTATTTGCTAATGCCGATTCTGTAGACGATAGTGGAAAGTTCTTACTTGTACAAATGGGGCCAGACAAATTGGCGCTAAAGGGATACAACAATAAGTTCCTGCGTCCCGCTTACGCCTCAGGAGGAGCGTGGTTATGCAATAGTAATAATGCAGAAGCATACCAATTTAGTTAGAGTAATCTAGTAAAGAGATATTGGGTGAAGAAAAAGCTGCACAGCCGAAGCCCAAATTTTGTTGATCCATTCCATCAAAAGGGATCACTTTTCAAATGGCCTTTAGCGTTTCTTGAGAAGTAAAGTATTTCTCCGTTTACACTAAGGGCCATTTTATCATTTCCACTGCTAGATATTACTAGGGGTAAGCGGCCTATAAAGGCATCTTGGAAGAAAAGACTCCCTACTTGCCTTATGCCATCTGTAAAGAAAAGACTAATTCTACTTGCCTTATCTCTTGCGATTGTAATTCCTCTTATTGGACAAGCACCTCTAGTATTATCCAGTCAACAAGCACAAGAGGATTTTCATTGGCTGCGGTATGCACTAGAGTACGTGCATCCACGTCTGTACAAATTTGATAATCAGAAAGTCTTCGATGCTCGTTTCGACAGCTTGCAGAAGCAATTGAATACAGATATTTCCGGCCTTGACTTTCTGGCTCTGGTTAGCCGTTTGAATGCCAGTGTCAATTGTGGCCATCTCTACACCATACCGCAAGCTGAGCTCCGGACTGAAGTGATGGAAAAGAAGGTCCTGCCTTTCTACATTAAGGTGGTGAATGAAGAATTCTATATTTTCCATAATTGCAGTAGGCAGAGCATCATCCCAAACGGAGTTAAACTACTCGCTATCAATGGCCGAAGGAGCGCAGAAATTATGGCAAAAATGAAGAGGGGGATTGCCACTGACGGTTTTATTGAGACAAGGAAGGTCAGGTTGATGGAGCGTTATTTTTCCCCAGTCTCTTCTGGTTTTGATTTGTACTATCATTTGCATCTAGATCGGAGTACCCAATTCCAGGTGCAATTTGAGGAACACAAAACTGGGGTCCCTAGAACAGTAGAGGTGGAAGGTATTACGATGAAGAAAAGAAAAGCCTTACTCCTGGAGAAACATGGTTTAGATGAACGGGATTGGTTTACTACCCCCTCTCCCCAATTTGAGCGCTTTGAAGAAGAAGATCTTGCCGTCCTGAAACTCCCCCGCTCCTTCTACAACAAAAAGATCGACCCCCATTTCGACTCCCTTTTGCAACAAGCTTTTGCGCAACTGGAGGAGCATAATATCCAAAATCTTATTCTCGACCTCAGAAACAATGAAGGAGGCAGCGAACATCATCAAATGGAATTGATGTCTTATCTACACGATCAACCCTTCAAATTGTATCAAAACATCTATCTCAGTCATCTGGATTTTCGTCCGCTTAGATCTATTACCATCGAAAGAGATTCCGCTGATTTTCTTTTTAACAATGATGATGAGTATATGCGAAAGCTGAGTCATAAGCTCTGGATCAACAACTACGAATATTCTAGGAATCTCCGGCTGAATCCTCCCAAGGAAAATGTATTTCAAGGTCAATTGTATGTGCTGATCAATGGCATCACCTTTTCTAGCGCTGGAGATCTAGCTGCTGATCTTCGCAAAACAACCAATGCCATATTCATTGGAGAGGAAAGTGGCGGACTATTTGAAGGACCCACTGGCGGCAATAGTATTGTGATTCAGTTGCCCCATAGTAAAATCATGGTGCGCATTTCACCCAATATTCAGATTGGTTCTCAATACCAGAAACATCCGATTGGCCGGGGCGTACTGCCCGATCACCTCACCTCCTACACCGTAGATGATATCCTGAAAGGAAGAGACCTGGAAATGGAACAAGCGTTTGAGTTAATTAAAAGTGGCCAATAAAAGTGTAAATGGCATCATCAAATAGAATTGATGTTCGAGCTGTAGCTAAGCCCTTTCTAATTAAGAAAACACCTGATAATTCCATTTTGGCGTAAAGTATCACAAGGTTGTCTTTAAGTGTCAAAAACCTCATTTGAACACTCCGCATCTTTGTATCATCAATATTGAAACAAGATACAATGGTCGCTTTAAAAAAATCTATAATTACATTTTTACTGCCACCATTTCTTGTTCAATTTCTAAGCAAAACTCACGTATACTATCATCCATTTTCAAACAAAAATATAGCTACCATGAAAAATTTTCTTTTTGTATTTCTCTTGGTCAGTCTTTTTACTTCTGATTTATATGCTCAGGTTGAGTACAAGATCGTCAGCGTAGTAGAATCCATCGTACCAGCGGGGATAGGCCGTTCTCGCATCATAGAAGCCACGGATCAAACCGAAGCGGAGGCCGTAACGACTACCCGCACCGATGGTAAAAAGAGTGATATGAGCGATGTTAAGCGAAAAGACCTAAAGATCGATCATTTCAAAGAGACCAAATTGCTCAATTTTTTCACGCTAACAGGTATCAATTTTCAAAATATCGCCTCCAACGATGCGCTAATTTCCGATAAATTGAATCGGCTGGCGGAAGCTGGCTGGGAGTTGGCTTTTCTAACCAGTGGAGTAGAATCCGATGGGGGTGAGATCGATGGGAAAGGTATCTTTATTACTCGGTTTGTATTTAAAAGGAGTTTGTAAACATGAGTAGGCCTTACTGCGCCCACTCAGGCAAGCCCGTCTCCATCCCCCACATCGGGATGACCAAGAAGTAAAGCAACAAAGTCAGCAACACTACGCAGATTAGATTGAGCCAAAGTCCGCACTTGGCCATTTCTCCAATACTTAGTCGTTCGCTGCCAAAGATGACCATATTGGGACCGGTGGCAATGGGCAACATAAAGGCAAAGGAGCAAGCAAAGGTGGCAGGAATCATGAAGAGCAAAGGATTGATTTCATTAGCCACCGCTATCCCGGCTAGAAGCGGTAGAAACAAGGTAGCGGTAGCCGTATTACTATTAACCTCTGTAAAAAAGAGCATAAAAATAACGATACTAATGACGATCAGGGCTACCGGAAGGCTGCCAATGAAAGCCAGGTTCTCCCCAATGTAAGTAGCCAAACCACTTTCTTTCAAAGCGGTAGCCAAAGCCAAACCGCCACCGATTAGAATGAGTGGGCCCCAAGGGATGGTCACGGCTTGTTTCCAATTCAACAGTGGCTCTCCCCCTTTTTTATCTTTCACCATAAAAAGCAAAAGGGCACCGATCATTCCAACGGTACTATCATTCACCGTCTCCCCTACCCCGAAGAGACTAGTCCAGCCAGGAATCGTAAAGTCATCGATGGCAATATCTTTGCGCCAGAGCCAACCGATGGCCGTAAATATGAAAATGGCTAATACTCTTTTTTCACCGAGGCTCATGCGCCCCAAGGCTTGCCATTCCGCTTCTATATGTTCCCTGCCTCCCTCAAGTGGTCCGCCTAAGCGATAGTATTTTACCATATACCACCAAACAATAGGCAACATGATGACTATGACCGGTAGGCCAATCTTCATCCATTTAACGAAACTGACCTCCGGAGCTTCCGGAAACAATTGCTCCAAAGTAGCAGCAAAAACCAAATTGGGAGGAGTGCCAATGAGAGAACCTGTCCCCCCAACACTGGAGGTATAGGCAATACCTAATAATAGCGCGAATCCGAAACTCGAGGACGCCCCCAACCGCTCTTCCTTCTCGATAATAGCCATAGCAATTGGCAACATAAGTAATACGATGATCACATTTGCCAACCACATCGAAAGGAAAGCAGCAGCCATCATAAATCCCAATAGAATTTGCCGTTTTCCGGTCCCAACTTTTCGGATGATACCTAAGGCAATGCGCTTGTGTAGCTGCTGCAGTTCCATACTTTTTGCGATGAAAAAGCCTGCTAGTAGAAGCAAAATTAGGCTATGGCCGTAACGGGCAGCGATCGTGGCAGCAGGGATATCTGCCAAAAGCGGAAATAGTGCTAGTGGTACCAAGGCTGTCACGTAAACCGGGACCGCCTCTGAAAACCACCAGATCATCATCAGAAGAGTGACTGCAGCCACCTGCCAAGCCTGTGGATTCATCCCCACCGGTATAGGTAAAAATTGAAGGAGGCAAAAAGCCAGTAAACCTGCCCAAAGCCCCCAATTAGTTGAAGTTTTTTGCTGCATAGCCACAATTTTAACCTTATTTTTCCAATAATATAGCGATCTCAAAACATTAAGAAGTTCTTACATTTGTGCATAATTAAGTTTAATCCCTAGTTCATGGTCACCTCTACCCAGCAGTTCGACTTACTTGTAGAATATTTTCGAACAGCCAATCAAAGACTCAGTTTCAGAATCAGACAACGAGATCTTTGGCTAAAGACACAACTACTACTGCAAATTATTCTAATCTTAATTGTTTCCATCGGCAACTTTCAATTTGCCGACACGGTGCTTGCTTTTAACGATCTATTGATCCTGGCCTTCCCGATGGCAGCACTATGCTGTAGCTTGTATAGTACCCAAGATCGGTTGATCAGTCATATCATTGCCTACCTCAATGACTTAGCAGAAACAGCTACCAATTACGGCAACCAAATCGTACCCTTTAAAAACTTGGAGTCTTCCACTGCAGGCAAAGAATACATCAATACCGCCTTGCCCATCCGCTTGATTGGCCAGCTATTTTCCTTTCTAATTATTCCTTTATGGGTTGCGGCCTTTCGAATATTTTCTTTGGATGATTTTGAGCTCATCCACATGATTTCGGCAGCAGTTGATCTGATCTTGGCTGGTTTGATTGTTTGGCTACTTAGTACTTCTTACAGTTTCAGAAGGAAATAATCCTTAATTTTAAGGAAAATTACCAACTGTATGAACAAGTACCTACAAGGTGGACTTTTACTAAGTCTACTCTTACTCTATTTCCCTTCCTGGACACAAAATGTCCAAGTCAAAAGCACCGAATTTGTCTACCAAGAAGCGCCCTTCGAGAGCTGTCACGCCTCTACCATTGCCCTAACCCCAGCTGGCATGGTGGCCGCTTGGTTTGGTGGAACGCATGAGAAGCATAAGGATGTAGGAATATGGATTGCTCGACGCCTAGAGGATGGCTGGACGGACCCCGTAGAAGTGGTCAATGGCATCCAACATGCAGATAAGCGCTATCCTTGTTGGAACCCGGTACTATACTATGATAAAGAATGGGGATTAATGCTTTTCTATAAAGTAGGACCCAATCCCAGAGAATGGTGGGGCGAGATGATGGTGTCTCAAGATAATGGTGAGACCTGGTCTTTCCCTAGGCGGCTCCCTGAGGACATCCTCGGACCAGTCAAAAACAAACCTGAACGTCTAGCAAATGGCACGCTGCTTTGTCCTTCCAGTACAGAGCACGATGGCTGGCGACTGCATATTGAGTTAACAGCAGACGGGGGAAAAACCTGGAAGCGAACCGGGTCTCTTCCCAGTGATGATGAATTGCAAGCTATTCAGCCTTCCATCCTCCATCACCCCGGGGGCAAGCTACAACTCCTGTGCCGAAGCAAGAACAACCGTGTACTTTCTTCCTGGTCTACGGACCAAGGCCTTAACTGGACACCTTTAGAAATTACGGATGTTCCAAACCCCAATTCCGGGATAGATGCGGTTACTTTCGCTCCCAACCAACACTTCATGGTGTATAATCCAACCGAAACACCCGAAGGCAAATGGGGCGGAGAGCGCTACCCACTAAGCTTGGGGTATTCAGCGAATGGTATTGATTGGAAACCTCTACTTACTTTGGAAAGTGAACCCGGTGAATATTCGTACCCAGCCATCATCAATGGCCCAGACAATACCCTACACATTTGTTATACCTGGAAGCGAGAACGAATTAAATATGTCGTAGTAAAGCTCAAGTAGATACCGCTCCTTATGCAGGAATAATCCGACTCAAGCCTTGTCTTCTTCTTACTCTCAAGTAAGGATTGGTTTGCGCACCAAAGGCTTCGGCTAGCGCATCCGGCTCCATGGTATTGAAATCGAGAATCACTGGTTTATTGGCCTGTAGGCGGATGAGCATTTGGAACAAATAAAGCAGTGCTCCTACCTCACGCCCTCTTGGCGATTCCAATGGCAAGAGACTCATAATGGTATTATGGGAAAAGATAAAGAAATTGACAGCGAGTAATTCTCCGGATGTACTCCTTGCAGCCGAGGCAAAACCCCATCCTCGGTGAAGCACATTGTACATAATCCGTTGTATGGTATGGAAATTTCTTTCCTTCCCCTTCTTTTCTGGGCTATGCTTCTTGTAGAAGTCAGCAATGGCCTCAGGCTTCACATTGGAATCCAATATGATACCAGCCTTGGTAGCCTTTTCTGTGGCCTCTTGAACGACTGGTGAGAAGGCTTCTTCAAGTTCTTCAAAAGGGCGGGCGAGCAGGAGTTGATGGTTGATGTGGGTAGCCGTAGCAAACTCCGGAACACTTGGGTAATGATTCTGCTCATTCAATACAATATCTATTTGCTTGTATTCCGAAGGGATAGCCGCCAAGAAGGTTTTGATTCTTTTAGAGGAGGGAGCATTGATGGTATAAATCCCCAATTCCCGCATCAGATCTGGTTGATACAATACTCTGCCTCCCCATAGCCCTTTACGCCAAACCAAGGGGAAAACAGATTCATAATCTCCCTCTACCAAACCATCCCAGTCTTTGGCGACGTGATCTAGGTACCACTTATAGCCGAATATATTACCATTGTTGGCATAGTGAACACAGCTATTCCACTTCACTTTATCAATGTCTTCCTGCTTAACGAGCCGAATATCCATACTGCTTATTTAATTCCCTTTCAGAACAGATTCCACCACCTAAAGGTTTAGAACATCCGGCTTTTCCTGCGGTCCCTGTTTCATGATCTGACCAGGAGCAATAGCTGATTTTAGACCTACCTGTACAAAAAAGCCCAAAAGGATATCTTCATTAGTACTTTTGCAGTAGTTTTGCGGAAAGGATTATGCTTAGATCATATTCAGAAACAGACCGCCCCTATGAATCAAACTAAGTTTCGCCCTAAAATAGATGCCTTTTGGAAATGGTTCATCCAGATGGAAGAGCATATCGTCACCTTCTTCGAAGCTGATGTTGATGATGAACGAGCTTCCCTAATTGAGCGTATCAACAATGAGGTACTAGAATTTGGCCTTTTTGCTTGGGAAATCAGTCCAGGTATGAATAAGCCCTTTCGCTTCACGCTTTCTCCAAATGGCGATGCAAAACGCCTTGCCTTAAGTAAACTAATCATCTCCGAAGCTCCCAACCGTTTACGCAATTGGGAGTTCTATGCTTCCAAACCGGCAAAGGATTGGGACTATATTCTGAGTGTCTATGATGATTGGATGATCGAGCGTTCTATCGAAGCCTTTCAGTGGCAGTATGTCCTGCTAGAATATTCAGATGACACCTTCGAAGTGCTGATTCAAGCCAAGAACATTCAATTTATGGATGAAGAATCTCAGTCAGCTGCTGTCAACCAGGTGCTCAACAATATCGTTGGAGAAGCATACAATATCAGCTATTTCAATGAGGTCTCCATCGTAGATACATTCCCCGAGGAATATCAAGAAATCAGCGCTCCCATTCGCGAATTGAAAGAGCACTTTGATGAAATCCTGGCGGAATGGCAACAACAAATCTGAGGTATTTTTTTCACTGCGCCTATAAAGGAGGAAGTTACCATGGCTGGCAACGGCAGCCAGATGTCTTGGGGGTACAACAGGTATTGGAGGAGAATCTATCCAAGGTATTGAAACGCAGAATTATCTGTTTGGGATGTGGTCGAACCGATGCGGGGGTACATGCCAGTCAATATTTCTTCCATATCGATATTGCAGCAAGCCTGCCTTCCGATCTGCTATTCATCCTAAACAAGCTGCTACCAAACGATATTTCTATTTTCGACATCATCCATGTGCCCAACGCACAGCATGCTCAGTTTGGAGCCACTTCACGCACCTATGACTACTTGATCCACCAAACCAAAGACCCTTTTCTTCAAGAAATTAGTGCCCATTATAATTGTCAGGATTGGGACTTTGAATCGATGCAACAAGCACTCGACCTGCTACCGCAATACGAAGATTTTCGCGCCTTCTGCAAAACCCCAGATCGGCACGACAGCACCCTTTGTGATATCCATAGTGTAGCTATGTACACCTACGAAGCGGGAAAAAAGGTCCGCTTTCAATTTACAGCCAAAGGATTCCTTAAAGGGATGATCCGCCTGCTGGTAGGGAGCCTGATTGCCATCGGCAAGGGAGAAATGAGTGTAGCGGAATGGGAGGACTGCCTAAAGACTGGTGTTCGACCCCGTACTTTCAAGTCAGCCTATCCACAAGGCTTGTATCTTTCAAAAATCGACTATCCCTTCCTTAATATTAGTCCAAAAGGACATCTTCCCTTCTAGCCCCTCCCTATTTTTTCATTCTTATGATAAATATTCTACTTTTACTTTGCCCTTCCATTTAAGTAGTTTGACCATAGATACTCCACCACCATTAGTACGTTTCATTTTTCAACTAAGCTTACAATATGTATAGATCAACTTTGCTCCTTGTGTTGACCTTCAGTCTTGTTCTATCTACATACCATCAAGGTATCGCTCAAGAAGCCCCCCTCCCTCGGATTAGTGTAGATGGTAATCAATTTGTCACACCAGATGGACAAAAAATAGTCTTTCGGGGCTTGAATGCCAGTGATCCGGACAAGCTGGCCAAGGAAGGTCATTGGAATAAAGCCTACTTCGAAGAAATGAAGCGTTGGAATGCCAATTTGGTGCGCTTCCCGATTCACCCAACCGCTTGGGCCAGGCGAGGAATGGAAGACTACCTTAAGTTACTGGATCAAGGTGTACAATGGGCTGGTGAGCTAGGCATCTATGTTATCCTTGACTGGCATAGCATCGGCAACCTGCGTTCCCAACTGTATCAGCACCCGATGTATGAAACCGATAAAAAGCAAACCTTTGAGTTTTGGCGTACCATGGGTAAGCACTTTGGAGACAATACTACCGTAGCCTTCTACGAGCTTTTCAACGAGCCCACTACCTTCAACGGGCAGTTAGGTACCTGTAGCTGGGCCCAGTGGAAGGAAATCCTTGAAGAAATGATTGTCATTGTCAGAGCCAATGGCGGCCAAGGTATACCGCTCGTAGCTGGCTTCAATTGGGCCTATGATCTTACCCCCGTCAAATGGGATCCTATTGAAGCGGAAGGTATTGCCTATGTGAGCCATCCGTACCCGCAAAAACGCCCGCAGCCATGGGAAGATAAATGGACGAAAGATTGGGGCTATGTCAAGGCTACTTATCCAGTCATTTTAACGGAAGTTGGCTTTGCGGAGGCGGATGAAGAAGGGGCACATATTCCTGTTATTAGTGACGCCTCCTATGGAAAGGCTATCACAGCGTATTGCGACGATAAAGACATATCTTATGTGCTTTGGGTCTTTGATCCACAATGGGCCCCGGGCTTATTTACCGATTGGAATTATAGCTTATCCAAACAGGGAGAATACTTCAAACCCAGGCTACAACAATACAAGTATTGAGGAGTTAAACAGAACTAAACGTCAATGAAAGATATCAAGATCATAGCCTTTGACGCAGATGATACCTTATGGATCAACGAGCCCTATTTTCAAGAAACAGAACATAAGTTCTGTGCCTTACTGGAAGATTTCTTGCCGCATCATACGGTGTCTCAAGAGTTGTTCCGTACAGAAATGGATAACCTTTCCTTATATGGTTATGGAGTAAAGGGCTTCATGCTGTGCATGATAGAAACCATTTCAAAAGTCACTGATAGCAAGGCAAAGATCGAATTGGTCAACCGGACCATTGAGCTCGGGAAAGAACTATTAAGGAAACCCATTGAGTTGATTGATGGTGTTGAAGAAGTCTTGAAGAAATTGAATGGAGATTATCGCTTGGTCATGGCTACCAAGGGAGATCTATTAGATCAAGAAAGGAAGCTAATCAATTCCGGTTTGGAGAAGCATTTCCATCACATTGAAATAATGAGCAATAAAAGAAGGGAGGACTATCAGAAGCTTTTCAAACACCTAGACTGCCAGCCTGAGCATTTTCTAATGGTGGGCAATTCGATCAAATCTGATGTTTTACCCGTTTTAGAATTAGGTGGTTTTGCCATCCACGTACCCTATCATACCACCTGGGCACATGAACAAGTCACCCAAAAAGTGGACCAGCCTGGTTTCGTACAAGTCAACAAGATTACGGAGATCTTGAGCTATCTTGGCTAAATAGTATGTAACCTAAATAGGGGTAGCAGAGAGAGAATGACATCTATTTATTGGAAAGCGCAAAATTGAGAATTCACACCAACATTTTTCGAAGAATTAAGTAGAAACAAGCCTGTCAAACTGATATAGGTTCCTAGCTCGTCTCAGCTAGGCTATGCCATGTATGCTATTGCTAGGTCCAAGGTGTTGGAAGTATTACTTTATAATAACGAAAAACAAGATGATGATTAGAATCTTAGCTCTATTCCTTGTGATTATGCTTTTTGGGTGTAACTCAACTGAAGTAGATGAGGTAAGTTCTTTTGATGAGTTAAAAATAATAATCGATCAGTATGCCAATAACATCATTAACAAAGAGAATATTAATTCCTTGTCAGTGGCAGTGTATCGGGATGGATTGATCCATAAAAACTATTTCGGAGAAATAGATGATGGCGCAGGCAATACTCCAAATGATAGTACACTGTATGAGATTGCTTCTATTTCAAAGGTTTTTGTTGGTTCGCTGGTAGCCAAAGCCGTAACCGAAAACAAAATTTCTTTAGAAGATGATATAAGACTGTATTTGCCTGGTGAATATGGTAATCTGGAATTTGAAAGTAAGCCCGTGAGCATTAGGGATTTGGTGACACATTCGCTTGGCTTTAAGATGCCAGATCAATTCACCGCTGTATATGATAAGATATTTAGCGGGCAGTATCAGGATGCAGCTATTGATTATGCAATAGATGATTTACTGATAGAGTTACAATCGGTTGAGCTAGATACATTCCCAGGTACTATATATCGGTACAATAATCTTGGACCAGAATTAGCGGCCTACATTTTAGAACAAGTTTATGAACAGCCGTATGAGCGCTTACTACATTCATTCTTAAGCGACTTAGGAATCGGTAATATCCATACCCAAGATTTTGCTGAACTTAAAAAGTACTTGGCAAAGGGTTATGATGAAAATGACCAGGTCGCACCGGTAGTTAAGAATCCACTGCTTTACGGTGCAGGAGGGCTACTGGCAGGGCTACCTGATCTAACAAAATTTATGCAATTCCAACTGGAGAGCAATAGCTCATTAATCAAAGAGTCTACCCGTTATTTATTTGAGGATGGAGAAGATGATACTGGATACTACTGGGATCTTGGGAAGGGCAAACGTGAGGGCTTCTACTATTCAAAAACGGGGAGTGCAAAGGGGACAGAAAGTGTTATCCTAATATGTCCTGACTCCAATTATGGGATGGTCATGATTATGAACAATCAGTCAGAAGCTGCCATGGATGATTGGATAAGTTTGTACAATAGAATTGAGCATGATCTGATCGAATACCCCCGCATCAACCTGTGGTCTAAGATTGAGAAAGACTTTTTTGGTGATCCAAAGACTGCACGGAATATCTATTCAACGTTGAAAACCGATAGCACAAGATATTTCATATCTGCTGGTTATTTAAATCGAGTCGCTTACCAGTACATTTATGACGATGAAATTCCAAAGGCAATCCAGGTATTTGAATTTGCAATTTCCGAATATCCAGAGAATGCTAACCTGTATGATAGCTTAGGAGAGCTATACCTCTATTTGAAGGAATACGATAAGTCCAAAGAGAACTATGAAAAGTCGCTTAGGTACAATCCTGACAATACCAAAGCAAAGGAAAATCTCTCTAAAATAGATGAGTTGTCCAAGACATAAATGTAGTCCATAAAGGATATAACATGCATGCTCCTTCACCGCAGGCAGCACAGTCAGTTCATTACCTGCAAAAAACTAAAAAATGAAAAAAGCTATCTTCCTTTTATTCGCCATCATCACTCTATTCTCTTGCCAACAAGAAGCGTCCAAGAGCGCCCCATCAGAGGTTGACATCGCTAAAGATTCTTTATCAAACAAGTTAACTGAAATCCATGAGCAGGGGCATATTAACGGATTTGCGGTAGCCATCGTCAATGAGAACGAAATTCTTTATCAGGCAGGGATCGGCTATTCTAATCTAAATGCAAAAGCAAACTATTCGGAGCATACCATTCAAAATATTGGTTCAGTTTCAAAGACGTTTATTGGATTGGCACTGCTGAAAGCCCAAGAAATGGGTAAACTCAATCTTGATGACCCCATCAATAAGCATTTACCCTTTCAAGTGTATAACCCGAACCACCCGGAAGCAGAAATTACCTTGAGGCATTTGGCTACTCATACCTCCTCGATATTGGATACGGACTACTATGATGGGAAATCCTATATCTTGAAAGAAGATATAGAGGTACCAGACTCTATCATGGCCATGGCAGAAACATTCAATGCCCCCAATACAGCCATACCACTAATCTCATTTTTAGAAAAAATACTTGCAGCAGATGGAGAATGGTATGAAGCGGAGGGTTTCCTCAAAAACAAACCCGGTGATCTATTCGAATATACCAATATCGGTGCTACGCTGGCCGCAGCGGTATTGGAAGTGGCAACAGGTGAATCTTTCAATTCGTTTGTCACAAAACACATTCTGCAACCTCTAAACATGTCTTCTTCAGGTTGGTCCTTTGATGATGTAGATATATCGAAGCATTCTACACTATATGCAAGACCAGATATCGAACTACCTTACTATTCGCTGATCACTTATCCTGACGGGGGGCTTATTACCAGTATTTCCGACATGGCAAAATACCTAAGTGAATTGATTAAAGGGTATGCAGGAAATGGGACCTTGCTCAGTGCAGCTTCCTACAAGGAGTTATTCACGGCACAATTGGCCGCGGAGAACATTCCCGATCAAGAGGAGGATGGCGATGCTTATGATGATGAATATAATACCGGAATATTTATGGGATTGACGCCAAAAGGATACATAGGTCATACGGGTGGAGATCCGGGAATAGCTACTTTCATGTTTTTTAAGCCGGGATCCAAAACGGGTAAGGTCATGATGATAAATACCTCCGTCCGCAACTCAGGAGGGGTAAAGCAATTCTATGATATCTGGTACACCTTGGATGAATATGAGCAAAAACTGAATGGGCAGCATACCAACTAGGCACAAAAACTTGATGATCCTAGCTGTTGAGGGCAGCTAGGACTCATATACCTGATGTTGTCTGATTAGCTGGAAACCGGGAGCTCATTTGGTCTCCACTTTAACTGCGGGTTATTCGCAAAAAAGGCAGCGACCGTTAAAGCCAAATAAGCCAATGTGCACACCAAAGCGGCCATGGTGTAAGCTCCAAACTGGGACAAAGAGAAACTGAAGAGTACTGGTCCCAAAGCACTTCCAAAAACGATCACGGTCATAGCTTGGCCGGAAATTGCTCCTAGGTGTTTTTGCCCAAATAACTTGGGCCAACTGACCGCATAGATCACCCGATATAATCCCCCAGACATTCCATACCCAATAATCATTAGGTAGTAGGCTAAGTCATAGGTTGACAGGTAAAAGACACCTAAAGTAGCCAGGATAGCTCCTAACCCCTTCAACAGCAAGATGTATTTCAAGCGAATATAATCGCTGAGCCAGCTAAAGGTGAAAGTAAAAATCATGGCAATAGTGGCTGCCGGTGGAAATACGCTTAAGGCCAATGATCTACTTAAATCCGCTTCCGCGAAAACCGATACTACATGAAAAGTAAAGCCGGTGGTAAACAAGCCTTGCATCGCCAAAAAGCCGACGAATACCCAATAGGTAAAGCTTCTTCGAGCTTCCGGCAAAGTATACTCTTTGTGGACCTGCTGGAGTGTCTTCCGGCGTGAAGCCTCATTCTCTATAAAGTTGCCGTCTGGTTTTAAGCCTGCCTGCTGTGGATTATCGATAAAGAAAAACACAATAATCAATGGCACAGCCGTAAACAACACCAAAGCAATAAGGCGCCAAGCACCTCGCCATCCCCAGCTCTGAATCAAAGCATCCAAGAATAAAGGGGCCAATGAGAAGATCAAGGCTAATGCTACACTGCTAAAGCTCATGGCAAAGCCTCTCCGCTTATCAAACCACTTCACCATCATATTCTGTGAGGTCATCGTCAGCACGCCCTGACCAAAGAAGCGAAGCATTACAAAACACAGCGCAAGCACCACAAAAGACATCCAAAATCCTCCTCCCAAGCCATTAGCTAGTTGATCGGAAATACTCAGCAACAGCAAAGTCACGCCTAAACCTACCGAAGCAACCAAAGCTAAGGGTTTTACCCCCATCCGATCATAGAGTTTCCCCGCCCAGGTCAGCATCAACGAACTAGCGATGGTCCCACACATATAAGCCACACTTAGCTGATCTCGATTCAATTCCAGAACCCCCAACAAACTATCTGTAAAGGTAGACACACCGATGGTCTGCCCTGGGATACTCATGATGATCCCAAAGGTTCCTAAGGCGATGATAAACCAGCCATAAAAGAACGGCCAACGCTTAGCAGGTAGCCATGTAATACTAGGTGTTTTCATGTGGGCGCAAAGATGCATGCTGGTATTTTAACCAGCAAGTTTTTCTACTCGTAATTACTCATCGGCTAGGGTTATCAAGGGTTGTCCTCTTTCCGCCTTGCGCTTGCGAAAACTCCAAGGCATATGGAAATCAGGCATTTCCCCCTTCTCCGCTAATTCCGCGGCTATCCCACTGGCATCACCGCTTCCATGCCCTCCCACCTGATATCGAGGACCCATTTGCTCCATGTATTCCGTGTAGGCTTCCCAATGATGATAGAGATAATATAGGTGACCATATTCATGAGACAGGATAGCGCCAGGAGCACGAACCTGCACAATAACCGTCAAGGCATCTTTATGGCCTACAAAATGGGGATGGCCCTGTCTAATTGCGGGGGTGTCAGAAGAGAATAGGCCACCTTGCTGGCTCATCACTACCATCCCACTTAAATGTTGCAGAATGGCTTGGCTCCCAAAAAAAGCTGGGCGAGTATGCACATATATCGGTAGGTTGGAACCGTCTAAGTTAACGAGGCTATTTACAGCCTCGAAGAGAGAAGGGTTATGGATAAATTGGGCCAACAAGATCACTTCCGTTTCATAGGCTGCAGATAGTTCCGACTTGAATCGACGAAAGGATTTCCAAAGGGTTCTTCTCATTTGCCGAATGAGTGACCAGTCACAGATTCCCGCTCCTTTATGTTGCGTGAGGTCTTTCTTTTTGGCTTCTATGGACACGCCTAGGGCCGCCGTCAACTGCTTCAGTTTATTCAATTGACGCTGATAGTTATGAAAGGATTCCTTTAGCGAAGTAATACACCCGTTACGGATTAAGAACTTACTATTTCGCTCCGCTAGCCGATCAAGGAAGTACTGCGGGGTTAGGCTGATAATATATGGTGTGGTAGTTGTTTGCAGATATACTTCTACCGCCCCTAAATAGCGATAGGTTGGGAATCTATTAAGCGCACTATCTCGAATGCCAAATTGACAATAGAAGGCGGTGGCACTGGTTAGAGATTCATGGGAGCAAGGATCCCTTTGTGTTAGGGAAGAGGCATTGGCTTTACCTCCGTTCAGAAAGCACCAGGATAAACAAAGTGCAAGCAAGATTTGGTATCGCATTATACACATAGCATATAGGCTTTAGGGCATGTTTGGCCAACACCCTTTGGGTAGGAAATCGCCCTTTTTGCTGATACCTGCCTGCCGACAGGAAATGACAATTTCCTCCTACAAAAGCGATCACCAAAGATGCACTTAGATGATGACTGTGACAGTCAATAACACAATACCATTAGGGATATCTCGATGTTGGAAGGAAGGAGACCAAAGTGTAGGTCCTAATCGGGTTCTGACTCAAAACTAGTCATGAAATACCAGAATTGCTACCTTAATATTAATCAATACTGATATAATATTGCCTGTAAATCAGACAGATACACATCCACTCCAACTAAACTAGCAGGCGAGTACTATTACTTTATTTGGGAATCGTATCGTATCCTAAATGAATCTATGTTTTTGGAGATGATAAGCAGGAAAAATTTGGAAATGCCATGAAATCATCACCCGACCGCGACGGTATAGACACAAGAGAAATCATGCCCATCTAGTCGCAGTAATTGATCCACCTTATATTCGAAGTAGCCACAAACCGGTAAAGCCTGCCGCCCTAAGCCCGTTGCAATCAACAACAGATTTTGTGCGATATGCCCGGCCTCCATAAATACAAAGCGGAATCCTCGATTGTGATATTTAAAAATAGATTTATTAAAGATCGGACAGAAAAAGAAGATTAGATTTTTGTTAAGAATGGGGTCATCGCTCACGTAGCAATCCGCGACGGCTTCATAATTGACTTGCTCATCAAAGAGTACAATCTCATTCTTTGGGGAATCAAAATAGTACAATCCATCAGGTATCTGTTCGATCTCCCTAGCAAAGAAGAAAAGCTCGATGGGATAGAGTCCCCCGGCAGAAGGGGCATTACGCTTGGTCATAGCTGACTTGCCTGTAGATGTTTGCTTGGACCCGTAGGCATAGTACAAGAGGTTGGAGAGTGCTTCAAAGGTCATCGCACTGAGGTTCGCTGTTAGTCTGGAGGCGCGATCCTTCATGACCTGATACATATCCACAGCTGTTTCCGCCGCTGGTTTCAATTGAAAGCGCTTCCCCTCTATTGTTAGAGCAGGAGCAAAGTTTTTTGATATCTCAATGACCTGCTCGTTAGGTATGGGAATATTAGAAAACTCGGTCAGCTTTGAGTTTTCGTAGTAAAACAGCCACAAGTTGTCAACATTAGGGAAATCCATGGGGTAAATTTATATCTTGATAAAGTTGTAAGCCAGCCGATTCGTACAATCCTTCCTTCTCCGCCCGTTGCCACATCCGTTGACATTTGAGGTATCGGTATTTGTGGCCCATGGCTAAAGGCTGGCATTCAGGTATGATTACGCGCAAGACCCAAAACCCTAGCGACCGAATGTCGGGCGTAGTTAGATCATTGAAGAAAAGATTCACTCCTGCCGCCTGAAGTTTTTGTAAGAGGATTTGGTTTAATTCCTTTTGGCTGCTAAAGGTTTGGCGTTGAATATCAGCATAAGTAGTTCTCCTGGGTGTCTGCAAAATATGATTCATCTGCGGCAAGCGCCGCTGATCACTCCAGTATACCAGGTGATCCAAACTCAATTTCACATCTGCTGGTGATTCGATCGGTTTATAGTCGGTTCCATGGATATTCTCTAAGTACATATAGGTATGGGCCAACTCCTCCAGCGCACCTACTATCGCCAGATCAATATCCCAGTGGCAAGCACAAGACATCGCATAGGGTGCTCGTGCAGGATGGTAATTGATTAAACTTGCTTGTATTACGGGAACTCCTATATCTGTTTCTAGCAGATACAACTGGACCTCACAGCCATACTGCGAAAAGGCATCAAGCATTTGCTGGGACTTAGGGGGTAAACCCTTTGCCTCTATTAGCAACGGAGATAAACCCAACTGCCAGTAGGTGCAATAAGCATCTCGCTCCAGCACCTCCATGATGCATTTATTGTAGCATTTGAAGAAATCCGAATGGCAGGCTAAACCTGTAGATATGGATTGGTTGATCTTTGCCTCGCCCTTGGCCTTGTTAAACTCATAGGGCACAAATACCGTACTGGCTGGAACCCAACAGAAAGCCTGATTGAAAATATCATAGCTTCTAGCCCAGTTGATCTTTGCCTGGGTATCAAAGAAATCGTAGTAGTAGTCGGCTTGCTCGGTTTGTACTTTGGCATAGAAGGAAAAAAGGTCGGGATGTACCTTCTCATTTGGGGCATCGTCATAAGCTTCAAAACGAAAGTCTTCTGAGTGGAAAATTCCACTACAATACCGCTCCATCAATTCACCCGTAGCCTTTACCTTGGCTCCCAAGGCTCCATTGGGACTAGCCCCGCCAGACGTCCGGATATTTTCGATTTCGTTCCCCAACTTTTGACTGTCGATGGATACCGCATATTCAAAGAAGAAATTCGGAGCGCCATACTGTCTCCCTAGCCGAAACTCGCTTTTGGCTAAGCCATACTTGGGATCGAAAATAATATCAATTTCCTTTCTTGTCATCGACCTGGATCATGTTTAGGAAGTAATTGGTAGAGTTAATTTCTGCCTTGCTGGAGCAAACCTCACAGAGCGGATTCTTGAGAATGCGATGTGAGGTGGAAGTATTGGTGCTGAGATTCCATATCATTTGATACCCCGACTGTAATAGCGTATAGTTTCCTGATAGGTAATTGAGTACTTGTAAGGTAGATACTCCGCCGCAAGCCGTGAATAAAACGTCATCGCTAAAATGCACCAAATGTGGCGAGTTCTGATCAATCATTTGATAAAAAGTATCTACCTCTTCCCCATTATCATGGTGTGAGATAAATCTTTTGTAGACACACTCATAGCATGGTGTCTTTCCAGGAATGTAGAGCGGCCCCACTTCCAATTGATAATCCAGTAGTAGAATAGGCAAATACATAAACTTTCTCCGATGCATTTCCCGATTGAGATCTCGCAAAGCATTCTTGTTCCCGAATACAGTCGTGGCGATAATGAAATCTTCCTCTCCGATCGTTTGATCGGGAATCCATTCTTCAAAGGGATAGCTTATTTTCTCGAAATCCTCCGGCACATCTCCATCCTGCCAAAGGTCCAAGCCGCCATAGGAGAGAAAGACTGCCTGCACGTCCGGTGCATAGGCTTTTAGCAGTTTATACATCGCAAAGCTGAGTCGGTTGATACCTACAAAAATAAAGCGCTGTCTTTTTACCAACCTCTCCAAATCATGAAAAGGAATGGCCAGCGAATTGGCACTCGGCTCATCTGTCAATCTGATGAAGCCATTGACATCCAGGAGTTGTACTAATTCTTCGGTAAAACTTGGGGAGATATGCTCAGATGCACTTTCTTGTAGACTGGGCAGATCAAAACTACCCAGCTGATTCATCAATTGCAACAAATGCATGACAGCCATTGCCTTTTCATCGGGAAAGGAAAGTGTTTTCCCTAACCGCTTGATCAAAAGGCGTTTTCCATCCGAGAGATAGTTAAAAGGGATTAGATTATAGACAGGATTCATAATGAAATTTTATTCCATTCAGGTAGATCGATGTCACGATCAAAATAGAGACTTTTGATGGAAGAGCAAATAGGTGCTCGGAAGATTGGTGACCCAGTATTTTGACTGCAATACTAGATCACCAAAGCATTAAATCATTAGAGCTTTTAGATGGTTAGACACCTAACGAATCTAGCAGCAGCAACAGCAGCAGCAGCAACAGAATGACTCACTACAGTCTATCTTAAGGTTGTTAATTTCCTTACCCTTAGCGGCCTCATGTACAGCTCCTGCCAATAGGCTAAGATCACCAAAGGTAAGCTGTTGCACCGTTCTGCTAGGACGAGTGGTCATCCTTTGAGAACTGTTGTAAGGATCAACAATGGCTTTAAGATCAGCTGGAGAAACACGTTGAGCTGCAGTACTCAATTTCCTCTTTGCAGCTGGAGTCATCCCTATTAGATCTACGATAGGCTTGGAAGTGGCTTCCTCCGGCATGTCTTCCATGCTCATGCCCATCAAACCGAAGGCGAGGGCACCCCCTCCAACAGCTTTACCGGCACTTGAAAGAAACCCCCTTCTGGATGATTTGGATTCGGGATTTTTCATAGATAAGTAAGTTAATAAGGTTAAAAAATATGCTTCTTTTGGTGTTAACTGTCATGTCGGACTGCTTTGAAGTTCTGAAAGACTAACCTTTAAGGTATGGACAGGGAGGCTTTCTACTTCGACAGCATTCAACTAATACATTTGTTGTTTGGGCTTTTCATCAAGATTTTGCCCCTAAGGCCTTGATCCAGGCCCTACTTATAGTGTATTAATCGATGCAAATCGTTCCATAGATTTGCAAAAAATTTAGTGCGGCGAATCTTTTTCTAGGATCAATCTACTACGGGTTGACCAAGGCAGAGTTTACTGGCCATTGTATTTTCTTAGCACATATTGATAACATCCTTGAAAGAAAAGTAAATTCTTTCAGGATCAAGAGGTGGGCATTGCGGGTACCAGCCCGAAAAGTCTTATTGGTGTAGAATTTGGATGTTGAGTGGCAGTAATCTACTGCTGAAGATAAAAGATTTAGGTAGGAATTCAAAGAAAAGTAAGTATCCTACTCAAACTCACTGGTAAAATGGAATTCTACTTTTGGATGATTCTCCTGCGCCAAGTTTAAGGTCCAAGCAGACTCCGCCAAAAAGACAAGCTTGCCATCTTTATCCTTGGCTAGGTCACGCTTTCGTCGAGTCATGAACTCCTTCATGGCGGCTTGATCATCACAACTCACCCAACAAGCTTTGTGTAAGCTGACGGGCTCGAAGTTACAGGATGCTCCATATTCGTTCAATAAGCGGTATTGGATCACATCAAACTGGAGGGCACCAACTGTTCCGACGATTTTTCTGTTATTGGATTCTCGTGTAAACAACTGCGCTAGGCCTTCATCCATCAACTCGGACAAGCCCTTATTCAGCTGCTTGGTCTTCATGGGATCCATGTTATTGACATAGCGGAATTGTTCCGGAGAAAAACTAGGAATTCCCTTGAAGTGAAGCACTTCTCCCTCCGTTACGGAGTCTCCAATCTTAAAATTACCGGAATCGTACAAACCAATTACATCCCCGGGGTAGGCCTGTTCCACCACGGTCTTCTTGGAAGCCATGAAAGAGGTGGGATTGGCAAATTTCATCTTGCGGTTTTGCCGAACGTGCAGGTAATTGGTATTACGCTGGAAAGTACCGGAGCAGACCCGTAGGAAGGCGATTCGATCTCGGTGTCGCGGATCCATATTGGCGTGGATCTTAAAAACGAATCCGGCAAATTTATCTTCGGTTGGATCAATTTGGCGTTCTTCCGTAATACGAGGAAGCGGTGCTGGTGCAATGTCGACAAAGCAATCCAAAAGCTCCCGAACCCCAAAATTATTAATCGCACTACCAAAGAATACGGGAGATAATTCACCATTCAGGTAGGCTTCCTTATCAAAGGCTGGATATACTTCACGAATCATTTCCTCATCTTCTCTCAACTCATCCGCTGCCGCCTCTCCTACTTCCTTATCGAGCAATTCATCATCGAGATCCGTGATCTCAATAATATCGTCTTCTTCCTGCTTGCCATGCGGGCGGAACAGTACTAATTTCTTTTCATAATTGCTGTATACGCCCTTAAATCGCTGTCCCATACCAATGGGCCAACTCAACGGCGTCACCGTCAAACCCAACTTCTGCTCTACCTCATCCAGTAGATCAAAACCATCTTTCCCTTCCCGGTCCAGCTTATTGATAAAAACAATGATGGGCGTATTTCGCATTCGGCACACGTGCACGAGTTTCTCCGTCTGCGTCTCCACCCCTTTGGCCACGTCAATCACCACAATCACGCTATCCACCGCAGTCAAAGTACGATAGGTATCCTCCGCAAAGTCCTGGTGACCTGGCGTATCCAAGATATTGATCTTGTGTCCACGGTAGTTGAAAGCCATTACCGAAGTTGCCACCGAGATCCCCCGCTGCCGTTCAATCTCCATGAAGTCGGAAGTCGCACTACGCTTTACCTTATTGGACTTCACTGCCCCGGCCTCCTGGATTGCGCCACCAAAAAGCAATAGCTTCTCCGTGAGGGTTGTCTTACCAGCATCCGGGTGACTGATGATTCCAAATGTCTTCCGCTTATTCAATTCTTCTAAAAAACTCATGCCTACCTTCGATTTTGCCTACTCTCCCAATTTTTGTGGCAGCGTTTTAATTACAAGAATTGTGACTAGAAGAAGCAAGACTTGTAACTAAAAGGCTGACTCAGGAACACAAAAATTAACAGAGAATTCATTTTTTGAAGGGGCAAAAGTACGGATTTTTTCGGGGGAATGGAAGCCCGTTACTACTCAATAAAACAGCCCTATCCGCTGCATACCAGCGAATAGGGCCATCGAATGAATTAGGAAGTGGATGTTTTAAAACAAGCTTTCACCTACTCCCATCACTTTTAGTCGGAATATATAAGGCAATTAAAAATCTTTAACCTGGCCGCTGCCTTCCAAGCGGATGCTACTGGAGTCATCCTTGCGACGCTGCAAGCTTTCGACGTAGGCCAGCTTGGCGTGACTATCTCCCTGCAGGTTGATCCGGGCCGTATTTAGGCTGGCCTTTCCGGCGTCGAGGCGAGCGGAGGTTTGCAGTTGAGCGTCCAGGTAGCCATAGCGGCCGTTGATATCTAGTTTGTTTCCTTGGTTCTGTTGTACCAGCAGGCTATCTAGTTCCAAATAGGTCTTCACTTCAAATTTTCCCTGGGTGTATAATTGCATGAAAGATTGTTGGAAACCATTGATCCGCACATCATCGGTATTTAAAGCCTCAATGGCTTCTAATTCCGGTAAGGTAATGAACAATCGAATAGGTGCATCAGGGCGTTCTACCGGAGATTGAATCGTGAGATGGTCTCCCGCCTGATTGATTTTTAGGAGATCCGTGTACTTAGCAGGACCGGAAAGTCGAATGGTGTATCGATCTGCCCGATCGATCATGACCTTCATTTCCCCTTCCAATCTTAGTTTCTTGAAGTCTTTCACCGATAGGCGTTGATCAACAGCCTCTTCCTCTACCTTTTCGCACGATATACAGCTTAGTCCTTCAGCTCTCATTTCCCAAGCATTGTTGGGTTCGCGCCAAGGGTTAACCCGGCCATTTTCAAGATCAACGGAGCTAAGGATTCGCCCCATTTTTCTATCAATCTGCACAAAGCTCTTTTCAGGAACTAGCAAGGTGAGTTTCACACGCTGGTTGCGCCACTTTTGATCCTTAGGTACGGGAAAACGATTAGGGAAGGTAATCTTATTTCCCTCTATTTTTAGGGGTACATTCAATTGTGAAGCCAGTAGATTGGCATCTCCTTGATCTCGGCCTCGAGCAAATACTTTTTGTTGTAATTCGAAAATACCTTTGTCTGACTTTTTGATGGCTAAGGACACCTCTGCTCCAAAAATCTCTTGCTCTACCTCCTCCAATTGGTCGTAAAAAGTACCATCATTGTCATAATGTGTCGGAGAAAGCACCAAATGAACCGTATCCCCTTGCATCAGACCCGGATTCATGTTCTGGCTAACCCCTACATCTGTGCTGAACTCGCGACCCACCATACTGGCTAAGGCAAAGAAGCTCACCATATTCAAGCCCCAAAAGGCGGATAAGCCAATACCCCATCTTTTGCTCATACGGGTACCAAAAACCAAGCGGAAAGCTCCCAATGCAATACTTAACATGGGAATTCCAATCAAAAACATCAGGTTAAATACGGCCAAACTAGATAGGAGCCCCTGTCCTGGAAGGACTCGTTCCGCGAATGGCATCCCAAAAAAGATACCTACAACGGAAATAATCCAAGTAACGAGTAATGCGATCAATATGCCAATGGCCATTAGAAACAGAATAGGCTTGGCTATGGCGAGAATGGTATCTATTGCTTTTTTGAAAAAGTAACCGATCCCGTCTACTACCTTTTTCCCGGATTCGCCATCAAACTTCACTCCATAAACCTTGGATCCTTCTTTGGAGGTAATTTCATCGCCAAACTCACTCACCTTCTTGGAGATGTTCTCTACCTCCTCTTGGATGATTTTACCGATGTTGGATACATTAATGGCCTCTCCTCTCATGGTAAGTCGATCACCTGCAGTTTTGGCTTCCGGTAATATCGCCCAAAGGATGATATATACCGTGATACCAAAACCACCGGAAATCGTGAATAACACAAAAAGAATTCTGACCCAAACAGGGTCTTGGATGCCAAAGTAGGCGGCAATACCAGCACAAACACCTGAAACGACCTGATCATCAGGATGTCGGAACAAACGCTTTCCGGTTTTGTATTTGCTTTTACTATTAGTTGCTTTAGAAGACTCTTCCTCCTCCATTTCGGCATCGGCATCAAAGTCTTCTGGTCGGCCCATAACGGCAATCGCCCCTTCTACATCTTTTAGGGTAACAATCGGGCGATCTCCCAGCTTTTCCTGGAAAATCTCAGCCAAACGGCTTTCTATATCGGATGTAATTTCTTCAAATCCACTTACTTGACTAAAATGCTTCCTGATCGCCTCCAAGTATCCTTGTAGGTGAGCATAGGCATCCTCATCAATGGTGAAAGGATAACCGCCAAGATTAATTGTGACTATTTTATTCATTAGTGAGGATGTTTTTAGTTGAGTTTTCAACGGCTTGTACTAGTTCATTCCAAGTTACAAGCAGTCCCTTTAGGAATTCGTGTCCAGCTTCTGTAATCTCATAATACTTCCGAGGTGGCCCCTTGCTGGATTCTTTCCAAGAGTAGGTCAGGAGTTCTGCATTTTTCAGTCGAGTCAACAAAGGATAGAGGGTCCCTTCGACCACAATCAATTGTGATCCCTTCAGCTTTTCAATAATATCAGAAGGATAGATGGGTTCTTCTGAGATTATGGAGAGCACGCAGAGTTCTAGTATTCCTCGTCTCATTTGTTTCCTTGTTTTATCTATATTTTCCATCATCATGATACAAATGTACAAAACATATAGTACTATGCAACACATAGAACTACAATTACACCCAATACCTCGACTAACCTAGTAGCTTCTTCGACGAATGGAGCGGTAGGCAGGGACATGTCTTGGGAGTGGTCCATGGTTTTCGGTCCATGGTTTTCGGTCCATAGATTTCGGTCCGTGGTCGTTGGTATGAACATTCCAAATTGAGCATGACGGCAGTAGAAGTATGCATTAATGCAGCTATGGACTATCGACTATCGACCGAATGCCCTTATGGATCAAGAGTAAGTCTCACCTGAATACCTTGACGCGATACTAGAGGGTAAAGTGGTTGTACCGAAACGGTAATTCCTACCTCCAAAGCACGGGGAAGTGTACTATTCTATTTATTTTTGCGTTGGTCTAGGAGTATGTTAGACCAGAGCTAATTAGCCGGAAGCGAACAAATTATGTTTTAAGCAAGGCAGATTTTGCAGCCGAACCTGTCTCGCTGGCGCAGCCAGGTAGATGCGGGCAATTCGGTGAAAAATCTAACGCAGAATAAAACATAATTTGCCGCTTAAAGGCAATAAAGGTTTGGTCAAACATACTCCAAACAGCCTGTGTCCTTTGAATGCACAAGTTTAAGTGGAGGAAAGACTACTTCCGAAGCTTCAATAATTGTAATCAAAAGAAAAGATGAGAAAATTGATTTGTTTGTTGAGCTGGCTGATTGCCACCACCTCCATTGTTAATGCTCAGTGCGAGATTGTCCTGAATGAATACGATGCCTTTGATAGTGTGCGCACGGTAGCCGCTGCCCACGTCAATATGGGGTTAATGATTCCGAGTTTATTTGAAACGGTGGATGGCCCTAAGATTATTGAGCAAGGGAAAGCCATGTTTATGTATTCTGAAAAAGATAGTATTAGCAGCTTCTTTATGCTATTTGCTATTTCGGAATATGGTTATCATCCGATTGATAGTGGTCAGAATGTGCTAATCAAGTTGTCCGATGGAGAGGTTATTGGCTTGCATAACTTTCCAGACGATGGGCAATTTGATAAAAACACGAACATGCGAGTCTATTCGCATGCTTGCGTAGTTCCTTTGGACCTCTTCTATCGATTAGCGGATACCTACATTGAACAGATCCGTATCAATTACAAGAAAAAGAAGCAAACCATCAAGCTTTCTAAAGAGCAGCAGGAAGCTATTCGAGCCGCGGTGGAGTGTGTGGGAACGGAAGTGGGGGTCTACCCGGTCAAACCTTAGCACTAGATTAGATCCCTACTGAAAAAGCCATTGCCCAATTTCTGAGCAATGGCCTTTTCAATTGAACTGATTTAAACTTATTCATCTGGACTGCGGCCTAAAACCTTGAATCTTCTGGACTTCAGCTTTTTCTCGTCCCAGACCTTCCAGGCCCCGTTCCGGGGTTAACGGAATATGAAACCTGCCTGGCTAGCGCCGGCAGACAGGCTCCAAAAGAGCTTCGCCAGAAAATCCAATGCTTTGACCTCGTCTGCAGTCAATAAGCTTATATCAGTTCGTTTCTTAAATGTCCTTTTAACGTAGCAAGGTAACGTTTCCTTGTCGGATTAATTCCTCGCCATTGGGGCAAACGGCACGCAACCAGAAGCCGTAAACGTCCGGCGGCAGTTGTTTGCCTCTATAGGTCCCATCCCAGCCTTTGCTGGCTTCGATATAACTCTGCGTACGATATACCTCCTCTCCCCATCTATTGTAGATCATCAACTCTACATCTTCGATTTCTACTACACTCCTCAATCTAAGGTTATCATTAGTATTGTCCCCATTCGGGGTAAAGGTATTGGGTAGGAAGACATGATCCAGATCACAAACGAAAGGAATCACAAAGACCTCCACTGAAAGATCTTGAATACAACCTAGATTATTAACCGTAACATCGTAGATGTTTGAACCTGGCTCATCCGGTGTAGCAATCACCTCTGCTCCATTGTCCGGTGTAACATCGCCGGATGGGGGGAACCAAGTATAAGTACAGTTTTCACAACCCGAGACGGTCAAGGTGCTAAACTCTTCTAATAGAATCGTATCTGGTGCTGCTGAAATACTCAAGGAGTCTTCCAATACGATCACCACCGCCGTCGTACTGAGCGTATCCGTACAGCCTAACTGGTTGGTTAGTACCACTGAAACTTCGTTCACAGTATTGGGATCAATCATGATCATATCCCCAGCACCAGGATTGGCGATGCCTTCGGGTAGCCATTCATAAGTCAGTTCTTGGCCAGGGCTGAGGTTGGCTACGACTATCGCAGCACTATCCGTTGGTTCACAAAAGACTAGGTCAGAAGTGATAGAGGCATTGATGGGCAGTCGCTGTACAGAGACCTTACCCGTTTCTATACATCCATCTTCACTCGTGGCTCTAACATAGTAGGTAATCTCTCCATTCGGTGCAACGGGCACCTCTCCACCACTAGCAAAAGGATCACCAGAGAAATCTGGTGTTTCGAACCAATCGAAAGTAACATTATCTAGATCACTACTAGCGGTTAGCACCAAATCTACAGGTTCACAAGCCAGCGTATCACCGGTCGTTACCAGATTAATCGACGGTAGGACGGTCACCTCTACCTGCTGTGTAATTACACAGCCCGTGACAGGATCCTCCACCGTAACTTGATAAGTGATATCGGTATCCGTGGTAATAATCGGGTTATGTGGACCATTGGTGACTAGATCCAAATTAGTGTCTGGAGTCCATTCATAATTCAGATTAGGATCACCGTTTGGATTTAATGCAAAGGGCGTATTTGGACAAATGGTATATGCTGTATCGGGAAGTGCCCCCGTCACATCATTCACCATGATGACCACTTGACTCGTATCGCTACAGCCACTGTCCAAATCGGTTGCAATAGCTGTATAGGTTGAACTTCCTTGTGGAGGCAACACCTGTATAGAAGTCCCCTGATCAAATGGCGTATCTAAAGCCGGGGTATCATACCAATCGATTTGCGTGGCGATAGCTGTACTAGCTGTCAGTGTTAGCATTACCGGCTCACAAACCATAGTGTCTCCCGTCGTTACCAGATTGATCTCGGGATAGGCGATTACTCTCACCGCCTGAGAAAGCTGACAACCCGTCTGTGGATCAGTTACAGTAAGATTAAAGGTAATATCTCCGGTAGTCGTAATGATCGGATTATGCGCCCCGTTGGTTGTTAGGTCAAGATCTGTAGTGGGATCCCAAACATACTGGAGGTTCGGATCACCATTAGGATTCAATGGCGTGGGCTGATTGGCACATACGCGGATCAAGGTATCCGGCATATTCTCTGTAATATCATTCACTTGAATTACTACCTGACTCGTATCTGTACAACCTGAGGTTGTGGCAGTAGCAATAGCCAAGTAGGTATTGGTTCCCAATTCAGGAGAAACCGTGATGGCTGTGCCCTCCCCTATCTTATTGGCTGGCGAAGCATCATCGTACCATTCTATGGTTGATTCAACGGAGACAGTAGCTGTCAATTCTACGTCTACCAGCTCACAAAGTGCGGTATCTCCTTCCGTTTGAAGATTGATATCAGGAGTCACAGAAACGAACACCTCATCAGTCGTTTGACAAACTACTCCATTGCTTTGATCTGTGATCGTCACTTGATAAGTCTGGGAAGCGCTACCGGTAAAGATTGGGTTAGCGGCATTGGCATTATCCAAGTCCGTCGCTGGCGACCATTGGTATTGGTAGCCCTCTTCAAAATCAGGATTGATCGGTGTCGGTTCTCCAAAACAAGCAAAAATCGTATCTCGCACTTGTCCTTCGAAGGGTACCACCTCCACCCGAATGGTGACAGTATCCAAACAAGCATTTTGATTACTTACTATCGCCGTAAAGTCCACTGCCCCTTCAGCTTCAGATACACTAAAAATGGCCGTGGCCTCATTAGCCCCTGACACAATATTGGAGATAGGCATCCAACTTACGCTAAGGTTATCCTGATCATCAAGATTTACTACCGAAATGGCCGTTTCTAAATCCGCACAGGCTGTCACCTCGGTACCTGGATCAGCTGCCACATCTACTCCCTGATCAATTACAATCAGCGTATCGCTATCCGTACAGCCAAAAGCATCAGTGGCGGTCGCATAAATAGTATCGGAGCGGAATGGGTTAACCGTTATGGAGGGTCCAGTTCCTAAATCTCCCTCCTGGGCACTCATCCAACTGATCGTCGCCTCACCATCCGTTTGTGGATTCAATACTACATCCTCTCCACAAGTAGTCACATCATCTCCTAAGTCCAAATTGATATCTGCCGGAACAAAAACAGTGACCTGATCCGTGACTGCACAGGTATCAGAACCAGCAATATTCAAAACACTTACTGTATATACGGTAGTCTGACTGGGGGATGCCATCGGATTAGCTACATCAGTAGCGCTTAAGCCGTCTGCCGGTGTCCAAGCATAGATATAGTCAGGGTTTCCACCAGGATTTAATTCAATGCTATCTCCTCGACAAAGGGTTAAGCTATCCGCAAGATTAATTTCTACCAATTGGATATCTAAAGTTTCCGTGACCTCATCGTCACAGTCATTCTCTGATGTCACCTTTAGGGTAACGGTTAGATCTCCACTATTTAATACGGTAATAATTGGATTGGCTTCGGTGGAAGATGCGCCATTGCTAAAGGTCCACATGTATTGCAGATCATTCCCAAAGGAATTCAGGGATTGATCGAAGAACGCAATCTGGGCGCTATCCGGGCTACAGCTTAGAATGTCATAGGTAAACTCTGCGGCCAATTCCGGGTCTAGGGTGGTGACATCCGCTGAAAAAGTAGTGGCACAGCTTACGTCATAAATGATCCCTAAAGTGACCGTAAAGGTTCCCATGGCAGCATAGTCATGACTTACCGTGGCCTCATCACTGATTAGGGTAGATCCATCCCCAAAGTCCCATACGTAACCAAATGCATTGGTACTGGTATTGGTAAATATTACCGTATTGCCGTTACACTGTAGTTCACTGGTGAAGCTTAAACTCAGATTAGGATCCAACACGGCGGTGTGGACTGAATCCATATATTGACAGCCAAATTGATTCTCAACGGTAACGTAGAGGGTTTGGATACCAATGGTTTCGATTACATCTGGTGAAGCTGAATCGGCCCCGCTAGCAAAAGCATCGGCCGGTGTCCAAGTGTATGACAAGGTATCATTAGGGTCAAGATTGGTGATGGAAACATCTAGTTCTTCCCCTAGACATACAGCAGCCGTGTCGGGAATGGTTACCTCTACTGGTCCGCCGCTTACTGTCACCGTATCTCGATCTGTACAGCCACTTGCATCCGTCGCGATTACAATGACTGTTTCAACTCCAGAAACTGGGAAGCGAATCTGTGGTCCTTCTCCCCGATCATTTCCATCCTCATCCTGCCAAACGATGGTGGCATCTACTGCGGTGCTCGCATTGAGTGTAGCTGTGGGATCACAGGTAATGCCGTTTACCGCATCTCCCGTAATCGACAGGTCGATATCCGGTCCTACTTCCACTAGTAGGGTACGCTCCTCGAAGCATTCTGGCACTGCCTGGCTGCTAATCCTAACCGTATAGGTAGTAGAAGAGGTAGGTGAAAAAACAGGTTGAGCCGCGGTAACATCATCTATCCCTTCTGCTGGAGACCAAAGGAAATCAAGGCCAGCTGGATTACCTGTTAGAGAGACTTGCTCTCCTTCGCCAAAACAAATGCGCATGGTATCAGGATAGGCAATATCAATCACTAAGGAGGCACCGATTTCGACCGTTAAAGTGGTCGTACAACCGATATCATCCCGTACGGAAACCTCATAGGATCCAATACGAAGGTTTTCAAATAAACCAGAAGACTGGAACGGGCCGCCATTCAAACTGAATTCGTAACCATTTCCACTACCTCCAGCCGCTGATGCCTGGATGGAGCCGTCATTAGAGGCTGCGCAGGTAGCATCCTGCGTGGTGAAACTCAACTCGGGGCCATCCTCATTCGTAACCATCTGGCAACAAACCAATTCACAACCTTGCCCATCCGTGATTGTCACGCAATACTCTCCTGGCACAGAGATAGGACCGGAAGAAACATCCGAACTTGTAAATCCATCTGGGCCGCTCCAACTGTAGGTAGGGTCGCCGACTGTTCCGGAGGTAGCTACCTCTAAGACCGTGGTTCCATTACCACAAATGGTGCTATCACCTGTAATCTGACAACTCAAAATAGGAATGTCTGCTTGCGTTACGATAATCACATTGGCAAACCACCAGGTGTTTAAGGTATTTTTGTCTCCATATCCTGTCGTTAGATCATCAATTACATCGGTACAATCATCAGTGGTGATATTAACATCAAAATTATTCCAAGTACGACATCCGTCGGTCGCACAAGTACATCCATTTTGTCCATTCTTGGGTTGGCCGGTGCCAGGGTCATCTGGAATTAAAGTATCATCCCAGTATAAGCGATCCGTTACAATTCCTCCTACACACTGAGGACGAATCGACTCTACACAAAATCCATTTTTCAAATACTCTACATCGAAGACTGCCCAATGTTGTACCCCTTGGGAATAGGCAAATATGATATCTACTCGATCTCCAAATCCGATCGGTGTTCCATCTCCTTTAGTCCCATCCCAGGGAATGCAGGCCGACAGCTCATTGGGACCAAAATTATAGAGTAAGTTGACATCCATGGAATTAGCGTCGAACTGACCATTCTGATCAAAATCCAAGAACACTTCTACTTGCCCTGGCTTAGTAACCGACACTTCCAAGCAGAAACCATCAGCCGTACAGGTGAATTCAGCGGCAGCTGTAATGTCTCCACATTCCCCATCAGGGAAAACCAAAGGATCTGGTTCATTTAGGAAGATCTGATGCTCCGCCGCACGAACAGTTTCATTTATGGCAGGTACTGACCGACGATTGACCACTAAATCATCACTGTCACCAGGTCCAGTACTATTGAAAGCTACATTAAAGGAAAGGCCTTGTAGACCAGAATTCTCAAAATTAATGCGAGATACGAAGCCGTCTGTAGTATAAGAATACAAAGTGCCATTGAACTCTCTGTTCCATTGGCACTCAGGTGTGCTTCTTTCCGACACGGCAGGGGTTCGGAAAGACCAGTTGCGTGACCAAACACGCCCTAAAATCGGCTGGTCATTCAAGGTTACAGTGATATCCCAATATCCAATATTGATCTGATCCGTACCATCACTAAAGAGGTCACGAATCTCGATGATGTAATCTCCAGCCTCGCCAGGCGCAAACTGATAGATCAAGTTTCCATCATCATCCGTGGCCGTTACTTCATAATTACCAAATTGAGCCTGAGTCCAGCTTTTGACATTGGAATTATCATTATTAATCACGAACGGACCGTGTACTGGCTCTGCTACGCCAGGCTTACGAATCCGGAATTCGTAGTTACTCCGACTCAAGTCATAGATCATCCCGTTGGGCTGATGCTCCCCGGAAAGTCCGAGGTATACCACCTCATTCGGGTCTTGAATGGTGATAAAGAGGCGACTGTCCTCTGGCCCATTATAGGCCGCAAAATTTCCAAAACCATCACGATCACACTCTAGCATGACCAATGAGTCCTGAGGACTAGGAGCCAATTGGCGTGTTCCTTCTGCCAAGACCTCAGGCGAGCTAAGAACGCCTAAAGCCATGAAGACCAAACTAGCCTTCTGTAGTTTTCTGCACAATGGGATGATCTTATTTTTCATCACAGTTTTTTTCGTTTCTTGGGCATTCTGGTAAAATTCCCAAAGAAGCTTTTTTAACATGGGGCGCATACAGCCTGGATGGTTGTGGTCCATGGGAGCCTCCGTTGCTGTATATCTCTGTCCCTTTCTATTTTGGATATACGAACTACGGCCAGCCGATAATCTGTCTGACCAATAGTTCTACTAATGGCTATGCCATCTTATTTCTCATCTCGGGTATTAGGTCGAGTCTCCTCTCTTTGCTGGGGGGTAGTAAAGGAATCGGCACCGATTAAGCGTACGCGTACGTGCCGACGCGCTGATGCCACCAGATCATATACCGACGCTTTAATATTATCGTCATCATCACTTACCTTTTCCTCTCCTTCAATTTTACTCACCTTGATCGGATCATAATTAGATTCACCAAAGTTGTTTTCAATGAAACTTAGCTTTCCACTATCAATGTAGGGCTTCAACATTCTGCCCTCCGAATCCTTATATCGCTTGAAGTGGTTTTTCACACAATCAATTCTTCTCGCTGCCAAGTCACTATTGTAGCCGCTCTTACCTTTTGGACTCGCACTTCCCATCAATTGTACCGTAACCTCTTCGCCATTTACCAAGAGCGCGATCAAACGATTGCTAAACTCCACTAATCTTTCGGGAGCCCGATTTACATCCCGATCAAAGAAGTCTCTGAACCGTCGACTAACAACGAAGCTGTCGTTCTTCGTCATGCCTTCGGTAAAGCCAGCTATGAATCGATCCTTCTGTTCATAATAAACTCGATTGGTCTCGAGGTATTCAAGACTAGTTCGTCTAAGTCTTGTCCGAGGATTTGGATGATCATTATCAAAATAAAGCACCAACTCGGAAGGTTTGGGTAGGTAAACATCAAGGATAGGTTCTCCTTTCCATGCTATCGCATCCTCCGGCGTGAAAGACAGGACTTCCTCTACCGTCTGAAAACCATCCTTGCTAGCCCGTAGCACATAGGTGCGATCCAAATCAAGATTAAACTTGAAATTATTGTCTAGTAGATTTATATCGTCATGTATCAATTTCTGCTCTCCATCCACCAGCTCTAACAACTCTAAGCGAACGCCTGCTAATTCTGCTAAGGTCCCTGCTTCGAAGGTATTCACCTCTAAAGTCTGACCGAGATAGAGGTCTGCGGTAGCCCGCTTCGCTTGCGCATAGACAGGATCTGACAGATCGACATAAGTCGTATCTACACCAATGAAACCTGGTCTCAAACCTGTCACCATATACTTTCGACCCCGTTCTACTGGAAAGGTAACATTGTTGGTTTGCAGCGTGATGCCGCTAGAGATTAATTGCGGACCATCAGGAGTGATTTCATACAATTGTACTCTTACTTGCGTAAGCGGAGTGGTATCCAAGGCATGCCAAGTACTCACGACTAGGTCCATGCTGGGATCTAGATACAGGTCTTGTTCGATGGTGGTTTTTCCTTGAAACTTCGGATCATTTGTATCGATTTCAGCCAAGGCTTCCGAATAGCCATTCTTGGAAGCCTTCAAGCGATACTTCTTGCCTTTTTCTATTGAGAAAGGGAACTTGTTATTCTCGGTATTGACAAGCTTATCAATTAGGATCTCTTCGCCGTCCAAACCAATTTCGTACAACTCAACTGTTGCTCCGACCAAGGCCAAGCTGTCCTTCAGGTTAAAGGTCCTCGCTATGAGGTCGATCATCGGAAGCTCTAACTTGTAAATATCGTTACAACAATATTCTTTTGAACTATCCCAGAAAACAGCACTGGAATCGGGTCGGTTGGAAGAAAAATAAGCGACCTTTTTGCCATCCTCTACCACCTGTGTATAGTACATGTCGTTGTAACTACTATTGATAGGAATTCCCAAATGCTCAGGAGTAGTCCAACGTTCATCTCTCTTTCTGGTCATATAGTTATCAAAACCGCCAAGGGTCTGATAACCTGTAGTACTGAAGTACAGCGTTTGTGTTTCTGTATGGAAGTAGGGAGTGGCATCATCATCCGCTGTGTTAATCCCTTTTAGGTTAGCCGGTAAAGATAAATTTCCGGTTTGTGGATCAATGTAGCTATACCAGATATCTAACTTCCCTTCACCTCCTTTGCGATCAGAGGCGAAATACAGGACTTCCTTTTGTTCTCCGTAATCATAACCAATGCTGGGGTGTGTATTCGTGGCGCCCTTGGCATTTATGTTTAGCTCAATGGCGTTCACCCAACTACCATCGGCTTGGATGTCCGCCCGATACAGTTTACACTGGATCGTATCTCTTTTTAGGTAATCGCAGATTGTATAGTAGACTTGATCATATTGCTGGGTGAAAGCAGTATGCGCTACGTGACGTCCCGGACGATTGACGTAAGCAGGCAATTCTACGCCTTTTTCCGCTAGTTCTCCCGTGGGAAGAATCGTCGTCTCCATGATCCGCATATAGTACCGCGGTGGATTTAGGGAGTCCTTCTTATCCAAATGGCGATAAGATGAGTAGTACATGGTATCCCCTTTGAAAGCCGCCGCATAATCCGAATGTTTACTATTGACATTGGTATTCAAGTGTTCCACTTGCACATCATCTCGTTCGGCTTTTACGCTTAAGGCCCATAAAGCATTTTCAAAACCTCTGTTGGCTGCTTCTGTGTAATCCTCGTTGACTTGATCAGATTGGTTTAGAAAAGTCTGGTAGAAGTCTCGCGATTGTTCATACTTTCCTCGGGTGTGTTTGACATGTCCTAACCAATAATTGGTCAGTGGGAAGTGCTTAGCACTAGGGCTTTTCAACACCTCTTGATAGATACTATCGGCACGTCCATACACTTGAGCCAGGCGAGCTGCCTCGGCATAATTATATAACATCGAAGCTCGTATACTGTCGTACTTTTCTAATCGAGCCGCTTTATATCGCAATGCAATTTCATAACACTTGTACGCGCCGTAATAATCGCCTTCTTCAAATGCTTTTTCTCCTTCCTCTACCCAAGCCTGCATGGTTTGGGATTGACCCAATGACAGTAAGGAAAGGAATATGATGGTGGTGAATGCAAGCTTCTTCATCTTGAATGGGAGCTATACGTTAATTAATTACCCTTGTTTGGGCAGGTCTTTGACGAAAATTAAATGAGGGGACAATTTCGTCGACCAGGTCTTTTGGGAGTTCTGAATAGGTATCGGACGGAAAATTCCGGTCCTCCTCGCTGCTGTGTCGCTACATTCAGGTCAGAAATGTTGACGTCATAGTTGAAACCAGCTTGCCAATTATTGTAAAACACTTCAATGGTAGGCATGAAGGCATCACCAAAATCGTTATTGCCCCGATAGCCAATACCGACCTGCAGCGCCCACTGATTACCCAACTGGCGATCGATATGAACTTTAGCTCCGAGCATACCTAAGTATTCGCGATAAGGGCCCTGAAATTGGCCAAATACATTGGCAATTAAGTCGAAATGATCTCCTAATTGTAGTACCCCTAGGGCGTAGGGACTCAAACGCATGTCCAGGCGCTCTGTCTCGTCTTCAAAGAAAGCCTGATCAGGTTCTGTGAGATGGTGAAAACCTACACCAAAATCTAGCTTCGATCGCTGATCCAGCATATCTACCAGTCCGGATTGGTCTAGTGCTTGTAATCGGAAGTTAAAGCCTACCGAAAAATCAACGAAGGTGCGACTAGTTCTACCAAAATTCTCTCCATTAGACGCAGTGGGCAAATATTGGCCACGTTCAAACACAAATTGCTCATCAAAGGTGAGCGCATCGGTTTTGAAACCACGCTGATTGACACTAACCTGGCCGCCGAGCGTACCAAAGAAGTGGTCGGAGAACATCCGGGTAACGGAACCATTGAGTCCTAGATCGCCCAGCTGCAACTTGGAATAACCTGCCCGATCATAATTGAAGGACAAGCCTGCTGCAAAGAAGGTACGATTGACGGTGTACCGGCGATTGAACTTAATATCTGCAACTGCTGTAAAGGTTTGGTAATCAACCGGTACAGCCGCCCATTGGCTCCGATAGTTAGCCATAAAACGCACATTGCCATTGAATATCCCAGTCAGGCCAGGATTCAATAAGGTCGGTGCATTATAAAATTGGGAGTAATGTACGTCTTGTGCAAACAAGGTGGGGCAAGAACACAAGAATAGGCTCATGGCAACAATAAGCCCTCTGAGTCTACAAACTAAATGTGTAGTCATCTTTTCAGTTATATTCTGGGATTCTCTTGAGCAGTTCATGGTTTTTCTTTTTTCTAGAATGACCTCTCAATATGATCATCCTGTGTAGTTCTCACATTCTAAAGACCATGCTCTAATAATCAGATACTCAATTCGTAAAGCTTGTGTTTCACCTTTACTTAAAAAATTACCAATTATTGCACTTTACTATGGGCTATGGGTGGAATTGTCAGGGAACTAACACACAATGACTTATGATTCTCTGACAATTTTTGTGTTTTGGAGTCACCCTTTAGCTACCAGCCTTGCTGCCGTTGGACGCAATTCTTCTAGCTAAAACGCTGACCACAAAAACTGCCGGAGAACGTGACTTATGACTGGGGGCCATTCCTAGGGAATGAATCATAATTAGGTGTCGTTCTTTAGATGAGATTAGAGGATAGAAAATCCGTACGAAGGCCGAAAGTTAATCCAAAATCCCATTTATAGCAACCACCTACCATGAAAACTTATAATTGGTCGTCTATCGTCCTTACAGTAGTTGTCCTACTAAGCGAAAGATAGAAACTTTGACCTAAAAGGAAAAACCACCAACCGTTTCCTGGCAAATTTTAACCTTTTTCTCAACAGATTAGACCGTAAACCAGCAAAAAGTAACGATTTACAATGCAAAATATACTTAGGATTGCTCACAAAATGAACTAAAAAAATGGTGCTCAGCGCCTTTAAATCCGCCAGAAAAGCCTCCTGCTGAGGCTTGAAAAATGGAATAATTTGAATGTCATTAAAGCGCATCGTAAAAAATACCGTAAACAGCTTGTTTTTGGAAAAAAAACCAAAAACCGACCGCTTCCTCTTCCAAACCGACCGCTTTCTAATTGGTGGGGAAAACGCCCTGAATATCTTTTGATTATCTAAAAGTTAAGGGTATTATTGTGTTGTATTTGAGTAGATAACAATCCCAACCTCGTTTACTCAAATATTTCCCCGAGTATACAATTTCGATTATATACTCATCGTTTTTAGATTAATTTTCCCATTATTCCCTAATCAACCAAATAAAGAAACTCTTGACATTTAGTTAAGTATACTTCGTCTACCCAACGAATACTACTGACAAAGTGTTTTCCCATGTTGTATGATTAGATGAGAACTCCCATAATCATCGATCCTCGAAATCAAATCCCTATCATCCTATCCAACATTCTGTGCCTTTCGTTTTGACACTTCGATTTTAGTAATTGGCACATTAGGATTGTTGTTTCCCGCACTATGTTTTCTGAACACTAGTCATTCCTTTTTCCAATTAGCCATACACTAGAATCGTCCCTTGATTAAGACGAACTGATTTTTTCCAACTTCAAAAAGGTATTTAAGGTGAAAAAGGGTTTACTACTATTTGTATGTTTGATGTCTGCGTTACTACTGGATGCTGAAACGATTTTATTCGTAAAAGCTGGTATGAATGGCAATGGTACTTCTTGGATGGATGCTTACGGTACTCCACAACAGGCGCTCGCCGCTGCTCAGGCAGGAGACGAGATCTGGGTAGCTGGAGGAACGTATTATACTAGCCAAGATGGTGACCGTACCCAATCTTTTCATCTAGTAGAAGGAGTTGCTTTATATGGTGGATTCGCGGGAACGGAAACATCCAGAGAGCAACGTCAAGTAGCAGTATACCCAACCATCCTTTCTGGAGAGATAGGATCTGCCTCCAAAGAGGACAACGCTTTCACCGTAGTTTACGCTGATAAAGTAAGTCAAAAAACAGTTGTTGATGGTTTTACCATTACAGATGGCGTATCCAACGGTTTCACAGTGAACGGAGATCTAAGCTTTTCCGGAGCAGCTTGGTTTAACAACATGGCTTCTCCAACCATTAGCAACTGTATTTTCACTAACAACTATGCTCGGGAAGGAGCAGCTATCTATAACTACGCCAATACTGGCGCTTGCAACCCTATTATTTCGAATTGCCGATTTATCTCTAACAAAGCCGATTTTGACGGCGGTGCAATCTTCAACATGGGTACTGACAACGGCCAATGTACTCCAAGAATTGTAAACTGCCACTTTGAGAACAACCATTCAACTTACGGCGCAGGTATTCTCAATAAAGGTGTAAATGGAACAGTAAAAGCCGTTATTACTAATTGCGTATTCAACGATAACGCTTCCATCTTAGGTGGTGTAGCTGTTTACAATCTCCGCGAAGGTCGTGGCGTGTGCGACGCATTTATGCAACAATGCCAGTTCAGCAACAATAGTTCTGTAGATGGTAAATCCATCGGCAATAACAACTCTACGGCTGGCAAGCAAAGTACCGGCGGTGCCGTTCTACGCAGCTACTAATTACTACCTGGTTATAGATACGAAAGTTCTAGACCGCCAATAAACACACACCTTGAGCGAATACGCTTCACACAGAAAGCCGGTCAACCATTAGGTTGGCCGGCTTTCGAGTTTATATCCCCCACCCCTTCTCTAAGTTACTGCCTCAATATTTGGATTATTCTTTATTTTGCGGATCCATTACAAGTCATAAGCATGATACGCCGTTTTCTTTTCTTTTTTGCTTTACTTTCCCTATTCGCTTGCCACACAGCAGAAGTATCCGATACTACTCCTGGAACTCCAATTATCGAAGACCTGCGACAGGAATTTGCTCCCGATAAAAGGGTGGCCCGCTGGTTTGTCCAAGATGCCATGGAACACGGGCAGTTGGTGCTTCGTGGCGAAACCAATGTACCGGAGGCCAAAGGAATACTTTTGTCTCAGCTAGAAGCAAAAGGCATTCCCTTCCTGGATAGTATCGAAGTACTACCCAGCAGCAACTTGGAAGGGAAACTATATGGCCTAGTCAATGTATCGGTGGCTAATATCCGATCGGAAGATAAACATTGGGGAGAAATGGCTTCACAAGTGCTCCTGGGTACTCCGCTGAAGATCATGAAGAAAGTACGAGAAGGCTGGTACTATGTCCAAAGTCCAGATGGCTACTTGGGATACCTGGACCAAGGGGCGCTAATATTGCTTGACGAAACAGCCTTCCAAACCTGGCAACAATCCCCCAAAGTGATCTACTGGAAGGACTTCGGCTTTTCTACCTTACTCCCCAACCCCAATAGCCAACGTATATCTGATCTAGTAATCGGTGCCCTGATGAGAAAAGGGGTAAGCGATGGTACACATACGGAAATCATCTATCCAGATGGAAGAACTGCCTTTGTACCCACACAAGATGTCAAAACTATGCCGGAATGGCTAGATCAAGCCAGCACTGAACCAGATGATATCATCGCCACGGCGAAAAAATTTGTGGGCCGGCCTTATCTATGGGGAGGAACCTCTGGGAAAGGGATGGATTGTAGTGGTTTCACCAAAACTGTATTCTATTTACATGGAATGATCTTACAAAGAGATGCTTCTCAACAGGTACATACAGGGATTGAAATACCTACAGATAGCACACTCGTTGGCCTTCAGAAAGGAGATTTCCTCTTTTTTGGCCGAATCACAGCAGAGCAAAAGGAAAAAATTACGCATGTAGGCATTTATATAGGAGATGGCCTCTTTATACATTCTGGGGATGATAATCCTGGCATACGAATCCAAAGTCTCAAACCAGGTACGCCCAACTTTGCTCCACATCGTTTAGCCTCCTTGCTCAGAGCTCGGCGAATGTGGTCAGAACCAGGAAAACATAAGGTCGAATTGATCAAAGACTCCCAGTTCTATTCTTCCTCGGTTTTAGATTAGCAGGACTAATAGAGAGCTCGCAGTTAGCTGATGAAACCAAGTGCGAGAGGCGTTGTTGCATGAACATATTTATGAAACTAAAATTGCGGCTTGGAAAAATATCATTTGGTCGGTGGACAACACCGACCAGCGCAAACGGCCCTTGTGAGTGTTGTCACCCACAACTTCCAAATAAAAAATGTTCATGCAACAACGCTAGTGCGAGACCTTGCACTAGAAGTGTTTCTGTCCGGAAAACTCCATGGCTTCGCCCTTCCCAAATCCATAGCTAATGCCAATGGTTACAAAACGGCCTTCTTGCCCCCGATCATACAGATAGAACGACGACTGATTGGTTTCAGTCTCATAAATACTTGAGGCAAATACATCCTGAACACTTACATTCAGAATGGCCTTTCCCTTAAGTATCTTCTTACGCAAACCTAGATTTAGAAAAACATTCTCTGATTGAAAGCCTTGGAAAGTTCGGTATCCAGATCGATAGTTTCCCGCCAACTCCAGATCGAATTGTGCAGGGAGCTTCAATTTGGTCATCAGCCGACTTGTCCAGCGATCTGCATTAAAATCAAAGGAAGTGGCTTCGAAAGTTCCTTTCCGGTTGAAGTAGTTGTAATTGAAGTCTCCATTAAAGCTCACCCAGTTTTCTGGGCTGTACTTGAAATTAAACTCAATTCCTGTGGTACCTTCAGTCCCTATATTAATTGGGCGAGAAGTACTCACATTTCCAGAAAAAGAGACAATCCTTTCGATAATATCAGTAGTGAATCGATGATATAGGCCGAAATTACTCGAGAAGCCATTCCCAATGTAGATCGTTGTGATTTCGTAGGAGTCTGTAAATTCTGGCAGGAGGTTCGGGTTACCCGTTCGGATGCTGAAGTTGTTTCGGATATTAATAAAAGGATTCAAGCTCCAAAGTCGTGGTCGATAAATCCGTTTCGAATACCCCGCCTGCATCGACAATTTTTCGTTGACCTTATAAGAAGTGTGCAAAGTTGGAAAGAGGTTGGAGTACTGAAGATCATTAATCTCACTGGTATTCACCAACTCAGTCCGCAAGTCGGTATGCTCCATCCTCAGCCCCGCCTTCACCCCAAATTTCTTACCTTCAAAGGCGGCCGTCCCATAGACCCCAATCACTCCTTGCGTAAATTCAAAAATATTACTGAAGTCAGGATCGTTCACCCAAACACCATTCACATCCTCCCCTACTACATAATCATTGACAGCGTCCGTGATGAGGTATTGTGCTCCGGTCTCGATGGAGAAAAGTTCTGAAAAAGGCTTGGTATAGTCCAACTTGAAGGTGTAACGAGCTTCTCGAAAATCATTTTCCGTCAATTGATCACTCCCCGGATCGCTCCCCTGTAATAAGGTGTTGGTGAAAAGACTGGACTGATCCTTACCAAAGAAATTCCCCAAAGCACTAAATAATAAGGTGTGGTCTTCGTCTCCTTGGAAGTCTTTCTTGAATTGCAAATCGTATTGCCATTTTGGATTAGTTGCCTCAGTTGCTTCAATTCTCCGCCATTCGCTGTCCAATAGCTCTTGATCATCCCAGTAGCGGAAAAGTATGTCGGAATTTTCCGTCTCTCCCTCATAAGCAAAATGTCCAGACAAAGAAAGGACGCTGGTTTTATTGATATGATAGTCGGCTCCAAGAATCAAGTTAGAGAACAATTCGTTTTTATCGTTTTCTCCCTCGCCCCGAATCAAAGTATTGGACAATAAATCTTCGTTGATGCTCCTCGTTTTTTCAGGGAAAGTCCGATAGCCCACTCCTACCTGACTAAAGAGATTGAAGCGTTCGGTTCGCCGGTTGAGGCTGAGGCCAAGGCTGTGATTATTTGGGACGCCAGTGTTTACAGTAATGGAGCCATTAATACCTTTCTTCTCCTCTTTCTTCATTACAATATTGATAATCCCTGAGGTACCTTCAGCATCATATTTAGCGGAGGGGTTAGTAATCACTTCTACCCGCTCAATCATTTCAGCGGTAATGGTCCCCAAGGCGTTCCCCTGATCGCTTGCCAGTACGGAGGGCTTGCCATTGATCAGGATTTGTACACCGGCACTTCCTCGCAAACTAACTTGACCTTCAATATTCACAGTCACCGAAGGTACATTATTTAACACCTCGAGGGCACTAGCTCCGGTATTGCTCAAATCTTTACCGACATTGAATACGCGTTTGTCTAATTTGAACTCCGTTTGGGATTTCTCTCCTCGTACGACAACCTCATCTAAGGTTTGACTATCCTCTCGGAGGTAGATTGTGGCAAGATCTATTCTTCCATCTCTTAGCTCAAACTCCTCGATCTTTTGCGGATTGTACCCAATGAAACTGATCTGTACAAAAAACGCTTTTGCTTCCGTTTTCAGTTCAAAGCGGCCTTGCTCATCAGTGGTGGTACCTGCTATCGGTGAGCCAGAAGTAAGATCTGCCACCATAACCGTCGCAAACTCTACGGCTTGCTGTTCGGCGCCAGCTACCACTTTACCTGAAATTAGGATGGATTCGTTTTGTGAGTAGGCGGTCAAGGAGAGACCGAAACCGAGAAGAAACAGTAAGAATTTTTTCATTTTAAAAATTTGTCTTTCGTCAGTTGGGTGAATAGGAGGTTTTCCAAAAGGTTATTCAAACACAAAATAAAGAGCCCACCTCAGTCCGCCAGAAAAACTCGTTCAACAACCAATTATTTGGGTCATCCGGCCGATGTCGGAAGGACCTGTAAAACTTGTCGTTGATCCCGCTAATGCCGATGTTCAACGAAATCTGGATTAGAAAGACACAAAAGTCTTTACTTTTGATGCATAGCCAAAGTAATTTATGAGTAATCTAAAGGAGCGATTGTGGAATATTCTTTCAAGTGAGTTGACCTTCCAGCTGATTCTCATTGGCACCGTATTCTCCGCCACGGCATATGATGAACATACTTATGGAGACGTGAAAGCCAAGTTGAGTCTGTTTACCAGTTATGTGGTGGCATCGTTAATCATCGGCTATATTTTATTACCGAGGTTTTTCTATCCGAAGAAATACTTGGCCTTTGGTCTTTACTTGTTACTCGTGATCGCTGTAGTGATGCTGGTGGAGGAGGAGGTATTGGAAAAGATCTTTTATCCGAATAGCCGTGGAACGGACTTTCCTGGCGTATTCCATACCCTACTCGAAATCCTCCCACCGATCCTGATATTGGTAAGTTTTAAGTTTGCCTGGGATGCGCAGAAAAAGCAAAATCAGTTAGAAGAGCTCAATAGCATGATGGCAGAAAGTCGGTTACAATTTCTCAAATCTCAAATTAATCCTCATTTTCTGTTCAATAATCTGAATAATCTATATTCCTATGCTTTGGCTGACTCCCCAAAGACTAAGCACATCATTTTAGAACTATCCTCCCTACTCCGATACATGCTATATGATGCTCAAGCCAATCTCGTTCCCTTAGAAAAGGAGATCCAGTGTTTGATGGACTTCATACAGCTACAGGAAATGCAGGTTGAAAGTCGGGGCAAAGTTGAGTTCAACATAGACGGAAAGGCGGGAGATCAGTTTATCGCTCCATTAATATTGGTTGTTTTTGTGGAAAATTGCTTTAAACACAGCACTAGCAGCCAAGCAGAAGGCATAGAAATCAGTATTCAACTAAAAATAACACCTGGACACCTGACTTTAAATTGCCGTAATACCTATTCTTCAAATACCAATACGCAAGAGTTGGCAAGAGGAATTGGTTTGGAAAATGTACGTTCTCGTCTAGCCCTGCTGTACCCCGATGCACATGTACTGGATATCTCAAGGACAGCATCTGTGTTTCAGGTTCAGTTAGACCTAGAATTAGACCGCGCACAGGCCGAGCCCCCACAAGAGACAAGTACTTCAAGACGGGATCCAGATCCATTCAATTGAATCGTATGACCACCTGCCTCATCATAGAAGATCAACCACCCGCACAGCGGATATTGGAAACCTATATAGCTGAAATGGATCAACTTCAGTTGGTGGGTATCTTCAATGATGCATTGTCTGCCTTGGAATATCTGAAATCAGAGTCCGTGGATCTGTTGTTCTTGGATATTCATTTGCCCAGATTATCAGGACTTGATTTACTGAAGATCGTTCATCCCCGTCCCAAAGTCATCTTTACCACGGCCTTTAAGGATTATGCCCTGGAAGCCTTTGAATTGGATGTAGTGGATTACTTACTTAAACCCTTTTCTTTCGAACGATTTGTACGAGCTGTCTCGAAAGTAGTATATCAGGATCGTAACAAGGGAATGGGAGATGCCTCAGGTCCAAAGCTGGTACAAGACGAACCGTATCTTTTTGTCAAAGTGGGGAAAGACTATCAGAATATCCAAATCAGTGACATCCATTTCATCAAATCAAATGGAGACTATACCCAATTATTTACCAAGCAGGGCAAATTACTCGTTTCACAATCTCTGAGGTATTGGATAGACAAACTAGGCGATCATACCTTTTGCCAAATCCACAAATCCTATCTGGTACATATCCCGCACATCTCCAAAGTATCGGGAAATCGAGTATTTATTGGCGAACACGAACTCCCTATAGGCCGGGCCTACAAAGAGTATTTAGCTCAATTCCTACCCTAATCAAGAGTCATCTTTAGCTACTTTGGCATGATAAGGAGTGATTACCCCTAATTTAAGTGTCGCAAAAAAACTTACAAAAGCAATCTTATCTGCTGTTTAACAAGAACTTAGGGTTTAAGGTCTTTTTTAATTCAAAAAAACTTATTAAATATTTGTTCATATGAAATGGATTCCCTATCATTGTAGTGCAATTGATCGAATAACAATCCCAACATCATTTGATCAAGCGCAAATCAGGAATTCAGTTTAATGATGCAACATTTTTTAAATTCCCTGCGTTTATAAATTGTATTCCAACAATACCCATTAAATCTCAGCAAACCAATAGAAAACCATCTGAGTAATCTTGTAATCCCAAACTTATTCGTCTACCCAACGGATTCGTAACAAGAAGACTCAAATGAAAGATAGTTTTGGGCCGTGATTCCCAGTCATGGCTTTCCGACAGATGTAAATCCCAACCTGTCCAACATTTTGTGCCTTTCGTTTTGACACTTCGATTTTAATTGGCACGAAGTATAATGTTGAATTCTTTTTGAATTAGGACCTACCCAGTCTTAGCTTTCCACATTCATTTTCCTGCTAATCTAGGATCGTGACTTGATGTTACACGAACAGATTTTTTCCAACTTCAAAAAGGTATTAAGGTGAAAAAGGGTTTACTACTTTCCGCATGTTTGATGACTGTACTGCTACTAGATGCAAAGACGATTTTCGTTAAAGCTGGAGCGAATGGTAATGGCGCTTCTTGGGGCCAAGCTTTCGGTGACTTGCAGCAAGCTTTAAAAGCTGCTGTTGCAGGAGACCAAATCTGGGTTGCTAGAGGAACTTACACTCCAACACAAAACAACGATCGCAAAGCTTCCTTCCAAATGAAAGAAGGAGTAGCTATCTACGGTGGATTTGCAGGAAACGAAACTCAATTGAATCAGCGTAGCATCAACGGTAACAAAAGCATCTTAAGCGGAGAAATTGGGACTTCTTCACTTGACGACAACTCTTTCACCATAGTATATGCAGAAAACGTTAGCAAGAGCGCAGTAATCGACGGATTTGAAATCACAAGTGGTGTAGCTAACGGTTTTGGAGTATCTGGTGACTTGAGCTTCTCCGGAGCAGCAATGTTCAACAAGCAAGCTTCTCCTACAGTTAAGAACTGTACTTTCAAAAACAACTATGCACGCGAAGGCGCTGCGATCTATAATTTCGCTACCAACGGCGGTACCTACAACCCTATCATTGCTAATTGCAATTTCATCGCCAACAAAGCTGACTTTGACGGTGGCGCAATCTTCAACATGGGCCAAAACGGCCAATCCGCTCCTATCATCCGCAACTGCCACTTCGAAAAGAATCGTTCCACTTACGGTGCAGCGATCCTAAACAAAGGGGCAAATGGAAAAGCAATAGCTGCGATTTCAAACTGTGTTTTCACAGCTAACGCTTCTATCCTAAGCGGTGCCATCGTATACAACCTAAGAGAAGGACGCGGAGAAAGCAACTCTATCATGAACGGATGCAAGTTCATTCAGAACGACGCCGTAAATGGAGATGCTTTCGGAGCAAGTACTGTTACAGCGAGCAACAACGCTCAGAGCAGAGGCGGTGCAGTACTAAGATCTTACTAATAAGGTAAAGGCTTTATTTAACCGATCGCACAAGTATGGCTGCCTACATTCCATACTTACTATTCAAAACATGTCTTAAAACCCTTTACCTGAAATAACTACTACACCAAAAAAGAAAGATCTATGAGGCAAAAGCCGATTAACAGGAATGTTAGTCGGCTTTTGTGTTTTTGTTCTTATGTTTTACTTTTAAAGAAGAACTGACTGAAAAATCCAAAACAAAACGATGAAAAACCAATTATTAGGGCTTTTAGGCATCCTTGGTCTCAGCTTAGCACTGAGCGCGTGCAAATCTACGGCCTCCGTAGGTAAAGTAGGAGAGCCAGTTTTCATAGCCCCTGTAGGCGTGCAAGCTTACTCCTTCCGCAATTACTTTCCTAAAGATATTCCTGGCACATTGGATAGAATACAGGCCATGGGCATCACTGAAATTGAAGGAGGTGCAGGAAGACTTCCTGCAGAAGAGTACAAAAAGTTATGTGATGCCAGAGGCATTAGTATACCATCTACCGGTGCCAGTTTTAAAGAATTAGATGAAAATCCACAGGCCGTGGCCGAGACAGCTAAGAAGCTGGGATCGAAGTTCGTCATGTGCGCCTGGGTGCCTCATGCCGAGCGTGGCAATTTCACCCTTGAAGATGCCAAGAAAGCCGTAGCAGTCTTCAATAAGGCCGGCAAGGTGTTGCGAGAAAATGGTCTGACTTTCTGCTATCATCCTCATGGTTATGAGTTTCAACCCTATGGAAATGGAACCTTACTGGATTACATCTTTGAACATACAAACCCCAAAGATGTATCTTTTGAAATGGATGTATTTTGGGCACAATTCGGAGGAGGTGATCCAGTAGCCCTTCTGAAAAAATACGGTAAACGCTGGCGCTTACTACACCTCAAGGATATGGATCCCAGCACCGAAAAGAATCTTACCGGTGGTACAGATGTTGAAAATAATGTACCATTAGGTACGGGAGAAATTGATATGGCTTGCCTCCTGAAAGAAGCTAGGCGAATTGGCATAGCCCATTACTTCATCGAAGATGAAAGTAGTAAAGTCCTTGACCAAGTCCCTGAGAGTATAGCCTACCTGAGAAGCTTGAAATACTGATCAAGGTACTGGATCATCTACAAGATGCCCCCAGCAATACACAGCCCGAGGGTCCTCTGGAATTTCTCTGTAGGCAATGTATCGTTTAGAAAATTCTATTTCCAAACAATAAGGGCATTGTTGGCAATCTTGCCACACTTTAGCATAGGATTTACCTTCTCTATACCCCTTACGCCAGTACCGGAGTTTTCGAGGGCAATTAGATACTGCAAACAGCTCATAATTCTTGAAGGTCCTGCGAATAATCTTCTTCTTATCAGATTGTAATTTTAATCGATAAGTATTAGCCTGAAAGGAGGGATGATGCAACCAGTTTTTCGATGGAAGGTCTTCCTTTAGCAATTTCCGAAATCTAAACGCTAAATCATCTGCTGGTCCAATAGCTGAGACATGGTGGAAAAGAGAGCCTGCGTCAATCTCAATAGCAAAAGCTTTGGATCTTCTGATTCGCCACAACTTAGTTCGCTCAACTTCATGAGTGACCCTAATCTCAACCAATAAGCTTTGGGAGCCCTTTTCCAGGATTAAATCTGGCACAAAGCCCTCTTGCCTTTTTTCAAGTCTGACTTTTTCAAAGAAAAATCTCCGCTCTGGGTACAATGGCTTCTGCTGACGTGGCAGAAAAATAGGAGGTAACTGAAGGAAGGATTCCGTAAGAAGTATATGTTTGGCTAGATAATGTAGCATGCTTTCCAGTGCATGCGGACACTCTTTTTTGTTATGATGGGCAAAGTGATGGCTATTGCGATTGCCTTTCCGAGCGATTAACAAACTCCCACAGGACGGGCAAACACAATTACACTTTAACCCACTTACTACCTCTCCAATATGCACCAAGCGACCATCCCTTACAGCGTAGGTAAGTTTTTGATCCATTATTATTTTAGATTGCGCGATTAATAAATCAAACTAAAAATATGGGAAAGGAGTACATTGATAAAATACAAAAGGGTTTTAGTTTTCACTAAAACCCTTAAGCATTATTTTGCTGTGAGGGAAGGATTCGAACCTTCACAGGGCGGTTAGCCATAGCACATACGAAAGTGGTCAACCCTAGCTTGCGCTTATACTACGTTTCTCCCGGGCCCCCTACCCCCGAGACAAGAGGGCATGGCTGCCAGTTTCATCACCTCACAATTTTAATGAACAATTTATAATGAACAATGAAAAATGGATAGCAATAGAAACTATTAACTATCCATTCTTAATTATTCATTACAAAGCTGTGAGGGAAGGATTCGAACCTCCACGGAGTAGTTAGCTTCCAGCAGACCGACTATCAGATGCAGGTTTACACCTGCTAGTCGGCATCCTAAAAGTTTGTCCCAAATTCTCCGCCCCCGAGACAAGAGGGTGTGGCTGCCTGTTTCACCACCTCACAGTATTAATGGAGAATGTTTAATGTTGAATGTAAAATGAGGCTCGTCTAGCCACCAATTATTAGTTATCCACTCAACATTATACATTACAAAGCTGTGAGGGAAGGATTCGAACCTCCACGGAGTAGTTAGCTTCCGGTAAACCGACGACCAGATGCAGGTTCACACCTGCTAGTCGGCAATCCAAAAGTTTATCCCAAATTCTCCGCCCCCGAGACAAGAGGGTGTGGCTGCCTGTTTCACCACCTCACAGTATTGGTATTAATCAAGATGCGAGAAATTGAATAAGGAATCTTAAAACAACTGCACTTAAATTATGAATCATTTAAGCTTTAGTCAGATTCTTTATTAATTCTCTAATGTATCAATGAACTTACAGAAGCAAAATTAAAGGAAGCCCCATTTCGATGCAAATTTTTTAAAGAAAAAAATAAATTTTTAGATTTCTTCTAATAAAAGTGGATCTGAGTGATAATCTTTAAAAATTTGAGACCAAAGCGATCACTGGATTGATATTTTTGCAAAGAATGGCCATTTCCCAATATCTTTTGCAGCAAAATATCATCATTGCTATGATTTTTTCAATAGCTCGGAAGTTGTAGTACAAGGTTCCTATTAGATCATTATCGCGATGGAAAATCTAATCAGACTGATTTCTTTTCAACCTCAGCATATCCCACTAGGTATGCAGCTTAAGTCTTGGGCCCACTGGAATCAGGTAGAAGCAGACTGGCATTTATTATTGAAACTCAGTTCAGGCGGAGCCTACGTGGCTACTTTTGACGGGAAGCCGGTTGGTACAACCATCACAATTAATTATCAACAGGCCTTTTATTGGATCGGAATGGTACTGGTTGCCCCTGCATACAGAGGGAAAGGTATTGGAACGCATCTACTAAAAGCTGCACTTACTTACGCCCTACCCAGAGGTTCAGTAATGCTGGATGCCACCGCTTTGGGACAACCACTTTATCATTCCCTTGGATTTCAGGTGGTAGGTGAAGTAATTCGAATGGAATGTAAGATCCCTAACCGATTCCCTCAGTCCGCTCCTTTTGTGATCGCCAGTGTCAAACCCGAAGACTTACCCTCGTTAATCAGCTTTGACAGACGTCACCTACAATTCGACCGTAGTCTTTTGCTAGCAGATTTCTTCAAAAGGACTCCTGCTTTTGCCTTTAAAGCTATGCAGGGGGAAACAATCCTAGGTTATTGTTTGGGGAGGAGAGGGAGTCACTTTCACCATATCGGCCCGATCGTTGCAGAGCATGAGGAGGTCGCGCAGGCACTTCTTGCAGCTGTATGTCGTACGGCCTCACAGCTGCCTTTGATTATAGACGTTCCCAATAATAAGGAAACCTGGATGGCAGCCCTGAGGGCAAAGGGATTTACCATTCAGCGCTCCTTTGCACGTATGTGTAATGGGGAGCCACACTTTACCCATCAGAGTTTATCCCCTTACGCCATCGCCGGACCGGCATTGGGCTAGGGACAGGTATCTAAGCCTTTTTTAAAAAGTCTTGGACAAAAGCATCATCATGTAGATGAGGATAAGATGCATATACTCGATCTATCTCTTGCAATTGCCCAGGAGAAAGGCCTTCATCAGGATCAAGACACCAAATCCCCTGCATTAAGCCTTGACGTCGCAAAACCTCATGCAATCCTGCAATACATCCTTTAAATTGGTTAGCGGCATCAAAAAAGGCAGCATTTGCATCAGTGACCTGAAGTGCCTCTGTTAACCATTGGGTGGCCATAGATTCCCCACTATGCTTTTGTGCATGAATCCGATCTAGCAGAAGCACAGCCTGCCGAGCCCATACCGCCCAATGCCCTAATAAGCCCCCCACAATATCTTTTCTAATAAGACCTTGCTCCGTTTTACACTCGAAAGTACTGAGTAGGTCGAGTACGATATTATCATCATTCCCCGTATATAAAGCTATTTCCGCATGGCGACTTGAAGCACATACTGCTTGTACTACGTCCAAAGTCTGATATCGATTAAAAGGAGCAATCTTAATCGCAAGCACGGACTCCAGCTCTGCAAAAGCCTCCCAAAAACTCCGAGATAGCACCCTTCCGCCCACCGCTGGTTGTAAGTAGAACCCAAAAATCGGCATGATCTCTCCTACTGCCTTAGCACGTTCCAACAGGGCTTCTTTGGACCAATCTCCTAACCCATTTGAACTAAGCAAAACTAAATCATACCCCAATTGCTTAGCCAGCTCCGCCTCTTGGCAAGCCTGATTTGTGGATCCGGTCACTCCGGCAATCTTGAGAATGGGACGTTCTAGCTCCGCTTGCTTCACTTCCTCGGCAGCCAAAGCCAATACTTGTCCAAATAAATCAATCGCAGGATCGCGGATTGCAAATTGTGTAGTATGTACTCCTACCGCCAATCCGCCTACCCCCGCAGCCAAGTAATAACGAGTCAGTAATCGCTGATGAAATTCGTCCAAGCTTCGATCCCCATTTAAGGCCAAGGGATGGGCTGGAATAACCGTGCCTCGAAGTAGCAATTCTCTTTTATCTGAAGTCAACATCTATTTAGTTTCGCTATGATAAGGATTTAGAATTTTCCGTCACGAACTTGGAATTTGGTCGGTTTATTCAAGGCTTCTCCCCCACTTCGTACCCATCCTACGGTCCAGTCTATCAATTGATCTGCGCTGACCGTCGGTCTCCCCAAGTCCCGAAAGCACTGACTCGCATCGCTCAATAGGGCCGTAGAACTACGTTCGCCTTCAAAATGTACCGTTTTTTGTAAGCGTTCCGCAAAAGTCAGAGCTAAGGCTCTAAGACTCAATTTTTCTGGACCTGTCACATTGAGTATTCTAGCGGGGGATTGACATAACAATAAGGATCTTATTGCATAGGCATTGGCATCCCCTTGCCAGATCACATTTACATAGCCCATTGCTAAATTAATAGGCTCCTCCCGCCATACTTTACGAGCGATATCATTCAAAACACCATACCGAAGGTCGAGAGCATAGTTGAGTCGAAAAATTAGGATGGGAGTGTCATATTGCTTAGCAAAGTGTTGGAACATCCGTTCTCGCCCTAAACACGATTGTGCGTATTCCCCTATCGGTCCAACGGGTGTTTCCTCCCTTGCACCCGCGCCATTGGCGGCCGTAAATGGATATACATTACCGGTTGAAAAAACGACAATCCGAGAAGATTTAAATCTTTCGGCTACCCGCCCTGGCAGATAGGCATTCATTGCCCAAGTGAGCGGTTCTTGGCCATTGGTGCCAAATTTCTGGCCTGCCATAAAAATCACATTGGGGATGGAAGGTAGGGACTGCAGAAAAGGGTCACTCAAAAGATCACCGCGAATGGTTTCTACCCCAGCAGCTTCTAGTTCTTGCCGTTTCACCGGATCAGAAAATCGAGAAACCCCAATTACTCGATTAGCCATCCCACGCCCCAGAAAAGCCTTCTTCGCCAAGATTGCCAAACTAGGTCCCATCTTCCCACCTACACCCAAAATCAGCAAATCTCCCTTGATCTGCGTGATATCTTCAAGCAATGATGAATCGGGGAGCGTGAGGCGATCCATCAATTCAGCTGTTGTTTTCATAGCCAGAATGGTTTATTTCAGAAGAAAATGGATTTAATATTATAGGCCGCGAGAAATAGCAGAATCACCAGACCACTAATGGGAATGACATTCCGCCTCAAGCTTGTGGTTTGTTCATGCATAACACTTTGGTCATTCGCCATCAGTAAGATAAAAATAGCTGCTGCTGGGGCAATAATGATGGTTAGTGCTTGTGCAAATACGATCAGTTGCAAGGGTAATCCTCCATAAAAAAGAGCAATTGTGGAACCAAAAATTATGACGCCAATGATACACATCCGAACCGGCCAAGAACGCAGTGATCGTCCCAGGCCCAAAGCATCTGCCAGTAGTGCACCTCCAATGGTGGCATTCCCAATTAAAGATGAAAAGGAAGCAGCAAAAAAACCGACCATAAACGCCACCGTTGCGTATCGTCCGAAAAGTGGCTCCAGGGCCAATCCCAAATCAGAAGCAGCTTTTACTTCAATGTTGGCTTGTTGTAAAATTGCCGCCGCTACTATAATGATCATACTGCTAAGCAAACCCAAAATGAAAATTCCATTTCTACTTTCTCTGAGGGCTGTTTGATAATCGGATTCACCCCATCCTTTTTCCTGCACCAAATAAGCTTGATAGAAGGCAGCAACGGTGGAAAAGCTAGAAGCTACCAAGGCTATGGTTAGCAATTCGCTACCACTAGGTAGGCTTGGAATAAAACCGCTTAGGAGAGAAGATAGATTAGGTTGACTCAGTAGTAAAGTGAGAAAAAAGGAGGCCAACATCAAAAGCACCAAAGCGATCATAATCTTTTCCAAAATCTGATAGAAGGAGCGGAAAAAAAGCAAGGAAATAGCCGCTAGCGCGAAGAAAATCACCCATATGCTCGTGGAAGTGCCCGTCAACTCTCCAAAGGCCAAACCCGCGCCAATCGCGTTTCCCGCCTGAAAAGCTCCAGTAATCCCTAGCATTCCTAGGCCTAAGGCAATGGCCGCAAATCGCCCGTATCGCCTCCGAATATGTTCCATAGGAGAATGATCCAAAGCAATCCCCACCCTTGAGGCCAAACCAGTATAAGCTATCATCAATACCATTACGATAGGGATAACCCATAAGAGTTTGAACCCGAATCCAGCTCCCAGCTTGGTCCCTACGGTAAGGCTACCAGGACCAAAAATCAGGGCAGCAGTAATGAGACCAGGTCCTAACTGCTGGATTCGCTCCGGCAAGACGATTTTCATAGTTGGCTTTTCCTCAAAATACTACAAAAATCAGCGCCGTTAGACTAAAGTCATAAGTTTTCATGTCCATCTACTATATAACTCTTGCTGCTATTGAGCATACGTCTGAAGAAGCACCGAGGCGCTGATAAGCAGATCTATCCCCTTCTTTAAATCTACCATCACCCCAACCAAATCCTAAGTAGAAGTGGTCTAAGCTTAATAGGACCAATGACTTGCCATTGAGCCCCCTCTTTGGTTCTACTTGATGCCCAATTGACCGCGGGAAGCAATCTACACTTACGACTATTCTTAACAGAAAAACAATAACAGTCATGAAAACTAAACACCTACTTGTGCTATTCATCGCTCCGTTATTCTTTACCTTTTGCTCAGATCCACAGATAGAGAATGTCAATACTTCACCCGCTAGCTCTAACGATCTTGCCAATTTCGGAGGTGGAGGAGGTATTGCCGTAGAACAGTGGAAAGGAGAAGGCTACAATGAGGTCGAAGAAAATCCATTCATCATCACTGCTGACGAACCGGTATCCACTTTTTCCATTGATGCGGATGGTGCCTCTTACAGCAATACTCGTCGATTCCTTACGAATAATACCTTACCTCCAAAAGCAGCCATCCGAACGGAAGAGTTCATCAATTACTTCCCTTACGACTACCCACAAAATGGGAATGCTCCGATCAGTCTTAATGGAGAAGTGAGTGCATGTCCCTGGAATCTCGGACATAAGCTGCTACGCATTGGGATTCGAGGAAAAGATATTCCCGATCATCAATTACCAGCCAGCAATTTCGTTTTGCTTATTGATGTATCAGGCTCTATGAAGCAAGCAGGAAAACTAGATCTTCTCAAGGAAAGTTTTAAACTCTTCGTAGACGAAATGGATGAGGATGATAAAATGGCCATTGTCACGTACGCGGGAAAGGCCGGCGTGCTACTGGAACCAACAACTGGACAGTTCAAGGAGCTAATAAAATCCGCCATAGATGGCTTAGATGCGGGCGGTAGCACGGCGGGCGCCCAAGGAATCATCACAGCCTACGAACTCGCCGAGCAGGCCTTCATCCCCGGCGGTAACAACCGAGTAATCTTGGGATCTGATGGTGACTTCAATGTCGGAATATCCAATCAAGATGAACTCGTGGAACTCATTGAAGAAAAAAGAGAATCCGGTGTCTTCCTGACTATTCTGGGGGTTGGAACTGGAAATCTTCAAGATGGGAAAATGGAACAGATTGCCAATAATGGCAATGGCAACTATGAGTACCTAGACAATATTGAACAGGCGAAGAAGGTGTTTATCCATGAGTTCAAGAAGTTTTATACTGTCGCTAAAGATGTCAAAATCCAGATTGATTTCAACCCTGAGCAAGTACGTGCCTATCGCTTGATCGGCTATGAAAATCGGCTCCTAGAAGAAAGCGATTTCGAAGATGACAGCAAGGATGCCGGGGAAATTGGAGCCAATCAAACCATCACAGCATTATACGAGCTGATTCCCGCCGGCGGAAGCGGTAGAGGTCCAGTAACCACGATTGATTTTCGCTACAAAGAGCCCAATAGCTCAACTAGCATTCCATTGCAGTTAGCGATTCCTGATCGAGAAGTGCTCTTTAGCAATGCATCTGAGAATATGCGTTTTGCCACTGCGGCTGCAGGTTTTGCTCTTCTATTAGGCGAATCAGAATATAAAGGTATTCTGAACTTTAATCATCTGGTTGAGTGGGCCATTAATGCTAATAGTTATGACCCACATAACTATCGTTGGGAATTCATCGATTTGGTAAATAAGGCCAAGGATCTTCAGTAAAAACAAAGCCGCACAACCGAAGGAAAACACTTCGATTGTGCGGTTTCCTTGCACACCGCTATCTCCCCATATATGGTTTGATCACCTGACTCTCCTGAGCGGTCTTCAAACTCTTATGTATAATCATAACCATATTCATCAAAAATTAAAGAAATAATAGCAATCAGTTCACCGTACATTAATCTATTCCCCTTACCTTTCAGCGAATTTCGAAGACAAAAGCTACTACTGCCATGATTTTGCTAAGTACCATTGGAGGTTTGATTTTACTTGTCATACTCATCGTAGTCACCTATCTTCTCCTAATACCCATCGGCACCCTCATTCCAGTTAATAGAAAATTCAAGCCCGCTAAGAATGGCATTGATATTTTCGTCAGCACCAATGGGATGCATGTCGACTACATCGTTCCAACTCAAAATCAGTTATTTGACTGGACTAAGATCATAGATGGCGGTCCTTACGCCAAGCCACTTGCGGAGTACCCCTATCTAGGTATTGGTTGGGGAGATCCCGGCTTTTACCTAGAATTAGAGACCTGGGACAATCTACCTTTCAGGATTGCCGCAAAAGCTATGCTTTACCCCACCCCCACCATTATGCACGTGACGGGCTATGACACACTGCCCCATGACACTTTACGGGTAGAAAAAATCACTATTTCACCGAGCAGCTACGTCCACCTTAGCAGTTTTATCTACAATGCCTTCCGTTTAGATTCGAATCAAAACCTCGATCTGATTCCGGAAGTTGGATATACCTCAGATGATAATTTCTATCAGGCCCATGGCGTATACCATGCTTTCCATACTTGTAACTACTGGGTCAATAAAGGACTGAAGCGAATTGGGGTTAGAACTGCATTATGGTCTCCTTTAGAAAAAGGTATATTTTATCAATTGGATAAAATCAAAACACGCCCTGTACTAGAGGAAATGATCAGTCCAGCTACGGTCAATCAACCTTCTTAAAGGATCTCGATATGCATGCTAGCAGGCAAGTCTTTTTTCATTTTACACCTAAATTCAATTAATGGTGTTTATAAGTATCCTATACTGGATCGCTTCGGTTGTCGTGCTGGTACTAGTTCTGCTGCTCACTTATGGAATAGTTCTGCTCTTGGGTACCCTTATTCCCACCAATCCACGCTTCCATCCGGAAGAGGATGGCTTCGACCTATACATTCATACCAATGGCATGCATGCTACCTTTATCATGCAAGCCCAAAACAAAGCATTCGATTGGAGTCCTATTATTCTTCCAGAACTGTTTGAAGTCAAAGGTCCGGACACCTATTTAGGGTTTGGCTGGGGAGATAAGGCCATTTACTTAGACATCGCCGAATGGAGTGAATTGACAGTTGGCTTAGCTTTCCGGACCCTCTTCTTGCCTACTCCTGCCGTAATGCATATTGACGCTTACCCTGAGCTTCCTACAACAAATGTCCTGCACACTCGGGTTTCTAAAGCCAAGTACATTAACTTGTGTACATTTATTCACCAAACCTTTGCGCTTGACGAGGAAAAGCAGGTAAAGCTAATTCCTGACAGGGGCTATACTAATAATGATCAATTCTACGAAGCGGTGGGGAAATACCATGCTTTCAACACCTGTAACACTTGGGCACAACGAGCCCTCAAACTAATAGGTGTTCGCACGGCAAGCTGGACCAATATAGATCGATCTATTTTCTATCAATTCAAAAAGATAAAGCCGGTCTCCAAGCCTGAAGTGATGATCTAAGAGTATGAACTGATTTAAACTCGGAGACATGAAAGAAAAGACGTCCTCACTCTCTATCAACAAAACGATCTTTTACCCGACCCTCATTTTTCTGGTAGCCGTCATCGGCTACAGTTTGTATGATAATGAAAGCTTTCTGGCCTTTTGTAATCAAACCAATCAGTGGATTCTACAGCATTTTGGTTGGCTATTTACCTGGACGGCTTTTCTGTTCCTAATCGTCCTGGCCGTCATCTACTTTTCACCAGCGGGAAAAATCAGGATTGGAGGCTCTTCAGCACAACCGATATTGACCAGATGGAAGTGGTTTGCTATAGCCCTTTGTACTACAGTAGCTACGGGCATCTTCTTTTGGGGCATGGCAGAACCGATCTATCACTTACATCAGCCGCCAGCCGGACTAGGGTTGGAAGCCAACAGCAAGTCTGCCGCCAACTTCGCCATGGCTACGATGTTCATGCATTGGTCATTCACCCCTTACGGGATTTATACCGTCGCGGGGCTACTGTTTGCTCTTGTGTATTATAACCTCAGACAGTCCTTTAGGATCAGTTCTTTACTCTACCCGATCTTTGGTCCATGGACACACTCCAAAGCGGGTACTGTTCTTGACATCATTTGCCTGGTTGCCCTTATTTCTGGGATGGCAGCTTCCTTGGGTACTGGCATATTTGCGCTAATGGGAGGGTTGGAAAACACTATGGGTGTAAAGCAATCTGATATTATCTTGGGCCTTATCGGTGTAGCTCTTGTCACCACTTATATCCTGTCTACCATTAGTGGTTTAAAGAAGGGGATCAGTCTTTTATCCGACTGGAATACCCGCGCTTTCTTTGGGTTGGCAGGTGTGCTTTTTCTACTTGGACCGACGAGTTCTATGCTGGAGTTTGGGAGAAATGGCTTCGTAGATTATGTATATCACTTCCCTAGTCGCAGTACTAATATTTCCTCCAACATAGATGAAGGCTGGATGAATAATTGGACCGTCTTCTACTTCGCCAACTGGTTTGCCTGGGCACCCATTGCCGCCCTATTCTTAGGCCGTTTATCCGTAGGCTATACCATTCGGGACTTTATCAATTACAATCTCATTTTTCCAGCCATATTCACCTGTGCTTGGATGATGATATTCAGTGGAGCTTCTTTGGGATTGGATATTTCGAGCAATGGGAATCTATTTACCGTCTTGAATGAGCAAGGAGAAGAAAATATAATGTTCATGATCCTGGGGGATCTCCCCTACGGCTATTGGATTTCTATTTTAGCACTAGTAATGATCTTCATCTCCTATGTGACAGCAGCCGACTCCAACATTTCGGCGATGAGTGCCATCAGCACCTCCGGCATAAGCCCAGAAAACCCCGAAGCACCTATCTCGATGAAAGTGGTTTGGGGCAGTCTAGTGGGCTTGATTGCCTGGGTAATGATCACCTCAGCTGGAGTTGACGGGATTCGCCTGCTCTGTGTACTGGGTGGATTCCCAGCATTATTCATCTTGATACTTGTTGGCATAGGTCTAGTCAAGACGGTCTACAGCCTTCGCAAAAAGCCGGTTACCTAGGGCAAAATCTCTAGAAAAGCGTTTCTACCCTCCTATCAAATGCTTTTTTTTGCTAGGCGCCAACCACGCTTCTCATCAAGTAAGCGCAGACCAGGGCTCCGTATGTCCCCAGGGCATATCCCACCACCGCCATTAAGGCGCCTACCGGCGCCAGAGCCGGGCTAAAAGCGGAGGCCACCACTGGCGCAGAAGCCGCTCCCCCCACATTGGCCTGACTACCTACTGCTACAAAGAAGAAGGGTGCACGGATTATTTTAGCGGTTACTAAGAGTACAGTTACGTGGATAAGCATCCAAATGATACCAATGGCAAAAAGCCCTAAATTCTTATAGATCTCTCCTAAATCCATCTTCATTCCAATCGTAGCCACTAGTACATAGATGAAGACGCTACCCCATTTGGAAGCGCCAACGCCCTCTAGTTTTCGTGCCTTACTAAAGGACATCAACAGCCCAAGTGTGGTGGCAATTACAATCAACCAGAAAAAACCAGAGGCTAAAGAATCCAATCGATAATTCTTGAGCACTTCTTCATGGCTACGCATCCAAGGACCAATCACATCGGCGCCCCAATGCGCCAAAGCTACTCCACCAAAGGCCACACCCAACATAATGAACAGATCTGTGGTCGTCGGTATCTTAGCCACACTAGCTTGATAATCTTCTACACGCTTTCTCAGATCGTCAATGGCAGAACTATCGGCCTTTAACCATTTGTCAACCCTTCCGCTAATACTGGCGCCGTATAAAAGAAATCCCATCCAGATATTCGCTACTACTACATCCACCACAATCATGGAAGCGAATAAATTATCATCCACTTCAAAAATCTCTTTCATAGCTGTCTGGTTTGCACCTCCACCTATCCAGCTCCCTGCTATGGTTGAAAGTCCTCGCCAAAGTTCTTCGGGGCTGGCAGAAACTATACCTGGTGCAATGTAAGAGGTTACCAAAAGTGCTACTGGTCCTCCCAATACAATGCCCAAGGTAGCAGCCAGGAACATAATCAGCGATTTTGGTCCTAGATTAATGATGCCTTTAAAGTCGATACTGATTGTGAGCAAAATCAAACTTGCAGGAAGCAGGTAGCGAGAAGAAACAAAATATAAATTGGAGTAAGCTCCAGAAATAATCCCTAGAGAATTAAAGATCGAAGGCAAAAAGTAGCACAATAATAGTGCTGGAACGTACCGGTAAAATCCTTTAAAGGAAGGGAGTTTTTCTGTCCAAAAAACCAAGGCCAACAAGATCATGAGAATTCCAAAGGCAACGGCATCATTCTTGAACAAAGGGGTACGACTAATCGTTTTAAGGCCAATACTACTGGAGGCCCCAGCCTGAAAAGGCAAGGGATTACCCTGGGCATCAAGGACTTGCATCTCAATATCGGGTTCACCAATGGGAAGATTAGCAATATAATAGGGTTGTAAACTGTTTAATCTAACGGAGTCTCCGCTTGCTTTTATGTCGATCATACTAGCTCCCGCAGGCAAAACGGAAGGAGGAAGGTCGATCACGAAACCCTCCGTTTTATCCATGAAGAACTTTCCACCTCCATCAATCGGAGTAAGTCGCTCTACAGATTTACCTACTTTGGAAAGATCATCACTAGTCGCAGTTCGTATAATGAGATCGGCACCGGAAAGAATACTGAAGTGAAATAGACAAAAACCTAGGACGACTAAAATACGTTGGATCAATGGTTTCATGTTCTGTTTATTACGAGGTGTGTGCTGGAATAGGTTGCGGATATTTGCCTTGTACGCGATTTGAGCAAAGCTCAAATTAGCTTTTTCATAATTTGTAATGCATCTCGCATCCCTGTATATTTGGTTGTGGTCAGCAGCCCATAACTGGCTGAAGCCTCTTCCATCAGCGATCAAGATAAGGAATTCATCTATACCATTAAAGCTATGATTAACAACTTGACTACTCGGATATTGATAGTGTTGGCTATTGTCTTTTTGAATGTTGGCTGTGACCAAGTGACCAAACAGGTAGCGGTAGAAGAATTAAGCTCTGGCACCATTAAGCCAGTTTTAGGCGATTTTTTTCGACTATCCTATGCAGAAAATAAAGGAGCCTTCCTTAGTTGGGGCGCGGAATGGTCTAAAGGTTTTCAAACCTTCCTTTTGCACTTCTTGCCCGTAGTCCTCTTGGTCGGATTATTGGGCTACACCTTTTTTTCTAAGCAATTATCTCATTGGCAAATCATCGCCTTTAGCTTCATCATAGGCGGCGGAGTGAGCAATATCTATGACCGACTTCTTTACGGCCGGGTGGTTGACTTTATGAACATGGGCATCGGAGATCTTAGGACCGGCATTTTCAATTTTGCCGATGTCTCCATCATGATCGGACTCTTTATCCTACTCCCCTTTATCTTCAAACAGGAGCCCGAAGTTGCTCATCCCGAATAACGGCTTTAATCATATTCAAGGTGGAGAGTTCACCGCCAGAAGTTAGTCGAATATTCCAATTTTCTTTAAGTGCTAATGCTTGCATGATCCGCTGGGGGGTTAATCCTCTGTGGTACTGCTCCGCAACTTTCCCATAAAAGTCTTGAAAGAACTGTAGCTTTTTCTGCAGCCGCTGCTTTCCCCCTTCGAACTGAGGATTGTGGCTACAGAATAGTACATCAAAGTCCAGTTCTAATACCTTTTGAATAGACACTATCTGTTCGTGCACACTCTCCGCTCGCATAAAATATCTAATCCGATCACTTACCCAAAGATCTGCCGAAAACAACCACCCTCGTTCTCGCTCATACAGGCAGAGCATATCTTCGGCATGCCCAGGAATTGGATAGATTTCAAAAGTATATTTAGGAGTGTTGATTCGATCCATGGTCTCCGTAAGCCCCCGGAAGGCTGGCCTGGGGCCCCAAGTCAACCATTGAGCAAAGCTAATGGAGGGAGGGTCCTTCATCAATTCTACACACTTGGCAGATGCTAAAGCCGGGCAAGCAAAGTGGGATTGTAAAATGGCCAAATTACCCGTGTGATCTTCATGATGATGAGTAATAAAAATCTGCTCTACAGCCAAAGGACTGACAGCTTGCCAAATCTCCTTCCGCATCCCACTGTGGCCCGTATCAATGAGTAAACCATCCACAAAGAAAAGATGTGAGAACATCTTTGGCCGGCCGAAGGGCCAGGAACCAAACTTAAAAATCTCTACGTCCTGATGTTCTATACGCGAGGAAAGCTTCATAGGAGAAAATCAAGGGTTTCACTATCACTATTGGTTAGGATCCGGCAACTTTTCCAGCACTTCAAGGTCGAAAGCTATGATGGTATTAGGTGGGACCAAAAACTGATCTCCTCCCAGCGTAAACCCCTTTTCTCCATACGCTAGATGCGAGGGAACAATAAAGCTCGCCTTAGCACCAGGAGACAATAGCTGCAATCCCTCATTCCAACCAGGAATCATATTGCCAATATAAAAGGAAATCGGATCTCCTCGCTGATAGGAAGAATCAAACTCTTTGCCATTTAAGAAATACCCTCGATAATGTACTTTGATATAGTCTGCCCACTTCAATAGGTCCCCTTCACCTGGCTCAAGAATTCGATAGAAGAGCCCACTATTGGTGAAGTCCATATCCTTTTTCTGATCAATCAAGTGGTTGACGATCTCATTCCGTTCTTGCCCCAGAAGATTAGTATCGCTGCTCAAGGCAGTGGAAAGCTTATCGATCAGTGCTTCCTCAGATAAAGTGTCAGTGACAGTAAAAGAGGGGGTAGAAATAGCCTCCTGCTGATTTGCACCAGAAGACCCACCACAAGCCTGAACAAGCAACAGGCTGAATAAGAAAATTGCATAACGCATTTTGCTAAATTTTACACAAAAACACCTATCCAACAAATGTAAGCAAAAACCTAAGTTCTTCATTCTTACAGCTCTTTCAGTGACTGGAATATTGGCGGCTACAGCTTTTATTTAGGTAGCCTAAACCATGTAAAAGATTCCCTTTTAGGGAATGCCAATTGTCTACATCACTGCATCGAGGCAGTAGGTATTATGGGGAAAAGTACTAGAATGTTGTCCGTCTGTACTAAATAGTGGGAAGCAAAGCGTAAAATAAATTGTCTTTTAACCCTATCAAGTAGGAGAACCCCTTTTCGATATTTTACTATATTTGCCCTGCCAAAACCAAAATATCCCCCTTGCAGCGGCGGATATCCGCCACGTGCACAAGTGATTATGATACAACAACTAACACCAGTTTTAATCATAGGGATTATTGTCAGCTACTTTTTGGTACTGGTAGCTATCTCTTACTTTACTGGGAAAGATGCCGGAAATGACAACTTCTTTCTGGCGGGCCGCAAGTCGAATTGGATGCTAGTAGCCTTCGGTATGGTGGGCGCTACGCTTTCCGGTGTTACCTTTATATCTATCCCAGGTGTAGTAGGGGCAGGAGGGGCAAATCAAGCCTTTTCCTATATGCAAATGGTGTTTGGCTACTTCGTAGGCTATGCCTTTATTGCCTTGGTATTAATGCCCATGTATTACCGCTTAGGGCTCACATCGATTTATACTTATTTGGATCAACGCTTCGGCAACAATTCCTACAAGACCGGAGCAGCTTATTTCCTTCTTTCACGTGTAATTGGTGCCTCCTTCCGGCTTTATCTTGTAGCAATTGTTCTACAGCAGTTTGTGCTAGCACCATTTGGCGTACCCTTTGGCGTAACGGTTTTTTCCACTATTGCGCTAATTTGGGTATACACCTTTAGAGGAGGAATCAATACTATTATCTGGACAGACACCTTACAGACTTTGAGTTTACTGACCGCTGTAATTTTGACCATTTTTGCGATTGGTCAGGCCCTAGAAACAGATTTAGGGGGATTAATTACAATGGTAAAAAATAGTGACTACTCCCAGATGTTTTTCTTCGAAGGGGGTTGGAGTGATCCGAATAACTTTTTCAAACAGTTCATCGCTGGGGCTTTGATTACGATCGTAATGACCGGTTTGGACCAGGATATGATGCAAAAGAACCTGAGTTGTCCGAGTATTCGAGATGCGCAAAAGAACATGTTTTCGTTCAGTTTTATCCTGATTTTTGCCAACCTCATTTTCTTGACCTTGGGAGCACTTCTATATATATATGCCTCTAATGTAGGCATTGAAATTCCAGAAAAAACAGACTTACTTTTCCCTCAAATAGCCTTACAACACCTATCTCCTGGCATCGGAATTGTCTTTATTGTGGGTTTGATTGCTGCCGCCTATTCCAGTGCAGATTCAGCCCTTACATCACTCACTACTTCTTTTTGTGTTGACTTTTTAGATTTTGAGAAAAGCGAATTGCCAGAAGAACAGAAAACTAAGAAACGCTTTCAGGTGCATTTAGGCTTTTCAGCTCTCCTGTTTACACTTATTATGATCTTTAATGCGATCAACAATGAGGCGGTTATTTCTCAACTGTTCAAGTTTGCTGGCTATACCTATGGCCCGCTGCTAGGCTTGTTTGCCTTTGGAACAATGACAAAACTGCAAATCAATGATCGCTGGGTCATCCCCATTTGTATTGCCGCTCCGGTTATCACGATTTTGATCGATCAGTATTCCGCTCAAATTCTTTATGGTTTTGAATTTGGTTTTCTCAACCTTGCCTTGAACGGCTTACTGACTTTCTTGGGATTAATCGCCATTTCCTACCGAACCTATGAAACGGAAGAGGAAGGAGTAGATCCCGATGAAGCGTAGATAGGGCGGCACTTGATTATTATAACTCCAAATAGACTCCAAAGAGCGCCTCGGTCAAAGAGGAAGAATAAAATCTAGATTTCCAATGGGAGATCGAGCTTAGGAATATCGATTATGGTTAGTAAGATGATGCGTGGAAGAACAAAATCTTCTGAGTTCCATAAAAACTAACATTTTTCTAAACTACAAGCTGCTCGTAGGCGTCTTACTGTCATTCTATTAAGATGTGATGAGCACTTAAGGTCCCCCAAAAGCTTTGATTTTAACATCTGACACCTATCTGTCAGTTTAATTGAAAGATCATGTCAAAACTACAAGCTGCCATTACTGGCGTCCATGCTTATGTGCCTGATTATGTGTTGACAAATCAGGAATTAGAGACGATGGTAGAGACCAATGATGAATGGATCACCTCACGTACGGGTATAAAAGAACGGCGTATCCTGAAGGGGGAAGGCCAAGGTACTTCCGTGTTGGGTATAGAATCTGTAAAAGGTCTTTTGGAAAAAACAAATACAGATCCCAGTGAGATTGAACTACTGATCTGTGCCACGGTAACGCCGGATATGCCTTTCCCAGATACGGCCAACATCATCTGCGATGCCTGCGGCATTAAGAACGCTTTTTGCTACGACATTAGCGCGGCCTGTTCTGGTTTCTTATATGCCTTGACTACCGGCGCCAAGTTTATTGAAGCGGGCACTCATAAAAAAGTGATCGTTATCGGTGCAGATAAAATGTCTTCCATCATCGATTACCAAGATCGAACGACTTGTGTGATTTTTGGGGATGGTGGTGGCGCCGTACTATTGGAGCCAAACACCGAAGGTATGGGCCTCATAGATTCCATTCATAAAAGTGATGGGGTAGGTCAAGCCTATTTATACCAAAAAGCAGGTGGATCTCGCTACCCTGCTACTACAGATACCGTGATGGCAAGAGAACACTTTGTCTATCAAAATGGCCGCCCTGTATTCAAGGCAGCCGTGGCGGGTATGTCAGATGTAGTGAAAAAAGTCATGGCCCAGAACAACCTAGAATTAGATGACATCGCCTGGCTAATACCACACCAAGCCAATAAAAGAATCATCGAAACCGTGTCACGGATGACAGATTTTCCAATGGAACGGGTAACGATGAATATCCAGAAATACGGGAATACGACAGCGGGAACGCTTCCTCTTTGCTTGTGGGACTATGAAAGTCAGTTCAAGAAAGGGGATAATATCATCCTGACTGCCTTTGGAGGAGGATTCACCTGGGGAGCGACTTACCTTAAGTGGGCGTATTGATCGTAATTTTTTTATCTTTGTGCCGCCAAAAAAGGCACCTCAAATTTTTTGCTGTTAAAACCAAATAAGAAATGGCTAGTACTTCTGATATAAAACGAGGGATGTGCATCGTACACAATAATGATATCTTCATCATTGTGGAATTCCAGCACGTGAAACCAGGTAAAGGAGCCGCTTTTGTACGTACTAAATTGAAGAGTTTGACAAGTGGTAAAGTCTTGGATCATACCATTCCCGCTGGGCATAAAATTCAGGACGTGAGAGTGGAGCGACGTAAGTTCCAATACCTATACAGCGACGATAGTGGCTACCACTTTATGAATAATGAAACTTTCGAGCAAACTTTCCTAGCGGAAAAGATGATCAACAACCCTAAATTGTTGAAAGAAGGAACAGAGGTAGATATCCTTTTCCACGCTGAAGAAGAAAGAGCACTAACTCTAGAAATGCCTCAGTATGTAGTACTAGAGATAACATACACCGAACCAGGTGTCAAAGGTGACACCGCGACCAACACCCTAAAACCTGCTACTGTAGAAACTGGTGCAGAAGTGAAGGTTCCTCTTTTCATCAATGAAGGAGACCTTGTAAAACTAGATACACAAACCAGCGCCTACATGGAGCGAGTCAAAAAATAAGGTATGAATTTCAAAGAAATCCAAGAGCTGCTAAAGCTCATCAACAAGCTTGAACTGACGGAGTTCAAAATGAAAGACGGGGAGCTTGAGATTTCCGTAAGAACGAAGCATTACGAACGAGGGAATAAGGGACAAGCGCCTATCATTCAAGCTCAAGCGCCGGCGGTAGTGCCTATGCCACAGGTACAACCAATCGCGGCAGCTCCTGCAGCTCCTGTTGCTGCTCCTGCAGCAGCTCCTGCTCCCGCAGCAGATACAGCAGCAAAGGCTGAAAAAGAAGAAAGTACAGCTAACTACCTTGAGGTTAAATCTCCTATGGTGGGTACCTTCTATCGTTCTGCTTCTCCGGAAAAGCCAGCTTATGTAAAAGTGGGTGACACCATCGAATCTGGTTCCGTAGTTTGTATCGTAGAAGCCATGAAACTTTTCAATGAAATCGAATCTGAGGTCAGTGGAAAGATTGTCAAAGTGATGGTAGAGGACGCCTCTCCAGTAGAATACGACCAGGTACTTTTCCTTGTTGATCCTAATGGTTAAACTAGCCTGCTAGCCCATGTTTGAAAAAATACTAATTGCTAACCGGGGCGAAATCGCCTTACGGATTATAAGAACCTGCCGGGAAATGGGGATCAAATCGGTAGCTGTGTACTCCACCGCTGACCGAGAAAGCCTCCACGTCAGATTCGCAGATGAGGCCGTGTGTATCGGACCTCCCTCATCCAATGAGTCATACCTCAGTATTCCTCGTATCATGGCTGCGGTAGAAATTACCAATGCTGATGCTATTCATCCAGGTTATGGATTCCTAGCTGAGAATGCTGATTTTGCAGAAGTCTGCGCAGAGTATGGCATCAAATTCATTGGCCCCACACCGGATCAAATCCGGAAAATGGGGGATAAAATCACCGCTAAAGAAACCATGGTTAAAGCAGGAGTGCCTGTAATTCCTGGTTCTGACGGCCTGGTGAAAGACATTAAGCAAGCCCAAAAGGTAGCTAAGGATATGGGTTTTCCCGTTATCCTAAAAGCAACTGCGGGTGGCGGTGGAAAAGGAATGCGTGTAGTTTGGAACGATGAAGAGTTGGAACCCAACTGGGATATGGCGCGAAATGAAGCTAAGGCCGCCTTTGGAAACGATGGAATCTATATTGAAAAATTCATCGAAGAACCTAGGCACATCGAGTTCCAAATCGCAGGGGATCAAAACGGCAAGGTGGTTCACCTTTCCGAAAGAGATTGCTCCATCCAGCGCCGACACCAGAAATTGGTAGAAGAATGCCCTTCTCCTTTCATGACACCGGAGCTGAGGGAAGAAATGGGAAAAGCTGCTGTTCTGGCGGGCGAAGCGATCAAATATGAAGGGGTAGGTACAGTAGAGTTCTTGGTAGATAAATACCGAAACTTCTACTTCATGGAAATGAATACTCGTATCCAAGTAGAACACCCCGTGACGGAAGAGGTTATTGATCACGACTTGATTAAGGAACAGATCAAGATTGCAGCAGGTGACATGATCACGGGAGGGAATTACCTTCCCACGGCTCACGCCATCGAATGCCGTATCAATGCCGAAGATCCATTCAACGGATTCCGTCCTAGCCCAGGTAAAATCCAGTCTTTCCATAGCTCCAAGGGCCATGGTGTGAGAGTGGATACGCATGTGTACGCTGGATATACCATCCCTCCCTACTACGACTCCATGATCGCAAAATTGATCTGTCGAGCCCCTACCAGAGAGGAATGTATTACAAAAATGGAAAGAGCCCTAGATGAATTCATCATTGAGGGTGTAAAGACTACAGTTCCTTTCCATAAGCGACTAATGAAAGATCAAAGTTTCCGTGATGGGAATTTCCATACGGGTTTCCTCAATGATTTCGATCTAAGTGATGAGGATGCCTAAATAGCCTGTAAAGGATAGAAAGCCGCAGTTTCTAGGAAGCTGCGGCTTTTGTTTTTAGCTGATCTGGCTAGTTTTCCAATAAGTAAATGATGTCTTTGTGCCCAAGTCTCCTCGCCGTATCAATGGGTAAAACGCCTCGCTTATTGCCGATCATTCGATCTGCACCGGCTTCCAATAAGACCTTCACAGCCTCCATCGCGCTATTTTCGACTGCATGATGCAGTGGAGTAAAACCACTGCGATTTGTCAGATTGAGTTCAGCTCCCTGCTCAATTAAAAAACCCAATATTGCTGTGCGATTCTGATAGGCGGCCCAATTCATGGCGCGTCTGCCCGTCTTGCTCCTCCTGGTATCTAAAGCATTTATATCTGCCCCAGCTACTAAGGCCTCTTTCACCCCTTCTAAGTTTCCTGCCATAGTTGCATCCCACAGTTGAGCATTAGCTCCTTTGTTTAAATCGGGAAAACGGACAGGACCAAGCTCTACCTGTTTGGGAAAAGAAACTTTAACTCCCTGCACAAATTTTTCCAACAGAGGATAAATGGCTGGCCAGTGTTCATACAGGTTGTATAATGCCCCATGCCCACCTCCTATCACTTCTATAAGCTGGCCATTGGACAAGCCCGCCAGGACTTCCTGCGCATTGTCCAATGGAGTAGAGGTATCCCAGCTACCATGAACCAATAAAGTCGGTATATCCGAATCTACCCTTGATCGGAATTCCTCTCCCAAATCAGCTACTTCCCATTGATCTTCCAATAGACTATAATCCCAATTAATATCTCCCAAATAATGCTGAGCTGGATCACTATCCAAGTTCGCCCTTCTGGTTTTACTAATCCCCGATGCAAAGTCCATAGATCTAGCCATGGCGTGAGGGGCGGGCATAGAGCGCATGCCCATAGAAGCCATAGCTGGAAGTTGATAGTCTCCTTGATACATGGCAAGGATGAGATCCGGCCAAAACTCAGGCTGACTGCGTTTCCCCGCTCGATGAGCAGCGATGGCCTGCACTAAGGGTTTCGTGATCATGATCTCTCGCGTTTCCCCATTTCGTTGCAAGGTGTACTGGGCTGGCTTTACGGCAAGGCGATTCATCACGGTCTGTAGTGCTTGCAGTAAGCCTCCCTCTGGAACTTTCCCCGCATAGTAGGGCGAAGATTCCGCAGCCTTAGCAATTCGCCCTAAGGTGCGCCAAAGACCACTTGGCTTATCCCAGGTATGATCCGGGCCCTCCACTCCATAAAATATGGCTCGATCTACTCGATCTGGGAAACGCCGCATCACATGCAAACCTAGATGAGATCCATAACTCCCGCCGATCAAGATCATCTTTTCATACCCTAGAGCATGACGAAGAGCATTTACATCCGCAGCATTCTCATCCGTATTGTAGGCAGATAAATCAACTCCTTCCCTCTTCCATTTCTCCTGACATTGTTTTGCCATTTCGGAGAGAGCGGGACGAAATAGGTTGAATGAAAAGGGAGCTTCGTACGAAATTCGCTTTCGGCCTTCACAAGCAAGATTTGGAATAGACTCTCCCGCACCTCGCTGATCAAAGACAATCACATCTGAAAACTGCTGATAGAAGCGAACCTCCTTCATGCGTTCGTCATTGTGCAAAGACGCAATCCAGGAGGAGCCAGGACCTCCAGCTAACATAAAAATGGGGTAGCCAGGACTAGTATGAGTTGATTTGAATCGTCGATAAGCCATCGAGATTCTTCGTCCCATTACCTTCCCCCGGTCTTCCAAAACGCCCAGGTGGCCAGCCTCTACCAATAATTGTTCGCCATTCTCAACTGGAAAGGTATCCAGTCGCTGATTATAGATAGTCAATGGGATATCTTGTTGTGCCAGGGATGAATGGGTTGGTAATAGACATACCATTATGCATCCGATATAGCTAAGGATAGGGAATACAAGATTAGGACAATACCTCTGCCAGAGGTGTTGCCTCAAAATGTCGATTAACATGTCAGCTATTTTAGAAATTAATAAATGCGCTACTCTAGTCAGCATAACTGAGCAATCACATCCCAGGCCCAGGACAATTGATAGGGGCAAGATAAGCGGGAAAGCGGTATTCCCGCCACGACATTTTTACGACATTTGGCACAATCTATCTAGAAAAGGACAGGAATACGTCGGTACAGGCGAGGCGCTCGAACCTCCGGATCAGAGGCAACATACAAGCCCAATCCTACATTGACAAAAACCAATAGAAAGTATAAAGCACCAACCATCGGGAACTGACCGACCTGGGTCTGGCCACTTATCGCCAGGCTAAGTAAAGGAGCAGATAGGATGATTAGGAGGCTAAGGAGTGTCCACCAGATCTGGAAGCTGATTAAACGGGCGCCAAGTGTGTATATCGGCTTCTCCTTTTTCCATTTTCTCCAGATAATGAAGGGCAATACAATATTGGCGAGCGGGAGGACCAGCTGACCGAGGATACTTAGGTTCATCCATTTGACGGGTCTATAATCTTTCCTTTCTTCTGGATCTATTCTTTCTGGTTCATATAGCTCCATCAATTCTACCTGTAGTACCTCAGCTAATGCCTTCAGGGTAAATGCTCTCGGTTTTGACACCCCTGCCTCAATTCGTTGGACCGTCCGAATGGATAGGCCGGCTTGATCAGCTAAGGCTTCTTGAGAAAGTCCTTTTTCCTTTCTTAATTGTTGTATTCGTTTTTCCATCATCATGCTGCTTTTGTGGTCCTGAAATTCTTGTTTCACCCTCAAATTTTACAAAAACATAGATCAGCACAGTAGGCTTTTATACCAATGTCTTACTATCTAGCCTGGACCTAAAGAGCCATAGATTCAACTTTAGGCGTTTTCAAGCTGTTGCTTAGCAGAGAAATATAGTCTTTGCAGTGGTGAGGTGCAGAATTATAATAACTTTGCCCCACTTTGATTATACGTTGTATTTATGAAGAGCTTCTGGCGATTACTATCTTACCTGAGGAATTATAAACCACTGATTGCTGGCAATGTAGTCAGCAACATTCTCACCGCGGTCTTTACGGTCGTAGCTATTCCTCTATTGCAGCCATTTTTAGAAATCCTATTTGACGCCACCAAACTTGTGCGCACACCGCCTGAGGGGCCACTCAGCTTGAGTTATCTGCAACACTGGTTCAACTATACCTTTAGCCAATACATCATCAATGATGGCCAGGAAAAGGCCCTAGTCTTTGTATGTAGCGCCATCTTAATCACCTTTTTCTGCAAAAACCTATTTCGCTACCTAGCTCTTTTCTTTATGGCGCCAGCGCGCAATGGTATTGTCCGCGACCTGCGAAAGGAATTATTTGATAAAGTACTGACGCTTCCTCTGTCTTATTTTTCAGAAGAGCGAAAGGGGGACTTAATGTCCAGGATTACGGCAGACGTACAGGAGGTGGAGATGAGCATTCTGAATATGCTGCAGATCATTTTCAGGGAACCATTAATCATCGTTGGTGCCTTGAGTTTTATGATCTACGTTAGTCCGACCCTAACCATATTTGTATTTGTACTCCTATTATTTACAGCTTTCGTAATCGGTGGAATTGGTCGAGCACTTAAAAAGACCTCCACCCGAGTACAAGAAAAGTTAGGCTCCTTGGTTTCTATCATAGAAGAAGCCTTGTCTGGACTCCGGATCATCAAAGGCTTTAATGCGGAGGGGTATCAGCAAGCCAAATTTGCTGTGGATAACGATGGCTACCGACACACCTTGACTCGGCTATTATGGCGGAGAGACCTTTCCTCTCCCCTATCTGAATTTTTGGGCATCCTGGTAGTTTCGGTCTTGCTATGGTTTGGTTCTCGTTTGGTATTCTCAGGTGATATGGAAGCTGCCACTTTCCTGACCTTTATATTCGCCTTCTACAGTGTTATTGAACCCGCAAAGGCTTTCTCTAAGGCCTATTACAATATACAAAAAGGGATTGCCGCCATGCAGCGGGTAGAGGTCATACTGGATGCCGAAAATACAATCACTGATCATCCAGAGGCCATGGCCATCTCAAGCCTAGATCAGGGCATCGTCTATCGAGATGTTACATTTCAATACCGAAACGAAGAAGGCCCTGTGCTCAAAGGCATCAACTTAGAAATCCCCAAAGGGCAACTCATTGCCTTGGTTGGCCCATCCGGGGCGGGTAAATCCACCTTGGTTGACTTACTCCCTAGATTCTATGATGTACAGGAGGGTGGAATCTTCATAGATGGCACTGATATTAGACGTTTGAAGTTGGACGACTTACGTCAAATGATGGGTATTGTTTCTCAGGAAGCCATCCTCTTCAATGATACGATCTACAACAACATCGTTTTTGGCTTGGAAGGAGTGACGCAGGAAGACGTGGAACGAGCAGCCAAAATTGCCAATGCACACGATTTCATCACAGCCACCGAACATGGCTACCAAACAAATATTGGCGACCGAGGCAACAAACTAAGTGGCGGCCAGCGCCAACGCTTAACCATTGCCCGAGCTATCCTAAAAAATCCACCCATCCTCATTTTGGATGAGGCCACCTCCGCTCTTGATTCTGAATCTGAAAAGCTAGTTCAAGCGGCATTGGTAGAATTGATGAAAAATCGCACCTCCATTGCTATTGCCCACCGACTTTCCACCATTCAACACGCCGATGTGATTGTAGTCATGAAAGATGGTCGAATTGTGGAAAGAGGATCACACGAGGAATTACTGCAAAGTAAAGGTGAGTATCATAAGTTGGTGGAATTGCAGGCTTTTTAGATAGTCTAAGGTCTTTTTGACAGATATGAAACCTGGCTAATTCCATTAGAACTTCCACAAGCTTATTCTCCAAGTCTTTCAGCAACATGCCTCTTCAATCTTTCTGATAACCAAAAGCCATGTTTCTCAAGTTTATGAAGTAGAATCATACCAGATTCAATTATGCCAAGGTCTTTGGCTTTAATGATTATGCCAATAGTTCCGGTCACTTTTAAACCTAGCCTCTTTGCGACTGACCGACCTTTACTCTCATCCAAGATAATAATCGCTTCTGATCTCTCTAAAGCTAGGGCAATTGCGCTAGCCTCTCCCGCATCCAATTCTAGCTTAAGGACTTGAAACTGTTTCAGGTTATATTCTTTGGAAACTATTATCCATGAAGGCAAGTCGGCATGTATTTCCTCACGGACAATATCTGTGATAAATATTTGATCATAGAGCTTTTGCAATAATGCTAGCTCGCCAATATCAACGAGCGCAATCAATGCACTAGCATCCGATATGACTACCTTTTTAGGCATTCTTAATATCTTCTTCTAACTCATCTGCCCCATATTGAAAGACAGAAACACTATATTTACCAAGCAACTCTATAAATGCCTGTTTAGATAAGTCTACCATTTCAGCACCTTGCCCAGAAGTGATCAATCCCTCTTCAAATAATTTAGCTGCAATAAGCATGTTTAATTCAAAAGGACTGATCTTTAAACCCTCTGGAAGTTTAATTTGAATACTCATTTTCATTGCCAATTTTGATCATGACCTACTATTAATATCTACAAAGATAAGCAATCTGGCAGTGTTTGGCCACATGTCTTCGTACTAACCTTCTTACCCCAAAGCCTTGCTTTATCACATAATCAACTAAACTTAGTGCACATGGTAAATCCAAAAAATCTACAAGGCTGTTGTCTGACATCTGACAACAAAGTGTTCTGACATTAAAGAACCTACTTTCCCTTTTCCTCGAAATTCCATAATTTTGTAGCCGATCGTGTGTCTACCTACTCCTACCCTTTCTTAAGAAGTTCCTTTTGATAGGCAACTAATCTGCCCTAAGAGTCATCTTTTTAAAAAAGCCATCTATGAAGCAATCTTTACTATTGACTTTCATTTGGATCTGTGTTTGTGGGAGCTTGACTGCTCAGATTAGCATATCAAGCGATTACTTCCCGACAAATGGAGACACCATTTATATCGCTATCGATAATCTTCCGGCTGGAATAGAGGTAGGTAGTGAGGGACCTAATCAAACTTGGGATTTTTCTACTCTACAGGCGCCTTTCTCGAGACGGACGATATACCGCAATAGTTCCAGTGGCAATTTTTTCAATGAATATCCTAGTTCAGAGCTGCTGGCAGAACTGGTAGAGAATGCGGAATCCTATTACAATGTGACGGCTACACGTTTTGAATTGCAGGGCTTTGGTGGAAGTGATCCTATAGGGTTAGGCGTACAAGCTCTACCTAAATATAGTCCTCCTTTAGTGGAACGATGGGCGCCGCTCGAATACGAAGATGAGCATAGCTCTGAAGCTAACATTTCCTATGCCTTTTCTGCCGATGACCTTCCTGATGAGATTACCGATCCGCTACCCATCACACCAGATTCCTTTCGGGTGAGATATAGTCTTTCTCGAGAAGATGTAGTTGATGCGTGGGGATCTATGACCATTCCAGGTGGAACGTATGATGTCTTGCGAGAAAAGCGGACGACCCAACAAGATGTAAGACTAGATGCCAAAGTTGGATTCTTTGGATGGCAAGACATTACAGACATTGTACTAGAAGCGATAGATATAGAAGAGGTCTTAGGAATGGCTAATGCCCTTGGTGAAAGTACGATCACTTCCTACCATTTTTATAGCGATGAGGCTAAGGAACCGATCGCTGTAGTTACGATGGATCAGGAGGGGATGAATCCGGTGCGTGTCGAGTTTAAAGGAACTGATGTCATTAGTAATGTGCAGAATGTAAACGCTCTGAAACCTGGTGTCTACGCTTTTCCTAATCCTGCCATTGTCAATGTTAGATTTGAGTTCTCAAACCTGAAGCCAGGCGATTACACACTGCGCATTTACAATATCTTGGGTGTTGAGGTTTGGAAAGAGAAATACAATGTCAATGGTTTCCGAACGGAGAAGATAGATATCTCTTCTCTACGCAAAGGAACCTATCTCTATAGTTTGTCAAATGAAAGGGGCAAGACCTTAGCCACTAAACGGCTAATTATTATCCGGCCCTAGTTTTCATTATACCCTTAGTACTTTGTAACATAAGTTATTTGGAATTATGGGGAGCAGATTTTAAGTAAGCTCAAGGCGCGAGGAGGGAAAATAGCCTTAGCTACTTGACCGACGAGCAACGCAGGGCTTGTTTAAAAGATGC